>NZ_JBEORH010000001.1:0-808503 GCF_040302165.1 Nocardioides sp. NPDC127503 | reverse complement strand
CGCGGGCGCCCGGGGTGTCTACCCCACATTCTAAACCCCCCCCCGCCCCAACCCCACCCCCCCGGGGCCGGCGGGGCCCCCCCCCCCCCCCCCCGCCCGACCTATGTGACGCCTCGGCCGTTGCAACTGCCGTCTCGGCCGACGTACGCGACGGCTCGGCGCTACTTGGCGGTGAGGGCCAGGGCGGAGGTGACGAGGAAGTCGCGGACCTGGTCGGGGGAGACGGAGCCGACGGTGGGTACGCCGGGGGCGGACTCGGAGACCAGGATGCCGACACGGGCGAGCTGGAGGGCGCCGAGGCCGGAGGCGTAGAGCGTGTTGGCGAGCAGGTTGGCGTCCTTGACGTGGAGTTCTCCGGTGGCGGCGCCGTCCTCGAAGACGGTGGTGAGGATGGTGAGGCAGCCGTTCATCGCCCGGCCCAGGCGGAACAGGGCGCTCTCGGAGAGCTCGTCGAGCAGGTCGGAGCCGCTGCGGCGCATCAGCGTCTGGGCGCAGTCGACGAACGCGGGATGCTCGATCCCGTAGTCGACGAAGGTGCCGACGACGTCGCGGACCACGTCGGTGGGGGCGCTGTCGCCCTCGGTCGCGGTCAGCATCCGCTCGCGGAGCTCGTCGAGATAGCCGACCAGGGTCAGCGCGAAGATCTCGTCCTTGCCGGTGAAGTGCCGGTAGACGATCGCGCGGTTGATGCCCACTGCCTTGGCGATGTCCTCGATCTGGGCGTCGCTCACCCCGCGCTCGTCGAAGAGCTTGCGGGTCGCGGCGACGATGTCTGCCTCGCGCGCACGGCGCCGGGCGGCGGCGGCCGAGCGGCGGCCATCAGCCCCGGAGCCAGAGGCCGAAGCGGAGCCCGAGGCGGAGTGGGAAGTGCTTGGTCGGCTGCTCACAAGCACACTGTACGCGGTGTGCAACTCGGAGTTGCACTGTGAGTGTCCGTCCTCACATCGGCCTAGTGGAGCAGTGCTCGCCGGGCGCCCGCGACGTCGTCGGTGGTGACGTAGTCGACCCCTGCGACCGCGGCGCGCAGCACGGACGCCGTGCCGACCGCCGGCCAGGTGCCGACCTCGGCTCCCTGGCCGCGGTAGCGGTCCACGAGGGCGGCGTCGAGCAGCCTGGTGTGGATGTGCACTTGCGTGAAGTCCTGATCGTGGAGGTCCGCGGGATCGGGCTCGTCCTTGACGGCGACCGTCTCCATGCCGGTCCTCTCGGCGCCGGGGAAGTCGAAGTGGCTCGCCTCGAAGCTCATGAAGATCGCCTTGTCGTCGTGGCCCTTCCTCGAGACCCAGTCCGGACGTAGCGAGACGACCTTGCGGTAGAGCGCGCCCATCTCGGCGGCACTCTCGCCCTTGAGCTCGACCACGAGCCGTACCCGGTGGCCGTGGAGCCGCTCCGCCGCGTCGATGGCGTCGAAGGTCTCCTCGATCGTCGGCACCCGGACGCCCCGGAACTGCGGCCCCATCCACGAGCCGGCGTCGAGCGACTGCACCTCGGCGAGGGTGAACTTCCGCGGACTCGCAGTCTTGCGCTCGGGGAAGCGGGCCTCGACGTCGGTCGTACGCCTGAAGTCGCCGTCGTGCACCAGCACCCACTCGCCGTCGGCCGTGGGCTGGAAGTCCATCTCGATGAAGTCGGCCCGCTCCCGCACCGCGCTCCGGAACGCGTCCAGGGTGTTCTCCGGATAGCTGCCCGAGTCGCCGCGCCAGGCCATCACCCCGACCGGCCTGCTGCCGAGGGCGTAGACGGCCGCCGAGGGCCCCACGAACGCCGGTGCGCCCTCGTGCGCCCGGGCGACCGTCCGGAACCGCGTCTTCGCCACCTCGCGGGTCCTGAAGACGTACGTCGCATGGCCGGTCGCGTCGGTGGTGAGGTGGGTGACGTTCGTCCATCCGTCGCCGCTGTCGCGCTGGAGGGTGAGCACCCGCCCGGGGCGGGCCGGAGCGGCGAAGAGTGTGAGCCGCACCGCGCTGCCGGCACGCACCGATCTCGCCATGCTGGTGGTGACGGCCTGCGGTTGCCCGAAGAGCGTACGCGGGTCCGTGACCCGCATCGGCCAGTCCTTGCCCTGGTGCTCGACGCCGGGGGCGAGGACTCGCCAGCGCGTCCGCCAGGACGACTGGGTCACGCCGAAGGAGTAGTGCCCGGACGTCGCGACGGTCTGCTTCTGAACGGTTAGCCAGTCGCCGTCGTGGTAGCGCTCCAGCCGGACCACCCGGCTCACGCTGGGTCCGAGCGATCCGCTCAGCGTGAACGACTCACCCAGGATCGGCCGGGAGACGCTGGCGCTCGGTGCGGCGACCGAGAGGTCGGCCGAGGCGGGGGCCGGGTTGACGGCAGTGGGCCCCAGGATCATCGTCAGTGTCGCGAGAATCGCGAGCAGGCGGGCATAGGCGTGTGGGGGCACGCGGAGTGAGGTTAAAGGATCGGTCGGGGCCACCTGCACCCGGTATCCCGATCAGGTCACTGAAGATACATTCTGACGGTATCGATCGTGTCCGCCTCCGCCGGCGTCTTGTCGTCGCGGTAGCGCACGACCCGGGCGAACCGCAGCGCGACGCCGCCCGGGTAGCGCGTCGAGCGCTGCACCCCGTCGAAGGCGATCTCGACCACCTGCTCGGGGCGGACCTTCACCTGCCAGTCGTCGGTGCCTCCGACGGCGAGCTCGGTGAAGCGCTCCGTCTGCCACGCCAGCATCTGGTCGGTCATGCCCTTGAACGTCTTGCCGATCATCACGAGCTCGCCGTCGGCGCCCCGGGCGCCGAGGTGGATGTTGGAGAGCCAGCCCTTGCGGCGCCCCGAGCCCCACTCGATGCCGATGACGACCAGATCGAGGGTGTGGACGGGCTTTACCTTGATCCAGCCCGAGCCACGCCGCCCCGCCTCCCAGGGCAGGCCGACGCCCTTGACGACGACGCCCTCGTGGCCGGCGGAGAGCACGTCGGTGGCGAACCGCTCCGCCTCCTCGGCGTCCACGGTGACCAGCCGCGGCGCCCGATGCCGCTCGGGGACGATCCGGTCGAGCTCGGTGAGGCGCTGGTCGAGCGCGAGGTCGATGAGGTCGCGGCCGTCGACGTGGAGGATGTCGAAGAAGTACGGCGCGACGACCGTGTCGGCGGCCGATCGGGTCGCGGTGCGCGAGGCGGTCTCCTGGAACGGCCGTGGCCGCCCGTCGGGGCCGAGAGTCATGGCCTCGCCGTCCAGCACGAGCGTGTCGGCCGGGAAGGAGGCGACGATCTCCGCCACCTCGGGCAGACGCGCAGTGATGTCCTCCAGGGTGCGGGTCGCGATGCGTACCTCCGAGCCCGACTTGTGGGCCTGGATCCTGATCCCGTCGAGCTTGGTGTCGACCACGACCGCCTCGCCGAGCTTGGCCATGGCCTCCTCGACCGATCCAGCTGACGAGGCGAGCATCGGCAGCGCGGGCCGCCCCACGACCAGGCCGACCTTGGCGAGTGCCTCCTCGCCGTCGAAGGCGAGCCCGGCGACCACCACGGTCGAGCCGGCCAGCATCGCGGCGCGGCGTACGGCGGGCAACGGCACCTCGGCGGCCACGGCGATCGCCTCCTGCACCAGCGAGTCGAGCGCCCCTTGGCGTACCTCGCCGGTGACCACGCCTCGCAGCCACACCTGCTCCGCAGTGGTCGCCGCGCCGAAGAGCGTTTCGGCCTCGGCTGCACGGGCGACCTGCGAGCCCGAGCCCGCGAGCAGCGACATCCGCTCGAACGCCTCGTGCACGTCGCTCACCGTGAGCGACGCCTCGGCCGCGGGCGAGGGGAGTGCGGTGAGCGAGCGCCACCCCAGCCCCGTACGCCGCTGCAGCAGCGTGCCGGCGAGATAGGCGGTCACCATCGGCAGCTCGTTGCGTGTGGCCGCGCCGAGGCATTCGGCCAGCGCGGCGACCTTCGCCTTCCGTGACCGGGTCGCGGCGACGGCGTTCGAGGTGGAGACGATGTCGGCGAGCAGCATGTCTCCAGTGAACATCAAGCCACCGACACTTTCCCAGGAAACCTAGGCGGCCGCCGGCTGGCCCGGATCGCGGCCCAGGAGGCGCAGCGCGTCGCCCCAAGGGTCCTGGCCACCCTCGGCGAGCGGTGCGGCGAACACCGGCGTCCCGCCCGGGCTCGCGGCGATCTGCCGGGCCAGGTCGAGGACGAAGCCGGCGGTGGCCTCGGCCGGCCGGTATGTCTGCCCGAGCGCCGTCGCGACGTCCCAGGCGTGCACGGCGGCGTCGAGCAGCTGCATGCCCAGCGCGACCGCGACGGTCGGGCGGAAGCCGAACTCGGCGAGATGGACGGTCGCCTCCGCGTCGGCGGCGCCGAACGCGTCCCGAACCCGGGCGGCCGACTCCTGCCACCTCCGGGCGACGTCGTCGCTCGAGACCGGAACGGACTCGTACGCAGCCACCGGCGCGTCGCCGTCGGCCACCGCAGCGGCGAAGCCGAGGTTCTGCCCGACCATGTGGCCGAACAGGTCGGCGAGATCCCAGCCGGCGCACCGGGTCGAAACGGTCAGATCGCCGGCTCCGGAAGCGAGCACGGTGGTGTCGTCGAGGGCGCGGTCGTAGGCGGTGAGCATCTCTTCAAAAGTAAGCATACGTAGATCGTAAGCATGCGTAGACGATATGTCGAGCGGTTAGGATTCTGCGGTGGATCGACCCGAGCTCGGCTTCCTGCTGTCCCGTCTGATGCGCGAGGTGATGGCCCGCGAGAAGCCGATCCTCGACGCCGCCGGACTGGAGATGTGGGACTACGCGGTGCTGAGCGCGCTGGCCGAGTCGGACGCGCCCACGCAGGCGCAGCTCGCCACCACGACGGGCCGCGACAAGACCCGCCTGATCGGCAACCTTGACCGCCTCGAGGCCCAGGGCATGGTCGAGCGCGAGCCCGATCCGGCCGACCGCCGGAACCGGATCGTCTCCCTGACCCCTGCCGGATCTCGGGTCCTCCGCAGCTGCCGCGACGCCATCGGGGCCATGGAGACCGAGCTGCTGGCCGATCTCGACCCGGCCGACCGGGCCGCGTTCGAGCGCGCACTGACCGCCCTTGCCGACGCCGAGCGCTGAGCAGCGCCCGCCTATCCTCGCCCCATGTCGCTTGCCGCCGCCCGCTCCTGGATCGAGTCCGAGCTGCCCACCCTGATGGCACGTCGTCGAGTGCCGGCGGCGGCCGTCGGAGTGCTCCAGGACGGCCAGGTCATCGACCACGCCGACGGCATCCTCAACCTCGACACCGGTGTGGAGGCGACCACCGACTCGCTGTTCCAGGTCGGCTCGATCACCAAGCTGTGGACCGCCGACCTGGTGATGCAGCTCGTCGACGAGGGCAGGGTCGGCCTCGACGACCAGATCAGGCGCCACCTGCCGGGGTTCGCCGTGGCCGACGAGGAGGCGGCCGCGAGCATCACGGTCCGTCAGCTGCTCTCCCACACGGCCGGCTTCGAGGGCGACATCTTCACCGACCACGGGCCGGGCGACGACGCGGTCGAGCGGTTCGTAGCCTCGATGGGCGACCTGCCGCAGATCTTCGCCCCGGGGGAGCGGTTCTCCTACTCCAACGCCGGCTTCGCCGTGCTCGGGCGCCTGGTGGAGGTGCTGCGCGGCACCACCTGGGACCGGGCGCTCCAGGAGCGCCTCGCCGCCCCGATGGGACTCACCCACATCGCCACCACGGCCTACGACGCGATCAGGTTCCGCGCCGCGATGGGCCACATCGACCCCGCTCCCGACCATGTCCTGCGTCCGGGTCCGGCGTGGGGGATGGCGCGGGCCAGCGGCCCGGTCGGCGCGATGCTGTCGATGCGCGTACGCGATCTGCTCGGCTTCGCCGCCATGCATCTCGCCGGCGGGGCGGTCCCTGACGGCACCCGCGTCGTCTCGGCGGCCTCCTGCGCCGAGGTGCTCACCAAGCAGGTCGACCATCCCGCATCTACCCGGTCCGACGCACGCGGCCTGGGCTGGTCCCTCGACGACATCGGCCAGGGCATCGTCGGCCACGACGGCCAGACGATCGGGCAGTCGGCGTTCTTCAGGATGGTGCCCGAGCACGGCCTGGCGGTCGCGCTGCTCACCAACGGCGGCGACACCTACGGGCTCTACCACGACGTCGTCGGCCACCTCCTCGACGAGATCGCGGGCGTACGGATCGCGCCCGACCCGCTGCCACCTCACCAGCCGCCGGCCGGCTTCGATGCCGATCGGCTCGTCGGCACCTACCGCGCCCGCATCGTCGACTGGACGCTGCGCCAGGCGCCCGACGGCCGGCTGTGGGCCGAGGAGATCCCCGGTCCCGAGGGTGCCGCCATCGGCGACGAGCCGCGGAGCTACGAGGTCCTCCCGTACGTCACCGACCAGGTCGTCACCGCCGACGCCCTCCACGGCGCGCACCATGTCTTCGGCTTCACCGGCCGCGACTCGTCCGGCCGTGCGACCCATCTGACCACCAGCCGGGTCTTCCCGCGGGCTAACCTCGAGGCATGAGCCAGCAGCGGACGGTGCGCCCGGGCTACGCCGTCGGCCTCGCCTCGATGCTGCGGCCGCTTCGGCGTGGGCTGGGCGACCCGACGTACAAGATCCTCGGCGAGGACCACTGGCGAGCCATCCGTACGCCACAGGGACCCGCCACGCTCAGGCTGCGCCAGCGCGACGCCGAGGTGGAGTCCGAGGCATGGGGCGAGGGCGCGGAGTGGGCGCTGGGGCACGTGCCCGGGCTGCTGGGAGCGGGCGACAGCCCCGATGAGTTCCACACCGACGACTCGCTGCTCGCGGGACTGCTGGAGCGCTTCGAGGTGCCGCGGTTCGGGCGTACGGGACTGGTGATGGAGGCGCTGGTGCCCTCGATCATCGAGCAGAAGGTGACCAACAACGAGGCGTTCCGCGGCTTCGGCAACCTGGTCAGGCGCTTCGGTGAGGTCGCTCCCGGGCCGGGCGCCGATCACGGGCTGCGCCTGCAGCCGACACCCGAGACGCTCCGGACGATCCCGAGCTGGGACTGGCTGCGCCTGCCGGTCGACCCGGCCCGCTCCAAGGCCGTTCTCCAGGCCGCCCGGGTCGCGACGGCGGTCGAGCGCACCGCCGGCCTCCCGGGTGAGGAGGTCGAGCGGCGGCTCACCACCATCCCGGGCATCGGGGAGTGGACCGTCGCCGAGGTCCGGCAGCGGGCGCTCGGCGACCCCGACGCCGTCAGCTTCGGTGACTACCACCTCGCCAAGGACGTCGGCTGGGCGCTGACCAACCAGGCCTGGGACGACGACCGGCTCCGCGACTACCTGGAGCGGTTCCGCCCGCATCGTGCTCGCGTGGTCGCCCTCATCTACCGCGGCGCCGGAAAACGCCCCAGGCGAGGCCCGAAGATGTCGCCGCGGACACACCTGCCGAACTGATTGCCGCCGTTTTCCTGCAGACCTTCAGAGCAGCGGGCGTAGGGGAGTGAGGACCAGCTCGGTGAACTTCCGGTGGATCTCGCGGGAGGCCCACTCGTCGGCGGTCAGCTCGATCGCGTTGGACTCGTCGCGGGAGAAGATCTCCTCCATCTGCTTGGCGACGTCGCGGTCGAAGATCTCCAGGTTGATCTCGTAGTTGCCGGTCAGCGAGAGCCGGTCGATGTTGGCGGTGCCGACGGTGGACCAGAAGCCGTCGACGGTGGCGGTCTTGGCGTGGATCATCGCGTCCTTGAACCGCAGGATCCGCACTCCCGAGCCGAGCAGCTGGGAGAAGTAGCCGCGCGAGATCCAGTCGACGACGATGTGGTTCGACTTCAACGGCAGCAGGATGCGTACGTCGACCCCGCGCCGCGCCGCGGCCTTGAGCGCGTCCACGAAGTCCTCGTCGGGGACGAAGTAGGCGGTGGTCAGGTAGATGTTGCGGGAGGCCCGGTTGATCGCCTCCAGGTACATCGACCGGATCGGGAACATCCACAGCCGGGGCACGTTGCGGTGGAACCGGAGATCGGGCTCCCACGACGGCGCGGTCTCGATGAGCAGCGGACCCTCGGCGCCGGTGCTGTGGGTCAGCGGGTGCGGCCGCCGGCGGTTGAGGTTCCAGAAGTCGGCGAACGCGCGGCGCAGGTCCCACACCCCGGGTCCGGTGATGCGCACGTGCGTGTCGCGCCACTCGGTGGCGTACGCGGTCCCGATGTTGTAGCCACCGACGAAGCCGACCGTGTCGTCGACGACAAGGATCTTGCGGTGGTCGCGGCCGTAGCGGGAGAGGTCGAAGAAGCGCCACCCCGCGGCGTAGGTGGGATAGCGCAGAACGTGCATCCCCTCGGGGAAGCGCTTGAAGCGGGAGGGCACCACGAGGTTGGCGAGCTCGTCGTAGATGCAGTAGACGTCGACGCCGCGTTCGGTCGCCGAGGCCAGTGCCTGTTTGAACCGCTGGCCGACCTCGTCGCCCTTCCAGATGTACGTCTCGAGGAAGATCTGCTTCTTCGCGCCCTCGATGGCGGCGATCATGTCCTCGTAGAGGTCGTTGCCGAACGTGTAGGTGGTGACGGTGCCGTCGCCGACGCTGTTGGTCAGCGGTGGCGTCACCGGGAACGGCTTGCCCCGTCGGCCGCGCTTGCCGCGGCTGCGGTAGCCGTCGACGAGGCTCATCACGACGGCCAGCGCCACCGGCACGCCGAATACGGCGAGGAGCAGGCGGCGTAGGAACCTCATGACGCCCCCCGGCGACAGTCTCATCACAGTCCCCAATCTAACCGTCTCATCGCGGCGAGACACACCGGTGCGGACTTCTTACCCATGCCGATGGTCCCGATCAGTCCGATCACGCTCAGGACCAGCATCCGAGAACGACCTTCTCCGACCGCGGGCGCAGGGGTGGAGGATCCTGTGATCCGCGTCACCTACCGGCGAGTAAGTCGTTGGACCGGAATACCTCCCACCCTGTTCCCGGGCATGTCGCGGCGGGTCGTTGCCCTCAGAACTGAAACATGTTCTACTACAGGCTTGAAACGTGAGCCGAGTCACAAGACCACCCGAAAGGTGCAGGATGGCAGTGCAGTTCGCCTCGCTGGTCCGAGGCGTCGGCGGGATGGGCCTGATGACCGGAGAGGTCGTCAAGGGCACCTTCACAACCAAGTTCCAGATGCGGGAGTTCCTCGAGCAGGCCTGGTTCATCACCAGCGTCACGCTGCTGCCCGCGGTGCTGGTCTCGATCCCGTTCGGAGCGGTCATCTCGCTGCAGGTCGGCAACCTCGCCGGCCAGCTCGGGGCGCAGTCGTTCGCGGGAGCGACGGCGGTGCTCGCGGTGGTCAGGGAGGCGGCGCCGATGGCGGCCGCGCTGATCATCGCCGGGGCCGCCGGGTCGGCGATCTGCTCCGACATGGGATCGCGCAAGATTCGTGAGGAGATCGACGCGATGGAGGTGCTGGGCATCGACCCGGTGATCCGGCTGGTGATCCCGCGGGTGCTCGCGTGCCTCTTCGTCTCGGTGATGATCAACGGGATCGTGATCGCGACCGGGATCGGCGGCGGTTACTTCTTCACCGTGATCGTTCAGGGCGGCTCGGCCGGTGCGTTCCTGTCGAGCTTCACCGCGCTGGCGAGCCTTCCCGACCTCTACATCTCGATGGTCAAGTCGGCCCTGTTCGGGTTCCTGGCGGCGATCATCGGCGCCTACAACGGCCTCAACGCCCAGGGTGGTCCCAGCGGCGTCGGCCGAGCGGTCAACGAGGCCGTGATCATCGCGTTCATGATGCTGTTCGTCCTCAACTCCATCATGACCGCCGTCTACTTCCAGATCGTTCCTCAGGACGGGTTGTGATCCCGCGGTGACCAACACGCTCGCCCAGGTGGGCAACCAGATCGTCAAGGAGCAGCGCCATGCCGTCGAGGGCTATGGCGACCAGCTGCTCTTCTACGTCAAGGCCCTGGCCTGGGCTCCCCGCACCATCCGCCGCTACAAGCGGGAGATCCTCAACATCCTGGCCGAGGTCGCCTTCGGCGCCGGCGGCCTGACGATGATCGCCGGCACCGTCGGCGTGATCGCCTTCATGGCCTTCTTTGCCGGTTCCGAGGTCGGCATTCAGGGCTACGCCAGCCTGAGTCAGATCGGTGTCGCGAAGTTCTCCGCGTTCATCTCGGCCTTCTTCAACACCCGCGAGGTCGCCCCGCTGATCTCCGCGATCGCGCTGGCCGCGACGGTCGGCTGCGGCTACACGGCGAGGCTGGGCGCGATGCGGATCTCGGAGGAGATCGACGCGCTCGAGGCGATGGGTGTGCCGAGCCTTCCCTACCTGGTCACGACCCGGATGATCGCCGGGTTCCTGGCCGTCATCCCGCTCTACATCGTCGCCCTGTGCGCCTCCTACCTCAGCCCGCGGCTGATCACGACGCTGATGTACGGGCAGTCGGGCGGGACGTACGACCACTACTTCCTGGCGTTCCTGCCGCCGATCGACATCCTCTACAGCTTCCTCAAGCTGATCATCCTCGCCGTCGCGATCATCCTGATCCACTGCTACTACGGCTACACCGCCTCCGGCGGCCCGGCCGGGGTCGGCATCGCGGTCGGCAAGGCGATCCGTACGTCCATCGTCACCGTCGTCGTCGCGGACTTCTTCCTGAGCTTCGCGATCTGGGGTTCGACGACCACGGTCCGGATCACGGGATGAGGTGGGCAGCCAGATGTTGATGGGCATCCAGCGCGACACCCGCGCCGAGCACACCAAGCTCTTCGTCTCCGGGATCGCCTTCACGGTGACCCTCGCCCTGCTGGTCACGCTCTGCATCGCGATCTACCAGAAGGCGTTCGTGCAGTTCACCACCGTGAGCGTCGAGGCCGACCGGGCCGGCCTGCAGCTGCCGCGCTACGGCGACGTACGCATGCACGGCGTCATCGTCGGCCAGATCCGCGAGATCAACCAGGACGGCAAGAAGGCCGTCATCGAGCTCGGCCTGGAGCCGGAGCAGGCCGAGCAGATCCCCGCCAACGTCAGCGTCGCGATCAAGCCGACGACGCTGTTCGGGCAGAAGTACGTCGAGTTCATCGACCCCGAGGGGGAGCGCACCGGCGCGCTGAGCGACGGCACCGTGATCCCCGCCGACCGGGTCCGCACCAGCGTCGAGCTCGACGTGATCCTGGCCCGGCTCTTCCCGCTGCTGAAGTCGATCCGTCCCCAGGACCTCAACAGCACCCTGCACGCCCTCGCCACCGCACTCTCCGGCAACGGGGAGAAGCTCGGCGAGACCCTGGTCCAGCTCAACGACTACCTCGAAGAGATGAACGTCCACCTCCCCACACTCGAACGCGATCTCGAGGACATGGCCGACGTCGCCGAGACCTACTCCATGGCCGCACCCGATTTGGTCAAGGTCCTCGAGAACACCACGACCACCGCCAACACCGTCACCGAGCAGCGAGCCCGTCTCGGCGGCCTGCTCACCTCCGTGACCGGAGTCGCCGACACCTCCAAGAACCTGCTCGCCGAGAACGAGAAGATGATCAGGTACGAGACCGAGCTGGCTGTCCCGCTGCTCAAGCTCCTCTCCGACTACTCGCCGGAGTACACCTGCCTGCTGCGAGGCCTCGACGACTACACCGAGCTCCTGGCGACCGTCTTCCAGCAGAACCGGGTGCGCCAGACGATGGTCCTCGACGGCACTCAGAAGCCGGCGTACGGCCGCGACGACCGTCCCGAGTGGGGCGAGATCGGCCACGGCCCCTGGTGCGACGGCCTGCCGACCCCACAGGTCCCCGCCGGACCGAAGGAGCTGGAGAACGGCACCGAGGACGTCCCGTGGGCACCCGGGAACGGGGGTCTGCAGTGAACAAGCGCGATCTCAAGACAACGGTGGCCGGCACCAAGCTGGTCATCTTCACCGTCCTCTCGATCCTCGTCACCGGCACCCTGGCCTCGATCATGGGCAACGTGGGCTTCGGCGACCGGGTGCCCTACCGCGCCGAGTTCACCACCGCCTCGGGCCTGAGCGAGGGAGACGACGTACGCGTCGCCGGCATCACGGTGGGGGAGGTGCTCGCCGTCGAGATCGAGGGCGGCGACCACGCGATGGTCACCTTCCGGGTCGACAGGACGGTGCCGCTGACGACCGCCAGCGGCGCCCAGGTGCGCTACCTCAACCTGGTCGGTGACCGCTACCTGGCGCTGACCCAGGACGCCGGTGCGCAGGAGGCCGGCGCGGATGCGGCCCCGTTGCGACAGGGACAGGCGATCGCGATGGCCAACACCACTCCGGCGCTCGACCTGACCGAGCTCTTCAACGGCTTCCAGCCGCTCTTCCAGGCGCTCCAGCCCAAGGACGTCAACAAGCTCTCGCTCAACCTGATCCGGGTGCTGCAGGGGGAAGGTGGCACGGTCGCGAGCCTGCTCTCCGAGACGGCCGAGCTGACCAGCGCCCTGGCCGAGCGCGACCAGCTGATCGGCGACGTGATCACCAACCTCTCCAAGACGCTCAACACCGTCAACGAGCACCACACCGAGCTGTCCGAGCTCATCCAGCAGCTCAGCGGCTGGATGAAGGACCTGGCGCGCGACAAGGAGGCGATCGGCGACTCGATCTCCTCGATCGGAGACCTCACCGACGAGCTGGCCGGGCTGCTCACCGACGTACGCCCGTTCCTCAAGGAGGACATCAAGCAGCTCAAGCGAGTGGTGGACATCCTCAACAAGCCGGGCAACCAGAAGCTGCTCGACAAGACCCTCGAGCGGCTCCCGGAGACCCTCGAGTCGCAGGCGCGGATCGGCAGCTACGGCTCCTGGTACAACTACTACCTCTGCGACCTCGACTTCTCGATCAAGCTGCCCTCGCTCGGTGAGCTGCTCGACAACTCACCCGCCGTCAAGGCCATCCAGAAGCAGCTCGACAACGTCGCCTTCTACAGCCGTGCAGAGAGGTGCAAGCTCTGATGGCACACCACTCAGACACCCAGCTGAAGCGCACCGGCGTGATCACGATCGTGGCGATCGCGCTGGCGCTGACCGCGGCGTTCAACCTGCGCAAGCTGCCGTGGTTCGCCGGCACCACCTATCAGGCCGAGTTCTCCGACACCAGCGGCCTGCACGTGGGCAACCGGGTGGAGATCGCCGGCATCCGGGTCGGCCGGGTCAGCGACATCGAGATCGAGGGCGCCACGGTGGTCGTCTCGTTCTCGGTCGAGGGCACCGAGATCGGTCATCGCAGCGAGGCGTCGATCGGCGTGCTCAACCTGCTGGGGGAGAAGTACCTCGACATCACGCCGCAGGGCGGCCGGACGCTGGACGCAGGCTCGAAGATCCCGTTGGCCCGCACCAGTGCCGGCAGCGACATCGTCGGCACCTTCGGCGATCTCGCCGAGACGACGGAGGCGATCGACACCCAGCAGCTGGCCAAGGCGCTGACCACGATGTCGGGCACGCTCGACAAGGCCGGACCCGAGGTGCAGGGTGCGTTCCAGGGCATAGCCGCGCTCTCCCAGACGATCGCCGCCCGCGGCGACGAGCTGGAGTCGCTGCTGGAGGACGCCGAGAAGGTCGTCCAGCTCGTCAACCAGCGCAAGCAGGACATCGTCAGCGTGATGGAGAACGGTGACCAGGTCTTCGCCGAGCTGATCCAGCGCCGCCAGGCGATCCACCAGCTGCTGGTCAACGCCACCGCCCTGGCCGAGCAGCTGCAGGCCCTGGTGAAGGAGAACCAGAAGCAGATCGGGCCCGCGCTGGACGCGCTCAACCAGGCGCTGAAGTTCCTCAACGCCCGCGACGAGGACCTGACCAAGACCATCCAGAACTACGGGCCGTACGCGTCGATCCTGATCAACATCATCGGCACCGGCCCCTGGTTCGACGCCTACCTCGCCAACCTGACCGGCATCGTGAGCGGCGAGTTCGTACCGGGACGACGACCAGGGATCGTGCAATGACCAACATCATCGAACGACTGTCCGAGATGCCACGCGGCAGGGGCCGGCGGCGTACGCAGGTGCCGGCCGTCGTGGCGGGCACCGAGCGGCCCTCGGGCCCCAGCCTGAAGTCGAAGTGGGCCGCGCTACCGGTCGCGCTGGTGCTGATGTGCGGGCTGCTGCTCGTCTCCGAGGTCGCCGCCCCCGACACCAAGATGGTGACCGTCAGCTTCCCGCAGGCGGTGAGCGTCTACGAGGGCTCCGACGTGGTCATCATGGGCGTCAAGGTCGGCAAGGTCGCCTCGCTGGAGCCGAAGGGCGACCACGTGGACGCGGTGATCGAGTACGAGAGCGACTACAAGCTCCCCAAGGACGTGAAGGCGGCGATCGTCACCCCGACGCTGGTCGCCGACCGGTTCGTCCAGCTGACCCCGGCCTACACCGGCGGGCCGGCGCTGGCTGACGGCGGTGAGATCCCGATCGAGCGTACGGCGGTCCCGGTCGAGCTCGACCGCATCTACGCCAGCCTCTCCGAGCTGACCACCGCGCTGGGGCCCAACGGGGCCAACAAGAACGGCGCGCTGAGCGACGTACTGCGTGAGGGCGCCGACGCCCTGGAGGGCAACGGCAAGATCGGCAACCAGGCGATCGCCGACATGTCCGAGGCCGCCCAGGTGCTCGGCGGCAACTCCGAGCAGCTCTTCAGCACCCTCTCCCAGCTCTCCGAGGTCACCCGGACGCTGGCCCGCAACGACGACACGACCGAGAAGTTCCTGACGGACCTCGGGACCGTCTCCACCCAGCTGGCCGGCGAGAGCGACGAGCTCGACCAGGCGCTCGCCGCGATCGCGCAGGCGGTCAAGGTGACCAAGTCCTTCGTGGAGAACAACCGCGACGCCTTGGTCGGCGACGTCAAGGAGCTCAACAAGACGCTCAACATCCTGGCCAAGGAGAAGGAGACCCTCGGCACCGTCATCGACCTGGCGCCGCTCGGGATCGGCAACCTGGCCGAGTCCTTCGACCCGGCGTCGGGCTCGGTCGGCTTCCGGCTGCAGGTCGGGCCGATCGGCTCCGATCTGTCCAACATCCTCTGCATGGTCGTGGAGAACGACAAGATCCCGGGGGCCAAGGAGATCTGCGCACTGTTCAAGGCGCTGCTGCCGACCGGATCGACCGCGCCCGCCGGCAAGGCGCTCACCGAGGCCAGCGCCCCCACCGACCGCGACACCGCCACCGGGCTGCCGCTCGACACCGGCACCCGGCCCAAGCAGCCGGAGGTCGAGCCCGAGGTGGTCACCCAGGGCGGCATCACCGAGCTCAGCGGGTCGCTCCAGGACCTGATGTCGGGAGGCAAGAAATGAGGACGCGAGTCTTCCTGGCGATGCTCGGCCTCGTCGCGATGGCGAGCGGGTGCGGCGTACAGGCCTATGACCTGCCGCTCCCAGGCAAGGAGGTCGGCGAGGGCGACGGCTACGTCGTCACCGCGGAGTTCAACGACGTCGTCGACGTGGTGCCGCGCACCAAGGTGATGGCCAACGACGTGCCGGTCGGCCAGGTCGACAAGGTCGAGCGCGAGGGCTGGCATGCGAAGGTCACCATGACGCTGCGCAAGAACATCGAGCTCCCGGCAGACGCGCTGGCCAACGTACGCCAGACCAGCCTGCTCGGGGAGAAGTACATCGCGCTGGTCGCGCCCGAGGGGTCCACCATCGCCAGCGCCGGTCGGCTGGGCGACGGGGCCACCATCGGCCTGGACCGCACCAACCGCAACCCCGAGGTCGAGGAGGTGCTCGGCGCGCTCTCCTTCCTGCTCGCGGGCGGCGGCGTCGGGCAGCTGAAGACGATCAGCGACGAGCTCAACACCATGATGGACGGGCGCACCGGTGACATGCGCGCGCTGCTGGGCAACCTGGAGACCACGGTCGCCTCGCTCAACCAGCAGAAGGGCTCGATCATCAAGGCGATGGAGCAGGTCGACCGGTTGACTCGCACCCTCAACAAGGAGTCGGCGAAGATCGAGGCGGCCATCGACTCCTTCGGGCCGGCGCTCGAGGTGCTCCGCCAGCAGCACGCCGACCTGCTGAAGATGATGAAGGCGCTCGACCGGCTCGGGGTCGTCGCGACCCGGGTGATCAACCAGAGCGGCGACAACCTGACCACGGCGCTGGACGAGCTGGCACCGACGCTGCGCGAGCTCGCCGACGCCGGTGACTCGCTGCCGCGCGGCCTGATGATGGCAGCCAGCTTCCCGTTCCCCGAGAATGCCTCCGGGCTGGCGATGGGTGACTACTCCAACGCGCTGTTCCACATGGATCTCGACCTCGGCAAGCTGGTCGGCAGCCTCACCAACGGTCAGTCCAGCGGCATCATCCCGCAGGTCTTCCAGATCTGCCTGTCCTACTCCAAGGGCTGCGAGGCGATCCAGCCGCTGGCCAAGGCGCTGTGCGACCTGACCAACCTGCAGCTGGTCTGCTCGGTGGTCGGCAAGGAGGACACGGCGGCGAAGCCGGGCGAGAAGACGCCGAAGCTGCCCGACATCTCCGACCTGCTGCCCAAGAGCTCGACCTCGACCAAGACGCCGGGGCTCAGCAACCTGGTCCCCGAGATCGCCGAGGGCCTCTCGGCCCCGACGGAGACCGAGTCGCCCACGGCCGAGCCGACGACCGGGGGCCTGGCCGGCCTCCTCGGACTGCTGGGAGGCGGTAGCTGATGACACGGAGCGTCCGCAACAAGCTGGTCATCTTCCTGGTTCTCGCCGCGGTCGGGATCTTCTACGTCTCGGCCGCCTACCTCGGCGTCGTCGACCGGGTCCTGGGCCGCCACGTGGACGTGTCGGTCGACCTGCCGGCCTCCGGTGGCCTCTACGAGGGCAGCGAGGTCAACTACCGCGGCGTGAGCATCGGCCGGGTCGCCTCGATGACCGTCACCGATGAGGGTGTACGCGCCGAGCTGGAGCTCGACCCCGGCACCGAGGTGCCGCGAGACGCCGAGGTGGAGGTCCACAACCTCTCGGCGGTGGGGGAGCAGTACATCAACTTCATCCCCGAGTCCGCCTCCGGGCCCTACCTCGCCGAGGGCGACGTCGTGACCTCCGGGCCGGAGTCGATGCCCGGCACCACCGACGAGCTGCTCACCGAGCTGAACAGCTTCACCACCTCGATCAACGGCCAGGACCTGAGCACCGTGGTCGCCGAGCTCGGCACGCTGTTCCGCGGCAACGCCGAGAACCTGCGTACGTTGCTGGACTCGGGCTCCACGCTGGTCGACCAGGCCTCCGCCCACCAAGAGGAGACCGTGCGGCTGCTGAACACCAGCCAGACCGTGCTCCAGACGCAGAAGGAGCACAGCGGCGACATCCGCGAGTTCGCCGACGGGCTCGAGGAGGTCACCGCGACGCTGGACAAGCGCGACCCGGAGCTGCGCGAGATCCTCCAGGGCGGCGAGGCGACCGCGGTCCAGGTGCAGTCGCTCCTCGACGGGCTGCAGCCGCTCCTGCCCGTCTTCCTGGCCAACCTCAGCACCGTCAACGAGGTGCTCACCGCCCGGCTGCCAGCGATCGAGCAGACCCTGGTGACCTTCCCGCGCGTCGTGGCGACAGGGTGGACCGGTTCGCCCGGTGACGGCTACGGTCACCTGTCGATGGGCTTCGTCTACACCACACCGCCGTGCCAGGAGGGCTACAAGCCCGCCGACCAGTGGATCCCCGGCACCGTGATGGAGGACCAGCCGCTCTACCCGGCCAAGTGCACCGACGAGCGCGCCCAGCGCGGCTACGAGGGCGACAACCCGATCATGCAGCGCGGTGTCAACATGGTCCCCAAGCCCGAGGGTGTGGGGAAGTACGTCACGACCTACGACCCGAAGACCGGGCGCACCAACCTTCCCGATGGAAAGACGGTCACGATGTCCACCCCGACCGATGACGGAGGCCTGGTCTCCGCCCTGTCCGACGACTCCTGGCGATCGATGATCCTGGGAGAGGAGTGAGTTCCGTGAACTCTCACAACCCCCTCGAGGTCAAGCTCTCCGTCGCCAGACTGGGGCGGCTCAACACCGTGCTCGCGGCGGTGGTGGTGATCCTGGTCGTGCTGGCCGCGGCCGTCTTCATCGGTGGCGCCCGGGTGCTGCCCTGGACGACGCCCGCCGAGGCCGCGGCCGCCGACTACGACGAGGTCAAGGCCGTCGCCGAGGACGGTGTGATCGCCTTCCTCGACGTCGACTACCGCGACATGGACCCGCGGATCCAGGCCGTCAAAGAGATCTCGACCGGCACCTTCGGCAAGGAGTACACCGCCATCGCCGAGCAGATCCGGCAGGCTGCGATCCCCGCCCAGACCATCTCCAAGGGCAAGGTCAAGCAGGTCGGCATCCGCGCGATCGGGTCGAAGAACGCGGTCGTGCTGGTCGCCGTCGACTCGGTCGTGACCAGCAGCCAGACCGCTGAGCTGAAGAAGAGCGACACCTGTCCCTACGACGGTGCGCGGTGCTCGAAGTACCGCTTCAAGGTGTCGCTGGCCAAGACGAAGGACGGATGGCGCATGTCCGACCTGGCAGGAGTCAACTGATGACAGGCGTACGAGCGAACGGATCGGTCTCCACCGGCCAGAAGGAGTGCCCCTTCTGCGCGGAGACGATCAAGGCCGCCGCGATCAAGTGCCGTTACTGCGGGTCCGACCTGCTGCCTCCGGCCGAGGAGCAGAAGGACCAGGACGTACGCGACGAGGTCGCTGCTCCGGAGGAGAGCGAGGCTTCCGCGGCGGAGTCCGAGGCCGACGAGACCGAGATCGAGTCTCAAGCTGAGGTTGAGGGTGAGGGTGAGAACGAGGAGCGCGCCGGGTTCGCCGAGCGGTGGCTGGGCGACGGCAGCCGGGTGCTGACGGCCGTTCTCGGCGTACTCGTCCTGGTGGCCGGCGGCGCGCTCTGGCTGGCCGTCGACATGGCGTCGAACGACGATGTCGCGCCCGGAGGCGAGCTGACCGCGGCCGGATCCCGGGCGGCGATCATGGAGCACTCGGTCGGACTGGCTCAGACCGTGATGTCCTACCAGGCCGCCAGCGCGGAGAAGGACATCGCGGCGGCGAAGAAGCTGATGACGCCGGCGATGCAGAAGGACTACGAGAAGACGCTGCCCGGCGAGGACAAGCGCAAGGAGCAGGCCGACCTCGGCATCAAGGTCGACGCCGAGGTGGCGCCGCTCTCCGAGGAGGGCGCGAAAGCCGCCGAGGAGGGCAAGGCCTGCGTCGACGAGGACTGCGCCGCCTCCATCATCTCGGCGACCGAGGAGTCCGCGAAGGTGCTGCTCTTCGTCAATCAGAGCGCGACCGCGCCGAAGACGAAGAACACCGTGGTCAGCCCGACCTGGGAGGTGCTGACGCTGGTGAAGGACGACGGCGGGTGGCTGATCTCCGAGATGAAGGCCGCCTCCTAGTCGAGCGGAGTTCGAGGCGATGGGCCTAGTCTCACCATGAGGCCCCGCCAAGGGACCACTCCACCCTGATATGGTAGAACGTGTTCTAGTTTCACTGCTCGAGGAGGGCACATGGCCGGCTCCCGCCAGTCCGTACAGCTGACCGACACCGAGATCGAGGACTTCCTCGGCTCGCAGATGAAGGTGCAGGTCGCGACCGTCGGTCCCGACGGGGCTCCGCACCTGACCACGCTGTTCTACGTGCTCGACGAGGGAAGGATCGTCTTCTGGACCTACGGGTCCTCGCAGAAGGTCCGCAACCTTCGGCGTGACCCTCGGGTCACCTGCCTGGTCGAGGACGGCGTGGACTACTTCGAGCTGCGTGGCGTGAGCATCACCGGGCGGGCGAGGCTCGTCGAGGACTACGACGAGATCAAGGGCATCGGGTCGCAGGTGATGACCCGGATGGCCGGTGGGGCCGACCTGGGCGAGCTCGGCGAGGACCTGGTCTCGAAGCAGGCGCACAAGCGCGTCGGCATCGTCATCGAGCCCGACAAGGTCGCAAGCTGGGACCACCGCAAGCTGGGTGCGCTGCCCGGCCAAGGCTCTGTCGAATGACGGGTCAAAGACGGCGTAAGGACAAAGGAGACGGACATGGCAAAGGTGATCGCGGACTTCGACCTGTGCGAGTCCAACGGGATGTGCGAGGCGTTCGCTCCCGACGTGTTCGAGATCGATGACGACGACTACCTGCAGATCGAGGACCCGACGGTGACCGACGAGAACCGCGGCCGCATCGAGCAGGCCGTGGCCGGCTGCCCTAAGGCGGCCCTGAGGATCGAGGAGTAGCACCACGTGAGCGTCGACCTGGATGGAAAGATCGCGATCGTCACCGGCGCAGGCGCCGGTCTCGGGCGTGCCGAGGCGGTCGCCCTGGCCCGGGCGGGTGCCCGGGTCGTGCTCAACGACCTGCCCGGCGCGGCCGACGAGGCCGCCGAGGAGATCCGTGGGTTCGGTGGCGAGGCGGTGATCGCGGCCGGCGACGTGAGCGAGCGTGCCACCGCCGACGCGATGCTCGCGGCGGCCGTCGACGGCCTCGGCGGGCTCGACATCGTGGTCAACAACGCGGGCATCACCCGCGACAAGATGCTCTTCAACATGTCCGACGAGGAGTTCGATCTCGTCGTACGCGTGCACCTTCGCGGCCACTTTCTGCTGACCCGCAACGCCTCGGCCCACTGGCGCTCGGTCGCGAAGTGGTCCGGTGCGCCGGTGGACGCCGCGGTGGTGAACACCTCCTCGGAGGCGTTCCTGTCCGGGCCTCCGGGACAGGCCAACTACGGCGCTGCGAAGGCCGGGATCACCGCGCTGACGATCTCGACGGCGCGCTCGATGGGCCGTTCTGGCGTACGCGCCAACGCGATCTGCCCCCGGGCCGCGACCGCGATGACCGAGGGCGTGCTCTCGGGCGACTCCTACGGGCCCGAGCACGTGGCGCCGCTGGTCACCTACCTCGCCTCGCCTGCCGCCGCCGCGATCACCGGACAGGTCTTCGTCGTCTACGGCGGGATGATCGCCGTCCTCGCGCCGCCCACGGTGGCCGAGCGATTCGACAACGCGGCCTGGGACCTGGACTCGCTCGACAAGCAGGTCGGCGGCTGGTTCGCCGACCGCGACCCCGCGGCCGGGTTCTCGGCCGACTCGATCATGCAGCTGAAGCTCAAGGAGCAGTGATGGCACGTCTCGACGGCAAGACCGCGATCGTCACCGGTGGTGCGCAGGGCCAGGGGGCCGCGATCGCGCGCGCCTTCGTCTCGGAGGGCGCGAAGGTGGTGATCGCCGACGTGGCCGACGAGCCGGGCAAGCTGCTCGCCGACTCGCTGGGGGAGTCCGCGCTCTTCGTGCACCACGACGTCAGCTCGGAGGAGTCCTGGACGTCGCTGGTGGCCGAGACGGCCGAGGCGTACGGCCCGGTCAACGTCCTCGCCAACAATGCCGGCATCCTGCGCTTCGGCGAGATCCTGACCCAGCCGGTCGAGGAGTTCGAGCTGCTGTGGCGGGTCAACACCCTCGGCTGCTTCCTCGGGATGCGCTCGGTGATCGAGACGATGAAGGAGAATGGCGGCGGCTCGATCATCAACGCCTCCTCGATCGAGGGCCTGGCCGGGATGGCGTTCGTCGCCGGCTACACCTCCACCAAGTTCGCCATCCGCGGCATGACCAAGGCCGCCGCCCTCGAACTCGGCCCCAGCGGCATCCGGGTCAACTCCGTGCACCCCGGCATGATCGACACCGGGATGACCCGCGGCGTCGGTGCCGATGACGCCGCGATGGAGTTCGGCGCCGCCAAGGTGGCGCTCAAGCGCGTTGGTCACCCGGAGGACATCGCGCCCCTCTACGTCTATCTGGCCTCTGACGAGTCGGGTTTCGTCACCGGCGCCGAGATCGCCATCGACGGCGGCGCGACCGCAACTCACGCCTTCGGCGGCTGACCCCAGCCGAGAAGTCACCCCCGTCGGCCGAGGCGTCACGTACGTCGGCCGAGAAGGCATCACGATGCCAACTCGGCCGACGGGGGTGACGCCTCGGCGTCGAGGGGTCACCAACGCCGGGCGAGAGGTCACGTACGTCGCTCGAGAAGTCAGCGAAGTGCCGACTCGGGCGACGCGAGTGACGTCTCGGCCGGCGGCAGTGACGCCTCGGCGTGGGGTCAGCGCAGCAGGAGGCGTACGGCTACGTCGATCGACTTCTCGACGTCCTTCTCGTCCATGCGGCCGGTGACCCAGGAGATGAGGGCGGAGAGCCATACGTCGGAGATGATCCGGATGATGGCGGCCTCCTCCTCGGTGACCTCGCCGTGGGTGGGGGTGCCGTGCATGGCGCGGGCGATGACGGTGGTCAGGCTGGTGCCGACCTCGTGGATCTCGCCGGTCACCGACTGGTCGGCGAACATGAAGGCGCGGACCAGGGCCTCGGTGAGCTTGGGCTGCTTCTGCAGTGCGCGGGTGCGGCGGTTGAGGACGTACATGATCCGCTCGTGAGCGGTGTCGCCCGGCGTCGCGCGGATGGCGGAGCGGTCGACGTCCTTGGTGAACTCACGCGCCAGGGCGGAGACCAGCAGGTGGATCTTCGAGGGGAAGTAGCGGTAGAGGGTGCCGAGCGCGACCTCGGCCTGCTCGGCGACGGCGCGCATCTGCACGGCGTCGAAGCCACCCTCGGCGGCGAGCGTGATGGTGGCGTCGAGGATGCGCCGACGGCGCTCTCGCTGGGCCGCGGAACCGCCGGTGGGTGCGGTGGCCGGGGTCGGGCCATCGGTGTCGCGTGGCTCCGTGCTGACGGACGTCACTGGTTGTCCCCCTAGGACTATGACCGGATCTCGATCTGTGGCTCTCAGGCTAACCGCAACGGCGCCCGAGAGTGAAACACGTTCCTTCGTGAGTCTAGACTTGTAACACGTTCTACATCAGTCTCTATTCCAGAAGGCCGCGGAACCAGGCGGAAATAGTAGGAGGTCCCTGTGCCGATCGGCATCACCGACGAACACCAAGCCCTCAGCGAGAGCCTGCGCGACTGGGCCAAGGGACTGGGCGGCATCGCGATCGCCCGTGCCGCAGAGGGCACCGCCTCCGCTGATTTCGACGAGGTGTGGCGGGGTGTCGAGGAGTACGGCGTCGCCGGCATCGCGGCACCCGAGCCGAACGGTGGTGGCGGAAGGTTGCTGGACGCGGCCGTCGCGCTCGAGGCCTGCGCTCATGAGCTGCTTCCGGGTCCGCTGCTCGGCAGCGCGGTTGCCGCCTTCCATGCAGGAGTGGCCGGGCTAGATGACCTGGTCGGTGCCGTCACCGCCGGCGGCTGCGGGATCGCGCTCGACCCGGTCCTCGAGCTCGGTGATCGTCTCCGGGGATCGGTTCCCGTGGTCTACGACGGTGGCGGAGCCGCCCATGTGCTGCTCGGTGCCCGCGGCACCGACGGCGAGGAGCGCTGGTTCTTCCTGACGGCCGAGCAGGGGGACGTACGTCCCCAGGTGGGCTCCGATCTGACCAGGCGGGTCGCCGAGGTGCGGGTCGACATCGATGCCCGCGAGGCGGTTGAGGTGCCCGGCCTGCGCAGCGACGCGGTGCGGCGTACGGCCCTCACGCTTGCTGCCGCGGAGGCCTCCGGGATCGCGCAGTGGTGCCTGACGACGGCCGTGGAGTACGCGAAGGTGCGCGAGCAGTTCGGGGCGCCGATCGGGTCGTTCCAGGCGATCAAGCACCTGTGCGCCCAGATGCTGGAGACCGCCGAGTCGGTGGCCGCGGCCGCCTGGGACGCAGCCGCCTCTGCCGAGGGCGGCGACACCGACCAATTGGCCTTCGCGGCAGAGGTCGCCGGCGTCACCGCGCTCGACGGAGCGGTCCGGGCGGCCCAGGACTGCATCCAGGTCCTCGGCGGCATCGGCTTCACCTTCGAGCACGACGCCCACCTCTACCTGCGCCGCGCCGTCGCCCTACGGAGCCTTCTCGGTGGCGGCGACGTCCACGCGGTCGCGCTGGCCGGGCACGCCGTGGCGGGGACCCGCCGTTCGGTCCGTGTCGACCTCGACGGCAAGGACGCGGCGATCCGCCCCCGAGTCCAAGAGCTTGTCGCTGCGGTCGCCGCGCTTCCCGAGACGGAGCGCCGCGACGCGCTCGTCGACGCTGCCCTTCTTGTGCCGCACTGGCCCGCTCCGTACGGCCGCGGTGCCGGCCCTGTCGAGCAGCTCGTCATCGACCAGGAGCTCGCCGCGGCCGGGGTGTCCCGCCCCGACATCAAGATCGCCGGCTGGGCCGTACCGACCATCCTGAAGCACGGCACCGACGCCCAGCGCGAGCGGTTCGTCGACGCCTCGCTCCGCGGCCGGATCATCTGGTGCCAGCTCTTCAGCGAGCCCGGCGCCGGCTCCGACCTGGCCTCCCTGGCCACTCGCGCCGAGCGCGTCGAAGGTGGCTGGCGGCTGACCGGCCAGAAGGTGTGGACCTCACTGGCGGCCGACGCCGACTGGGCGATCTGCCTGGCGCGTACAAACCCCGAGGTGCCCAAGCACAAGGGCATCACGTACTTCCTGGTGGACATGGGCAGCGAGGGGATCGACGTCCGGCCGTTGCGCGAGCTGACCGGCGACGCGCTCTTCAACGAGGTCTTCCTCGATAGCGTCTTCGTGCCTGACGAGCTCGTCGTCGGCGAGGTCGACGGGGGCTGGCGCCTGGCTCGTACGACGCTGGCCAACGAGCGGGTCGCGATGGCCTCGACAAACCTCGGCGGCAGCGTCGAGCGCGCGGTGGCAGTCGCCGATGGTCGGGGCGAGGCCGATCTCGCCCGGGTCGGCCATGCGGTCGCGCTCTCCACGGTCTGCGCGCTGCTCGGCGTCCGCTCCACGCTCAAGGCGCTCGCCGGGCGCGGACCCGGCGCGGAGTCGTCGGTGGCCAAGCTCTTGACCGTACGCAACCGCCAGGACGCCTCCGAGCTCGTCGTCGACCTCCTCGGTCCGATGGCGCTCACCGACGACCCGCAGGTCCGCGAGGACCTGCACGAGTCGCAGCTCACCCGCTGCCTCTCCATCGCCGGCGGCACCACCCAGGTGCTCCGCAACGTGGCCGCCGAGCAGATCCTCGGTCTACCCAGATAGCGCGAGAAGTCACTTCTTGACGCCGAGAGGTCAGTTTTCGACGCCGACACGTCAGTTTCGAGGCGTGTGGCGTCAGAAACTGACCTCTCGGCGTCGTTTTCTGACTTCTCGGCGTCAGAAAGTGACGGCTCGGCGTGGCTCTGGAAACTAGAACGCGTTACAGTTCTGAGCATGGTCGATTCTGCTTTGGATGCTGTGCGGGCTGTTGTCGGGGAGGTGCTCGCTCGGGAGTCGGATCGGGGGGACTGGGCGGCTTGGGCGAGCGCGGGGCTCACCTCGTTGCCGGTTCCCGAGGCTCACGGGGGCGAGGGGTTCGGGCTGGCCGAGGTCGCGGTGCTGCTGCGGGAGGCCGGGCGCCATGCGGCGCGGGTGCCGGTCTGGGAGACCCTCGCTGTCGGGGCGCTCACGCTGGCCGGTCACGGGACCGCGGAGCAGCAGGGAGCGATCCTGCCCGGGGTGGCGAGCGGCGAGATGCTGCTGACCCCGGCGTGGCTCGAGCCGGGACGTCCGCAGACGCCTTCGGCCAGCTACCGCGACGGCACCGTCAGCGGTCGCAAGACCGGGGTGACGTACGCCGCCGAGAGCTCGCGCCTCCTGGTCACCGCGACCGCCGCCGAGACCGGGGAACCGGTCGTGGTGCTCGTCGATCCGAGCGGTCCGGGTGTCACGCTGGCACCCTCGAGCGTGTCGGGCGAGGTGCCGCAGCACACCGTGGTGCTCGCGGACGCTCCGGCAGAGCCGCTGGGCGAAGGAGCCTTCGAGGCCCTGACCGGTCTCGCGACCGCCGGGCTGGCGGTGAGCGCCGCAGGCGTGCTCGCCGGTGCGCGGGATCTGACCGCCGCCTACGTGAGCAGCCGGCAGCAGTTCGGCCGCGCCCTCGCGGAGTTCCAGGCGGTCGCGCTGCAGATGGCCGACGTCTACGTCACCTCCCGCACGCTCGACCTCGCCGCCGACAACGCGGTCGCTGCCATCGCGGACCAGCGAGCCGCCACGGTCGACCTGAAGGTCGCCGCCTACTGGGCCAGCCAGGTCGCGCCGTACGCCTTCCGCAACTGCCACCACCTGCACGGCGGCATGGGGGTGGACGTGACGTACCCGCTGCTCGCCTTCACCACCTGGGGCACCGACATCGCCCACCTGCTCGACACTCCAGCGGAGGCTGTCCCGGTCGAGACCGCCGATGCCAAGAACCTCGAGCTCACCGACGCGCAGCGCAGCCTGAAGTCCGAGGTCAGAGCGTACTTCGCCGGCCTCTCGCACGAAGGCGAGCCGGGCGACCCGGGTCCCGAGGGCTCCTGGGACCGGCACGGCCCGACCTATCAGAAGCTCATCAAGCAGCTCGGCGACGACGGCTGGATGGGCGTCGGCTGGCCCAAGGAGTACGGCGGCCACGGCCTCGGTGAGGTCGAGCAGACGATCTTCGCCAACGAGGCGCAGTACGCCGACGTGCACCTGCCGGCGGTGACCCTGCAGACGGTCGGCCCGACGCTGATCCGCTACGGCACCGACAAGCAGAAGGAGATGTTCCTCAACCGGATCCTCGCCGGCGAGGTGCACTTCGCGATCGGCTACTCCGAGCCCGAGGCCGGCACCGACCTGGCCTCGCTCCGCACGACGGCCAGGCTGGACGGTGACCACTACGTCGTCAACGGCCAGAAGCTGTGGACCACCGGTGGCCACGCCGCCGACTACATCTGGCTCGCCGTGCGCACGGACCCAGATGCTCCCAAGCACAGGGGCATCTCGATCCTGATCGTCGACACCACCGACCCGGGCTTCTCCTGGACCCCGATCATCACCGCCGACGGCTCCCACCACGTCAACGCGACCTACTTCAACGACGTGCGCGTCCCGGCCGACATGCTGGTGGGGGAGGAGAACAAGGGCTGGAAGCTGATCACCACCCAGCTCAACCACGAGCGCGTCATGCTCGGCCCGGCCGGACGGATCGAGGGCCTGCGCGACAGGGTCCTCCGTTGGGCACAGTCCGAGGGTGTCACCGACAGCCCTGACGTACGCGCACTGATCGGGAAGACCACCGCCGTCTTCCGGGTCAACGAGCTGCTCAACTGGGCGGTCGCCAAGGCCGGTGAGGCCGACGAGATCGAGGTCGCGGACGCGTCCTCGTCGAAGGTCTTCGCCGCCGACCAGGTTCAGCACCTGCTCGCCGATCTGATCGCGCTCGTCCATCGTCACGGCGACCCCGGAGATCCGGTTACGAAGAGCCTGCTCGACTATCTCGACGCCCAGGCGAAGCGGAACCTCGTGCTCACCTTCGGCGGCGGCGTACAGGAGGTCCAGCGCGAGCTGATCGCGATGTTCGGCCTGGGGATGCCGAGGGTCCCGCGATGAGCGAGAAGCCCCGAGATGTGCACAGCCTGGTGGACGAGACCGTCCACGAGAAGATCATGGCCGCCGCCGACGAGATCAAGGCCTGGGGTGAGGCCGCCGAGCGCAATGCCCGCGACCTGGTCAACCAGCCGACGGTCAACAACTGGCTCGAGGCGATGGGTCTGGAGTCCGAGCGGTTCCACCAGGGCGAGGCGCCGCCCTCGATGGCACAGGTGTGGACGATGTACGGCCAGAGCGGAAAGCGCCCCGAGCGCGACCCTCTCCACGCGATCATGAACGTCCTCACCGACGCTGGCTTCAACGGCGTCCTCGGCACCAACTCCGAGCAGAGCTACGACCGCTACCTCCGCGTCGGCGAGCAGGTCCGCGTCACCACGGCCCTCGACTCCGTCGTCGGACCCAAGAGCACCGGGATGGGCGTCGGCTACTTCGTGACCTCCAGGAGCACCTGGTACGTAGGAGAGGAGCGGGTCGCGACCATGCTGTTCCGCGTGCTCAAGTTCGTTCCCAAGGTGACGGCATGAGCGGCCCGGTGCGGCCTGTGATCGGCCGGGACAACGCGTACTTCTTCGAAGGCACCGCCAAGCAGGAGCTCCGCATCCAGAGCTGCAACGCCTGCGGCACCCTACGGCACCCGCCGGGCCCGGCCTGCCTGAGCTGCGACGCCTACGACCGCGGACATGTCGTCGCGCGGGGCGAGGGCACCGTCTACTCGTTCACCGTCGTCCACGCGCCGAAGCAGCCCGGCAAGGAACTCCCGCTCGTGGTGGCACTGCTCGACCTTCCCGAGGGCGTACGCATGGTGGCTGAGGTGACCGGCGTGCCGCCCGACGGTGAGGACGGCCTGAGGATCGGCGAGCGGCTGGTCGTCGACTGGAACGTCATCGATGAGGAGCTGACGCTCCCGATCTGGAGGAGGCCCTGATGAAGACTGGCGACGAGATCCCGGTCTGGGAGCTCCCGATCACCCCGACGCTGGTCGTCTCGACGGCGATCGCGACGCGGGACTTCCAAGACGTGCACCACGACCGCGACCGTGCCCAGGCGGCTGGCTCGAAGGACATCTTCATGAACATCCTGACTTCGACGGCGCTGTGCGAGCGTTACGTGACCGACTGGGCGGGCTCCGACGTTCAGATCAAGGGCATCTCGATCCGGCTGGGCGCCCCGGCCTACCCCTACGACACGCTGTCGTTCTCGGGCGAGGTCACCGACGTCACCGACGGGATCGCCACGATCGCCGTCACCGGCGCGGTGTCTCTCGGTGCGCATGTGACCGGAACCGTCAGGGTCGCGGCATGAGCTTGAGTGGGAAGGCAGCGATCGTCGGCATCGGCGCCACCGAGTTCTCCAAGGAGTCAGGACGCTCCGAGCTCCAGCTCTCCGTCGAGGCGACCAGGAGCGCCCTGAAGGATGCCGGCCTCACCCCGGCCGACGTCGACGGGCTGACCACGTTCACCATGGACACCAGCTCCGAGATCGCGCTGGCCCGCGAGCTCGGGCTCGGCGACCTGAGGTTCTTCTCGCGGATCAACTACGGCGGCGGCGCGGCGTGCGCGACGATCCAGCAGGCCGCGATGGCGGTCGCGACAGGCGTCGCCGATGTGGTGGTCGCCTACCGCGGCTTCAACGAGCGCTCGGGCCAACGGTTCGGCCAGGTGCAGCCGTGGGCAGCCCAGCAGGTCAACACCAACGGCATCGACAACGCCTGGACCTACCCGCTCGGCCTCTCGACCCCTGCGGCGACGGTCGCCATGCAGGCGCGCCGCTACATGCACGACTACGGCGTGACCAGCGCGGACTTCGGAGCCGTCGCCGTCGCCGACCGGCGCCACGCCGCGACCAACCCCGCCGCGTTCTTCTACCAGAAGCCGATCACGCTCGAGGACCACCAGGCCTCCCGGATGATCGCCGATCCGCTCCACCTGCTCGACTGCTGCCAGGAGTCCGACGGCGCCGTCGCGATCGTCGTCACCAGCCCGGAGCGGGCCCGTGACCTGCCCAACCCGCCGGTCAGCATCGCCGCGGCCGCCCAGGGCAGTGCCGCCGACCAGTACGTGATGACCTCCTACTACCGCGACGAGATCGGCATCCCTGAGATGGGCGTGGTCGCCAAGGATCTGTGGCGCCAGTCCGGTCTCACGCCGGCCGACATCGACACCGCCGTCCTCTACGACCACTTCACCCCCTACGTACTCATGCAGCTCGAGGAGCTCGGCTTCTGCGGCAGGGGAGAGGCCAAGGACTTCGTACGCGACGGGGCCATCGAGCTCGGCGGACGACTGCCAGTGAACACCCATGGCGGCCAGCTCGGCGAGGCCTACCTGCACGGCATGAACGGCATCCCCGAGGGCGTACGGCAGGTGCGCGGCACCTCGGTGAACCAGGTCGCGGGCGCCGCGCATGTGCTCGTGACCGCGGGCACGGGCGTACCCACGAGCGGGTTGGTGCTCACCTCCTCCTGACCGGGTCGACGCAAGGCGCTGAAATTTTGCGCAAGCTCTTGCAGCGGTAGGGACCGATGGGTTGACGTGTGACGTCGATCACCCTACGGTCTCTCTGCAAGATCTTGCAGCAAGATTCAGCCTTCGACCTAGGAGGAACCATGGCTAAACCGTTCATCACGAGAAAGTCCATGGCTGCCGCACTTGCCCTCTCGGCGGGCGCTGTCGCCGCGCTCACGATCCCGGTCTCGGCCCCAGCACAGGCCGCGCCGCCGGGAGACAAGGACGTCACCGCGGTGATGTTCGAATGGAAGTTCGCCTCGGTGGCCCGCGAATGCACCAACACCCTGGGCCCGGCCGGCTACGGCTACGTCCAGGTCTCCCCACCCCAGGAGCACATCCAGGGTTCGCAGTGGTGGACGTCCTACCAGCCCGTCAGCTACGGGATCGCGAGCCGGCTGGGCGACCGCACCGCCTTCAAGAACATGATCGACACCTGTCACGCCGCCGGCGTGAAGGTCGTCGCCGACGCCGTCATCAACCACATGTCCGCGGGCTCCGGCACCGGCACCGGCGGATCGTCCTACAGCAAGTACGACTACCCCGGCCTCTACTCCTCCTTCGACCTGGACAACTGCACCGCGCAGATCACCAACTACCAGGACCGCACGAACGTCCAGGAGTGCGAGCTGGTCGGCCTCGCCGATCTCGACACCGGCGAGGACTACGTACGCGGCAAGATCGCCGGCTACCTCAACGACCTGCTCTCGCTCGGCGTCGACGGCTTCCGGATCGACGCGGCCAAGCACATGGCCGCCTCCGACCTGGCCAATATCAAGTCCCGGCTGAGCAACCCGAACGTCTACTGGAAGCAGGAGGCCATCTTCGGCGCGGGGGAGGCGGTCTCGCCCAGCGAGTACCTGGGCAACGGCGACGTCCAGGAGTTCCGCTACGCCCGCGACCTGAAGCGGGTCTTCAACAACGAGAACCTCGCCTACCTGAAGAACTACGGCGAGGGCTGGGGCTACATGTCCTCGGGCAGCTCGGCCGTCTTCGTCGACAACCACGACACCGAGCGTGGGGGCGACACGCTCAACTACAAGGACGGCGCCAACTACACCCTGGCCAACGTCTTCATGCTGGCTTGGCCCTACGGCTCGCCCGACATCCACTCCGGCTACGAGTGGAGCGACAAGGACGCGGGCCCGCCCAACGCCGGCACCGTCAACGCCTGCTGGCAGGACGGCTGGAAGTGCCAGCACGCCTGGCCCGAGATCGAGAAGATGGTCGCCTTCCGCAACACCGCCCGCGGCCAGGCGGTCACCAACTGGTGGGACAACGGCGCCGACGCCATCGCCTTCGGACGGGGCAGCAAGGCGTACGTAGCGATCAACCACGAGTCCTCGTCGCTGACCCGCACCTTCCAGACGTCGCTGGCAGCGGGCACCTACTGCGACGTACAGAGCGGCAAGAGCGTCGCCGTGAACGGCTCCGGTCAGTTCACCGCCACCCTCGGCGCCAACACCGCCCTCGCGCTGCACGTCGGCGCGATGACCTGCGGCTGACATCCCCCTCGGCCGACCGTCCGGCGCCGACCCCCATGGGCGCCGGACGGTCGGTCTCCACCGCATGCCCCCGCACAATCCAGAGAGGCCCTCAAAGGTGAATCGAAGAAGTGGCGCACACGGCGCGCCCAGGATCGCAGCGACCGTGCTCGCGACCGCACTGCTCGCCACGGTGCTGCAGACGGCCACGTCGGAGTCGGCGACCGCCGCCGCCCCGAAGCCGCCGTCGGACGCCAAGCTGGCCGCCGAGCCGGCCCGTCACGAGGCGACGAAGGAGCAGTTCTACTTCGTGCTGCCCGACCGGTTCGCCAACGGCGAGACCTCTAACGACAAGGGCGGCCTGACCGGCAGCCGTACCGAGACCGGGTTCGACCCGGCCGACAAGGGCTTCTACCAGGGCGGCGACCTCCAAGGCCTCACCGAGCGGCTCGACTACATCAAGGGCCTCGGCACCACCGCCATCTGGATGGCGCCGATCTTCAAGAACAAGCCCGTCCAGGGAGAGGGCGCGAACGCCTCGGCCGGCTACCACGGCTACTGGATCACCGACTTCACCCAGGTCGACCCGCACTTCGGCACCAACGAGGACCTCGAGACCCTCGTCGACGAGGCCCATGCCAAGGGCATGAAGGTCTTCTTCGACGTCATCACCAACCACACCGCCGACACCGTCGACTACGCGGAGAAGAAGTACGGCTACCGCCCCAAGGGCGCCTTCCCGTACCTGGACACCGAGGGCCGTCCCTTCGACGACGCCGAGCCCAGCTCGGACGACGCGAAGGTCGACGAGGACTCGTTCCCCTACACGCCGGCCAACACCGGCGAGATGGTGCCGTCCTGGCTCAACGACCCGACGCTCTACCACAACCGCGGCGACTCCACCTGGGAGGGCGAGTCGACCACGTACGGCGACTTCAGCGGCCTGGACGACCTGTGGACCGAGCGCCCTGAGGTCGTCGAGGGGATGACCAAGATCTACCAGCGGTGGGTCCGCGACTTCGACATCGACGGCTTCCGCATCGACACCGTCAAGCACGTCGACCTGGACTTCTGGACCGAGTGGGCGACCGCCCTGGACGCCTACGCCGCCAAGCAGGGTCGCGAGGACTTCTTCATGTTCGGCGAGGTCTACTCCGCCGACAGCGACGTCACCTCTCCGTACGTCACCCGAGGCCGTCTCGACGCCACCCTGGACTTCCCGTTCCAGGACGCCGCCCGCGCCTACGCCTCATTGGATGCTCCGGCCGACCGACTCGCCAAGGTCTTCGCAGACGACTACAAGTACGCCACCGACAAGGCCAACGCCTACGAGCAGGTCACCTTCCTCGGCAACCACGACATGGGCCGGATCGGCACCTTCCTCGCGGGCGACCACCCCGACGCGACCGACGCCGAGCTCATCCAGCGCACCCGCCTGGCCAACGAGCTGATGTTCCTCTCCCGTGGCAACCCGGTCGTCTACTACGGCGACGAGCAGGGGTTCACCGGCGCCGGCGGAGACAAGGACGCCCGCCAGACGCTGTTCGGCTCGAAGGTCTCCGACTACCTCGACGACGACCAGATCGGCACCGACCGCACCCATGCCGACGACGCGTACGACACCACCCACCCGGTCTACACCGCGATCGCCGCGCTGGCGAAGCTCCGCAAGGACCACCCGGCGCTGACCGACGGCACCCAGCACGAGCTCTACGCCAAGGACTCGGTCTACGCCTTCTCGCGCACCGGCGAGAACCGCGAGTACGTCGTCGCGGTCAACAACGCCACCGAGGCGAAGACCGTCACCCTGCCCGTGGAGTCGACCGCCTTCGAGACGATCTACGGCGGCTCGGGCACCGTGACCGCCGCCGGCGGCAAGGTCGAGGTGACCGTCCCGGCGCTCTCCTCGGTCGTCCTGCGTGCCGAGGCCGAGCTCCCCGATGCCACCGCGAAGCCGACCCTGTCACTGACCGCCCCGGATGCCGGCGCCACCGGCACGGTCACCCTCTCCGCCGACCCGGGGAAGACCGCCGGTGCCCGCGTCGTCTTCGCCGCCCAGGTCGGCAACGGGAAATGGCGCACCCTCGGCTCGGTCGACCACGCCCCCTACAAGATCACCCAGTACGTCCCCGCGACCGTCGCGGCCGGCACCGCCCTGCGCTACAAGGCGGTGGTGGTCGACCGCGACGGACGCACCGCGAGCGACCTGGCAGAGACCACGGCCGGAGAGGCGCCCGAGGCCGAGAACCCGAGCGCCGTCGACCGTGACTACGTGGTCGTTCACTACCGGCGTGCCGACGGTGACTACACCGGCTGGACCCTCCGAGCCGGCGATCAGAACAGTGGGTTCAGCGGCCGCGACGCCTACGGCGCCTTCGCCTGGGTGAAGCTCCCCGACGGGGCGTCCTCGGTGACGTACACGGTCGAGAAGGACGGCACCGCCGACGGCGGCGAGCGAACGATCGATCTCGCCAAGACCGGCGAGGTCTGGGTCGAGGGCGGCAGCGACGACCAGCAGACCACCCGGCCCGACGGCGTCTACCCGGCGCCCGACACGTCCAAGGCGGTCATCCACCTGCACCGAGCCGACGGCGACTACGACGGCTGGGGCCTGCACACCTGGACCGGTGCCGCCAGCCCGACCGAGTGGTCCAAGCCGCTGCAGCCCGCCGGCAAGGACGCGTACGGCGTCACCTTCGAGGTGCCGCTGGTCGACGGCGCCACCTCGCTCAACTACATCGTCCACAAGGGCGACGAGAAGGACATCCCGAACGACCGCTCGCTCGACCTGACCACGTACGGCCATGAGGTGTGGCTCAACTCAGGCGACACCGGCTATCTGCTGCCGTCGGTCGGCTCGGCGCCCGAGCTTGACCTGACCAAGGCGCAGGCACAGTGGATCGACCGGGAGACGGTCGTGCTGCCGAAGGAGATGGCGAGCGGCTCGGCGCTGTCGACGCAGCTGGTCTATGACCGCGACGGCGGCATCACCGTCGAGGACGGGGCGCTCAGCAGCGAGGGCCGCTGGCTGCGGCTCCAGGCCTCGACGCTGAGCGACGAGCAGAAGGCCCGGTTCCCGCACCTGAAGAACTACACCGCCTTCACCGTCGACTCCCGCGACCGCGACCGGATCCGCGAGGCGCTCTCCGGCCAGGTCGTGCTCACCCAGCGGATCGGCAACGGCGCCCTGGTCACGGGCACCGGAGTCCAGACCCAGGGCATCCTGGACGACCTCTACGCCGCTAAGTCGAAGAAGGCGTCGCTCGGACCGGTGTTCAAGGGCGGCACGGTCACTCTGTCCGTCTGGGCGCCGACGGCCCACGAGGTCGAGCTCGAGCTCGGCGGCAAGACCGTGCCGATGCGCCGCGACGACACCAGCGGTGTCTGGTCGGTGACCGGCTCCGCCACGGCCTGGCGCGGCAAGGAGTATCGCTACGCCGTGACCGTGTGGGCGCCGAGCGTGCAGAAGCTCGTGACCAACAAGGTCACCGACCCCTACTCGGTCGCGCTCACCGCCGACTCCGAGCGCAGCCTCGTCGTCGACCTCGGCGACAGGACGCTCGCCCCGAAGGGCTGGACGACCCTGAAGAAGCCGAAGGCCGTGGCGATGAAGGACGCCCAGATCCAGGAGCTCCACATCCGCGACTTCTCCGTCGAGGACGAGACCAGCGACCAGCCGGGCGGCTACCTCGCCTTCGCCGACGAGGACAGCGACGGGGTCAGGCACCTGCGGAAGCTGGCCGGGTCCGGCACGTCGTACGTCCACCTGCTGCCGGCCTTCGACATCGCCACCATCCCGGAGGCGAAGGCCGACCAGACCACCCCCGACTGCGACCTCGGGTCCTATGAGGCCGACAGCGACGAGCAGCAGAAGTGTGTCGCCGCGGCGGCTGCGAAGGATGCGTACAACTGGGGCTACGACCCCTACCACTACACAGTCCCGGAAGGCTCCTACGCGACCGATCCGGACGGCACCGACCGGACCGTCGAGTTCCGGCAGATGGTGAAGTCACTCAACGAGGACGGCCTGCGCGTCGTCATGGACGTGGTCTACAACCACACCACCAGCAGCGGGCAGGCGAAGACGTCAGTGCTCGACAAGATCGTGCCCGGCTACTACCAGCGGCTCCTCGCCGACGGCACCGTCGCCAACTCCACCTGCTGCTCCAACACCGCTCCCGAGAACGCGATGATGGGCAAGCTCGTCGTCGACTCGATCCTCACCTGGGCCAAGGAGTACAAGGTCGACGGCTTCCGCTTCGACCTGATGGGACACCACCCCAAGGCCAACATCCTGGCCGTCCGCAAGGCCCTCGACGCCCTCACGCTCGAGAAGGACGGCGTCGACGGGAAGTCGATCGTCCTCTACGGCGAGGGCTGGAACTTCGGTGAGATCGCCGACGACGCCCGCTTCGTCCAGGCCACCCAGAAGAACATGGCGGGCACCGGCATCGCCACGTTCAGCGACCGAGCCCGAGATGCCGTACGCGGCGGCGGCCCGTTCGACGCCGACCCGGGCGTCCAGGGCTTCGCGAGCGGTCTCTACACCGACCCCAACACCTCGACCGCCAACGGCACCGAGGCGGAGCAGCGGGCGCGACTGCTGCACTACCAGGACCTGATCAAGGTCGGGCTGTCCGGCAACCTCGCCGACTACTCGTTCACCGACACCGCTGGCAACCAGGTGAAGGGCTCGCAGGTCGACTACAACGGCTCGCCGGCCGGCTACGCGGATGAGCCCGGAGACGCGCTCGCCTACGCAGACGCCCACGACAACGAGTCGCTCTTCGACGCACTCACCTTCAAGCTGCCCGCCTCGACCAGCACCGTGGACCGCTCCCGGATGCAGGTGCTCGCCATGGCGACGGCCGCGCTCTCGCAGGGCCCGGCGCTCTCTCAGGCCGGCACCGACCTGCTCCGCTCGAAGTCGCTGGACCGCAACTCCTACGACTCCGGCGACTGGTTCAACGCCATCCACTGGGACTGCGACGCCGGCAACGGCTTCGGTCGCGGGCTGCCGCCGGCCACCGACAACAAGGACAAGTGGCCCTACGCCAAGTCGCTGCTGAAGTCGGTCTCCGTCCCGGGCTGCTCGGACATCGACGGCGCCTCGGCCGCCTACCAGGACCTGCTGAAGATCCGTACAGACGAGCCCGCCTTCCACCTGTCCACCACCGGCCAGGTCCAGGAGAAGCTCGCTTTCCCGCTCTCGGGGAAGGACGAGACGCCGGGTGTGATCACCATGCGGCTCGGTGACCTCGTGGCCGTCTTCAACGCGACCACGACGACGCAGCAGCAGACGGTGAAGGACGCCGAGGGCGCCGGCTACCGCCTGCACCCGACTCAGGCCGAAGGATCGGACGAGGTCGTGAAGTCGTCCTCGTTCGAGGCGGGCTCGGGCACCTTCACGGTGCCCGCTCGGACGGTGGCGGTCTTCAGCCGCTGATCCGGACTGGTCGAGAAAGGCACGCGGCCCCGGCTCATCGAGCCGGGGCCTGCGGTTTCCTTGCCAGAGAGCTCAGGATCAGGAAGGGCTGTTGCCGGCGATTGCGCCGACCACCACGAGCGCGATGACAACCAGGGCGGCGATGACCATGAGGCCGGCCGGGCTCCGGAAGTCGAACATGGGGATTCCTTTCGGCTAGTTCGGCGACAGGCGTCGACTGGGGACCGATGGCCTGCGGACGCGTCGGGAGAGCCAGCACCGGCGATGCCCGTGGCGTCGCGTATACATAACCAGCCAGGCTCGTGATGCGCGTAGGGTCGAAAGTCCCAAATTTTACCGAAGCCATTCACGTCTGAAGAGATATGTGATATGGCAACAGTTCGCTTGATGAGCGTCTGCACAGACTAGCTCGCAGCTGGGGTCCACCGACGATCGGTCTCACCGGACGCGCCGAACTTGTGAGGCCCGTCACCGAAGCCGGCCAGTGTCAGCCCAGTCCGGCCGCATGCCGTCCGGCGCGCCGCCCGAAGTACGAGCCGTCACCGAGCTGCATGCCGGAGGCGTAGCCCTTGGCGTCCTGGGCGAGGTTGGCCGCACAGGCGCCGGCGGCGTAGAGGCCCGCGATCGCGGAGCCGTCCTCACGGAGTACCTCTCCTTCGACGGTGGTCGCCAGACCGCCCATGGTGAACCCGGCGTACATCGCCTTGCCGAGGGAGAGGTCGTAGGCGCCCCACGGGCCGGTGTCCTGCGGCTCGGTCCACTCCGGCGCCTTGTGGAGCTCCGGGTCCTTGCCTTCGGCGGCGTGGGTGTTGTACGAGGTCAGGGTCACGTTCAGGGCCTCGAAAGGTACGCCCAGGCCGGCCGCCATCTCCTCGACCGTCTCCCAGCCGTCGATGAACGGGCACAGCGGCATCTTCGGGTGCTCGATGTGCGCGGAGTCGACGATCAGGAACGCGGCCGAGTCCGGCTGCTCCATGACGAAGGCGGCCGTACGTGCGTGGTAGGAGTCCTCGGCCACGAACCGCTTGCCGTGCTTGTTGACGATGATCCCGGTGAGCAGGATCGAGGGCGGGTAGAACGGCGCGGTCTGGAACGGCTCGTCCATGAACCGCCAGCGGCCGCCCGCCGAGGCACCCAGGCGCAGCCCGAGACCGTCGTCGTAGGTGGAGGCCAGCGGGAAGAGCTTCTCGCCGAGCCGGGGCGTGTGCTCGGCGACCATGTCGGCGTTGCCGACGAAGCCGCCGGCAGCCAGGATCACCGCCTTGGCGCGGATCGCGCCACGCTCCTCGAACAGTCGCCAGGCCAGGCCGACGACCCGGCCGTCCTCGATCACCAGGTTGGTGGCACCGGTCTCGTAGCGGATCACCGCCGACGTCTCGGCCAGCCGGTCGGCCATCCGGTCAACGACCAGCTTGGCGCCGCCGGTGTCGCCCGGGACCGGCACCTTGTGCCCGCGCGGCGCCGGGACGGCGAGGTCACGGAAGGGGTGGACCTTCTCGTTGCCGGTGTACATCAGCCCCTCGGTGCCGGGCTGGATGACGGCCTTGCCAGGCCAGAAGGTGCGCTCGAACTCGAAGCCCAGTGCCTCGAGCCAGTCGAAGTGCTCGACCGAGTCGTCGCAGTAGGCCCGGATCTTGTCGTCCTCCGGCTCCTTGGAGACCGCGCGGATGTAGTTGAACATCTCCTCGGCCGAGTCCTCGATCCCGGTCGCCTTCTGCACCGCGGTGCCGCCGCCGAGGTAGAAGTGGCCACCGGCCATCGCCGAGGTGCCGCCGGGCTCGGCGGCCCGCTCCAGCAGGATCGTGCGTGCGCCCGCCCGGGCCGCCTCCAGCGCCGCGGCCCCGCCGGCCACGCCGAAGCCGACCACGATCACGTCGGTCTCCTCCGACCAGCCGCCGAACCGCTCCTCGACGTCGGCGGGGGAGAGTACGTCAGGCAGTGCCGTTCCGCTCATGCTGTCCCCCCGTGTAACACGTCGTTCGTAGGACTATCCGGTCGTTCTAATAGGGCGAGTAGTCCTACGAACAGCGTGTTACAGCTCGCGCGGCTCATCGCACCTCCTCGCTTCGCTCGGTCGCTCCCTCGCTCGGCGCGAGCGGACGAGCAAGCTCGCCGCTCGACCTCGCTCCGGTCGCCTCCAGGTAGCAGTCGGCGAGGACCGGGGCGCCGTCGCGGGCCGGGTCTGCCGACGAGATCGTGGCTCTGACCAGGATCTTCCCGGCCTCTTGACCAGTTTCATCCCAGGCCTCGATCGAGATCGTCTCGCCAGGGAAGACGATCCCGGCGAACCGGGCACCGAACCCGGCAACCCGGGTGGCGTCCCCGTCCAGGAGCAGGGCGGTCGCCTCGCGCAGCACGATCCCGTAGGAGCACAGCCCGTGCAGGATCGGCTTCGGGAAGCCGGCCTTCGCGGCGAAATCGGGGTCGGCGTGCAGCGGGTTGCGGTCGCCGCAGAGCCGGTAGAGCAGCGCCTGCTGCTCGGTGACGTCGTACGCAGCCACCGCATCGGGCGCGCGGTCAGGAACCGGCAGCGATGTCGACGGCCCGCGCTCACCCCCGAAGCCGCCCTCGCCGCGTACGAAGATCGAGCTCCTGACCGTCCACAGGGGATCGCCGGACGCGGTCGTGGCGACGCCTTCCTGGACGATGACGGCGGCCTTGCCCTTGTCCCAGACCTCGACGATCCGGGTCGAGACGACCGCCTCTCCCGAGGTGGGGATCGGGCCGTCGACGTGGATCTCCTGGGAGCCGTGGAGCACCGAGGCGAGGTCGATGTCGCAGCCCGGCAGGTCGAGCGAGGGCGGCTCGGTGACATGGAAGGTCGGTGCCACGACCCCGAAGGACGGCAGCACCGTCAGGGCATCGGAGTCCAACGTGTAGCGCAGCGCCGCCGGGTCGGTCGCGTCGCCGGGACGCGAGCCGGCGCCGATGCCGAGGTGGTAGAGCAGTACGTCGGAGGAGCTCCACGAGAACGACTGGGACGGCAGCTCCGCGCCGATGGCCTTGGTCGGGTCGATGGGCATCAGCTGTGCTCCTTGTCCTGGGGCTTCTGGGGCATCTCGGGCGAGAGGGCGCAGTCCTCGGCGGCCAGATAGCCGAAGACCAGGGCGGGGCCGATGGTGGCGCCGGGGCCGGCGTAGGTGCGGCCCATGACGGCGGAGGAGACGTTACCGGCGGCGTACAGGCCCTCGATGACGGAGCCGTCGGGGCGCAGGACGCGGGCGCGGCGGTCGGTGACCAGGCCACCCTTGGTGCCGAGGTCGCCGGGAGCCATCTTGACGGCGTAGAACGGCGCCTGAGCGATGACGTTCAGCGAGCAGTTCGGCTTGACGGTGGGGTCGGAGTAGTACTTGTCGTAGGTCGACTCGCCGCGGTGGAAGTCCTCGTCGACGCCGGACTCGGCGAAGCCGTTGAAACGGGCCAGGGTCTCGCGCAGGCCGTCGACGGGCACCTCGATCTTCTCGGCCAGCGCCTCCACCGTCGAGGCCTTCACGACGACCCCGCTCTTGAGCCAGCGGCCCGGGAACGGCTGGCCGGGCCCGAGGCCGGCGAAGATGTAGCGGTTGCGGTAGCGCTGGTCGAAGACCAGCCAGGCCGGGACGTGGGAGATGCCAGTCTCCTGGCCCTTGTAGATCTCGTGGACGGCCTCGACGTAGGGGAGTGCCTCGTTCATGAACCGCTTGCCTGCGCTGTTGACGATGATCGAGCCGGGCAGGTTGCGCTCGGCGAGCGCGAACCACGGCCGCCCGGGGAACGGGATCGTCGGCCCCCACCAGGACTCGTCCATCAGGTCGGTGTCCGCGCCGGCCGCGATCCCGGCCAGGATGCCGCCGCCTGTGTTGGAGAAGGCGCCGGTGGTCCATTCGACCGAGGTCGGGGCGGGCAGGTACTTTTCCCGCATCTCCAGGTTGCGCTCGAAGCCGCCGGAGCCGAGGATCACGCCGCGCCGTGCCCGGATCACCGTGGTCGGACCGGACTCGCCGTGGCGTACCTCGACGCCGACGACGCGGCCGCCCTCGGTGACCAGGCCGACCAGCTCGGTCTGGTAACGGACCTCGACGCCGGCATCCAGGAGCCCCTTGCGCAGCCCGATCGCGAGCGCCGCGCCCATGGCGTACATCTTCTTGCCGAGGAGGCCGGCGAGGATTCGGGCGACCGCGATCTTGACCATCGTGATCGGGCCCTTGATCGTGCGCATGCCGAGGCTGATCTTCCGAAAGTCGGCCTGGGTGACGACCATGTTGGCCGGCGACTTCGTATAGGGCGGATGCAGCCGCGAGAGCTCCTCGCCGATCATCCGGGCGTCGAGCGGGACCGGCTCGACGGAGCGGCCGGCGCCGCGGCCACCGGGGGCCTCGGGGTGGTAGTCGGCGTAGTCGGGGACCCAGCTGAACCGCACCGGCGTCTTCTCGCAGACGAAGGAGAGCACCTCCGGGCCGCGGTCGAGGAACGTCTCGCGCCGGTCGCTGGGCACGACGTCGCCGACGATCGACTCGAGATAGAGGCTGGCGTCCTCGGGGGAGTCCTTCTGGCGGGCCGCCTCAAGGGCGTGGTTGCGCGGGATCCAGACCCCGCCGCCCGAGCGGGACGTCGATCCGCCGAAGTAGGCGCTCTTCTCGATGACGACGGTCTCGAGCCCGTGGCGGCGGGCGGCCGCGAGCGCGGCGGTCATCCCGGCGCCTCCGGCGCCCACGACCACCACGTCGTACGTCTCGTCGGTCTTTCCCATGGTGCTCCCTCAGCTTCGACTGTCCCAGAACTGAAACACGTTCTACCATAGACGAAGGTGCACGAAACACGCCCAGGGACTCGACAAAACTGAAACGTGTTCTAGTATTGATCCATCGGCAGCGCACGAACCGCGCCGTCCGAGGTCATTGGGACACCATGCAGGAAGGCAGAGCGGTGAGCGAACCGACACAGCGCCCCCACAAGGACGCGCAGACCGTCAAGGACGGGGTGCAGGACCTGCTGCCCACGATCAGGGAGCGGGCCGAGGAGACTGAGCGTCTCCGGGTCGTGCCCGAGTCGAGCGTCAAGGAGCTGGAGGAGGTCGGCTTCTTCAAGCTGCTGCAGCCGGCCCGGTTCGGCGGTCTCGAGGCGGACCCGGTCGACTTCTACACCTGTGTGCGTGACATCGCCTCGGCGTGCGGGTCGACGGGCTGGGTCTCCAGCGTCCTGGGTGTGCACCCTTGGCAGATCGCGCTCTTCGACGACGAGGCCCAGCAGGCGGTCTGGGGCGAGGACCCCGACACCCGGGTCTCCTCCTCGTACGCGCCGATGGGCAAGGCGGCGATCACCGAGGGCGGCTTCAACCTCTCCGGGCGCTGGTCGTTCTCCTCCGGCTGTGCGCACGCCACCTGGGTGCTGCTCGGTGGCCTCGTCTTTAACGACGAGGGTCAGGTGGTCGACTTCCGTACGTTCCTGGTGCCGCGCGAGCGCTACGAGATCGTCGACGTCTGGAACGTCGTCGGCCTGGCCGGCACCGGCTCCAACGACATCGTGGTCGAGGACGTCTTCATCCCGGAGACCTTCACGCTCTCGATGGGCGAGACCGGACGCTGTAAGGGGCCCGGGCAGGCGGTCAACACCGGTGACCTCTACAAGCTGCAGTTCCACTCGCTGTTCACCACCACGATCACCACGCCGATCATCGGCATGGCCCGCGGCGCGTACGAGGAGCACGTGACCATGCAGCAGAACCGGGTCCGCGCCTCCTATGGCGAGAAGGCGTCCCTGGATCCCTTCGCCGCCGTCCGCGTGGCGACCGCCTCATCCGACATCGACGCCGCCTGGGCGCTGCTGATGAGCAACATCCGCGAGCAGCAGGCGTACGTCGCCCGCGGCGAGAAGATCCCGATCACCCAGCGGCTGCGGATCCGTCGCGACCAGGTGCTCGGCACCCAGCGCGCGATCGACGCGATCGACCTGCTCTTCGAGGCCTCCGGTGGCCGGGCGCTGGCCAACGGCACCCCGCTCCAGCGCGCCTGGCGCGACGCCCACGCGGGTCGTGTCCACGCCGCCAACGACCCCGAGCGGGCGCTGCAGATGTACGGCGCCTCCGAGTTCGGGCACAAGGTCGACCCGGGGATGTACTGAGATGGTTCTCGTGAAGGATGACGTCGCCCACGACGTCCGGATCAAGACCGAGGCGGCGGGGGAGATCTCGCTGCGCTACTACGACCTCGGTGCACCGCAGGACGACCGGCTGCCGCTGGTGATGCTTCACGGCGGGGGTCCCGGGGCCTCGTCGTGGTCCAACTTCGGCTCTGCGCTCGAAGGCTTCGCAGCCGACTTCCGTACGATCCTGGTCGACCAGCCGGGCTTCGGCGCCTCCGACAAGCCGGAGGTGGTGGGCAATTACTACCGCTTCGCCGGCGACGCGGTGATCGCCCTCCTCGACGAGCTGGGCCTGAAGAAGGTGCACCTGCTGGGCAACTCGCTCGGCGGCGGAACCGCGATGCGGATCGCGCTGACCTACCCGGATCGGGTGGGGCGCCTGGTGCTGATGGGACCGGGCGGGCTCTCGCTCAACCTCTTCCATGCCGATCCCACCGAAGGCGTACAACGCCTGATGGACTTCTCGGGCGCCCCCACCCGCGAGGCGCTCAAGGCGTTCATCTCGACCATGGTCGTCGACCAGAAGCTGGTCACCGACGAGCTGGTCGAGGAGCGGTTCGCGGATGCGACCGCGCCCGGTGCGCGCGAGGCGATGGCGTCGATGGGGTGGTCGTTCTACAACCCCGAGACCGCGGAGGACGGCATGCTGTGGCGCGAGGCGCACCGGCTGCGCCATCACACGCTGCTCACCTGGGGCCGCGAGGACCGGGTCAACCCGCTCGACGGCGCGTTCCCCGCGCTGAAGCTGATTCCCAAGGCGCAGCTGCATGTCTTCCCGCGTTGTGGGCACTGGGCACAGATCGAGGCGGCCGACGAGTTCCGCGAGGTGGCGGTCACGTTTCTAAAAAGGCACAGTTTGAAGCGGCACCGCGAACGTACTCCCAAGGAGAAGTCATGACGATCGACCTGAAGTCCATGGGCTATGTACGCGTCACCAGCACCGACCTGGAGGCGTGGCGCACGTTCGCGGAGAAGGTCCTCGGCCTGGTGACGGCCAAAGGCCCCAACCCAGAACACCTCTACTACCGCATCGATGAGGTCTCGGCCCGACTCGTGATCGAGCCGGGCGAGGTCGACCAGCTCAGCTGCGTCGGCTGGGAGGTCGCCGACCACACTGCGCTGGCGCAGGCCCGCGAGCACCTGGAGAAGTCCGGGGTCGAGGTGGAGGAGGGCACCCCCGAGGAGCTCGCTGAGCGCCGGGTGCAGGAGATGCTGCGCTTCCGCGACCCCTTCGACAACGTCTTCGAGCTCTTCCACGGCATCACCTACGAGCGCCGTCCCGCGGTCTCGCCCTACGGTCACACCTTCGTGACCGGCGAGCAGGGGATGGGCCACGTGGTGATCCCGGTCTCCGACGACGTCGAGGCGCTGGAGTTCTACCGCGACACGCTCGGGTTCCGGCTGCGCGACTCGATGAGCATGCCCGGCGAGTTCGCCGGCAAAGAGCCCGGCACGAAGATCTGGCTGCGCTTCCTCGGGATCAACCCGCGTCACCACTCGCTGGCGTTCCTGCCGTTCCCCAACGACTCCAAGTGCGTCCACATCATGCTCGAGGTCGACAAGCTCGACGACGTCGGCCGCGCCCTGGAGCGGGTGAAGAAGTACGGCGCGAAGCTGTCGGCCACGCTCGGGCGGCACATGAACGACGAGATGGTCTCGTTCTACGTGAAGTCGCCGGGTGGTTTCGACATCGAGTTCGGCACCGAGGGACTGCAGGTCGACGACCAGAAGTGGGTCGCCCGGGAGTCGACGGCCGTCTCGTACTGGGGTCACGACTTCGGCGTAGGCCAGTGATCGGGTATGCGTATAGAGGTGCCTGATGGGATGTCTCCCGATGCCGCCGAGAGCTGGCCGCATCCGGAGCTGATCGAGTCCTTCCACGGTCGCTTCGACTTCGAGGCGCCACCGTCTCCACCGGAGACCCCTGCCGACGCCGAGGCGGACGCCCGGTTCCGTACGGTGCTGGGCCGGTTCGCCTCCGGGGTCACCGTGATCGCCGCGCAGACCGCGGAGGGCCCGGTCGGGATGACCTGCCAGTCGTTCTCCTCGGTGTCGCTGCGGCCGCCGCTGATCCTCTTCGCGCCAACCAAGTCCTCGCGCGCCTGGGCCCGGATCCGGCGTGCCGGGCACTTCTCGGTCAACATCCTCGCCGCCGGCCAGGAGGCCGTGTCGAACCAGTTCGCCTCACGTGCCGCGGACAAGTACGCCGACATCTCCTGGACCCCGTCGGCCCATCACGGCGACCCGCATCTCGACGGGGCCGTCGGCTATCTCGACTGCGCCGTCCACTCGGTCCATGAGGAGGGCGACCACTATCTCGTCGTCGGCCGCGTCCTGGATCTCGAGGAGGGCACTGCCGCCGAGCCGCTGCTCTTCTTCCGCAGCAACTACCGAGAGCTGGACTGACCAGTCCTCTCATGGTTCAGCTTTTGCTGAATACATGTTTCGCTGTACTGTCTCGGCATGGTCACCGCCACCACCTCGTCTCTGGACGCGCTCGCCCGGTTCGGGCACGCCCTCTCCGACGCCACCCGGGCCCGGGTGCTGATGCAGCTGCGTGAGGGTCCGGCCTATCCGGCCGAGCTCTCCGAGTCGCTGGGGGTGACGCGCCAGTCGATGTCGAACCACCTGGCCTGTCTGCGCGGCTGCGGCCTGGTCGTCGCCGTCCCCGAGGGCAGGCGTACGCGTTACGAGCTCGCCGACGGCCGCCTCGCGCACGCACTGGCTGACCTGCACGACCTGATCCTGGTCACCGACCCGGAGGCCTGCCGCGACTCCGCCGAGCAGGGCTGCTGCTGATGGGCCACGGACACGGACACGGGCACGGCGCTGCTATGGGCCACGCCGGCGGCAGGCATCGGTGGCGGCTGGCCGTCACCTTCGTCATGGTGGCAGCGTTCCTGGTCGTCGAGCTCGTCGCAGGGCTGTGGTCGGGGTCGCTGGCACTGATCTCGGACGCTGGCCACATGACCGCGGACGTCGTCGCGCTGGGCGCGGCGCTGGTCGCGACCCGGATCGCCAGCCGCGCCGACACCACCGGCCGCCGCACGTACGGCTCCTACCGGGTCGAGGTGTTCGCCTCCGGCCTGACCGTCCTGGTGATGCTCGGGGTCGCGGTCTACGTCGTGCTCGAGGCGATCGGCCGCATCGGGGAGGGATCCGAGGTCCAGACCGGGGCGATGCTCGTGGTCGGCGCCATCGGTCTTGCCATCAACCTGGTCTCGATGCTGCTCCTGCGCGCGGGGGCGAGTGAGTCGCTCAACCTCAAGGGCGCCTACTTCGAGGTGGTCGCGGATGCCGCCGGAAGCGTCGGCGTGATCGTGGCCGGACTGCTGGTCGCCGCCACCGGGCAGCCGTTGTGGGACACCGCCGTGGCCGTCGCGATCGGGGTCTTCGTCGCCGTACGCGCCATAGCCCTGGGCCGCCAGGTCCTGGCGGTCCTCGGCCAGCACGTCCCCGAGGGCATGGAGGTCGACCAGGTCGTCGCCGACCTCGAAGCCGTCCCGGGCGTGGACGGCGTCCACGACCTGCACGTGTGGACGTTGACCTCCGGGATGCACGTCGCCACCGCTCATCTCGTCCTGGATGCCGGCACCGATGCCCAAGCCGTGCTGACCGACGCGCAGACCGCGCTCGCCACCCGGCACCGGATCGAGCACGCCACCCTCCAGACCGAGACCGCTCCCACCCGGCAGTGCCACGAGGTGACCTGGTGAGCTCCGACCTTCCGATCCATGTCATCGGCCGACCCGGTGGCGCGACGCCGTTGGGACCCGATCCGTCCCGCAGTGCCGTCCTGGTGCGACGGGTCCGCCTCCTGGTCGCCTTCACCATCGCCTACAACGTGATCGAGGCCGTGGTGGCGATCGCGGCCGGGACGATCGCCGGCTCGGCCGCGCTGCTCGGTTTCGGCCTCGACTCGGTCATCGAGGTCTCGTCCGCTCTCGCCGTCGCCTGGCAGTTCGCCGGTCGCGACCCCGAGGCCCGCGAGAAGGTCGCGCTGCGGATCATCGCGTTCTCGTTCTTCGGGCTCGCTGCCTTCGTCACCTTTGACGCCGTCACCAGCCTGATCGCCGGGCACGCCGCCGACCATTCCGGTCTCGGCATCGGCATCGCCGCGCTCAGCCTGCTCGTCATGCCCGCTGCCTCCTGGGTCCAGCGCCGCACCGGCAACGAGCTCGGCTCCCACTCCGCCGTGGCCGACTCCAAGCAGACGCTGCTGTGCACCTACATGTCCGCGGCGCTGCTCGTCGGGTTGCTCGCCAACAGTGCGTGGGGCTGGTGGTGGGCCGATTCGGTCGCGGCGCTCGTCATCGCGGCCCTGGCCGTGGGGGAGGGGATCAACGCCTGGCGCGGTGAGGTCTGCTGTTCTCCGGCGGGAGCTCTTGCCGGCCACGAAAGCTGCGACGACGGCTGCGCCTGCTGCTGATCGGGCAGTCGCGCGGTGCCCCGGTGGGGCTCACAGCTCGTCGAGGCGCTTGATCGCGGCCGCTTCCTCGGGGTCGGGGTCGGTCTCGTCGAGGAAGGCTCGGGTGACCTCGACCGCGACGTCCGGGGCGAGACGCTTGAGGCTCATCGCCAGGACGTTGGCGTCGTTCCACAGGCGCGCGTTGCGGGCGATCCAGGGCTCCCAGGCGAGGGCGGCGCGTACGCCTGGCACCTTGTTGGCGGCGATCGCCGTGCCGGTCCCGGTCCAGCACATCACCACACCGACGTCGGCGCGGCCCTCGACGACCGCTCGGCCGATGCCGGCGCCGAGGTCGGGCCAGGAGTCGGTCTCGACGATCTCGACGTCGCCGCGCTCCTGCAGCTCGGCGAGCACGGCTCGGGTCGTCTCGTTCTCGTCGTCGGTTCCGAAGGCGATCCGCATGGTGCCGAACCTACCGCCGTTCTCAGGCGTGCGTGGCCGGTCCGCCGGGTCCGGTGAACTTCGCGTGGGGCTGGTCCTTGAGGCTGGTGGTGAGCTCCCAGGTGCGCTGGTAGCCGGTGTGGGCGATGCGCCAGCCCTGCGGCGTACGGACGTAGCGGTCCTCGTAGAAGGCGGCGCCTTCGAGGGCGAACTCGAAGGCGGGGGCGAAGACCTTGTCGTAGAGATACCAGCGGCCGGTGGCTGACTCGCCGTCGACCGCGATCTCCGGGTGGTGGAGGTGGTGCATCGTGATGATCTCCGCGGGCAGGTTCGTCCGCATGTAGTCGACCAGCTCGGTGGGCGAGGTGAAGGAGAGCCCGGCGTAGTCGGCGGTGGCGTCATCGCTGAAGCAGGTGGCGAACTCGTCCCACTGCTTGGTGTCGAGGAGGCGTACGTAGCGGTACTTGAGCTGCTCTATCTCGCTGATGTCACTCATGAGCCGATCATAGTAGAACGTGTTCTATTTTGGGTGCTGTCTGCGTGAGCTGTGGGCTGCCGTTCGGCCATCGGTCGGCCGTACGTCATGACGAAGACCGCCATCCAGGTGCAGGATCGCGGTGTGGACGGGATGGTCGAGCTCCGCCAGCGGCGGGCGGCGCTGTTGGCGAACCGCAGCCTGACCTGGGTCTTCGGAGCGGACGACCCGGGCGTGGTGGTGCGCGAGGCCTGGGCCGGCGAGATCCGGCTGCGGCTCCACATCCCGCGCGCCCTGGCCTCGGGGCGGCCGATCGTGCTGGCCTTCCATGGTGGCGGCTGGTGCTGGGGATCGCCCGAGCAGTCGCGCTGGATGGCCGGCCGGATCGCAGCCCGCATCGGCGCCGTCGTCATCGCGCCGGCCTACCGGCTCGCGCCGGAGCATCCCTATCCGGCGGCGGTCGAGGACTGCTGGAGCGTGCTGACGTGGGCCGTGGCGAACGCGGATGACCTCGGCGCGGACCCGGCGAGGATCGCGGTCCTGGGTGACAGTGCCGGTGGCACGCTGGCCGCGGTCCTGGCGCTACGCGCCCGTGACGAGGGAGAGTCGCGGATCCGCGGTCAGGTGCTCATCTACCCGCTCGTCGATCTCGTCGGGCTGCGTGGTCCGGGCCTGGGCGGGATAGTCGGGCACTACCTCGGCGGAGACGGTTCGCTCGCCGAGGAGTGGTCGGTCTCGCCGCTGCGAGCGACGTCCCACGAGGGTCTGCCGCCTGCCCTGGTGCTCACCGCGCGGTTCGACCCGATGCGCTCGCACGCCGAGCGTTACGCCGCGGCGCTGCGTACGGCTGGGGTGGAGGTCACCGTGCACTGCCCGCGCCTGGCGACCCATGCCTATCTCACCCTGCCGGGCATCTCGCCGGCCTCGCGAGGCGGCCTGGACCGGATCGTCGGGTTCCTGCGCGAGCGGCTCGGCTGATCAGCCGAGGTCGAGCCTGCCCGCGAGCTTGTCGAGGTAGGTGAGTACGCCGGCCGGCTCGGTGTCGGGGACGCCCCAGATCAGCTCGTCGGCGACCGACCACTCGGCCAGGTCGTCGGGTGTGGGCCGCTTCGCGACGAGCACGCGCACCTCGGGCTTGCCCTCGCGGCCGGCCGATTCCCACTCGTCCTGCAGCGTCTTCACCTTGTCGCCGATGCCGGCCTCGGTCGGGGTCGACATCCAGCCCTCGGCGTTGCGGGCGATCCAGCGCAGCGTCTTGGGGCCGCCGCCGGCGCCGACGATCGTCGGGATCCGGCCCTGCGGTGGCTTCGGGTAGGCCCACGACGGGCCGAAGGAGACGAACTCACCCTCGTAGGCCGCCTCTTCCTCGGTCCACAGTGCGCGCATCGCCTCCAGGTACTCCTTCAGCGCGGTGCGCTTACGGTCGCCCGGGATGCCGTGGTCGGCGAGCTCGTCGGTGTTCCAGCCGAACCCGACGCCCAGCGAGACCCGGCCGCCGGAGAGGTGATCGAGGGTCGCGATCGTCTTGGCGAGCGTGATCGGGTCGGACTCCACCGGCAGCGCGACTGCCGTCGAGAGCCCGATCCGCGAGGTCACCGCGGCGCAGGTCCCGAGCGTGACCCAGGGGTCGAGCGTACGCAGGTAACGGTCGTCGGGGAGCTCGGTGCCGCCGGTGGGGTGCAAGGCGTCGCGGCGCACCGGGATGTGGGTGTGCTCGGGCACGTAGAACGTGTCGAAACCGCGCTCCTCGGCGGCGGAGGCGAGCTCGGCGGGCGCGATGCCGCGGTCCGAGGTGAACAGGACGATGCCGTGGCGCATGACACAACAGTAGAACGTGTTCTAGTCTTTGCGGAAGGGATCGCCGGGAGAGAGAAGTGAACATGGAAGCCGACTACATCGTCGTAGGCGCCGGGAGCGCGGGCTGCGCCACCGCCCGCAGGCTGGCCGAGAGCGGTGCCAGCGTGATCGTGATCGAGGCGGGCGGCAAGGACACCGCCTTCGGGATCAAGAACCTGCTCGAGCTGCCCGGCGCGGTCGCCGCGATGCTCTCCACGCCACAGCTGAAGAAGCTGGTCGACTGGGGCTACAAGTCGGTTCCGCAGAGCGCCGCCCTCGACCGGGTCATCCCGATGACCCGCGGCAAGGTGCTGGGCGGCTCGTCCTCGATCAACGGCATGCTCTGGGTGCGCGGCAACCGCCAGAACTTCGACGACTGGGCAGCCGACGGCGCGACCGGATGGTCCTACGACGACGTGCTGCCGGCGTTCAAGCGGATGGAGGACTTCGAAGGCGGCGGAGACGAGTTCCGCGGCGAAGGCGGACCGGTCAAGGTGCGCTACCAGAAGGACCTCACCCCGGCGACGCAGTCCTGGCTCGACGAAGCCCCCAAGCGGCTCGGGGTCGGCGCTCTCGACGACTACAACGGCAAGGAGCAGGAGGGCGTCGGCGTCGTCCAGCTCAGCGCCTCCGAGGGGCGCCGCTACTCGGCCTCGAAGGCCTACCTGCGCGAGCAGCCACTGGACAACCTGCTGATCCTGACCAAGGCCCAGGCCACCCGCGTACGGATCGAGGGCTCGCGCGCGACCGGCGTCGAGGTCGTCGGTGCGGACGGCGACAAGCAGACCATCCGGGCGAGCCGAGAGGTCATCGTGGCGGCCGGCGTCTACGGCTCGCCGCATCTGCTGATGCTCTCCGGAATCGGTCATTCCGACCACCTCCGCGACCACGGCATCCAGGTCCACGCCGACCTTCCGGTCGGCGACAACTTCCACGACCACCTCTTCGTGCCGGTCTCGTTCCGGATGGACTCGGCGCTGCGGCGGCCCACGCCCGCCTACTTCGCGGCCGGCTTCGCGAAGTCTCGGCTCACCCGCAAGGGCTGGGCGGCCGGCTCGCAGTTCGAGGCCTTCGGCTTCGTACGCAGCGCCCTGGCCGGTCAGGTCCCCGACCTGCAGCTGCACGTCCTCTACTGGGTCTACCCGTTCCCGAACCAGGACGGCGAGAAGGCCATCCGGCCGCCGACGAGCAAGCCCGGCCTGTGCATCCTGCCGACGCTGATCTACCCAGAGAGCCGCGGCACCGTACGCCTGGCCAGCGCCGACCCGTCCGCGCACCCGCTGCTCGATCCGGCCTACCTGACCTCGGGCAAGGACACCGAGGTGCTCCTCGACGGCATCGCGAAGGTGCGCGAGATGATGGTCGGCCTCGGGGACAGCCAGGGCGAGATCTCGCCCGGACCGTCGTACGCCACCGACGAGGCGACCCGTGAGCTGCTGCCCAACATCGTGCACAGCGTCTACCACGGCGTCGGCACCTGCCGGATGGGGTCGGACGAGCGCGCCGTGGTCGACCCGTCGCTACGGGTGCTGAGCATCGACGGCCTGCGCGTCGCCGACGCGAGCGTGATGCCCTCCATCACCGGTGGCAACACCAACGCACCCTCGATCATGATCGGGGAGCGCGCCGCCGACCTGATCCTCGGCCGATAGGAGACCCCCACATGTCAGACCTGCTGCTGAGCCAGGACCGCGACCGCGTCCGTACGCTCACCCTCAACCGTCCTGACCAGCTCAACGCGTTCAGCCAGGCGCTCTATGTCGCCCTCGCCGAGGCGCTGCGCGAGGCCGACGAGGACCCTGAGGTGGCCGTGGTGCTGCTGACGGGGTCCGGCCGAGCGTTCTCGGCCGGGACCGACCTGGTCGAGATGAAGGAGACCGCCTCGGGTGGCGACGAGAGCGCCGCCCACGGGTTCATCAGCCTCGTCGACTCCCTGGCCGCGTTCTCCAAGCCGCTGGTCGTCGCCGTCAACGGGCTGGGGCTAGGCATCGGCGTGACGCTCCTCGGCTTTGCCGACCTGGTCCTCGCCTCGACGAAGGCGAGGTTCAAGACGCCGTTCACGACGCTCGGGGTCGCGCCGGAGGCGGCCTCCAGCTTCCTGTTCCCGCGGCTGATCGGACGTCAGAACGCCGCCTGGATGCTGATGTCGGGGGAGTGGTTCAGCGCCGAGGAGGCCCACGAGATGGGGCTCGTCTGGCGGGTCACCGAGCCAGAGGAGCTCCTCGAGGTCGCCTGGGACCACGCCGCCACGCTCGCTGCGAGGCCGATCAGCAGCCTGGTCGCGGTCAAGGAGACGATGACGGCGTCGCTGCGTCCCGGGACCGAGGCCGCCCGGGAGCTCGAGAACGCCAAGTTCGCCGAGCTGCTCGGCGGGCCCGCCAACATCGAGGCGCTCGTCGCCTTCGCCGAGGGGCGGGAGCCCGACTTCACCAGGCTTCCGCCTGGCGTCTGAGCAGGCTCAGCGGGGTCAGCGGGCTCGGTGGGCTCCGTGGGGTCGCTGGTCGAAGCTCCCGTACCGGTCACTGCCGTCGAGATGGTATTTGCGCTCCATCTCGCTCAGGTCTTCCTCGATCTGGTGGCTGCGGCGCCGGTCGAGGAGCGCGGCGATGAGGGTCAGGACGCTCCAGAACAGGATCATCCCGATCACTACCGCGACGATGGTGCCGTTCATCGATGATCAGCTCCTTCGTGGTGGCTGTATCTGCTCGTGCTGCGGTCCGCCCGGCCCGGGCTCGGCGCTGAGCACGATGTAGTCGACGATGTCGAGCCCGGTGTCGCGCTCCCTGATGATCTCGAGGACCGTGGACCGGCGCTCCTCGGAGGCCACCTCGCCGGAGACGACGAGGTTGTCGCCGCGTACCTGGAGCCGGATGCCCAGCTCGTTGGTGCGCGGGTCGGTCGCGATCTCGCGCTCGAGATCTCGCGTCTGCTGCTCGTTCATGCCGACCTCCTGGGGACGACGTCGTAGACACGGAACGCTGCCTGGATGACGGGTTGGGCGACGTTTCGTACGGGCACCCCGGCCGGGGTGATGCCCTTCTCGCGCCCGGCGTGGGCGTGGCCGTGGACCGCCAGGTCCACACCCGTCTCGTCGATCGCCTCGCCGAGCCGGTAGTTGCCGAGGAACGGCCAGATCTCCTTCGGCTCGCCGAGCAGCGTGTCGTCGACGGGAGCGAAGTGTGACAGCGCGACGGTGACGTCCGGATCCTCGCCGGCGAGGTCGTCGAGGGCTTCGCGCAGGAGCGCGGCGGTCTCGATGCCGTGCCCGGTGAAGGCCTTCATCTCGGGTTCGCCGAAGTCCGCTGCGCACCGGCCGACGAAGCCGAGGCAGAAGCCCTTGATGCCGGCGACGCCGAGGCGGCCGGCATCCGTGTCGATGGTGGTCGAGGTGCCTTCGAGGACGGTCACCCCGCGGTCCTCCAGCAGCCGGACGATGTCGCGCTCGGCCCCGGAGTGGTAGTCGTGGTTGCCGAGGACGACCAGGACGGGCACATCGGCGGCGTCGAACTCGTCGGCGAACGCCTCGGCCTCCTGGACCGTCCCGTGCTGGGTGAGGTCTCCGGCGACCAGCAGTGCGTCTGCCTCCTCGGAGATGTCCGTGAGCAGCGGCGCGTAGCGGCCGCGCAGGTCGTCGGCCAGATGTACGTCACCCACTGCTGCCACACGAATCGGATCAGGCATCATCGCCTCCAATACTGCTTCCTTCTATGATGGCGAGCGCGTCGAGAAGGCCGATCGCGGTCTGTGCGAAGGGGCTTCGCTTCGCCTCCTGTCGCACCAGCCGCCAGTCGATCTGCTCGCGCAGGGCACGTGCGGAGCCGAGAATCGGGGACAGGTCGCAGGCGTGCTCGCTCAGCGCCAGCATGCGCGAGATGAGCAGGTCCGTCGAGGACATGACGGGCATGGTGACGGAGTCGACCGGCAGGTCGGTGCACCGCACCAGCAGCTCCTCGTCGACGGGCCCGGTCGGGAGCCGATGGATCAGGTCGACGACCACGGTGTCGCGACCGACCTTCACCAGCCAGTCCTCGGGGGCGTCGACGGTGTCCATCCCGTTCAGGACCAGCGCGCGCACGGCGTCCTCGACGCACTCCTGAGGGAGCACGAAGTCCACGTCGTGGGTGCTCTCCGGCCCGCCTCGGGTCCAGACTGCGTACCCGCCGGCGAGTGCGAACGGGATCTCGGCGGCCTTCAGTGTCGCACCCACCAGCTTGAGGACGTCGCGTTGTCGCTGGAGCTCTTCACCCAGCACGTCTGTTCTCGGCATGTCAGTGCGGTACCCCGATCGCGTCCCGTTCACCCCTTGCCCGAAACGAGAACGTGTTCTAATCTGGACACGTGTCCAGCGCAACGAGCACCCGCCAGGCGGAAACAGTCGAGCGCGTGTTCGCTGCAGGTCTGGAGGAGCTGCGCGAGGTCGGGCACGAGGCATTGACGATCCGTTCGGTCGCCGCGCGGGCCGGGGTGTCCCCGGCCACGGCCTACACCTACCTCGCCTCCAGGAACCACCTCTTCGCCGAGCTCTTCTGGCGCCATCTGGCTCAGACGCCCGCGGTCGAGGAGACCGGCTCCCGCGTCGAGCGGGTGCAGGCGGCCGTCGGCGGCCTGACGGCGCGGATCGCGGAGGAGCCGGCGCTCGCGGCGGCGGTCACGCCGGCGCTGCTGGGCAGCGACTCAGACGTCGAGCGGCTGCGGCTGCGGATCGGGGCCGAGTTCGCTGCCCGGTTCGAGGCGGCGCTCGGCGACGGTGCGGCCGACGCCGAGCGCGAAGCCCTGCTGCTCGCCTTCTCCGGGGCGCTGCTGCAGGCGGGCATGGGCCTGATGACCTACGACGAGATGGCCGACCGGCTCGCCCCGGTCGTTGCCGTGATCGTCGGCCGAGATGGAGTGAGATGACGAGCACCACCACCGAGATCTTCGACCCCTACGACTACGACTTCCACGAGGACCCCTACCCGGTCTATGCCCGGCTGCGGGACGAGGCGCCGCTCTACTACAACGCCTCCGACGACTTCTGGGCGCTCTCCCGGCATGCCGACGTGCACGCCGCGGTGAAGAACGACATCACCTTCTCCAACCGGATGGGGGTCTCGCTCGACGCCAGCGCCTGGAACGCCGAGGCCCATCGGGTGATGTCTTTCCTGGCCTTGGACGGCAGGGAGCAGACCCGGCTGCGGAAGCTGGTCTCGGCCGGGTTCACGCCCCGCCGCGTACGCGAGCTCGCGCCGCAGATCCAGGCGCTCGCCGACCACTATCTCGACGCGTTGGTCACGACCTGCGCCGAGACGGGAGAGGTGGACTGGATCGCCGAGCTCGCCGGCAAGCTCCCCATGGATGTCATCTCGGAGATGATGGGCGTCCCCGTCGCCGACCGCGACGAGGTGCGCCGCCTGGCCGACCTGGTGGTGCACCGTGAGGACGGCGTACGCGACGTGCCGGAGGCCGGTATGACGGCCGCCCTCGAGCTGATCGGCTACTACGCCGAGATGGTCGCGCAGCGGCGCAAGCAGCCGAGCGAGGACCTCACCTCGGCACTCATCGAGGCCGAGGTCGACGGCGATCGGCTGCTCGACCACGAGGTGATCGCGTTCCTGTTCCTGATGGTTGTCGCCGGCAACGAGACCACCACCAAGCTGCTCGGCAACGCGCTCTTCCACCTCGGCGCCCATCAGTCTCAGCTCGCCGAGGTCTTTGCCGATCCCGAGGACACCGCACCGGTGGGCTCGTGGATCGAGGAGACCCTGCGCCACGACACCTCCAGCCAGATGCTGGCCCGCTACGTCGCCGAAGACGTCGAGCTCCACGGCCAGGTCGTTCCCGCCGGGTCGAAGCTGCTCGTCCTGCTCGGCTCGGCCAACCGCGACGAGCGCGTCTTCACCGCCCCGGACGTCTTCGACATCCATCGCCCCTCCGACGAGCTCGGCAGGATCATGAGCTTCGGCGTCGGCCGCCACTTCTGCCTCGGCGCCAACCTCGCCCGGCTCGAGGCCCGCGTCGTGCTGGCCGAGCTGGTGCGGCGTACGTCTGGGTTCGAGGTCCAGGCCGACCGCGCTGTCCGCGTGCACTCCACAAGCGTGCGTGGGTTCGCTGAGCTGCCCGTCACGTTCACCCGGAGGGCGCGATGAGCGGGGCGGATGCTCACCGAGGTATCTCGGTCAGCGCGACGGATGCTCGCCGAGGTAACTCGGTCGGCGACCACCTACTTCGTGGAGTTCCGCGAGGTCAGTACGCATTCGCCGAGTCACCTCGGTCAGCATCCCGGGAGGACGCATGAAGTACGCACAGCCCGACCGCCGCCCGGCGGTGATCACCGGCGCCTCGTCCGGGATCGGTGCGGAGACCGCGAAGGCGCTGGCCACGGCCGGTTTCCCGGTCGCGCTCGGCGCCCGGCGGCTCGACCGGGTCGAGGAGATCGCCGCCGCGATCCGGGCCGACGGGGGAGAGGCGGTCGCGCACCCCCTCGACGTGACCTCGGACGACTCGGTCGCCGAGTTCGCCGCGAAGGCGGTCGCCGACCTGGGCGAGATCGAGGTCGTGGTCAGCAACGCCGGCGTCACCCATCCAGGGGCGACCGTCGACGTCTCCACGGAGACCTTCGGTGGCCAGGTCGACATCAACCTGCTCGGCGCACACCGGGTCCTGCGCGCCTTCGGGCCCGGGATGATCGAGCGGCAGCGCGGCGACCTGGTCTTCCTCTCCTCCGACGTGGCGGTGAGGCCGCGACCGTTCATGGGTGCGTACGCAGCCTCCAAGTGGGGCCTCGAAGGCATGGTCAACGCGCTCCGGATGGAGCTCGAGGGCACCGGCGTCCGGGCCTCCATCGTGCGACCCGGACCCACCCACTCCGACATCGGCAACGAGTGGCCCGCCGAGCTCGGCGGGTTCGTGCTGGAGCAGTGGGTCAGGTGGGGCCTCGCGCGCCACCCGCACTTCCTCAAGGCCCAGGCGCTGGCCGACGCGATCACGTCGGTCGTGACCGCCAAGCGCGGAGTCCACATCAGCACCATCGACGTCAACCCCGAAGCCCCTGTGCAGGCTCCCGCAGGGCCCGGGGAGCGAAGCGACCGACGGGAGCCACGATGACGATCCCCACCGTCTCTACCGTCCTGGACGACCAGGACCCGAGCGTCCCCGAGATCATCCGCGGCACCGGACATCTGCCCGAGATGCGGGTCGACCCGATCTCGCTTTTCACCCGCGTCCGCGAGGAGTGCGGCGACCTCGGGCGCTTCCGGCTCGCTGACAAGGACGTCGTCCTGGTCACCGGGGCAGAGGCCAACGAGGCGTTCTTCCGGGCGCCCGACGACGTGCTCGACCAGGCGGCCGCGTACCCGTTCATGACGCCGATCTTCGGCAAGGGCGTCGTCTTCGACGCCTCTCCGGAGGAGCGGCAGCAGATGCTGAAGAACCAGGCGCTGCGCGGCGACATGATGCGCGGGCACGCGCAGACGATCGAGGCCGAGATCCGCCGGATGATCGCCGGCTGGGGCGAGGAGGGGGAGATCGACCTGCTCGACTTCTTCGCCGAGCTGACCATCTACACCACCTCGGCGTGCCTGGTCGGGAAGCCGTTCCGCGAGGAGCTCGACTCCTCCTTCGCCCAGCACTATCACGAGCTGGAGCACGGCACGGACGCGATCGCGTACGTCGACGCCTACGCCGACATCGAGAGCTTCCGGATGCGCGATGACGCCCGGGAGAAGCTTGTCGCGCTGGTCCAGGCGATCATCGACAAGCGGGTCGCGCGGGGCAAGGTCCCTCGCGAGGAGCGCGACCTGCTCGACGTGCTCATCTCGATCGACATGGACACCGACACCATCACCGGCGTCTTCATCTCGATGATGTTCGCCGGCCACCACACCTCCTCCGGCACCGCCTCGTGGGCGATGATCGAGCTGTTGCGAAACCCGTCGGTGATGGCGGACGTCGTCGGCGAGCTCGACGACCTCTACGCGGACGGCAGCGAGGTCTCCTTCCAGGCGCTGCGCTCGATCCCGGTGCTCGAGGCGGCGCTCAAGGAGACGCTGCGGCTGCACCCGCCGCTGATCATCCTGATGCGCTTGGTGCGCGAGGACTTCGAGCTGCTCGGCGAGACCATCCCGGCCGGCACCCTGCTCGCCGCCTCGCCACGAGTCTCCAACCGGATCGAGGCCGACTTCCCGAAGGCGGACTCCTTCGACCCGAGCCGCTACATCGACCCGCGCCAGGAGGACATGCAGAACCGCTGGACCTGGATCCCGTTCGGCGCCGGCAAGCACCGCTGCGTCGGCAACGCGTTCGCGATGATGCAGATGAAGGCGATCTTCTCGGTCATCCTGCGCGACTACTCGTTCGAGGCGGCACAGCCGCTGGAGTCGTACGCCGACGACTTCACCAAGATGGTGATCCAGCTCCAGCAGCCCTGCCGGGTCCGCTACCGGCGGAGATCGTCATGAAGCTCGCTGCTGACCTGGGGCTCTGCCAGGGGCACCAGGAGTGTCTCGCCGAGGCCCCTGAGCTCTTCGCCTTCGACGACGACGGCGACCACGTCGTCGTACGCATCACCGAACCGTCCGAGGAGCAGCTTCCTGCCGCGCGCGCGGCCGTGAAGTACTGCCCCGCTTTCGCTCTCATTTTGGAGGACTGAATGGACCGCGCCGAGATCGAGGGGTTCTGGGCCCACTGGCTCGACCTCAACCGCAAGGCGGAGGCCGACGGCAACTGGTCGCCGCTGGCCGACGCGTACGCCGAGGACGCGACGTACGGGTGGATGTACACCCCCGACGAGCACTTCATGGCCGTCGGCCGCGAGCAGATCCGGGAGTGGGCGCTCGGCACCGAGATGGCCGGGCTCGAGGGCTGGCACTACGACTACCAGGCGACGGTCATCGACGACGTCAACGCCATGGTGATCGGCTTCTGGCGGCAGCGGGCCGGGATCGTCGACGACGCGACCGGCGAGGAGTACGAGATCCTCGGGATCGGCGGCTCCTGGTTCGGGGTCGCGGCGCGGCCCGACGGCGACGGACTGGAGTTCGCCTGGCAGCGGGACTGGTTCGACCTCGGGTCCACCGCGACCACCTTCCTCGACATCGTCAAGGCCAAGAAGGCCACCGCCGGGCTGCTGGAGCGGATGTCGCTGAACGGCATCGAGCAGCCCGGCCACTACCGCCTCGCCGACCTGCCCTCGACCGTCTGGCCGCCGCCGGTGGCGGCCGGGAACTTCGTGACCCAGGAGCCCGTGTGACGACCAGGACCCCCACCAACCCGCCCGCCCAGCAGCTCGTCGACGGCAAGCTCGGCGCGGCCAGCTCCGGCGAGACGTACGCCATCCTCAACCCGGCCACCGGGCAGGAGATCGGGCGCGCGCCCGACTCGACGGCCCAGGACATGGACGCCGCGATCGCGGCCGCACGCAAGGCCTTCGACGAGACCGACTGGTCGACCGACGTGGCGCTGCGGATCCGGTGCCTGCGCCAGCTCCACCAGGCGATCCTCGACAACGCCGAGGCGCTGCGCGAGCTGACGACCGCCGAGGTCGGCGCACCCGCGTTCCTGGTCGCCGGTCCGCAGTTCGACACCCCGGTCGAGACGTTGAAGTGGACCATCGACCTGGCCGAGTCCTTCGAGTGGGAGCGGGACCTCGGCGTCGGGGTCACGATGGGCATCTCCTCGCGGCGTACGGTGCGGCGCGAGGCCGTCGGGGTCGTCGCGGCGATCACCCCGTGGAACTTCCCCAACCAGATCAACCTGGCCAAGATCGGCCCGGCGCTGGCGGCCGGCAACACCGTGATCCTCAAGCCCGCCCCGGACACGCCGTGGCTGGCCGCGGAGCTGGGACGGCTGGCGGCCGAGCACACCGACCTCCCGCCGGGCGTGTTCAACGTCGTCACCCCGCGTGACAACCGGGTGGCCGCGATGCTGGCCGAGGACCCGCGGGTCGACCTGGTCTCCTTCACCGGCTCGACGGCGACCGGCCGGGCGATCATGGCGGCCGCGGCGCCGAGCCTGAAGAAGGTCTTCCTCGAGCTCGGCGGCAAGTCCGCGGCGATCGTCCTCGACGACGCCGATGTCGCCTCGGCCGCCTCGATGGCAGCCTTCTCGGTATCCGTTCACGCAGGTCAGGGCTGCGCCTTGACCACCCGGCTGCTGGTGCCTCGGGAGTCATACGACGCGGCCGTCGAAGCGGCCGCGGCGACGATGGCCTCACTCGGTGCGGGCGACCCGGCCGATGCCGGCACGATCTGCGGCCCGGTGATCTCCGCGGTCCAACGCGACCGCATCCTCGGCTACCTCGCGCTCGCCGAGGAAGAGGGTGGCCGCATCGCCACCGGTGGCGCCGTCGCGGTCCAGGACGGCGACCTCGCCGGCGGCTTCTGGATCCAGCCCACCGTCATTGCCGGCCTCGACAACACCGCCCGCGTCGCCCGCGAGGAGATCTTCGGCCCCGTGCTGACGGTGATCCCGCACGACGGCGACGACGACGCCGTACGCCTCGCCAACGACTCGCCCTACGGCCTCTCCGGCTCCGTGGAGTCCGGTTCGCTCGAGCGCGCGAAGTCGGTCGCCGCCCGGATCCGCACCGGCACCATCGGAGTCAACGGCGGCCAGTGGTTCGGCCCCGACGCCCCCTTCGGCGGCTACAAGCAGTCCGGCCTCGGCCGGGAGATGGGCGTCGAAGGCTTCGAGGAGTACCTCGAGACCAAGCTGATCGCGGAGCCGGCATGAGCACAGGAGAGACCATGAGGTTCAAGGACAAGGTCATCGTCGTCACCGGGGCGGCGCAGGGGATCGGGGAGGCGTACGCCAAGGGGCTGGCCGCCGAGGGAGCCGCCGTCGTCGTCGCCGACCTGAACGAGGAGAAGGGGCAGCAGGTCGCCAAGGAGATCGAGGCGGCCGGCGGCGTCGCACGCTTCGTACGCTGCGACGTCTCCGACCACGCGTCGGCGGCCGCGCTGGTGGCCGAGACGACCGAGGCGTACGGCGGGATCGACGGGCTGATCAACAACGCCGCGATCTACGGCGACATGGCCTTCGACCTGCTGATCACCGTCGACTGGGACTACTACGAGAAGTTCATGAGCGTGAACCTCAACGGAGCCCTGGTGATGACCCGTGCGGTCTATCCGGCGATGCAGAAACGGGGCGGCGGGGCAATCGTCAACCAGTCCTCGACCGCCGCCTACCTCTACTCCGGCTTCTACGGACTGGCCAAGGTCGGCATCAACGGGCTGACCCAGCAGCTCGCCCACGAGCTCGGCGGGATGAACATCCGGGTGAACGCGATCGCGCCGGGGCCGACGGACACCGAGGCGACCCGCACCCAGGCCGGTGACGCGGCCAAGGAGATGACGAAGCAGATGGCGATCAAGCGCCTCGGCACCACCGAGGACATGGTCGGAACCGCGAAGTTCCTCCTCTCCGAGGACTCCTCGTGGATCTCCGGCCAGATCATCGCCGTCGACGGCGGCGGGACGTTCCGGCTGTGAACGCGGTGCCCAGGACGCGCGCGGGCTTCGTCGGCCTCGGCAACATCGGCAAGCCGATGGCGCTCCAGCTCGCCGCCACGGATGGGATCGAGCTGTGGGTGCACGACATCGCCGAGGAGCCCGTCGCCGAGCTCGGCGCCGCCGGTGCGAAGGCGGCAGGCTCGGTCGCCGAACTCGCCTCGGCCGTCGACGTGCTCAGCGTGATGGTGCGTGACGACGACCAGGTTCGCCAGGTGATCGCCGACGTGCTCACCGCCGTCGGCGACCGGCCGTCGCAAACCCCGCTGACGGTCCTGGTGCACTCCACGGTCGCTCCCGACACGCCTGCCGAGCTGGCGGCGACCGCCGAGCCGCACGGGGTGAGCGTGCTCGACGCCCCCGTCTCCGGCGGCCCGATGGGAGCCGCCCAAGGCACCCTGGCCATCCTGGTGGGCGGCAGCCCGGAGGCGTACGCAGCAGCCGGCCCGGTCCTGAAGGCGATGGGCTCCAAGGTGGTCCATGCCGGCCCGGTCGGCGCAGGGACCAGATTCAAGCTGGCCCGCAACCTGCTCCACTTCGCCTCCTTCACCGCCGCCACCGAGGCCCAGCGCCTTGCCGAAGCGGCCGGACTAGATCTGGTGGCGCTCGGCGACGTCGTACGCCACACCGACGCGATCACCGGCGGCCCGGGCGCGATCATGCACCGCGAGACCACCGCGCCGATCGAGGAGACCGACTTCTGGCACGGCGTCTTCGGCCACGTGGTCGCGCTGGCGGAGAAGGACCTCGGCTTCGCGATCGCGCTCGCCGACGAGCTCGGCGTCGAGGTGCCGCTCGCCCGGCTTGCGCTCGAGCGGTTGGCACCCGGCCTCGGGCTGCCCAAGGACTGAACAAGGAACACGGACACATGACTACAGAGCACACGAGTGATGGCACCGAGAAGTTCGCCGACCTCCCCGAGCAGCGCGCCAAGGGGCTGCGCAAGATGGAGGAGGTCTACGGCTTCGACATGGCCGATGGTGAGGGCGACTTCTTCCGCTACACCGCCGATCATCTCTTCGGCGACATCTGGCAGCGTCCGGGCCTGACCACCCGCGACCGCCGGCTCCTGCTGATCGGCCTGCTCGCCGGCCAAGGTGCCGCGGACGTCCTCGGGATCCAGATCCCCGCGGCCTACGCCAACGGTGAGCTCTCCGAGGACGAGCTGCGCGAGATCGTGGTGTTCCTGAGTCACTACGCGGGGTGGCCGAACGGTGCCAGGATGAACACGGTCGTCGAGGAGGCGATCGGCAAGGCCAAACGGAGGGCTCAGCGCTCATGACGTACGTCATCACCCAGTCGTGCTGCAACGACGCCTCCTGCGTGGAGGTCTGCCCGGTCGACTGCATCCACCCCGGGCCCGACGAGCCGGGCTTCGGCGCCGCCGAGATGCTCTACGTCCACCCCGACGAGTGCATCGACTGCGGCGCCTGCGAGGACGCCTGCCCGGTCAACGCGATCTTCCCGGACTATGAGGTCCCGGACGCGTTCGCGCCCTACGTCGACATCAACGCCGCCTTCTTCGAGTTCACCGGCGAGCAGGAGGAGTCCGCGCCGCTGCCGTCGCCGGGCGCCAAGATCACCGGCACCGGCCCGCTCAAGGTGGCCGTGGTCGGGGCCGGCCCGGCCGGTTGGTACGTCGCCGAGGAGCTCGCCGCCACCCGCCGCTGCGACGTCGAGATCACCGTCATCGACCGGCTCGCGACCCCCTACGGTCTGGTCCGCTACGGCGTCGCGCCCGACCACCTGGACACCAAGGAGATCGTCTCCGGCTTCGCCAAGACGGCCCGCCACCGCCGGGTGCGGACGCGCTACAACGTCGAGATCGGGCGCGACGTCACCCACGAGGAGCTCCTCGGCGCCCACCACGCGGTCGTCTACACCACCGGCGCCGGCGAGGGCCGCAGCCTCGGCCTGCCGGGGGAGGAGCTCCCGGGCTCGACTTCCGCTGCGGAGCTCGTCGGCTGGTACAACGGCCACCCCGACCGAGCCGCGCTCACCTTCCCCCTCGCCCACGAGCGTGCCGTCGTCATCGGCAACGGCAACGTCGCCCTCGACCTGGCCAGGCTGCTGCTGGCCGACGAGGCGGCCCTGAAGGCCTCCGACCTGGCTCCGGCCGCGCTCTCGGCCCTGGCGGCCAGCGGCATCCGCGAGGTCGTCGTCACTGCCCGCCGGGGTGCCGAGCACGCCGCCTTCACCAGCCCCGAGCTGCGGGCGCTGGCCGACGCCCCAGGCATCGACGTGGTCGTCGACGAGGCGGACCTGGCCGCCCTGCCGACCGAGGCGGACACGACCGAACGCAACGCCCACACCTTCGGGGCGCTCCAGAAGGCCGACCTGCTCCGCGACCTGGCCGCCCGGCCGCGTACGGACGCCGCGAAGCGGCTTGTCCTCCGCTTCGGGCTGACGCCCACCGAGATCCTCGGCACCGAGACCGTCACCGGAGTGCGCTTCGCCAGCGGCGAGGAGATCGAGGCCGGGCTGGTGGTCCGCGCCACGGGCTACCGCTCCGCGGGCGTCGCGGGCGTCCCGAACGAGGCGGGCACCGGCCGGTTCCTGCACGAGGCCGGCCGGGTGGTCGGGGCCGAGGCCACCTACACCGCGGGATGGGCGAAGCGCGGTCCGAGCGGCGTGATCGGCACCAACCGCGCCTGCGCCGCCGAGACCGTACGCACCCTCTTGGACGACTACGCCGCCGGCTCGCTCGCCGACCCCACTGGCGATCCCCTCGACGACCTCTTGGCGGCGCGCGGCACGATCGTGGTCGACCAGACCGGCTGGAACACGCTCGACACCCACGAGTGCGAGTCGGGCAAGGAGCTCGGCCGGCCGCGGGCGAAGGTGACCGACCGGGAGGAGCAGGTGCGGATCGCGGCCCCCGCCCGGGTTTGACGGTTCTCGTTGGGGATGTCTGCAAGAGTGGGTGAAAACCGATTCCTCGGGGGAAAGGCACTCCATGTCAGGCAGCGACTACAAGGACTGGAACCAGTCGATCATCGATGAGTTCCGCTCGAACGACGGCAACGTGACCTCGGTGCCGTTCGGACGCGGGCTCGTGCTCGTGCACCACACCGGCGCCAAGACCGGCACCGAGAGGGTCTCCCCGGTCGCCAACCTCCACCCGGATCCCGACACCTGGCTGATCGCCGCCTCCAAGGCCGGCGCGCCCGAGAACCCGGCCTGGTACCACAACCTCCTGGCCCACCCGGAGACCAAGATCGAGACGCCCGACGAGGGGGTCGTCGAGGTCGAGGTGACCGAGCTGACCGGCGCCGAGCGCGACGCCGCCTGGGATCGGTTCAAGGCGATGAGCCCCGGGTTCGGCGAGTACGAGGCCAAGACCGACCGTGTCATCCCGGTCCTCGCACTTCGCCGCCACTGAACCTCAGACCGGTGTGATCGGCAGCGACCGGCGCGGCTCGAAGGCGAAGTCCGCGCCGGTGCTGAACCTCACCACCACGACCTCGGAGGCCTCGGGAGCGGGTTCGGGGCGGCGTACCACCTCGACCCGCCAGCCGTCTTCGACCGCACCGACCTCGACGTCGAGGTGAGGGTCGAGGGCCTGCACCGCGACCCGGAGCGGAACGAACCATTCCGGCCCGATCAGCGAGACCCACGCGCCGTCCTCGTCGGCGGCCGAAGGCCGGACGGTCAGCGCGTCGGCCTCCACCTCGACCGAGACGTACGCAGCGGGGTTGAGCATGGGATGGAGCGCAAGCAGCCGCAGGGCGCCCTTGGTGTCCGGCGGCAGGGAGAGCGCCCGGGCGAGGCGTGAGCCGGCGATGCCGGCGACCCCGACCAGCTGCTTGCGGCGGATGTCGACGAGCTGCTCGGGCGAGGTCACCCTGGACTCCAGCGCGAGGGTGAAGCCGCGGTCGAGCAGCGCCATCTGCAGGCAGACCTCGTCGGCGATGCGCGCCAGCGCGGAGTGGGAGAAGGCGGCCAGGTCGAGGTCGGAGACCAGCGGCCCGGCGTAGTCGGCGGCGCCGTCCTCGGACGGATCGATCGGCGCCAGCTCGAGCTGCGCGGCCCGGGAGCGCTCGTTGACGGCCAGCTCCGGGATCGCCACCGCCTCGGGGTGGGCGTCGTCGATGGTCACGGTCCAGCGGCAGTGGGGCGTACGACCGGCCGGCACCCGCGGCGGCCGGTGGACCGGGCGCACCTGGGCCCGGGGATGGGTCGCGATGGCGGTGGCGTCGAAGGTCGGGTCCTCGATGTCGTGGCACATCCCGCGGACGTACTCCTCGCCCATCGGCTCGACGTCCATCAGCGCACCGCAGTGGTCGAGGTGGAACTCGCCGTGGCGGGCGTCGTGGACGGTGTAGCGGAAGTCCATGAACTGCGGCGGTGCGCCGATGTCGAGCTGGAGGCCCTTGAAGATGGTCGGTACGTCACCCTGCCCGGCCACGGCCGGCGCGTAGCCCAGCGCGGTCTGCATCCGCCGGGTGTAGATCGGCGAGGCGGCGGCCCACTCGACGATCGCGATCCGGAGCATCTCTTCGCGCCCGAAGGCGGAGATGCACCACGCCATCCCGGAGCGGTCGATCAGCTGGCCGATCAGGAGGAGCTCGCGGACGACCTCGGCGAGCTCCTCCCGGGTCAGCTCGGAGTAACGGGAGACGGGCGTCAACGGATGCGGAGCTTCCGCATCCAGCGCAGCGACATCTGCATCTGCTTGGCGTAGTCGTCGAAGGTCTGCTTGCCCTGCGGCCCCATGACCTGCTTCTTCAGTGTCGCGACGTTCTGGGTCTCGGTGTACTTCAGCAGCCCCTGGTCACCGTGACGGGCACCGACACCGGACTGCTTCATGCCGCCCGACGGGGTCGACTTCGAGGCGTACGCGGTGGCGAGGCCGTCGTTGATGTTGACGTTGCCCGACTCGATCCGCGCCGCGATCGCCTGGGCGCGCTTGAAGTTCGTGGTCCACACCGAGGCGTTGAGCCCGTATTCGGTGTCGTTGGCCAGCTCGATCGCCTCCTCGAGGGTGGAGTAGCGGTGCAGCGAGACGACCGGCCCGAACGTCTCGGTCACCCCGTGGAGCATCTCCTTGGTGGTGCCCTCCAGGATGGTCGGCTCGAAGAAGGTCGGCCCGATGTCGGGGCGCGCCTTGCCGCCGGTCAGCACGGTGGCGCCCTTGGCGACCGCGTCCTCGACGTGCGACTGCACCCGCGCCAGATGGTCGAGGGAGACCAGCGCCCCGAGGTCGGGCCCGAAGGCGTACGCCGCCTCGATCCGCATCCCTTCGACGGCGGCCACGAACTTGTCGCGGAACTCGTCGTACATGGCCTCGGGGATGTAGATCCGCTCGATGTGCATGCAGATCTGGCCGGTGTTGCCGAAGACGGCGAACATCGATCCGCCGACGGTCTCGTCGATGTCGGCGTCGTCGAGGACGATCATCGGGTTCTTGCCGCCCAGCTCGAGACAGGCGCCGATCAGGTTGCGTCCCGCCTGCTCGCCGATCAACCGGCCGGTCGCGGTCGAGCCGGTGAACATCGCGTAGTCGACGTTGTCCAGCATCGTCGGACCGACGTCCGGGCCCTCGCCGCAGACCACCTGGAAGAGGCCCTTCGGCAGTCCCGCCTCCTCGAGCAGCGAGATCCCGAACAGCGGAGATAGCGCCGTCTTGTTGTCGGGCTTGAGGAGCACCGCGTTGCCGGCCATGAGCGCCGGGATCGCGTCGGAGAGACCGGTCGCGAACGGGAAGTTCCACGGCGCGATGATCCCGACCAGGCCGCGCGGCGGGTGGCGCTCGATCGAGCTCGACAGCACCGGCATCATGCCTGGGCGCTTCTTGTCCTTGAGCAGCTTCGGCGCCCGCTTGAGGTAGTGCGAGATCACCATCGGCGGGTCGCAGACCTCCTCGAACGCGATCCGGCGGGCCTTGCCCGACTCAGCCTGGATGAGGTCGGCGATCTTGTGCTGGTTGCGCAGGATCAGCTCGTGGGCGCGCTTGAAGACGGCGAGCCGCTCCGGGAGCGGGGTCGCCGCCCACTTGTGCTGGGCAGCCCGTCCGGCTTCGGCGGCCCGTTCCACGTCCTCCGGTGAGGACTGCGGCAGCGCCACCAGCACCTCGCCGGTGTAGACCTCGGTCAGCTTCCAGGACGCACCCGTCGAGGACGGGACCCGGGAGACCAGCTCATTCAGCAGCTCCTCGGTGATCCAGTCGGGGCGGCGTACGCCTGCTGTCTTCGCGGTGTCAGTGCTCATGTCTGCTTCCGATCAGCGGTTGTCGAGGACGGCTCTACAGATTTTCGTCAAGAACAAAGGTTGCGCAACGGTCACCGATCATGACCGCGGGAGCGTTGGTGTTGCCGCCGATGATCGACGGCATGATCGAGGCGTCGGCGACGCGGAGGCCGTCGATGCCGCGTACGCGCAGCTGCGGGTCGACCACTGCCCGCTCGTCGACGCCCATCCGGCAGGAGCCGACACCGTGGTAGATCGAGGTCGCCCGATTGGTGACCTCGTCCTTCATCGCCTCGGCGTCGATCGCCTTGCCGGGGTGGATCTCCGACTTGACCTGGTCTCCGAAGGCCGGGGCGGCCATGATCTCGCGGATCATCTCCACACCCTCGAGCAGGACGCGCTTGTCGTTGGGCTCGGCGAGGTAGTTGAAGTCGATCAGCGGCTCGGCGGTCGGATCGGCGCTGCGCAGCCGAAGCGTCCCGCGCGAGCGCGGGTAGATCAGCGACGACATCACCGTCAGCGCCGCCCGCGGGTCGACCTCGTGGCGGATCGGCGCGTCCTGGTTGGGGGAGGGGTAGGCCCAGGGGAGGACGTGCAGCTGCAGGTCGGGTACGTCGGTGGCCAACGAGGTGCGTACGAAGCCGACCGTCTCGAAGACGGTGTGGCCGAGGATCGACCTGCCGACCGTCTGCTCCTTGAGGACCGCCTTGCCGAAGTAGCCGGCGGTGCCGCGGTGCAGCGCGGTCGGCATCTCCCAGGTGGTCGGTACGAACATGTGGTCGTGCAGGTTGTCGCCGACGGGCAGCTCGTGGATCGCGGTGATCCCGCGCTCGGCGAGGTGGGCGGAATGACCGATTCCGGAGAGCATCAGCAGCTGCGCGGAGCCGAAGACGCCCGCGGAGACGATGACTTCCTGGGTCGCCGAGATCGTCTGCGGACCCTGCCTGGTGAGGATCTCGACGCCCTTGGCCCGGCCGTTCTCGATCACGATCCTCGAGACGTGCACCTGGGTGAGCGTGGTCAGGCTCGGCAGCGCTTGGTCGTGGAGGTAGCCCCGCGAGGCCGAGTAGCGCAGCCCGTCGATCGCGCTCTGCTGGAACGTCGAGACGCCCTCCTGCTCGGCGCCGTTGTAGTCGTCGAGCACCTTCACGTCGAGGGTCTCGGCGGCCGCGCGCTGGAAGGAGAGCGACGCCTCGGTCGGCCGCGGATGCTTCATGACCTTGATCGGCCCGCCCGTGCCGCGGTAGTCGGAGCCGCCGCCCTCGTAGTCCTCGACCCGCCGGTACGCCTCGTTGACCGAGTCCGCGTCCCAGCCGGTGTTGCCCTCGGCCGCCCAGGCGTCGTAGTTGGCGCGGTTGCCCCGGACCCACAGCAGGCCGTTGATGGAGGAGGAGCCGCCGAGCACCTTGCCGCGCGGCTGTGGGAGCTCGCGGTTGCGGGCGTGCTGCTGGGGGACCGTGTGGTAGCCCCAGTCGACGAGCTTCTTCAGCCGCGGCTCGGCGTGGAGCGGGCCGATCATGCCCGGCTTGGTCACCAAGTAGTTGCGCCTGTCGTTCTTCCCGGCCTCGAGCAGGATGACCGACTTCCCGGCCGCGGCCAGGCGGCCGGCGACGGCACAACCGGCCGAGCCGGCGCCGACGACGACGTACTCGGCCTCGGTGATTTTCTCGCGGGCCATCTCAGATCCTCTCGATGATGGTCGCGGTGGCCTGGGCGCCGCCGGCGCACATGGAGACCAGGGCGGTGCTGGCGTCGCGACGCTCGAGCTCGTGCAGCGCCGCGGTGAGCAGACGGGTGCCGGTCGAGCCGACGGGGTGGCCGAGCGCGATCGCGCCGCCGTTGACGTTGATCTTCTCCTCGGGGACCTGGTGCACCTTGGCCCACGACATGACGACGCCGGCGAAGGCCTCGTTGACCTCGGCGATGTCGATGTCGCCGATCGTCATCCCGGTGTCCTTCAGCGCCTTCTCGGTCGCCTGGACGGGACCGTCGAGGTGGTAGTAGGGGTCGGAGCCGACGAGGTTGGACGTCACGATCCGTGCCCGAGCCTTCAGCCCGAGCGAAGCGGCGACCGCGGAGTCCATGAGCAGGAGCGCCGAGGCGCCGTCGGAGATCTGCGAGGAGGTGCCGGCGGTGTGGGTGCCGCCCTCGAGCACCGGGCTGAGCCCGGCCAGCTTCTCGAGCGAGGTGTCGCGGATGCCCTGGTCCTCGGTGACGGTGCGTACCGAGTCGGTGGGCTTGCCCTCGTCGTCGAGCATGGGGGCTTCGACGGCGAAGATCTGGCTCTTGAAGTGGCCGGCGTCACGCGCCTGGCGCGCCTTGACCTGCGACCACAGTCCGAACTCGTCGACCTCGTTGCGGGAGAACCCGCGGTTCTTCACGATCCGGTCGGCGCCCTCGAACTGGTTGGGCAGATCGATGTTCCAGTCTGCGGGACGTGGATCGCCGGCGCCCTTGGGCACGTTGGCGCCCAGCGGGATGCGTGACATCGACTCGATGCCGCAGGCGATGCCGACCTTGATCTGGTCGGCGGCGATCATCGCGTTGATCAGGTGCGTGGCCTGCTGGGCCGAGGAGCACTGCGCGTCGATGACCGTGGAGCCGGTGTGGATCGGCAGCCCCGCGTGGAGCCACGCGCGACGAACCATGTTGTTGGACTGCTCGCCGGCCTGGGAGACGCAGCCGCCGATGACCTGATCCACCAGGTCAGGGTCGATCCCGGCGCGCTTGAGCACCTCGACCTGGGCGGCGCCGAGCAGGACGCCCGGGTGCAGGCCCGCGAGCCAGCCCTTGCGCTTGCCGATGGGGGTACGGACGGCTTCGACGATGACGGGCGTGCCCATGGAACCTCGCTCTTCGGGGGTTTCGACAAGTCGCTGGTGCGCGGGCGCGCACCGTCACGCCTGATGACGTGACACCGGTTACACTCGATTGTTCCAAAGTAGAACGTGTTCTCGTTTGACGCAACCCTTTGCGTACTGAGCCTTGTGTGATGGCGAGCACTGTGTGAACATAAACTAGAACGTGTTACAGAAAAGACCTCGAAGGAGCACACCCGTGACCGCTCTCCCCGTGGATTTCGATCCGACTGATCCCGTGCTCAACGAGGAGCGCGTCCCGCTCCAGGAGTTTCTCGAGCTTCGCAAGAACGCCCCGGTGTGGTGGGTCGAGCAGACACCGGAGGCACGCGCGGGCTTCCTCGACACCGGATTCTGGGCGGTGAGCAAGCACGAGGACATCCTTGCCGTCTCCAAGGACAACGAGAACTTCGGCACCAACGAGAACGGCGTGATCATCCGGTTCGCGCCCGACATGACCCGCGAGCAGGTCGAGCTGCAGCGCGCGATGCTGATCCACCACGACGCGCCCGACCACACCAAGCTGCGCCAGATCATCAGCCGCGGGTTCACCCCGCGGGCGATCAACGCTCTCAAGGACCGTCTGGTCGAGCGGGCCCACAACATCGTCGACGACGCCCTGGCCAAGGGCGAGGGCGACTTCGTCGCCGAGGTCGCCGCCGAGCTCCCGCTCCAGGCGATCGCCGAGCTGCTCGGCGTCCCGCAGGAGGACCGGCGCAAGCTCTTCGACTGGTCCAACCAGATGCTCGCCTACGACGACCCGGATTACAACGCAGATCCCGAGGCCGCCTCCATCGAGATCCTGACGTACGCCATGACGCTGGCCGCCGAGCGCAAGGCGGACCCCAAGGACGACATCATCTCCAAGCTCGTCAACGCCGAGCTGGAGGGCGGCGCGCTGGGCGATGACGAGTTCGGCTTCTTCGTCATCCTGCTCGCAGTGGCCGGCAACGAGACCACCCGCAACGCGATCTCCCACGGCATGCAGGCCTTCTTCGACAACCCCGACCAGTGGGAGCTGTGGAAGAAGGAGCGTCCCGACACCATGGTCGACGAGGTGATCCGCTGGGCCACCCCGGTCACCGTCTTCCAGCGTACGGCCCTCAACGACGTCGAGGTCGGTGGCCAGCTGGTCAAGAAGGGCCAGCGCGTCGGCATCTTCTACGCCTCGGGCAACCACGACGAGGACGTCTTCGACGACCCCGACACCTTCGACATCACCCGCGAGCACAACCCCCACCTCGCCTTCGGCGGCCACGGCGCCCACTACTGCATCGGCGCCAACCTGGCCCGGATGGAGGTGCGGATCATGTTCGACGTGATCGCCGACCGGATGCCCGACCTGAAGCCCAACGGCGCCCCGCGCCGGCTGCGTCACGCATGGATCAACGGCATCAAGGAGCTTCCGGTCACCTACGCCTGACCAGGGACCTTCACATTGGAGAAGTGGGGCCGGCGGAACGGATAGTGCGCCGGCACCCACTTCTTCAGCGCTTCGTAGACCACCTCGTAGAGACCCTGCTCGTACGCCTCGGTGGTCACCCACCAGCTGACGTCGACGTCGTACGCAGCCAGCTCCTCGCTCAGCTCCTGCCGGACGCCCAGCGGGTAGAGATAGGCGCATCCGACGTAGCCGAGCCCGGGCGCCTCCAGGACGTAGGAGAACGACTTGTTCTCCTTCCACTCGCCCTCGTGCCAGACCAGGTCGATGTAGTCGTCCTCCTCCGACGTCGGCCCCTCAGGCCACCCGCCGCCGCGGGTCGCGTTGATCAGGTCGCGGTCGGCGTTGATGGCGCGTACGTCATCGGCCAGGCACTCGCGCGACAGCGTCCGCGCCGTCAGATCGCCGTGGGTGAGCACCCGCGGCGCCTCGAACCCGTCCGGGACGACCAGCAGCTTGCTCAGTCCTGCGTAGCTCATGCACATGAACGATAGGGCCCGGCGAGGAACGCCGGGCCCTATCGGTGGGTGTCTCAGTTGGAAGGGGGCTGCGAACCCACGACCCACATCGCGAAGAACTGCGACCCGCCGCCGTACGCGTGCCCGAGCGCCCGGCGGGCGCCGTCGACCTGGTGCTCGCCGGCCCGGCCCCGGACCTGGAGAGCGGCCTCGGCGAAGCGGAGCATGCCGGAGGCGCCGATGGGGTTGGAGGAGAGCACGCCGCCGCTCATGTTGACCGGGAGGCTGCCATCGAGGGCGGTCTCGCCCGCCTCGGTGAGCTTCCAGCCCGTGCCCTCGGCGGCGAAGCCGAGGTTCTCGAGCCACATCGGCTCGAACCAGGCGAACGGCACGTAGATCTCGGCGCAGTCGATCTCGCGGGCGGGGTCGGTGATCCCGGTCGCCTTCCACAGCGCCGCCGCGGCCTCGCGGCCGGCCTGCGGGTTGACCTGGTCGCGCTCGGCGGCCGAGGTGGGCTCAGAGCGCATCACGGTGCCGTGGATCCAGGCGGGAGCCTCGTACGTCTTGGCGACGTCCTCGGCCGCGATCACCATCGCGCAGGCACCGTCGGAGGACGGGCAGGTCTCGTCGTAGTGGATCGGGTCCCAGAGCATCTGCGAGGCCAGGACCGACTCGACCGTGGTGCCCTCGTTGTGCAGGTGCGCGAAGGGGTTCTTCAGCGCGTTGTTGCGATCCTTGGCGGCGACGATCGCGCCGATGTGCGAGGGCGCGTTGGCGCGGCGGATGTAGGAGCGTACGTGCGGGGCGAAGTAACCGCCGGCGCCGGCGTGCACCGGCATCACGAACGGGATCGGCACCGAGAGCGCCCACATCGCGTTGGACTCCGACTGCTTCTCGAAGGCGACGGTGAGGACCTTCTTGTGGACGCCGGCCTGCACCAGCGAGGAGGCGACGATGGCGGTCGAGCCGCCCACCGAGCCGGCGGTGTGCACCCGGAGCAGCGGCTTGCCGGCCGCGCCGAGCGCCTCGGCGAGGTAGAGCTCGGGCATCATCACGCCCTCGAACAGGTCCGGTGCCTTGCCGATGACGATGGCGTCGACCTCGTCGAGGGTCAGCCCGGCGTCCTCGAGGGCGCGGTCCATCGCCTCGCGGCACAGCCCGGCCATCGACACGTCCTCGCGCTTGGCGCGGTGGTGGGTCTGGCCGATCCCGATGACGGCCGCGGGAACCTTGCTCACTTGCCACTCCCGTTCTCTTGGGCTTCCATCACGCACACGAGGTTCTGCTGCAGTGCCGGCCCGCTGGTGGCATGGCCGAGCACCTTGTCGGCGGACCCGTCCCAGATCCGTTTGGCGGCCTCGCCGATCCGGATCGCGCCGGCGCTGAACATCGGGTTGGCGGCGAGCGCCCCACCCGAAGGACTGATCTGTACGTCATCACCCAGCCCGAGCGCCGAGCGCAGGACGAGCTCCTGGTGGCTGAACGGCGCGTGCAGCTCGGCGACCTGGACACCCGCGGTGCCGCCCACAGCAGCCGCGGCCCGCTCGGCCGACCCGGAGATGGTCAGGTCGCGCGTGCCGAGGTGGAGACCATCCGAGCTGTGCGCGATCCCGGTGATCCAGGCGGGACGCTGGTTGGCGTCGTACGCCCGGTCGCCGGCGGCGAGCACGATCGCGGCCGCGCCGTCGGTCACCGGAGCGCAGTCGTGCTTGCGCAGCGGGTCGGCGAACAGCGGCCGGGCGAGCAGCTCGCTCACCGAGGAGCCGCCGGCACGGACGGCGTACTCGTTCTTCTCCGCATCGGTCAGCGACCGGTTGACGACCTCGGCCAGCGCGGCCTCGTCCCAGAGCCCGGCGTCGAGCCCGAGGCGCGCCTGGAGCGCGGCCAGGGAGACGGTGTCGGGCCACAGCGGGGTCATCGTGTAGGGGTCGAGCTGCAGCGACAGCGTACGGCGCAGCACGCCCGCCGACGCCTTGCCGAACCCGAAGACCAGCGCGGTGTCGACCTCGCCGGTCTGGATCTTGATCCAGGCCTCGTAGAGCGCCCAGGCGGCGTCCATCTCGACGTGCGACTCGTTGACCGGAGGCAGTACCCCGATCGCGTCGATCGCGCTCACGAACGAGAACGACCGGCCGGCCAGGTAGTCCGAGGAGCCCGAGCACCAGAACCCGATGTCCTTCTTGGCCCATCCGGTCTGCTCGTAGCACTCGGCCAGGATCGGCACGAGCAGCTCGGCCATGCTCGGCGACCCGTCGAAGTCCTTCATCTGTCGCTGGGCGAACCCGACGACGGCAACGTCTCTCACTGACCGCTCCTCACAGGTGGTGCTTGTAGCTGTCGAAGTCCGCGTCTGGCTCATCGGTCGGCGCGAAGTGGCTGATGTTCTCGATGCTGGTGCCCCACTCGTCGCGCGGCTTCCAGACCGCCTTGACCCGCATCCCCATCCGGACCTCGTCGGCCGGGATGTCCAGGATCAGGTGCTGCAGCGCGATGTCGGCGCCGTCGAGGAGGACGTACGCGGAGACGTACGGCGGCTTGATCTTCTGTCCCAGGAACGGGACGTTGACGACGCAGAAGGTGGTCACCGTGCCGACGTGGGAGAGCTCGATCTCCTCCGCTGTCGGCACCCCGTCGGTCGGGCAGGCGCCGCGCGGCGGGACGTAGACCTTCAGGCACTTCGGGCAGCGCTGGCCCAGGATCCGTCCCTCGGCCAGGCCGCGGAAGAACGAGGACTCCTCCGGCGAGGCCGCGTAGTGGTAGTCGAGGCTGACCGGGGTCACGATCCGGGTCACTGCGGTCTCGCTGGTCGAGCCGGATTCGTGAGGGACGAGCGAATTCGTGTCGAGACCAACAGAGTCAGCCTCGAAGACGAGATCGTTGACCGAGCCGGTCCGCTCCTCTGCCCATCTCGCCCGGACCCTCATCCCGGTCTCGATGTCGTCGGGGGAGGCGACGTCGACGGCGTGCAGCCATGGGGTGTCGGCGCCGTCGATGGTGATCAGGGCGTACGCGAACGGCCTCGCGAACGGCTGTCCGGCGACGGGCTCGCTGACCCAGGTCCACGAGGTGACCGTGCCGGTGTCGGGAAGCTCCACGAACTCGGTCACGGCCTGGTGCGTGACCGGGTCGTACTCAGGGGGTGGGACAGCGACTCGACCGTCGCCGAGCCGGCCGCCGACGATGGTGGTGTCTCGCAGTCCGGTGAGAAAGCGGCCGATCACCGGGCCTGTGGATCTGGTGTAGTCGAAGGCGACCGTCACGGGTGCCTGCAGGGTGCGACTCATGACAGAAAGTGAAACACGTTCTAGTATTGGCCACAACCCGTACGCCATGCAGATCGGCGGCGGAGCCGCGGACGAAGGAGTCGATGAGAGTGAAGTTGGGGCTACAGCTTGGCTACTGGGGAGCACAGCCACCGACCGGCGTCGGCGAGCTCGTCGCCGCCGCGGAGGAGGCCGGGTTCGATGCGATCTTCACCGCTGAGGCCTGGGGGAGTGACGCGCTGACGCCGCTGGCCTGGTGGGGCCGGGAGACCTCCCGGGTCCGTCTCGGCACCTCGATCGTGCAGATGTCCGGGCGTACGCCGACCTCGATCGCGATGCACGCGCTGACGCTCGACCATCTTTCCGGTGGCCGGTTCATCCTCGGGCTCGGCGTGAGCGGCCCACAGGTGGTCGAGGGGTGGTACGGCCAGCCGTTCGGCAAGCCGCTGGCCCGGACTCGCGAGGTCGTCTCGATCATCCGCCAGGTGCTCGCGCGCGAGGCACCGGTGACCAACGACGGGCCGCACTACCCGCTGCCCTTCAAGGGGGAGGGGTCGGTCGGGCTCGGCAAGCCGCTCAAGCCGATCGTGCACCCGCTGCGCGCCGACATCCCGATCTGGCTCGGCGCCGAAGGCCCCAGGAACGTGGCCCAGACCGCCGAGATCGCCGACGGCTGGATCCCGATCTTCTACACCCCCAGGTCCGCCCCGATGTACGCCGACTGGCTGGCCGAGGGCTTCGCGCGACCTGGGGCGCGGCGTACCGCCGACGACTTCGAGATCGCCGCGACCTGCCACCTCCAGGTCGTCGCCGACGCGGAGGAGAAGCAGGCGGCGCTGGAGGCGATGAAGCCGTTCGCGGCCCTCTACATGGGCGGGATGGGCGCCAAGGAGCAGAACTTCCACAACCAGGTCTTCGAGCGGATGGGCTACGCCGAGCTCGCCGGGCAGGTCCAGGCGCTCTACCTGACCGGTGAGAAGGAGAAGGCCACCGCGCTCATCCCTGACGAGCTCGTCGACGACCTGCACATCATCGGCACCGAGGGCGAGGTACGCGACAAGGTGGCCCAGTGGGAGGAGACCGGTGTGACCACCCTGCTGCTGAGCCTCGGCTCGGCCACCGACGTCCACCGCATCGCCGAGGTGCTCGGATGACGGCTACGCAGATCTCCGGGGCCGTCCGCTGATGGCGGTCTATGCCGTCACCGGATCGGCCTCGGGCATGGGCGCCGCCGTCGTCGAACGGCTCCTCGCCGCCGGACACCGGGTCGTGACCGTCGACATCGCGGAGGCCGATGTGGTCGCAGACCTGTCGACGCCGCAGGGCCGCCGCGACGCCACCGAGAAGGTGCTCGCCACCTGTGGCGGCCGGCTCGACGGTGCGGTCCTCGCAGCCGGGCTCGGGCCGGCGCCGGGGCGCGAGCGGCCCGCCCTGATCACTCAGGTCAACTACCTCGGCGTCGTCGAGCTCCTCGAGGGCTGGCGCGAGGCGCTCGCCGCCACCGGCAACGCCAAGGTCGTGGTCTTCTCCAGCAACTCGACCACCACGATGCCGCTGGTCCCGGCACGGGCGGTCGCGGCGCTGCTCGAGGGCGACGCGGAGCGGGCGCTGAAGGCGTACCGGATCTTCGGGAAGCAGGCGCCGGCGATGGCCTACGGCGCCTCTAAGGTCGCCGTGACCCGCTGGGTGCGGCGGCGCGCGGTCGAGCCGGAGTGGGTACAGGCCGGGATCCGGCTCAACGCGATCGCGCCGGGCGCGGTGCTGACGCCGCTGCTGGAGAAGCAGCTCGCGACGCCGGGGGAGGCGAAGGCGATCCGGTCGTTCCCGGTCCCGGCCGGAGGCTACGGCGACCCCGGGCTCCTCGCCGACTGGGTGATCCACATGCTCGGCCCCGCCGCGGACTTCATGGTCGGCAGCGTCGTCGTGGTCGACGGCGGCACCGACGCCTGGTTCCGGGCCGACGACTGGCCGCGGCCGGTGCCCGGCCGGCGGCTGCGCAGCTATCTGCGCAGGATGCGCGAGTTCAGGAAGGTACGCGCGTGACCGACTCCACGACCGACCCGCTCGCCCCGGCGACGCTGGGCCCGGTGACCCTGCGCAACCGGGTGATCAAGGCGGCGACCTTCGAGGGCGCCTCGCCCGGGGCGCTGGTCTCGGACCGGCTGATCGACTACCACCTCGCCGTCGCGGAGGGCGGCGTCGGGATGACCACGGTCGCCTATCTCGCAGTGGCCCCGGAGGGACGTACGCATGCCGACTGCATCTACTGGCGCCCGGAGGCGCTGCCCGGGTTGCGACGGCTGACCGAGGAGGTCCATGCGACCGGCGCCAAGATCTCGGCCCAGATCGGTCACGCCGGCCCGGTGGCCAACGCCAAGTCCAACGGGGTGCCGTCGCTGGCGCCGACGCGGTCGTTCAACGCGCTGGGGATGGCGTTCAACCGCGCCGCGACAGCGGAGGACCTCGACCGGGTCGTCGAGCAGCACGGCGCCGCGGCCCGGATGGCGGTCGAGACCGGGTTCGACGCGATCGAGGTGCACCTGGGCCACAACTACCTGCCCAGCTCGTTCCTCAGCCCGCGTCTCAACCCGCGCACCGACGAGTTCGGCGGGTCGCTGGCCAACCGGGCCTCATTTCCGCGTCGGATCCTGGCCGCAGTGCGGGAAGCAGTCGCCCAAGTGGGTGGCGGCCAGGTCGCCGTGCTCGCCAAGATGAACATGCGCGACGGCTACCGCGGCGGGTTCGACCTGCCGGAGTCGGTGGAGTTCGCGCGCCTGCTGGAGTCCGACGGTCATCTCGACGCGCTCGAGCTCACCGGGGGCTCCTCGTTCATGAACCCGATGTACCTCTTCCGCGGCGACGCTCCCTACCGCGAGATGGCCGCCAACATGCCGCTGCACCCGGTGATCAGGATGGGCATGCGGATGGTGGGGAAAGGCTTCTTCAAGGAGTACCCCTACAAGCCGCTCTACTTCCTCGACAACGCCCGCGAGTTCCGCCGCGCCCTGAGCATGCCGCTGGTCCTCCTCGGCGGAGTCACCGACCTGACCGGGATGCGGACCGCGATGGACGAGGGCTTCGAGTACGTCGCGATGGCCCGCGCATTGCTTCGCGAGCCGGACCTGGTCAACCGCCTCCGGGCCGACCCCTCGACCGTGTCGCGATGCACCCACTGCAACCTGTGCATGTCGACCATCTACCCGGGGACCCACTGCCACCTCGACGACGAGCACGTCTACGGTGAGGCTCACCCGATTGTGGCCGACTCCTCTTCGGCCGACAGACCTGAGACGAGTAGCTAGATGTCCTCCATGCACTACGGACGCGCCCACCACCCGCAGGCTCCTGCCGGATACGTCCACGACGACATGACCAAGGCTGAGATCAAGGAGCGAGAGGCCGCCCTGGTCCCGCTGACCGACTCGGTGCGCAGTCTCGTCGACGCCGTCGTACGCACCCAGGTCCCGGACTCGGTCCTCGATGACGTACGCCGCCGGGTCGAGGCGCTGACCGATGAGCTGCTCGCCGACGCACTGCCCGGCCCGCACGGAGTGCGGTTCGGCGCGGACGGCGGCTTCCGCAACTACGGCAACCCGGTGGTCGGGAAGGGGAACGCCTTCGCCCCACCGCTGGAGGTCCAGCGCGACGGCGAGGACGTCTGGGCCGACTTTTCACTCGGGCCGGCGTACGAGGGCCCGCCCGGACTGGTCCACGGCGGTGTCTCCGCGCTGATCCTGGACCAGCTGCTCGGCGAGGCCGCCTCGGCGGGTGGCCGGCCCGGGATGACCGGCACCCTGACGATCGTCTACAGGCACGGGACCCCGCTGGGTCCGCTGCGCGGTGAGGCGCGGATCGAGTCGACCGAGGGTGTGAAGGCGGTCGTACGCGGCCGGCTGCTCACCCGGCCGAGCGACGGCTCCGAGCCGGTGCTGTGCGTCGAGGCGGAGGGGATCTTCATCCTGCCGCGGTGGGCACGCGAGGCGATGGCCGCCGCCGACCGGGAGCACGTCGGCGACGCCTGATCGACTGTTGGTGACCTCTAGAACACGTTCTAGTTTCACGATAAGGTGCGGGGCATGGATACCAGCCGCATCGGTCCCCACAACGGTCATCTGATGGTCTCGGCGCTGGAGCGCCACAAGAGCCGTCCGATCATTCATCTCGGAGACGTGAGTCTGACCGGGGCGGAGGTGGCGGCGCGGATCAACCAGTACGTCCAGGCCTTCGAGGCGCTCGGCGCCGGCACCGGCTCGGCGACCGCGCTGCTCGCGCTCAACCGTCCCGAGGTGCTCTTCATCCTCGGTGCCGGCCAGACCCAGGGATTCCAGCGCACCTCGCTGCACCCGCTGGGGAGCGCCGAGGACCAGGCGTACGTCATCAACGACGCCCAGATCACCGGCCTGGTCATCGACCCCTATTTCGTCGACCGCGCGGTCGAGCTGCTCGAGCTGTGCCCCGGGCTCAAGCAGGTGCTCACCATCGGGCCGGTGCCGCCGCAGCTGGCCGACATCGGAGTCGACCTCGTTGCCGCCGCGGAGACCTATCCGGTCGAGCCGCTCGCAGCCAAGCTGCTCCCGCCGGACCACGTCACCTCGATCACCTACACCGGCGGGACGACCGGGAAGCCGAAGGGCGTGATCGGGCTGTCCGGGTCGTTCGCGACGATGACCCAGGTGCAGCTCTCGGAATGGGAGTGGCCCGAGGCGCCCCGGTTCCTGATGTGCACGCCGCTCTCGCACGCCGGCGCCGCCTTCTTCGTGCCCGTCGTGATCAAGGGCGGCACGCTCTTCGTGATGCCGAGGTTCGACCCGGCAGCTGTCCTGGAGACCATCGAGCGCGAACGGATCTCCTCGCTCATGGTGGTCCCGACGATGCTCTACGCACTCCTCGACCACCCCGATTCGCGCACCCGCGACCTGTCCTCGCTCGAGACCGTCTACTACGGCGCCTCCGCGATCAACCCGGTGCGCCTGGCTGAGGCGATCGACCGGTTCGGGCCGATCTTCGCGCAGTACTACGGCCAGTCCGAGGCGCCGATGGCGATCACCTACTTCGCCAAGGTCGACCATGTCGACGCCGACGGGAAGCCGCTCACCCACCGGCTCACCTCCTGCGGTCGGCCGTCCGCCCTGGTCCGTACGGCCCTGCTCGATGCCGACGGCACGCCGGTGGCGCCCGGTGAACCGGGGGAGATCTGCGTCGCCGGACCGCTGCTCTCCGGCGGCTACTGGCAGCTGCCCGAGGTCACCGCCGAGACCTTCCGGGATGGCTGGATGCACACCGGCGACGTCGCCCGCGAGGACGAGGACGGATTCTGGTACATCGTCGACCGCACCAAGGACATGATCGTCACCGGCGGCTTCAACGTGTTCCCCCGTGAGGTCGAGGACGTCATCGCGACCCATCCCGCGGTCGCCCAGGTGGCCGTCATCGGCACCCCGCACGAGAAGTTCGGCGAGGCGGTCACCGCCGTGGTCGTCCCGCGTCCCGACGCCGTCCTCTCGGACGAGGTCGTCGCCGAGATCCAGGCCCTGGTCAAGGAGCGGAAGGGCTCCGTGCAGGCGCCGAAGTCGGTCATCGAGATCGACGCGATCCCCATGACCGCCCTCGGCAAGCCGGACAAGAAGGCTCTTCGAGCCCGCTTCTCGCAGTGACGTACGTCAGGGGTAGCGCACCGCGTACCGAAGGTGGGTCACCCCGCGCCCCTCGAGGCGTCGGGTGAGCTCGAGCTCGACGGGCCCGACGCCGTCGTCGGGGAAGAGTCGCCTCCCGGCACCGAGGAGCACCGGCACGAGATGGATCTCGATCTCGTCGAGCTGGCGGGCGCCGAGGAGCGCCTGAGCGACGCCGGCGCCGTGTGCCATGACGACCTTGTCGCCGGACGCCTGCCTCGCCTCGTCGGCGCAGCAGTCGACGTCGGTGAAGTAGCGGGCGCTGCCCGGCGGGACGTCGTCGGGGTGATGGGTCAGCACGTGGATCGGCACGCCGTCGTGGTGGTCGCCGCCCCAGCGGTCGGCCAGCTCATACGTACGCCGCCCGGAGATCAGCGCGCCCGTCGCGAGGTACTCCCGGTAGACGTCGCCGTTCACCCCGGCGCCGTGACGGTCGTCGAGCCAGTCGAAGATCCGCCCACCGCCCCGGCCGAGCCCTTGGCCGTGACGATCGTCGGGCCCGGTGACGAACCCGTCCAGGGTCATCGACATGGTCAAGCGGATCGGGGTGCGTGAAGTGTCGGACATGGAACCCTCCTGAGTGCGGTGAGGCGCGGCCGATCGGCCACGCTCACCAACACCACGATCGGGTGCCGGTCAGTCCGACAGTTCGGGCTCAGCGTCCCTTGAACTCGGGCTTGCGCTTCTCCAGGAAGGCCTTGGGGCCCTCCTTGGCGTCCTCGGAGGCGAAGACGGCGGCGCCGACCTTGGCGTCGTCGGCCCAGGCCTCCTCCTCGTGCTTGCCCTCGGACTCGCGCATGGTGCGGAGGATCGCCTGGACGGCCAGAGGCCCGTTGGCGGCGACCATGTCGGCGAGCTCGTGGGCCTTCTCGAGCGCGGTGCCGTCGGGGACGACATGGCCGATCAGGCCGAGCTCCTTGGCCTCGGGGGCGAGCAGCGTACGTCCGGTCAGCAGCAGCTCGGCGGCGACGGTGTAGGGGATCTGGCGGGGGAGACGGACCGCCGAGCCGCCCATCGGGTAGAGCGACCAGCGGGCCTCGGCGACGCCGAACTTGGCCGACTCGCCGGCCACCCGGATGTCGGTGCCCTGCAGGATCTCGGTGCCGCCGGCGATCGCGGGGCCCTCGACGGCTGCGATCAGCGGCTTGGTGAGCCGGAAGCCCTTGAGCAGACCCTTGATCACCGACGGGTCGAAGCCCTCCTCGAACGACTCCGAGGGCGGCTTCTCGTCGGCCTTCTTCAGGTCCATCCCGGCACAGAAGTAGCCACCCGCGCCGGTCAGGATGCAGACCCGGATCTCGGGGTCCGAGTTCACCCGGTCCCAGGCGTCCTCCATGATCCGCAGCATCTCGGAAGAGAGGGCGTTGCGGCGCTCGGGACGGTTCATGGTGACGATGAGCTTGTGGCCGTCCTGCTCGACGATCGCGTGCGGCTGAGCAGAAGATTCTGTGATCGGCATAACATCAGACCCTAGCGGAAAACTGAAACGTGTTCTAGTGTCGCAGTCATGGCGCTGAACCTTGCTGACCTCTTCGAACACGCCGTCGACGCCGCGCCTGAGAAGGTGTCGGTCCAAGTCGGCGAACGCAAAGTGACTTACGCAGAGCTCGAGCGTGAGTCCAACAAGCTGGCCCACTACCTGGCCGGCCAGGGGATCGGGAAGGGCGATCACGTCGGGCTCTACTCCAAGAACTCCGTGGAGCACGTCATCGCCCTGCTCGCGATCCTCAAGATCCGTGCCGTCGCGATCAACGTGAACTATCGCTACGTCGCCGGCGAGCTGGAGTACCTCTTCGGCAACGCCGACCTCAAGGCCCTGGTGCACGACCGCGTCTACGCGCCGCTGGTCGCCGAGGTCTCCCCGAAGCTGGAGGGGCTGAAGACGTTCGTCGCCGTCCCCAACCCGCTCGAGCCCCACGACGACTCCGACCTGAGCCCGTTCGGCGGCGTCACGCTCGAGGAGGCGCAGGCCGGGCAGTCCGACGTACGCGACTTCGGCGAACGCAGCCCCGACGACATCCACGTCATCTACACCGGCGGCACCACCGGCTTCCCCAAGGGCGTGATGTGGCGCCACGAGGACTTCTGGCGCGTACTCGGCGGCGGCATCGACTTCATGACGGGTGTGCCGCTGGAGGAGTACGACCAGTCCAAGCAGGCCGCCGGCGCCGGGCTCATCACCCTGCCGCTCAGCCCGCTGATGCACGGCGGCGCCCAGGCGAGCCTGCTCATGCACCTCTTCGCCGGCCAGGTGACGATCCTGGAGCCCAAGTTCGACGCGGTACGCACCTGGGAGATCGTCGACCGCGAGAAGGTCCAGATGATGTTCATGACAGGTGACGCGATGGCGGTGCCGCTCATCGACGCGTACGAGGCCGGTCCCGGGAACGGGGAGAGCTTCGACGGGCAGTCGCTGTTCGCCATCGCCTCCTCGGCCGCGATCTTCTCCAAGTCGGTCAAGGAACGCTGGATGAGCCATTTCCCGAACGCGGTCTTCACCGACTCGATCGGCTCGACCGAGACCGGCTTCCAGGGCACCGGGCTGCAGGACGCCTCCGCGCTCTCGACCGACGGCCCCGTGGTCACCGCGGGTGCCCATACCGCCGTGATCGGCGAAGACGGCCACCCCCTCGACCTCGCCACCGACGTCGGCAAGATCGGCCGCACCGCCCGCAAGGGCCACGTGCCGGTCGGCTACTACAAGGACCCCGAGAAGTCGGCGAAGACCTTCGTCGAGATCGACGGCATCCGCTACGCGATCCCGGGGGACTACGCCCGGATCGAGACCGACAACCGCCTGACCCTCCTCGGACGAGGCTCCAACTGCATCAACACCGGCGGCGAGAAGGTCTACCCCGAGGAGGTCGAGGCCGCCATCAAGGCACACCCCGACGTCTACGACACGCTCGTCGTCGGGATCCCGGACGAGCGCTACGGCCAGGCCGTCGCGGCGGTCGTACAGCCGCGACCGGGTGCGACCATCGAGCTCGAGGGGCTGCGTACGTTCCTGCGGGCTCACCTGTCCGGCTACAAGCTGCCGCGGGCCCTGACCATCGTCGACGAGGTGCCCCGCAACGCCACCGGCAAGGCGCAGTACCCCAAGGCCAAGGAGATCGCCCTGGCCACCCAAGCGACCGCGATCGAGCAGGACCCCGAAGGAGCAAAGGCATGATCCGTACGGCACTGTGCGAGGCGTTCGGGATCGACTACCCGATCTTCGCCTTCACCCCCTCGGAGCACGTGGCCGCGGAGGTCTCCAAAGCCGGCGGGCTGGGCGTGCTGGGCTGCGTACGCTTCAACGACGCCGAGGAGCTCGACCGCACCCTGACCTGGATGGACGAGAACACCGACGGGAAGCCCTACGGCGTCGACGTCGTCATGCCGATGAAGGTGCCGACCGAGGGCACCTCGACCGACCTGTCGGCCTACATCCCCGCGGAGCACACCGAGTGGGTCGACAAGACGCTGCTCTCGCTGGGCGTACCGCCGCTGCCGGAGGGGGAGGGGCGCGAGGGTGTGCTCGGCTGGCTGCACTCGACCGCGCGTTCGCACGTCGACGTCGCGCTGCAGCACCGCCCGGTGCTGATCGCCAATGCGCTCGGCACCCCGCCCAACGACGTGATCGAGAAGGCCCACGAGCACGGGGTCAAGGTGGCCGCCCTCGCGGGCGCCCCGAAGCACGCGGTCTCGCACGTCGCGAACGGCGTCGATATCATCGTCGCCCAGGGCTACGAGGCCGGCGGGCACACCGGGGAGATCGCCTCGATGGTGCTCCAGCCCGACATCGTCGACGCGGTCGGGCCGGATGTGCCCGTGCTGGGTGCCGGCGGCATCGGCTCGGGTCGGCAGATCGCCGCTTCGCTGGCGCTCGGTGCGCAGGGCGTCTGGACGGGCTCCATCTGGCTCGGGACGAGCGAGTATCGCAACCTCAACACCCACGCCGGCTGGGAGAGCGCCTTCACCCGCGCCACCTCCGCCGACACCCGCCGGATGCGGATCTACACCGGCAAGCCGGCCCGGCTGCTGAAGTCGAAGTGGACCGACGCCTGGGAGGCCGAGGGCTCGCCGGCGCCGCTGCCGATGCCGCTGCAGAACCTGCTCGTCTCCGACGCCCACAACCGCATCAACGCCGCGGGGGACCCCGACGTCGTCGCGATGCCGGTCGGGCAGATCGTCGGCCGGATGAACGAGGTACGCCCCGTCGCCGAGGTCATGGCCGACCTCATCGCGGAGTTCGAGGCCACCGTCAAGCGCTTGGACGCGATCGCGCAGGGATAGACCACAGCGCCACAAAGGCGCCGGCTCGGTGACCCGAGCCGGCGCCTTTCTCATGTCCTCACCCCGGCGCGCCTTACCTCAGCGCGCTATCGCACACGCCTGTCGCCGGCGCCGCTACCGCACACCCCAACCCGGCCAATGAGGCGGGAGAGGCCCTGACAGGATGAACGCGTGACGATCTCGAGCTACGTACGTGACGGACTCACCTTCGACGTGATCGACTCGGGTCCTGCCGACGGCGACCCGGTCGTGCTCCTGCACGGTTTCCCGGAGCGGGCGACCTGCTGGCGTGAGGTGTCACCGATCCTGCACGAGGCCGGCTTCCGGACCATCGCCCCGGACCAGCGCGGTTACTCGCCGGGTGCCCGGCCGCGTACCCGTCTCGGCTACGGCGCCGGCCAGCTGGTCGAGGACGTGGTGGCGCTCATCGACGAGATCGGCCGGCCGGTGCACCTGGCCGGTCATGACTGGGGGAGTGCGGTCGGTTGGGGAGTGGCGGCCAAGCGGCCCGACCTGGTCCGCAGCTGGACCGCGATGTCGGTGCCGCACCCGGTTCCGTTCGCGCGGTCGATGAAGGGCCCGCAGCGGCGCAAGTCGGCGTACATGGCGCTCTTCAACATCCCGCTGCTGCCCGAGCTGGTCTCCGGGCCTGGCGGCCGGATGGAGCGGATGATGCGGGGGAGTGGCTGGAACGACGACGACGTCGAGCGCTTCCGGGAGGAGATCGTCGACTACGGCGCGCTGCCCGGTGGCCTCGGCTGGTATCGAGCCTTGCCCCTGGCCCCGCGCGTCGGCCGGGTCTCGGTGCCGACGACGATGCTCTGGAGCGACGGCGACGTCGCGATCGGCCGAACCGCCTTGGAGGGCAACGAGGACTCCGTCACCGGTCCCTACGAGTTCATCGAGCTCGCCGGGGTCAGCCACTGGATCCCCACCAAGGCACCGCAGGCGGCCGCCGGCGCGATCCTCTCGACCATTGCCAGGACGAGTCAGTCGTGAGCCAAGTCCGAGGTGGGGTGGCTCGCCATGCCGTGATCGGTGGTGCCGCTGCGGCCGTAGGCGCGCTGGCCGGCATCGGACTGATGAGGCTGCTGTTCTCGCCGGCGGTGGACTTCTTCGGTGGTTTCATCGAGGTGGAGGCCGCCGACACCGGATCGGCGGTGGGCGACGCGCTCGCCACCGGGCTCGGCGCGCTGGGGGCGGTGCTGGCCACATTCTTCTTCGCGGCCGTCGCGCTGCTCACCGTCGTGGCCGTGATGCCGTTGGCGGCGATGGGCCTGGCGCTGGGAGGCACCGGGTTCGAGCGCGCCTGGCTGGCAGTCCTGATCACGCTGCCGCTCGCCCTGGTCGTCTTCCTCGGGATCGGCCAGCTTCTGCCGGATTCGGTCCCGTGGCTCTGGCCGGTGACCGTGGCGGCCGCGGCAGCAGCATCGGTCTGGCTCGCAGCAGCCCTCCCGACACCGCTGATCAGTCGGTCGCGGTGACGGTCGGAGACGTCGACCGGGGTGTGGTGTCGCGAGCGGCGATCGCATCGCTGACGCCGCCGATCGCCGCGCGGATCATGTCGCCGTACGGCCCTGGTGGCAGGGCAGCGACACGCTCCTCTGCCCTGCTGATCTGCTCGGCTGCTGCCTCGAAAGCGCCCAAGCGTCGCAGGTTGTCCGCGATGTTGAGGTGCAGGCTCGGATAGAAGCCGTCGACCTGAAGGCCCGCATGATGCTCGCCGGCTCGTTGGTCAGTGAGTGCTCCGGCGGCGTCGAGGGCACGTACGTCCCAGATGAGCGCCGCGGCAGGATCGCTCTGCAGATCGGCGAGATAGTGGGCGAGCGTGCATCGGTGAAGGGGATCGCCCAGCACGCCGAGGTCCTCCCAGATCGCGAGCAGCTCCTGTCGTGCTCGAGCGGTCTCTCCTTCGTGGCCAAGGGTCACGGCGGTGGTGATGGCGTCCATCGTGGGGTCAACAGCAGGGGTAGCGGTCATGCCTCGATGCTGAGGCTTCGTCCGACCCGAAGGTCAAGAGTTGAGTACGCGGGCTCATCACGCCACGCCGCGACGCCGCAAGACTCGTCGCATGCTCGCTTTCGACCGCCCGGCCAGTGTCCGCTGGCGCATCACGCGCCTGCCCTGGTTCCCCGTCACCACGGCCCTGGCCTCGGTCGTGGCCGTCCTCGCCATCGGGAAGCTGGCCATGAACTGGCTGGACGTCTATCTCGTCTTCTTCGGTGAGCAGCCGCAGATCGACCCGGCGAACATCGCCGCCTACCGCGTCTGGGCCGCGATCGCGCTCGCCGCGCTCCTGTGCGGCGCGCTCGCCCACATGCTCAACCCCGACCGCCGAATGCTCGGAACCTTCTGGCAGGTTCTGCTGGTCCTCGTCGGCACGGCGATGATCCTGCTCAGCTACATCCCCGGCGCGGTGGATCTACCTGCGCCGGAGCAGGAGGAGGACGGCTACCACGCCCCGCCCTGCTACTCCGGCGGCGACAACGACGAATGTGTCGGTGGCTGAGGCTGCCGTCAGCCGCGGTCGTGGAGCGTGATCTGGTAGCCGTCAGGGTCGGCGAAGGTGAACGTACGCCCGAAGGGACCGTCGATCGCGGCGGAGACGATGGGGTGTCCGTCCGCGACGAGAGCATCGTGGATGGCCTGGACATCGGTGGCGTGGAGCCAGATCGCGGCACCGATACCAGGCTGGGCGACGGAGGCGAGATCGGTGCCTGGCACGACCTCGCGAAGCGCGAACGCGATCGGCTTCGTCTCGAAGACGACGGCATGCGGGGGCCTGGCCGGCGAGCGAACGAGGCCGAGGTAGTGCTCGTAGAACGCCTGCGACGCGTCGATGTCGCGCGCCTGCAGTGAGATGAAGTCGGGGCCAGTGACGGGCATGGGGATGCTCCTTTGAGTTGTGTCAGTTATCTGACATAGCGGAACTATGTCAGAGTACTGACATGAGTCAAGACGGCGTCGACTTGGACAAGTCGCTGGGCTACCTGCTGAAGGAGGCGTCGAGCGCGCTGCGTACCGCCATGGAGGAGGTGCTGCGCCCGCTCGGGATGAGCGTGACGCACTACGCCTGCCTCGAGCTGCTGGCGCAGCGACCGGGTCTGTCGAACTCCGAGCTCGCCCGGGGCGCGTTCGTGACGCGCCAGACGATGAACGTGCTGCTCCGTTCCTTGGAGCGAGACGGTGACGTGACCAGGCCGGCGGCGGCCCCCGTCGGGAAGGTCCTCCCCACGCGGCTCACGCCCCAAGGCGGGCGGAAGCTCGAGGAGGCCACCGTCGCGGTCCGTTCTGTCGAGGTCAGGATGCTGGCCGGCATGAGTCCGACCGATCAGTCCGACGCATTCCGGATCCTGCAGGGCATGATCCACTCCCTACGCGATGGCGGCGACGGCGCCTGAACGACCCGCAGCTGCGGGGAGCTACGAGCGGACCCTTGAAGCCCACCAGAGTGCGGCGGCAAGCCACAAGGCTGCGACGGCGACGAGTACGCCCCAGGCGATCCGCCCCGCGTGCGGGAGGAAGAACTGGGGGAGCATGGTGACCAGGAGCGCGGCGAGCGGGACGGCGCTCCAGCGGGGCAGGGAGCCCGAGCGCCAGACCGCGATCGCGGCAAGCACGGCGGCGACGGCGACGAGCAGCAGTCCGATCACGAAGACGGTCATCGCAGTCGGGTCGAGGCGAAAGTCATTGCCGACGTCCGTCAGGCTGGGGTCGCCGTCAGCCACGGCGCGCTCGCCGATGGCCTTGAGGCCGTAGACCTCGGCGCCGTAGTAGGAGATGGTCAGACCGGAGCCGATATAGCCGATGACGGCGGCGAGGTAGGCGGTCCTCTCCTGGGGCGTGCCGTCGAGGAAGCCGCGGATCGCGCCGTAGCCGAGCGGGATGAGAATGAGGCCGACGATGGCGCTGAGGTGCGCGATGCTCCAGCCGGCGGAGGCCCACGCCGCCGCTCCGTCGAGCGTGGTCTCGTCGGCACGTGGCGCAACGGCCTCGTAGACGGCAAAGAGGACACCGGCGATCGCGAACGCGACGGCGCCCATCTGAGTGCGGCGGTCGGGGGAGGCGTGGGGGACAGTCACTGCGAAGCTCCTTGGTGGATGCAGTGAGAGCAGTGCTCTCAACTGTGAGCGATGATGACATGCATCGGCGAGCACCGCACGCCCTTTTGACCGGCATTCGTCCAAGAAGATCCGGGCGACCCTCCCCATATGGCTGATAGGCCGAAGCGCTATCGCACACCGTAGTGATTTGCCGCGATACAGCACGGACAGCCGCGACGAAGAGGAGCATTGCCTCCACGCGCGTGTCTGGTGGGCGGACGGACGTGCGGTCCAGTGATCCTCGGAATCTCTACGTGCGCCTGGTGAAGCGGATATCACCGTTGGGTAGTCGTTCGTGGAGGTAGGCGGCGTCGTGGGCGCGGTGGTGGTGATGGGAGCAGAGCAGGGCCGCGTTGTCGAGGTCAGTCTCCCCGCCTTGGGCCCAGGCGATCCAGTGGTGGGCTTCGGCCCAGGTGCCGGGGATGTCGCAGCCTTCGGCCTCGCAGGTCGCCGACCTGAGCAGGAGGGCTCGGCGTTGGGCGGCGGTGAAGAAGCGTTCCTTGCGGCCCAGGTCGAGGACCTCCGAGGCGCCTCCGAGGACGGCGGGGATGATGCCTGCGGTGCAGGCCAGGCGCCGGGCTTCGGCTGCGGTGATCGGGGTGCCGCCGAGGATCTGGGCGATGCCGGCTTCTTTGCGGAGCTGGTCGATATCGATGGTCACGATCACCGTGGTCGCGTCCCCGCCGTGGATGGGGAGCCGGGTCGGGTCGAGGGTCTCGAGCATGTGGCAGAAGGCCCGGCCCAGGCGCCGGTCGTAGGGGAGGTAGTCGCCGGTCTCGGTGCGGGTGCCGTCGTCGCGGCGGGGTGAGGCGAAGGCCTCGAGGTTGGTGGCGAGACGGTCCGCGGCCGCATCTGGGAGGACCGCGGAGATCCGGGTGGTGCCGTCCCCGAGCCGCCGCATGGTTAGCCGGGTCTTCTTGCGGGCGTGGGCTTCCTCCGCGGCGAGCCGTTTGGCTTCTTCGGCCTCGGCGATCTCGGGGGCGATGAGATCGAGGATCCGGCGGCCCAGGCGGCGGAGCTGGGTGGGGTCGAACTGGGTCGCGTAGGCGACCAGGGCCTCTTCGGCCTTGGTCTTGATCTCGGGATCGAGGTCGGCGGGGAGGTCGTCGAGGGCGTCGACGATCACCTGGGCTTGGGCCGGGTTGCAGGCACCGGCGCGCATCGCGGCCGCGACTTGGTGGTAGGTCCGGTCGAGTGCCTCGGCCAGGCGTAGGTCGGCGCGCAGGGTCTCGGGGCGCTGGTGGGTGTGGTGATGGAGCCAGGCCGCCACATCGCGCGCGGCACTCTCGGCCGCCACGTCATCGGCGGTGGCGATCACCCGCAGTTCGAGTTCAGCCAGCTGGGCCTTGGCCCGGGCGATCTCGAGCAGTGCAGTGGCCTTCTGCTCGGTGGCCATGAATGACGGGTTCGCCTCTGCGACCTGGTCAAGGGAGGTGGTGATCGCGACCACGGCACCCAGCACAGGGTGTTGGGGTTGTTGCAGCGTGGTCATCACGGTCACCTCCCGACGTACGAACTCAAGGGTTTCTGCCTGTGCAGAATCCCGGTTGGTTCGCTGGTCTCGGAGGCCCGGAGTACGGGCTATTACTTACCCTCGCAGCTCAGCGTTCACGCCCCTGGTTCCCCTGGATTACCCGCCACCCGTTGTGTCTCGGGTGGATAGGGCACGCCTCTTTCGAGGTGGTCGGCCTTCACGTTTACGCCTGTGCCGAGCCTACCACACAACGCAAAACCAATGAACCCAAACCCAGTCAGGGACAGGTATCCCAAACCCAACCCAGACCGTTGCTGGAAGCCCGCAAGACAGGTAAATGGCACCCAACCCAGACACCCTGTCTTGAAATCTCCCAACCCAAACAACGTATTGGCCCCACCCGCGCCGGAAGTCCGCACGAGACCAAACAGACACACATCCAGCTTCCCGCCCGAAGGCGGCGAGCGAGCCGCGCGATGGGCCAGTCGACTGGAAGTTCCGGGGGACCGCGCTTCAGAGGGACAGCAGCCCAAGAGGGGAGCGGCCGATCCAAGCTCGAGACCCGTGGTGGCGATGACCAGCAGCCGTAACCCCAAAGACGGTCATTACGGACCGAAGTCGTCGAGTGCGATCCGTGCGGGGCCTGGGACTGCGGTCTCGTGGGCGAGCACTGGAATCGCAGTCAGTAGGGCGCAGCGCTATCGCACATCATCCTTGTTCGCCGCGATACAGCACAAACACCAGCCACAAAAGAGAGGCCCCGGCGGGCGCCGGAGCCTCTCAAGACGTCGGTGACAAAATCAGGATGCAGCGATCGCCCGCCCGATCCGCAGCGCCTGCTCAGTAGCTCCGCCGAAGACGAACTCGAAGCGCTTGGCGCTCGTGAAGTACCGATGGGCCTCGCCGTCGAGGTCGATGCCGACACCGCCGTGTACGTGGACGGTGGTGTGGGCGAGGCGGTGGGCGGCGTCGGCAGCCCAGAGCTTGGCGACAGCGACCTGGTCGGCGGCAGGAAGGCCGGAGGAGACCCGCCAGACGGCCTGCCAGAGGGTGAGCCTCTGGGCGAGTACGTCGATGAACCCGTCGGCCAGTCGCTGGGAGACGGCCTGGAAGGTACCGATGGCGCGGCCGAACTGCTCGCGTGTCTTGGCGTAGGACGAAGTGAGCTCGAGGGCTCCCTCGGTGATGCCCAACAGTTCGGCAGCCGCCGCCACGGTCAACAGCTCGCCGAGGCGGGCAGCGGAGGAGGAGTCGCCGATCCGACGTGCGGGGGCCGAGGCGAACGAGACCAGCGCGGTGACGTCGCCGTCACTGGTGTGCTGCGCGCGGCGGTCGACGCCCTCGGCGGATGCCTCGACCAGGAAGACCCCGACGGTGCCGTCCGGCAACGATGCGGTGACCAGGAAGGAATCGGCGATCATCCCGGCCCTGACCAGCGTCTTCGCGCCGGTGATCGTGTCCCCCGTGGCGACGACCATAGGGACGTCGGGCAGGTGGGAGTGCTCCTCGGCGACCGCAGCCGCCAGCACCCGAGACCCATCGGCGACGCCGGTGAGTGCATCGGAAGCGGTCTCGGCGAGCAGCAAGCCACACGGCCCGTGCACGGCGAGCGGCACCGGCGCGACGCGCCGCCCGGCCTCGACCAGGACCCGGCACAGCTCGACGAGCCCGAGCCCGGCGCCGTCGTACGTCTCGGGCAGATGGAGCCCGAGTAGCCCGGCCTCGCCGAGCGCGGACCAGAGGGAGGCGTCGAAGCGGCCGCGGTCGCCGGCAGCGGCCTCGACCGTACGCAGCCGCTCGAGCGAGGTCGCATCGCCGATGATCTTGGCCGCGAGCTCGGCGGCGTCGTCGGATTCGGTGGTGAAGGAGAAGTCCATGAGGTGTCCTCGGGTCGGGATGGTCAACGCTTGGCGGCGGGGAGGCCGAGGCCCACGTAGCCGATGATGTCTCGCTGGATCTCGTTGGTGCCGCCGCCGAAGGTCATGACGAGCGACGAACGGTGGAACCGCTCCAAGCGGCCGGCGAGCACGGCGCCGGGGGAGTCGGCCGTGATACCCGCGTGCGGCCCGACGATCTCCATCAGCGTCCGGTAGACCTCGGTCGCGAGCTCGGAGCCGTAGACCTTGGTGGCCGACGCCTCGGCCGGCGAGAGCGCGACCCCGTGGTCGGCGTCGGAGGCGAGCTTCCAGTTGATCAGCGAGAGCGCCTCGATGCGTGCGTGCGCTCGCCCGAGGGCCAGCTGGACCCACTCGGTGTCGATCACCCGGCTGCCATCAGGGGCGACCGTGGTCCGTGCCCACTCCTTCACAAGCCCGAGCGAGTGGACCAGCGGCGCGGCGGAGGTCAGTGCGACCCGCTCGTGGTTGAGCTGGTTGGTCATCAGCGCCCAGCCGCCGCCGCGCGAGGAGACGAGGTTCGACGCGGGCACGCGCACGTCGGAGTAGTAGGTCGCCGAGGTGCCGACGCCGGCGACGGTCTGGACCGGCGTGTATGAGAAACCCGAGGACGACGTCGGCACCAGGATCATCGACAGCCCCTTGTGCCGCGACGCCTCCGGTTCTGTCCGACAGGCGAGCCAGATCCAGTCCGCATACTGGATCAACGAGGTCCACATCTTCTGGCCGTTGATCACCCACTCGCCGGAGCCCTCATCGAGCACCGCGCGAGTCTGCAGCGAGGCGAGGTCCGTCCCCGAGCCCGGCTCGGAGTAGCCGATCGAGAAGTGCAGCTCGCCAGCGAGGATCTTCGGCAGGAAGTACGCCTTCTGCTCGTCGGTCCCGAACCGCATGATCGTCGGACCGACCGTGTTGAGAGTCAGATAGGGGATCGGCACCCCTGCCACGGCGGCGGCGTCGGTGAAGATCAGCTGCTCCACCATGGAGCGGTCCTGGCCGCCGTACTCCTTCGGCCAGCCGATCCCGAGCCAGCCGTCCGCACCGATCTCCCGGATGGTCGAGAGGTAGACCTCCTTGTCGGCCTCGTCTCCGAACTCGCCCGATGCGCGCGCGAGAGCAGCCCGGCGCTCCGGCGTGACCAACTGGGCGAAATAGGAGTTGAGCTCTGAGCGAAGTTGCTCCTGGGCGGGTGTCAAGGCCACATGCATGTGATAAAACTAGAACAGGTTCCACTTATTGGAAAGACCAACGCGGAAGGTACGACGATGGCCGACCCCACCACCCAGACCCGCACGCTCGACCACGGCTCCCAGCCGGAGCGCTTCGCGCGCGGTTGGCACTGCCTGGGCCTGGCCAGCGAGTTCAAGGACGGCAAGCCCCACGCCGTCGAGGCGTTCGGCGGCAAGCTGGTCGTCTGGGAGAACACCAACGGCGAGCTGGGCGTGCTCGACGGCTACTGCCGTCACATGGGCGGCGACCTCACCCAGGGCACGGTGAAGGGTGACGAGGTCGGCTGTCCGTTCCACGACTGGCGCTGGGGCGCCGACGGCCGCTGCAAGCAGATCCCCTACGCCCGCCGCGTCCCGCTGCGCGCCCGCACCAAGGCGTACGAGACCGTGATCCGCAACGACTCGCTGCTGATCTGGCACGACCCCGAGGGGTCGAAGCCCGACTACGACATCCTGCCGCCGGAGCTGCCCGACGTCAGCAACCGCGAGATCTACACCGACTGGATCTGGAACACCGTCCCGATCAAGGGCAGCCACTGCCGCGAGCTGATCGACAACGTGGTCGACATGGCGCACTTCTACTACGTGCACTTCGCCTTCCCGACCGACTTCCGCAACGTCTTCGAGGACCACATGGCCACGCAGTACATGGCCTCCCGAGGGCGCCCGGACGTGTCGGGCGGTTACGGTGACGCCGAGATGTTCCTCAAGTCCGAGGCGACTTACTACGGCCCGGCGTACATGATCAACTGGCTCGAGGTCGACTACAAGGGCTTCGTGACCGAGGTGATCCTGATCAACTGCCACATCCCGACCGGCCCGGACTCGTTCCTTCTGCAGTACGGCATCACCGTCAAGAAGCCCGAGGGCCTCGACGACAAGACCGCCAACTTCATCGGCAAGAAGTACGCCGACATGTTCGGTGACGGGTTCCTCCAGGACGTAGCGATCTGGGAGAACAAGGCGCCGGTGCAGAACCCGCTGCTGTGCGAGGAGGACGGTCCGGTCTACCAGCTGCGTCGCTGGTACGAGCAGTTCTACGTCGACGTCGCCGACATCGAGCCCGAGATGCGTGCCCGCTTCGAGTTCGAGGTCGACACCACCAAGGCCAACGAGTTCTGGCACGAGGAGGTCGCCGAGAACCTGCGCCGGATCGAGGCCGAAAAGGCCGAGAACCCTGAGTCGAGCGACGCAGGGGTCAGTTGATGGCCTCGTTCGTCCCGACGTCCGAGGACACGGTCGAGGACCAGCGGCTCTACACGCAGGCCCGCCTGGTCGAGGTGGAGTGCCTCGACTGCCTCGCCTGCGTCGGGGTGAAGAAGAACAGCGAGCACCAGACCTCCGTCCAGTGGACGGCCGAGGCGCAAGCGCAGTGTCCGGATCTCGTACGCCGCAAGGCCGCCGCCAACGGCGAGCGGCTCGTGCACGCCCGCTGCCCTCGCCTGGCCGCGTCCATCGAAGCAGCCGTCGCCGACGGCCGGATCCAGATCGGAGCCGAGGATGGCTACTGACTCTTTCCTGCTGCCCGTCAGCGACGTCGTCAAGGAGACCGCCGACGCCCACTCGATCGTCTTCGAGATTCCCGAGGACGTACGGCACGCCTTCCAGCCGAAGCCGGGCCAGTTCCTCACCGTCGCCGTCCCGAGCGACCGCGACGGCCTGGCGGCGCGCTGCTACTCGCTCTCCAGCGCGCCGGGGGACGCGCTCACGGTCACCGTCAAGCGGACCGTGGACGGCTACGCCTCCAACTGGATCTGTGACAACCTCCGCCCCGGCGACACGCTCCGAGTGCTGCCACCGAGCGGGATCTTCACCCCTGCCGACATCGACGCCGACTTCCTGCTCTTCGCCGGAGGCTCGGGTGTCACCCCGATCATCTCGATCGCCCGCACGGCCCTGCGCGAGGGCACCGGAAGGATCGTGGTCTTCTACGCCAACCGTGACGAGCGGTCGGTGATCTTCGCCGAGGAGTGGGCGCGGCTCTCCGCCGAGCACCCGGACCGGCTCCAGGTGGTCCACTGGCTCGAGTCGGTCCAGGGGCTGCCCACGGGTGAGCAGCTCAAGGCGTTCGCGGCCGACCGTCTGACGTACGACGCCTTCGTCTGTGGGCCGGCGCCGTTCATGAAGGCGACGATCGCGGCGCTCAAGGAGCTCGAGTTCCCGCGGGCGCGGCGGCATCAGGAGAAGTTCGCCTCCCTGGGCGGCAACCCGTTCGGCGAGGTCGCTCCGGTCAAGGAGGCGGAGACCGAGGTCGTCGACGACGGCCCCAAGCAGCCCGCCACGCTCGAGATCGAGCTCGACGGCACCACGACGACGTACGACGACTGGGACCCCGGCACCCCGATGCTCGAGTTCCTCGAGGCGAAGGGCGTCAAGGCGCCGTACTCGTGTCGCGAGGGCGAGTGCTCGGCGTGCGCGTTCCGGCTGCTCGAGGGCGAGGTGAAGATGGTGCGCAACGACGTGCTCGAGCAGGAGGACCTCGACGACGGGATCCGGCTCGGCTGCCAGTCGTTGCCGACCACCGACACCGTCCGTGGCACCTACTCCTGAGGGACTCGCGAGAGACACAGATCACCAACCGGTTGCCAGGTCGAGGCGCGTGGCGCGATAGTGTCGCGCTGCCCGAACCACATCCCACCGTGTCACCCCGAGGAACATCGTCGGCTGACCGGTAGGGCTCAAGCGAGGTTTCCCCCAACGTGTTCAATCGCAACTTCTACGCCGCCCAGGACGATCGGCGCTTCGTCGTCGGCTATGCCCTCGACCTCGGCTTCAGAGTCTTCGATGCCTACTCGGCACCTGGCCAGCCGTTGAGCGAGATCACCACGACGGCATCGGCCTCGCTGCTGGCTGCGCGGCCCGCGTTCAAGCTCTACGCCCCCAACACCGGCCCTGAGCCGGTGATCACCCGGGTCGAGCTGGAGGAGTCGGAGTTCGGTCCCTCGGCCTTCGAGTACCAGTGCAACGGCTGGGGGCTCATCGGGCTCAACTTCGGTGGGGTCGTCGGCATCGGCGGCCTCGGCTGGAGCACGCTGACCACCATGGCCGAGGCCCGTGCCACCCGCTGGCACGCCGTGGAGCCGATCGGCGCCGCTCCCTCGGAGTGGAACTGGCCGGCCGTCGACGACGCCGCGATCAAGATGTTCGAGGCGATCGCCTCGATGGCCGGCTCCGCCGTGGGCGCCAGCCCGATCCTCGCCGCCGCGGGCCAGCTCATCAAGGACAAGGGCCTGCTGTACGAGTCTGGCGGCGGTCTGCACGCCCGTCCGGGTCTCGGCTGAGCGCACTGCGCGCAGGTTGATACGCCGGGCGTATCAATCGGATGGGATTCGATACTTCCCAACAACAGGTCGGCGATCCTAGATTCTCGGGCATGGACGCCAGCTACGAACCCATCCGAGTGCACCACGTCGTCTCGGGCCGGCCGGACGGACCGGTGGTGGTGCTGTCCAACTCGCTGGGAGCGACCCACGCGATGTGGGACGAGAACCTGGCCGACCTCGAGCGCCACTTTCGCGTCGTGCGCTACGACACCCGGGGACACGGCCGCTCGCCGGTACGTCCCGGCCCGTACTCGATCGACGACCTCGCCGACGACGTCGTCGCCCTCCTGGACCGCCTCGGTGTCCGGCGGGCCCACTTCGTGGGTCTCTCGCTCGGCGGCATGACCGGGATGCGGCTCGCCGCGCGCCATCCCGACCGCGTCGACCGCCTCGTTCTCCTGTGCACAGGAGCGCACCTGACCCCTTCCTCCGCCTGGCACGACCGCGCGGCCACGGTGCGAGCCGACGGCACCCAGGCCGTCGCCGAGGCGGTCGTCGCCCGCTGGTTCACGCCAGGCTTCCTCGAGGCGAATCCCGAGGTGAAGGCAACCTGCGAAGCCACGGTCGCCGCCACCCCGGACGAGGGGTACGCCGGCTGCTGCGAGGTCATCGCGGCCATGGACATCCGCCCCGACCTCCCCGCGATCACCGCCCCAACCCTGGCCATCGCCGGTGCCGACGACCCCGCCACGCCGGCCCCACACCTCGAGGCGATCGCCGATGCTGTCCAGGACGGCCGGCTCCTGGTGGTCCCCGACTCGGCGCACCTGGCCAACGCCGAGCAACCCGCGATCATCACGCCGGCGATCATCGACCACCTCGAAGGGAGGTGAGGGAGCATGTCTTCTTCGACCGGGCGATCGACTGACGACGCGTGCGGCCCTGCGTACGCTGTGGCCGTGTCCGACCGACCCGAGATCGTCTGCATCTGTGGCTCCACCCGATTCGTGGGCGAGATGGCGGCGGCGAACCGTGCCCTGACGATCACCGGTGTGATCGTCCTCGCCCCGGGCGTCTTCGTGCACGCCGAGGAACGCGAAGCAGACAGGTCGATCACCGACGAGCAGAAGACAGCTCTCGACGCCCTCCACCTGCGCAAGATCGACCTGGCCGACCGGGTTCTGGTGGTCAACCCAGGCGGCTACATCGGCGAGTCCACGAGCAGGGAGATCGCCTACGCGCGTGAGACCGGCAAGCCGGTCTCGTTCACCGATCGGCCGTCGCCCGACTGAGCGACGAGCAGATAGCCGGCGCCGTCAGCGTCGAGCGTCGTGGTCTCAACGCTGAGCCCGAGGCTCTGCAATTGGGCGATTAGTTCTTCGTAGCGGTAGGGCCAGAACGACAACCGCTCCGCGCACGTCTGGAGCGACCCGTCGGGCCTCACCTCGGTGACGGCGATCTCCATGTGGTGCTCCTGTTCCCAGTCCGGCGCGATCTGGGTGTGGTAGATGACCACCGCGTCGCGACCGTTGCGGCGGATCAGGCGATCGCGGACATCGATCCGGGAGCCACGAGCGCGCACGACCTCCCACATGCGGGAGGTGAGCACGAGGCGTCCGCCTGGACGCAGCAGGTGGGCCATCGAGGCAAGCGCGGCCAGACGGCCGCGCCTGCCTTCGGCGTGACCGAGGGAGTTGCCGACGCAGAACACCAGGTCGAAGGTCGAGGCCTCGAAATGAACGGTCAGCTCCTCCCAGCTGACTTGGCGTGCATCGAGCCGTACGCCATGTTCGCCGGCGAGCGCTGCTGTTCGAGCGATCATCCCCGCGCTGGCGTCTGTCGCCACGACGTCCAGGCCATGTCGGGCGAGACCGACAGCGAGCTGGCCGGTGCCGCAGGAGCAGTCGAGGACCCGTGCGTTCGGTGGCAGAGGCGCCACCAGGTCCTCGAACCTCGCCGCAGCGCCGGCAGGGGAGACATTCTCGTCCCGAATCAACCACTCGTACGCCTCGGACAATGCGCCATAGCCGGCCACAGTGATCACCTCCGTCATCCGTCGGCGGGGCCTCCGTCCTTGCCCTGCCCACCGCTCGTCGTCCAGCGAACCAGACCCGAAGGTCGTGATGCCACTGAGTTTGTGGCGGTCTCTCAGCCCTCAGCGGGTTGCGGCGTGAGCACGTCGAAGACCACCTCGTCCTCGAGACCGGAGGCGAGGCGCCAGACCGCGTCGGCGAGCTCGTCGGGGTCGAGGGTGGCGTAGGGGGATGGTGTGGCGGGGTCGGTGAGCATCTGGTGGATGTCGCCGCGCTCGATCAGGCCGCCGACGACGAGCGAGCCGACGTGCACGCCGTCCTCGGCTGCGGCGGCGGCGAGGGTGCGAGCGTAGGTCCGCAGGGCGCCCGAGGCGGGGGCGTAAGGGCCGAGGAACGGTAGCGGGACGAGCGCGCTGAGGCCGGAGACGTACACGAGCGCGCCGCTGCCGCGGGAGCGCATCGTGGGAAGGGCCAGGTTGGCGACCTCGGCGGCTGGCTCGACGGTCTCGGCGATCGCACGGCGGATGTCTGCTGGCCCGGTCTCGAGGATCCCGACCATGGGTGCGCTCAGGTTCTGGGCGCCGGGGCCGTGGTAGACGACGTCGATCGGTCCCAGTGCCGAGGTGATCTCGGCGAGGGCGCTCGCCGCAGCGCCTGGTGCTCGCAGGTCGGCGGCGACCGCGACGGCGGGTACGCCGCTCGCCGACAGCGCCTCCAGATAGGCCGGGTGCCGGTCGGTGCTGCGCGAGACCAGGCCGACGGCGTACCCCTCCTTGGCGAATCTCTGCGCCACCGACATTCCGAGGCCGGGGCCTGCGCCCAGAACCGCGATCGTGCTCATCTGCTTCTCCCTCATGGATAGGTTGCTGATGTCAGCAACCCTCGCCGCCGAGCGGCGTTCGCGGAAGAAGGCACTTCAATGTCAGATGGGAACACCGATGTGCCCCGGCACATCGTGAGCGCGGCGCTCGGGCCAGGACTGCCGGCGAAGGTCCCGGCGGGGGAGTACGAGGACTGTCCGGTGACGCAGGCCGTGCAGATGCTCGGCGACAAGTGGACGCTGCTGGTCGTGATGATGCTGGCCGAGCGGCCGCATCGTTACAACGAGCTGCGGCGCCGGGTCGAGGGGATCAGCCAGCGCATGCTCACCCGGACGCTGCGCGTCCTCGAGGAGGAGGGGATCGTGACGCGTACGGTCTTCCCGACAGTCCCGCCGGGTGTGGAGTACGGACTGAGCGACCGCGGCCGGGAGCTGCTGGTGCCGCTCGCCGGGCTCGCGGACTGGGTCATCCGGGGTCGCGCGGCCTGAGGGCTCAGAAGCCGCGGGTCCAGAAGACCTCCTCGTGGAGGTGGCGCGAGCGCCAGCCCTCCGGCGTACGCACGAAGGAGTGGCGGTAGCGACCGCCCACCTCGACGACGCGCTCGCCGCCGGATCCGTCGGAGATGACCATCGGGTTGTCGAAGTACACCACGACCTCTGCCGAAGCGAAACCCGAGGCGCCCGGCGCCGCGCCCTCGTCGGTGAAGGTGATGCCGACCTGGCCGATGGTGTGCAGGCGCTTCTGGGAGAACGCGGGCAGCATCTCGGCGAGCCACTTCTTGACCTCGGCGAGCTCGCCGACCGTGCCGCCGGACTCGGAGTAGTCGATCGTGGCGTCGGCGGCGAAGACCGTGTCGAGCGCGTCCCAGTCGCCGTCGTCGACGGCCAGGGTGTAGCGGGTCAGCGCGTCGGTGATCTCGGCGCGGTCGATCAGCTCTTGAACGTCCATGAGTGTCTCCTTCAGCGGGGCGAGAGGACGATGACCGGGATCTCCCGGTCGGTCCAGGTCTGGTAGGTCTCGAAGTCGGCGTACGTCTCCAGCAGCCGCGGCCACAGCGCGGCCCGCTCCTCGGGGTCGGCGACGCGTGCCCGGACGAGCCGGCGGCCGCGACGGGGGACGCGGACCGCGACGTCGGGCTGGGCGCGCAAGTTGGCGACCCACTGCGGATCCTTCGGAAGGCCGCCCTGGGAGCCGACGACCACGAGATCGTCGCCTGAGCGCATGAACAGCAGGGGAGTGGTGAACGTGCGACCCGACTTGCGGCCGATGTGCTCGAGCAGCAGGACCGGGGCGGGTTTGCGCCAGCCGGCCATCACCCGCCAGGTGCCGCCGATCCGGCCGTTGGTGAGCTTGAACAGCGCGGTGTTGGCGCGGGCGCCGTACTTGATGATTCTCGCCGTCAGCGGCGAGTCGAGGCCTGCGGGACGTTCGAGAGAAGGCGACATGACGAACACTCTGGCAGAAACTTAGAACACGTTCTAGTGTTGGCACATGCGCTTCACCTATGCCGAGGCAATGACGCAGGCCGACTACTACGCACCGCTGGCACAAGCGGCGGAGGCTGCCGGCTACACCAGCATGACTGTGGCCGACAGCCTGATCTATCCCGAGGAGTCCGACTCCACCTATCCCTACACCGATACCGGCGACCGGGAGTTCCTGCAGGGCAAGGAGTTCATCGAGGCGTTCATCCTGTGCGCCCATCTCTTCGCGGTGACCACGACACTGCGCCTGACCCCGTTCGTGGTGAAGCTGCCGGTACGCCCGCCGGTGCTGGCCGCCAAGCAGGCCTCGAGCCTTGCCTTCCTCTCCGGGAACCGGCTCGGGCTCGGCGTCGGCCTGTCCCCGTGGCCGGAGGACTTCGCCGCCCTCGGCGTCGACTGGAAGCGCCGCGGCAAGCGGATGGACGAGTGCATGGACATACTCCGTGGTTTAACTGCGCCGGTGGCCTCTCCGCATGGTGTGGACCAGGAGTTCTTCGGCTACGACGGTGAGTTCTACGAGTTCGCGCCGCTCCAGCAGCGCCCCGCGCCGACCGAGAAGATTCCGCTCCTCGTCGGCGGCCACGCCGACGCGGCACTGCGCCGCGCGGTCCTCAAGGGCGACGGCTGGATGCACGCCGGCGGCGACGGCGATGAGCTCGACCGCCTCCTCGTCCGCCTCGCCGAGATCCGGCGCGAGGAGGGTGACACCAGGGACGACTTCGAGGTCCACGTGATCAGCTACGACGCGTACGACCTCGACGGGATCAAGCGGCTCGAGGACAAGGGCGTCACCGACTGCATCGTCGGGTTCCGCGACCCCTACGTGAAGGGCGCCGACCCCGAGCCGCTGGAGAAGAAGATCAAGCACCTGGAGTGGTACGGGGAGAACATCATCGCGAAGGTGGGCAAGTGAGTGAGGCGTACGGCCTGACCGAGCCGCTCCAGCGGGCGATCGCGGAGGCGGAGGAGCTGATCGCGAACGCGCCGTTCATCCGCACCGAAGCCGATCGGCTCGAGGGCTATGAGTATCTCTCCGGGCGGATCCGGATGGCGATGCAGACGGCGTTCGACTACGACCTCGAGCAGCCGCTCTTCGTGAACCCGACCCACCAGTTCTCCAAGCAGGGCCTGGACAACCCGGACGCGATCTACTTCAACGCCTACCTGCGAGAAGGCGTCGAGTACGTCGTCCGCGGCCGGCGCGGGACCAGCGCCGACCTCTCCTTCCAGGTGATGGGGGGCGCCTACACCGCCGACTCCGCCGCGACCAGCCTGATGGCCTTCGACGACCGCAAGCTCCAGCTCGACGCCGACGGATCCTTCGAGTTCACCTATGTCGCCGAGCCGGGCGCGAAGACCCTGATCGTGCGCGAGGTGTTCAACGACTGGGACACCGAGACCCGCGGCACGATCACCATCGAGCGCCCCGACACCCTCGGCCGGCCGCGCCGCCCGCTCACCCAGGAGCTGCTCCGGAAGAAGTACGAGGTCGCCGCACGGTCGCTCGCCGGCTCGATCCAGACATGGTTCGCGTTCCCTCAGTTCTTCCAGTACAAGGAACCGGTCAACACGCTCACCGTCCCGGCCCGGACGCCCGGCGGGCTGGAGTCGCAGTTCTCCTCGATCGGTCACTACGAGCTGGCCGAGGACGAGGCGCTCGTGGTGGAGGTGCCCCGCTGTGACGACTGCACCTACCAGGGCATCCAGGTCGGCTCGGACTGGTACGCCTCGACCGACTACGAGACCCATCAGACCAGCCTCACCAAGGCCCAGGCGGTCACCGACCCCGACGGCGTGATGCGCTTCGTGATCTCGGAGCACCCACCCCTGGACGGCCAGCCGATCGCGAACTGGCTCGAGACCACCGGCCACCGCACCGGCTCGCTGATGCTGCGCTGGCAGCGGCTCGAACGAGACCTCACTGCCGCCGACGGACCGGTGGTCCACAAGGTGGGCTTGGCCGACGTACGTGACCTGCTTCCGCACACCGAGACGCTGAACCCTGGGGGGTATGCCGAGCGGATCACCGCACGTCAGCGGTCGGTTGCGCGCAGGATGCTCAGCTGACAGGGGGCGCGACGCGAACGCGTTGGACGCCTATGATTGCCGCCCATGGCCAGTCCCCACCACGAGCCACCGACGATCCCGGGCTTCCGTCACCGTCGGCTGATCGGCGTCGGCGGCTCCTCCGAGGTCTTCCTCTACGAGTGGCCGCAGGAGAAGGTCGACGTCGTCGTCAAGGTCTGGAACGACCGGCTCAGCGGCGAGACCCAGGACGCGCTCGCCAAGGAGACCAAAGAGGTCGCCGAGCTCGCCGCCCATCCCCATGTGCTGCCGCTGCACGCGGTCGGCGTCAGTGATGACGACCGCTGCTTCGTGGTGATGGATTATCGCGCCGGCGGCGACCTGCAGGCCCGGTGGAAGCGCGAGCGGCTCCCGGTCGCCGAGGCGCTGAGCATCACGATCAAGGTCGCTGGAGCGCTCGATGTCGCCGCCCGGCACGGGATCCTGCACGGCGACGTCAAGCCCGCCAACATCCTGATGACCAGTGGCGGGGAGCCGCAGGTGGTCGGCTTCGGAGGCCTCTCCTCGGCCGGTCGCTCCGGCGGCGTCGACTCGACCTCGCTGCCGTGGATGGCGCCGGAGATGCTCGCGGACCCGCCCGAGCCGAGTGCCTGGGCGGACATCTGGAGCCTGGCCGCGACCTGCTACACGCTGCTGGCGGGACGTACGCCGTTCGAGGGGCCCAACGGTCGCGACGCTCCTGCGGCGCTGTCGGAGCGGATCCGGGAGTACGAACCGCTGTCCATCGACCGCGACGACGTCCCGGCGTCGTTCGAGGAGGCGCTGCGCAAGGCGATGTTCAAGCGCCGGGCCGGGCGGCACTGGAGTGCCGCCGACTTCGCCAAGGCGCTGCAGGCGGTCGAGGCGGAGCTCGGACTGACGGTCACGCCGCTCGCGGAGATGCGCGAGCCGCGGGATGAGGTTCCCGAGGTTGCCGAGGTCGCGGAGGTGGTCGAGCCGGCCCAGCCGGCCCCGGTCGAGGTCGCTCCGGATCCGGTTCCGTTGCAGGCCGAGTCGCCAGGGGCAGGGGATACGGCCGAGGTGCCGATCGTCACCGGCCCAGTGGTCGAACCCGTGAGCGCCCCTGTGGTCGAACCCATGATCGCCCCCGCACCGGTGCTCGAGCAGGCCGACGACGACGTCCTCGGTCACCGGGGCGACGTAGACCGGCTGGCCCGTCTGCTCGCCTCCGCGCGCACCCAGCTCCCGATCTCGGTCGCCGTCCAGGGACTGCCCGGGAGCGGCCGGTCGACCTTCCTGCGGAAGGTCCAGGAACGCATCGAATGGCTCACCGAGAACGACGAGACCTACCCCGCCCGCACCACGCACGTACGCGTCGACGCCCGCCAGTACGCCGAGGGAGACGTGGCCGGCGCGGTGCTCGACAGCGTGCAGAGCGCTGGGAAGAGCGAGCCGCCGCCGCTGGTGGCGAAGCACCAGGCCGCACAGCGAAGGACGGCCGAACTGCGGGCCGCGCTCGCGGGTGTACCCGAGGACGACGGGCCCCGCGGCAAGCGCCGCGCGCAGCCGATGAGCACCACGATGGCGCTGGCAGCCATGGACCGTGAGGTCGCGTCCTATGAGGCAGCGCTGCGGGCGGCCCCACCCGGACCGCCGCCGGGACCGCCGGCCGGCTCGCTGAGGGGACCGCTGGCGAGCCGCACGATCGTCTACGTCGACGACCTGGACAAGTGCGACCCGGCCACCGCGGCAGGGGTGCTGCAGGCGATCGACGAGCTGAGCGGCCAGGAGGGTGTCGCCGTCGTCGCGGCCGTGGATGCGCAGGTGCTGCGGCGAGCGATCGAGGGGCGGGTGGCGGAGCCCGCGGCGTACCTCTCCCGGGTCTTCGACGTGCCGTTCGCGCTGCGGGCGTTCGCTGGCGACCCCGCGGTGCGGTTCATGCGGTCGCTGATGCGTCAGGCGGTGCCGTCATGGCCGGCCGCGCTGGCCGCGGGCACCGGAGACCGGACGGGGCGCCTGAACCCGTTCGAGACCTTCGAGATGACCCCCGGTGAGGCGCTGTTCACGAGCGAGCTGGCCAGGTTCTGCCCGACCCCCGGAGCGGCCAGGAAGCTGCTCGCGGTCTATCGGCTGGCGCGCACGGCTCCGGTGGCGAGCGTGGGCACCGAACCGGCCGGCCACCACGCCCTCGGGATCCTGATGGCGATCCTGGTCGGCGCCCCGGCGCAGGCCGTCCAGGTGCTCGGAGCCGTGGTCGAGTCGCTGGCGGCGGGCGAGGACGGCGCGACGTTCCGGAAGCTGCTCGAAGAGGTCGCGCGCGAGCATACCGCCGGATGCGGGCGGGCGACCTGTGGCCCGTGCGCCGACTGGTCCCGGGTGCTTCGTGCCCATGCCGATCTCGTCCGGGCGCAGCAGGTGCCACAGAAGGTCGGGGCGTACGCCGCCTGGGTCGACGAGGTCGCCAGGTTCAGCTTCCCCACCTGACCCCTTCCGCAAAAGTGAAACACGTTCTAGTCTAGGCGCCATGACTGGACTCCTGGATGGCAAGGTCGTCGTGCTCTCGGGGGTCGGCCCCGGCCTCGGCCGCTCGCTGGGCGAGCAGGCCGCGCTGATGGGCGCCGACCTGGTGCTCGCCAGCCGCACCGAGAAGCGGCTGCAGAAGATGGCCGGTGTCATCGAGGAGCACGGACGACGTGCGCTCGTGGTGCCGACAGACATCACCGACGAGGACGCACGCCGGCACCTCGTCGACGCCGCGCTGGAGGAGTTCGGGCACGTCGACGTTCTCCTCAACAACGCCTTCGGCATCCCGCCCATGGACCCGCTCACCCAGATCCCGCTCGACGCGCTCCGGCTGGCCCAGGAGTCCAACGTCTACGCCCCGCTGCGGCTCTCGGCGCTCTTCGCCGACGCGCTCGCGGCGACCCCGGACAAGCCCGGCGGCGCGATCGTGATGATCAACTCCGCGGTGCTCTACCAGAGCCAGCCCGAGTTCGCGGGCTACAAGCTCTCCAAGGGCGCCCTCGCCCACCTCGCCTCCTCGTTGGCCACCGAGCTCGGCCCGCGCGGCATCCGGGTCAACTCGGTCGCGCCGTCCTACATCTACGAGGACGTCAACAAGGCCTACTTCGACTGGATGGCCTCGGAGTCGGGGCGCACCCACGAGGAGGTGTACGCCGAGAAGGTCGCCCCCACCGACCTGAAGCGGCTCGCGACCCCCGAGGAGGTCGCCCGGGCGGCGCTCTTCCTGGGCAGCGACCTGGCCTCGGCGGTCACCGGGACCGTGCTCAACGTGGACTGCGGGGAGTTCCATGACTGAGACTGGCCCAGGAAAGACGGCGCAGCGCGAGCGGGCGGATGTGGGGACGTACGAGGACATCTGCGCCGCCGCTACCCGCACCACCGGGCTGGGCAACTTCGGAGGGACCGACCACGAGGAGGGGCTGCGGCTCCTGGTCGAGGACCTGGCCTCGCCCGAGGCCGGACTGACCCCGGTCGGCAACTACTTCCATCGGTCCCAGGTGAAGTCGGCACTCGTCGGCCGGCTCCTGACGCAGGCCCGGCTCGCGGAGTTCCCCCAGCACCAGGACGTACGCATCGAGCGCCCGATCTTCGTCACCGGGCTCGTCCGCACCGGCACCACCGCCTTGCACCGGCTCCTGGCCGCTGACCCGGCGCACCAGGGTCTGGAGACCTGGCTGACCGAGTTCCCGCAGCCACGGCCCCCGCGCGAGACCTGGGAGCAGGACCCGGTCTTCAACGCGCTGCAGGGCGCCTACCGGCAGCACCACGTCACCAACCCCGAGTTCATGGGGATCCACTACATGGACGCCACCAGCGTCGAGGAGTGCTGGCGGGTGCTGCGGCAGAGCGGCAAGTCGATCTCGTTCGAGTCGCTGGCCAGCGTCCCGCGCTACTCGGCCTGGCTGGCGAAGCAGGACTGGCGCGATGCGTACGAGCTGCACCGCCGCACCCTGCAACTCATCGGGCTCAACGACACCGACAAGCGCTGGGTGCTCAAGAACCCCTCGCACCTGGTCGCGCTCGACGCGCTGATGGAGGTCTACCCGGACGCGCTCGTCGTGGTCACCCACCGCGACCCGATCGTCTCGGTCGCCTCGGGCTGCTCGCTCTCCGCCGAGGCGACCGCCGGGATGTCGACCACGTTCGTCGGGGAGACCATCGGGCAGACCCAGCTGGAGATGCTCTCCCGCTCGTGGCGCTCCTTCGCCGAGACCCGGAAGAGGTACGACCCGGCGCAGTTCCTCGACGTCGACTACCGCGGGTTCGTCAAGGACCCGGTCGGCACCGTCGAGAAGATCTACGCCCACTTCGACATCCCCTGGAGCGACGCCGCCCGAGCCGAGGTCTCCCGCATCGACGCCGAGTCCCGTTCGGGCAGCGCCCGGCCCAAGCACGACTACAGCCTGGCCGACTACGGGCTGACGGAGGACGAGGTTCGCCAGGCGTTCACCTTCTGATTCCATACGGCATCCACCGCTGCTCCATCGAGTTGTCCTACGGTTCGACGCGAGCTCACGGGTGTGCGGCTCACGACGCCGTTCAATCTCGGGAGCCATGTGATGAGCCATGCTGCGGTGCTGAGCGCCGAACCGACGGACGCGCCCGCCAGGCCGTCGGCCAGGCTGGTCACGGTGCTCGCTCTGCTGGGCGCCTTCGCGGCGTCGATGAGCCTCTACGTCGCCACCACGCAGGCGTTGTCGTACCACGCGCGTGACGAGGGCCCGAACGCGTCGTACGCCATCTCGCTCCACACGGGCGAGCTGCCCACGATCGACACACCGGTGGCGCAGGACAGGGAGCGCTTCCCGCAGATCACCCAGGGCGCGAACCGGGAGGAGTTCGATCGCCACCGGATGATCTGGACCGCCAACCATCCGCCGCTCTACTACCTCCTCGGCGTGCCGTGGGTCGCCCTGGCCGACGCGCTCGACAACCCGCAGGTGCTGATCGCCGGGATGCGGGCGGTGAGCGCTCTGGCGTACGGGGCGCTGGTGTTCCTGGTCGGCCTGATCGCCTTCGAGGTCACGCCACGGCGCCCGGGCGCCGCGATGCTCGCCACCGCGATCACGGCGTCGCCTGCGGTGCTGGCGATCGCGGCGGGGTTCGTCATGAACGACAGCCTGGCGGTGGCGGCCTCCTCGCTGACCGTGCTCGCGACCCTGCGCATCCTCCGCCTCGGGGCGACCCGGAACCGGATGATCGTGATGGCGGTCGCCGGCACCCTGGCGGCTGCGACGAAGGCGCCCGGCGTGATCACGGTGATCATGTGCGGTGCCGCGCTCGGGGTGACGCTGCTGCTCCGCGACCGCACCTGGAAGGGCTTCCTCCGGGCGACCTGGCTGACCGCGATCGCCACCGGGGTGCCCGGCCTGGCGATCGGCTGGTTCTACGTACGCAACATCGTGCTCTACGGCGACGCGACCGCGAGCTCGGCGCTCCTGGCGCGCTACCAGCGGGTGCAGATCGACACCTGGTTCGAGGTGATGACCGCGCCGCGCTTCTGGCACGGCTGGTACGACCACCTGTGGGTGCCGGCCCAGCTACGCGGCACGACGCTGCACTGGGTGATCGACGCCATCACGCTCGTCGCTCTGCTCGGACTGGCTCTGGGGGTCTTCGCACGGCTGCGGGACCACGGTCGCGAGCGGGGTGTCGTCGTCAGCGCGCCCCGGGTCCCGTCGGTGGCGGCCGTCGGTCTGCTCGTGCTGATCGCGCACGCGTTCGTGATCGTCATCAACCTCGCCCAGTTCCGCTCCGGCGGCGGCAACCCGCACGAGCGCTATCTGATGACGATCATGCCGCTTGTCGCGATCGTGCTCTCCGTCGGCCTGCTCGCCATCGTCGACGCGCTGCCGTGGGGCGAGATCCGCCGGCGTGAGGAGGTCGCGGCGGTGCTGATCTCGGCGTTCCTGGTGGGGATGGCGACCGCCACCTTCGCCGTCTGGGTCCGCACCCAGATCCGTCTGGGCGCGGACCTCATGCTCCCGGAGCTCCGGCTGGTGCCGTACGTCATCCTCGTCGCCGGCGGACTCTGCGCACTCGCCGCGGTGGCGCTTCCGCTCGTCTGGCGGGCACGTCCGGACGACAGCGTGGGCCCAGCTCTGACAGGTAGCGCACTACTCGCTCTCTCGGGTGCGGGGCGCGGTTGAGTGTCTGCATGATCGCCCAAGTCATCCCCAGCTCCCACCGCACGTCATCGACGGTCTGGAGCAGGATCGCCGCGGTGCTGTCCGGTCTGCTCAGCGTCGGCTTCGGCATTCCTGCCGCCTACGGCACCTACCACTTCGCGACGCACGACGGCGAGGTGTGGATGTTCATGGGCTTCCCGACGTACGGCGACGGTCCGTTCGTCGACGTCGGTATCCCGACGACCGTGCTGCTGCTGGCCGGGTTCACCGCGGTATGCGTGGCCGAGGCGGTCGTTGGCCTCGTGCTGTGGACGCGTCCCCGCCTCGGCGGATGGCTCTCGATCGCCCTGCTCCCGTTCGAGCTCGCCTACTGGTGGGGCTTCGCGTTGCCGTTCGGGCCGATCGTGGGTCTGGCCCGGACGGCGGCGGTGGTCATGGTGCTTCGTCGCCGCGAGTAGTCGGAGCGGCGGCGTGGATGTCGAGGGCGCCAAGACTGTCGGTGGTCCCGAGTAGCCTGGACATCATGCGTCCAGTCACCGATCTCGAGCGTCGTGTCGCCCCGTTCAAGGTGGTCTCCGACTACCAGCCCTCGGGTGACCAACCGGCCGCGATCGCGGAGATCACCAAGCGGATCCAGGGCGGCGTCAAGGACGTCGTCCTGCTCGGCGCGACCGGCACCGGAAAGACGGCGACCGTCGCCTGGACCGCCGAACAGCTGCAGCGCCCGCTCCTGGTGCTGCAGCCCAACAAGACCCTCGCCGCCCAGTTCGCAAACGAGCTGCGCCAGCTCTTCCCGGAGAACGCGGTCGAATACTTCGTCTCCTACTACGACTACTACCAGCCTGAGGCGTACGTCCCTCAGACCGACACCTACATCGAGAAGGACTCCTCGATCAACGAGGAGGTCGAGCGGCTGCGCCACTCGGCCACCAACTCGCTGCTGACCAGGCGCGACGTCATCGTGGTCTCGACCGTCTCCTGCATCTACGGTCTCGGCACCCCGCAGGAGTACGTCGACCGGATGATCCGGCTGCGGGTGGGGGAGGAGCACGACCGCGACTCGATCCTGCGGCGGCTGGTGGAGATCCAATACACCCGCAACGACCTCTCCTTCACGCGAGGCACCTTCCGGGTGCGCGGCGACACCCTGGAGATCTTCCCGGTCTACGAGGAGCACGCGGTCCGGATCGAGTTCTTCGGCGACGAGATCGAGCGGCTGATGACGCTGCACGCCGTCACCGGCGAGGTCCTCACCGAGGACCAGGAGCTCTACGTCTTCCCCGCGACCCACTACGTCGCCGGCCCCGAGCGCATGGAGCGCGCGATCAACGGCATCGAGGCCGAGCTCGACCAGCAGCTGAGCACCTTCGAGAAGCAGGGCAAGATGCTCGAGGCCCAGCGGCTGCGGATGCGTACGACCTACGACATCGAGATGATGCGGCAGGTCGGCTCGTGCTCCGGGATCGAGAACTACTCGATGCACATCGACGGCCGTGAGCGGGGCTCGGCGCCCAACTGTCTGCTCGACTACTTCCCGGAGGACTTCGTCCTCGTCGTCGACGAGTCCCACGTCGCGGTCCCGCAGGTCGGCGGGATGTACGAGGGCGACATGTCCCGCAAACGCAACCTGGTCGAGCACGGCTTCCGGCTGCCCAGCGCCCAGGACAACCGGCCGCTGAAGTGGGAGGAGTTCCTGGAGCGGATCGGCCAGACGATCTACCTCTCCGCGACGCCCGGGAACTACGAGCTGGACCTGGTCAGTCGCGATGGCGGCGAGCCTGACGTGGTCGAGCAGATCATCCGCCCGACCGGTCTGATCGACCCCGAGGTGATCATCAAGCAGACCAAGGGCCAGATCGACGACCTGATCGGCGAGATCAACGACCGGGTCGCCAAGAACGAGCGCGTCCTGGTCACCACGCTCACCAAGAAGATGTCCGAGGACCTCACCGACTACCTGCTCGACGCCGGGATCCGGACGCGCTATCTCCACTCCGAGGTCGACACGCTCAAGCGGATCGAGCTGCTCCGCGACCTGCGGCTGGGGGAGTACGACGTCCTCGTCGGCATCAACCTGCTCCGTGAGGGTCTCGACCTCCCCGAGGTGTCACTGGTCTCGATCCTCGACGCCGACAAGGAGGGCTTCCTGCGCTCGGACAAGTCGCTGATCCAGACCATCGGCCGTGCCGCCCGAAACGTCTCCGGCCAGGTGCACATGTACGCCGACAAGATCACCCCCTCGATGGAGTCGGCGATCGAGGAGACCAACCGCCGCCGCGCGATCCAGATGGCCTACAACGAGGCCAACGGCATCGACCCGCAGCCGCTGCGCAAGAAGATCGCCGACATCACCGACATGCTCGCCCGCGAGGACGAGAGCACCCAGGAGCTGCTCAACACCTGGGCCGGCACCGAGGCCAAGGGCCGCGCCGGCAAGACCGCCGCGAAGGCCCCGACCCCGATGCTCGGCGACGCCGCTCGCGAGGCCCGCGAGCGCGGCCTCGTCGGCCTCCCCTCCTCCGACCTGGCCCAGCTCATCGGCGACCTCACCGAGCAGATGAAGGGCGCCGCCGCCGAGCTCCAGTTCGAGGTCGCCGCCCGTCTGCGCGACGAGATCTCTGATCTCAAGAAGGAGCTGCGGCAGATGATGGAAGCCACTAAGTAGTCCCCGCTGGTCGACACGCTCGCTGGCGCTCGCGGCTCGACCAGCGAGGGTGTCGGGTCAATCAGCGGGATGCGGATCAACCAGCGAGCATGGACTCGATCAGGTCGGCGGCGCGGCGGGTGCCGCCCTCGGCGATCGCGTCCGCACGCAGCTGAGCCGACCGCACGGCGCGGTCGGGGTCGTCGAGCAGCTCGAGCAGCGCCGTACGCAGCGCGGCGGCAGTGACGTCCTCGGCGTCGATCCTTCGCGCCACACCGAGCTCGACGAGACGGTCGGCGTTCATGAACTGGTCGACCGCCTGCGGGACCGCGACCATGGGGACGCCCGCCATCAGACCCTCGCTGCTTCCGCCCATCCCGGCATGGGTGACGAACGCGTCGGCCTGGGCGAGGACGGCGCGCTGCGGCAGCCAGGAGTGGACCTCGACGTTGCCGGGGAGGTCACCGAGGTCGGCCGGGTCGAGCTGGGTGCCGATCGACATCACGACGTGCCAGCCGGGGAGGGCGGCGTACGCCTCGATACAGGCGCGGAAGAAGTCCGCGCCGGCGGTGTAGGCCGAGCCGAGAGAGACCAGCAGGACGTGATCGGCACCGGCGGGGCGGGTCCAGCTCTCCTCGGAGTCGAGCGCGAAGCACGGTCCGACGAAGGTGACGACCTCCTCGTCGACCTTGTCCGCGTTGGGCTGCATCGCCTTCGGGATGAGGGCGAGGGTCCGCTTCGGCGCCCCGGCGAACGTCTCCGGGTCGCGGGTGCTCGCCCCTGCGTCCGCAAGCCAGGCCCCGAACCGGTCCAGGTAGCCGTCGTAGCCCGACAGCTGCCGCACCTGGGCGCCGACCTCCTCGGCGTACCCCTCCCAGGCGACGAAGGTCGGCGAGAGCTGCACGAACGGACGCTGCTGCTTCTCCGCGAGGGCCCGGGCGGCATAGCCACCGATGTCGTAGAGGTAGAGGTCGGCCGGCTCGGCGCCGTAGAACGACTCCAGATGCGGGAGAACCTGGATGGCGTCGTCGAGGAAGATGCCCATCCCGGCGACCGGGTCCTCGGGCCAGAGCCGGTCCTCGACGGGCAGCACCGTCGGCACCGGAACCACCTCGGCCCCGGTCGGCTTGATCGCGTCGGACATCGACTCGTGGGTGGCGTACGTGACGCGGTGGCCGCGCTCGACCAGCTCCTTGATCAGCTCGAGACTGGGCAGGAGGTGGCTGATCGCGGGGGAGGCGACCATGGCGATGTGGTGCGGCAGCGACCGCGGTGAAGTAGTCATGACACCTCGGGACGCTATCGGCCCGCCGGCGGCCGATGCGACCGAGTTTTGCGTCAACCTTCGCTCACCCGCGCGTCGCGTGCTGTTCACCGCCCGTGAGCCGTGGCTCGTGTGTCCCGTCAGTTTCGGCGGTTAACGTCGGGTACGTGACTGTTCCACGGGTCTCGATGTCCCAATCCACGATCTGCGTCCTGCTGCTGGGTGTGCTCGGCTTCGCGATGAGCGCCCAGGTGGCGATCGCCATGCCGGCCCTGTTCAAGGCCGACGAGCGGGCCCACGCGGCGTACGCGGTGGCGCTGTCCCAGGGGACGCTGCCGACGATCGACACCGACATCCCCGACGACCCCGCGCGCTATCCGCAGCTGGCCGAGAGCCTCTTCGGGGCCGATGAGGCCCACCGCGACATCTGGGTCGCCAACCACCCGCCGCTCTTCTACGCGATGAGCCTGCCGCTCGTCTGGCTCGGCGACGCGGTCGGCTCGCCAGGCCTGACACTGCTCGGGATGCGCCTGCTCAATGCGCTCGGCTTCGCGCTGACCACGATCATGGTCGGCCTGCTGGCGCGCGAGCTGGTGCCACGACGCCCGGCGGTGCCGGTGATCGCCTCGGCGATGTGCATCGGCTGCGGCGCGATGACCTTCGTGGGTGGCGGGATCTACAACGACGGCTGGTCCTCTGCGGCGGCCTTCATGACGCTCTACCTCGGGTTCCGAATGATCCGCCAGGGCGTGACGCGCGAGCGCCTGATCGCCGCGGCCGCGGTCGGCGTCGCGGCCGCCGGGTTCCGCTCGACCGGCCTGGTCGCGGTCCTCTTTCTCGGCGCCTGCGTACTGGTGGCGATGTGGCTGCGGGAGCCGTCGCTGCGTACGTTCCTGCGCGGGACCTTCTGGCGCGCCGTCGGGATCGCGGCGTGCATCGGCATGGCGCCGGTAGTCGTGTTCGGCTGGTTCTACGTGCGCAACATCCAGATCTACGGTGACCCGACCGCGTCGGGCTCGCTCTTCGAGAAGTTCGGCCGCGAGCCCAACGGCACCACCCTGTTCCAACTGGTCAACCCGGAGTTCTACGGCCACCTGCTCGGCAGCCTGTGGACCGACGGCAACATCGCCAACACCTGGAGCCAGGCAGCCGTCGTCGTGCTCACGCTCACCCTGGTCGGCCTCGTGCTCGATGCCGCCGCGAAGGCCAACCCGCGCCGTACGGGAGTCCTGCGGCGCATCCGCCTCGCCCCGCAGAGCACGATGCAGCACCGCCAGGACCTCGCCATCTGGGCGCTCCTGGGCGGCTACTGCCTGCTGATCCTGATCAACGTCGCCGGGTTCATCGCCGGCGGTGGCTGGATCCACGCTCGCTACGCGGTCCCGTTCCTGCCGTTCCTCGCCGCCGGTGCCGGGATCGCCGCGTTGCGCCTGGGTCGGCTCCTGCCGCTGCGGGTCATCTCGACAGGCTCGATACAACGCCCGACCGGCTCGCGGAACGGCGTGACCGCGCTCGACGAGGCGCGCGACCTGCGCATCGGCCTGGGCGTCTCGCTCGCGTTCATGGTCGTCGGCCTCGTCTGCCACCTCGACACCGAGCAGTACGTCGACGGTCCGGTCAGCAGCACCTTCGCGCTCGTCGCCCTGGTGGCGGCCGACCTGGTGATGTTCGCGGTCGCCGCGTACGTCGCCACCGAGCTGCGCCGACGGATGCGGCCGGGCACGTTCGACACGCCCCGCACTCTCGCCGCACACGTGGCGACCGGGCCTGTGACCGAGGTCGCCTCCGACCGTCCACGGGAGACCACCGGCATCTCGACGACCTCGAAGGCGCCGTAACCTCTCTCTGTGAGCCACGAAGACCCCCAGTCGTCCGCACGCTCATGGCTCGTGTGGGGTATCGCCCTCGCCGTCTACGGTCTGGCGGTCTTCCACCGCAGCAGCCTCGCGGTCGCCGGTCTGGTGGCCACCGAGCGCTTCGGGATCGGCGCCAGCCAGCTGGCGACCTTCGTCATGCTGCAGCTGCTCGTCTATGCCCTCATGCAGGTGCCGGTCGGGCTGCTGGTCGACCGGTTCGGGTCACGTACGGTCCTCTCCGCGGGCGCACTGATCCTGGCGGTCGCTCAGGCAGGGTTCGCGTTCGCGGACTCCTATCCGCTGGCGCTGCTCGCGCGTACGTTCGTGGGGATGGGCGACGCGATGACGTTCATCTGCGTGCTGCGGTTGGTGCCCTCGTGGTTCCCGGCCCGCAAGGTGCCGCTGGTCAGCCAGCTGACCGGCACTGTCGGACAGCTGGGCGCGATCGCGGCGGCGGTCCCGATGACGTGGGCGCTCGGCCAGCTCGGCTGGACCAGGGCCTACCTCACCGCAGCGCTGATCGGCCCGGTGCTTCTCGTGCTGCTGCGCCTCTTCGTCCACGACGGACCCGGTGACCGACACCGCCGAGGAACGTCCCTCAAGCCGCGCGAGCTCGGCCGCAGCCTGATGGCGTCCTGGTACCAGCCGGGCACCCGCCTCGGCTTCTGGATCCACTTCTCCACCCCGTTCAGCTCCCACCTGATGGGGCTGCTGTGGGGCTTCCCGTTCCTGGTGACCGCGGAAGGGCTCTCCGACACCCTCGCCGGCACCCTGCTCTCGGTCACCGTCGTCGCTGCCCTGGCCGCGGGTCCGGTGATCGGCATCCTCGCCGGACGCCACCCGTGGCATCGCTCGACGGTGGCGCTGACGATGATCGCCGCCCTGGTGTCGGTGTGGACCCTCGTGCTCGCCTGGCCGGGCGAGGCGCCGCTACCGGTGCTGCTGCTCCTGATGGCCGTGGTCGGCTTCGGCGGACCCGCCTCGATGATCGGCTTCGACGTCGGCCGCACCAGCAACCCGCCCGCGCGGATGGCGAGCGCCAGCGGGATCATCAACCAGGGCGGCTTCGTCGCCGCGCTGCTCGTGATCGTGCTGGTCGGCTGGATCCTCGACTGGCGTACGCCGGGGGCCTCGACCTCCTACACGCCGGAGGCGTTCCGCTGGGCGATGTCGGTGCAGTACCTGTTCTGGGGCCTCGGAGTGGTGCAGATCTGGCGTCACCGGCGCGACGTGCGGCGGCGTACGACCCGGGAGCAGGTCGCCGCCGGATCCTCGATGGTCATCGACTGAGGACAGCCACCGCAGGCACCACGCACAGTTCGCCGACTCGTCACCTGACCGCCAACCGCGGTGGCGGCTGAACGGCATCTGAGCCCACTAGCTTGTCGAGGTGCTCACGCCCACGCGCTCGCTGTCCCAGGTGACCGTATGCCTGCTCCTGCTCGGCGTGCTCGGGTTCGCGATGAGTGCGCAGTACGCGATCGGCATGCCTCCGCTGCTGAAGGCCGACGAGAAGCAGCACGCGGCCTACGCCATCGTCCTGTCGCAGGGCGTCCTGCCCACGATCGACACGAACACACCGGCCGACCCGGTGCGCTATCCGCAGTTCGCCGAGGCGCTCTTCGGGCTCGACGAGCCGCGCCGCGACATCTGGGTCGCCAACCACCCGCCACTGTTCTACGTGATGAGCCTGCCGCTGGTCTGGCTCGGCGACGCCGTCGGCAACGTCGGGGTGACGCTGCTCGGGATGCGGCTGCTCAACGCGCTGGGCTACGCGCTGAGCATCATCTTGGTCGGGCTGCTGGCGCGCGAGCTGGTGCCCAGACGGCGGGTGGTCCCGGTGCTCGCCGCGGCGATGGTGCTCGGCTGTGGCGCGGTGACCTACGACGGCGGCGCGATCTACAACGACGGCTGGGGCACGGTCGCCGCCTCGCTGACCCTGCTGCTCGGCTTCCGGATGATCCGCGAGGGCGTCACCCGGGACCGGCTGATCTGGGCGACCGTCGCCGGCGTCGCAGCGGCCAGCTTCCGCTCGACCGGCCTGGTGGCGGTGCTCGTGCTGGGTGCCTGCGTGCTGGCCGCACTGTGGCTGCGCGACCCGACGCTGCGTACGTTCCGCCGGGGCGTGCTCCTGGCGATCCGCATCGGGCTGGCGCCGGTGGTCGTGATCGGCTGGTTCTACGTACGCAACATCGTGCTCTACGGCGACGCGACCGCCTCCACGGCGCTCTTCGAGAAGTTCTCCCGCCAGACCCACGGTGACACGCTCTTCCAGCTGGTCAACCCGGAGCTCTACCTGCACCTCTACGGCTCGCTGTGGGCCGACGACGTGATCCCGAAGATCTGGATCGTCGCCGCGGCCGCGACCCTGGCCGTCACGGTCACCGGCATGGTGCTCGACGTCAACGCGAAGGCCCGGCCGAGACCGGACGGGGTCATGCGCCGCGTCGTGATCCCCGGGCCGGAGCCGACCGTCCTGGAGCGCCGGCTGGAAGTCGCGGTGCGGGCGCTGATGGGGATCTACTGCGTGATCATCATCGTCAACCTGGCCTCGTTCCACGCGGGCGGCGGCTGGATCCACGCCCGCTACGCGGTGCCGTTCCTGCCGGTGATCGCGGCGCTGACCTCGCTCGCGATCCTGCGGGTCGGCCGCCGCTGGGTGCGCGGCGTCGACGAGGAGAGGGTGGATCTGCGCATCACCCTCTATGCCAGCGTCGGGTTCATCGTCTCGGCGATGGTCGCCCACCTCCACATCCAGCAGCGGATCGACGGACCCGCCGACGCCTCCTGGCTGTTCGCGCTGATCGCGGCCGACCTGGTGATGTTCGTCGTCGCCGCGTACGTCACCGCGCAGCTGCGCCGCCGACTGCGGCCGGACGACGAACTCTTCGCCCGCCGGTCATCTGACAACCAACCACGCGTCGCCCAGGTGAGCCACTGAGCCGAGATCGTGGTCGCCGCTCACCCCCCACCGTCAAGGAGCTCCTGTGGTTGACATCGATCGTCGTCGGTTCCTCGGTCTCGCCGGCGGCGCAGCTGCGCTGACCATGCTCGACCAGAGCATCGCGCGAGCCGCCTCCATCCCCGCCGCCCGCCGGACCGGCACGATCCGCGACATCGAGCACGTGGTCGTCCTGATGCAGGAGAACCGCAGCTTCGAGCACTACCTGGGCACGCTGCGCGGCGTACGCGGCTTCGGCGACCCGCACCCGGCGATCCTGCCCTCGGGAAAGCCGGTGTGGCACCAGCCGAACGGTGACGGCGAGCTGCTCCCGTTCCACCCCGAGGTCGACGACCTGGGCGCAGCCTTCCTCGAGGGCCTCCCGCACAGCTGGCCCGATGGCCAGCAGGCGGTCAACGGCGGTCGCTACGACCAGTGGGTCCCGGCCAAGGGCACCACCACGATGGCGTACCTCCAGCGGCAGGACGCCGCCTTCCACTTCGCGCTGGCCGACGCGTTCACGGTGTGCGACGCCTACTACTGCTCCTTCATCGGCAACACCGACCCCAACCGCTACTACATGCTCTCGGGCTGGACCGGCAACGACGGCAAGGGCGGCGGGCCGGTGCTCTACAACGACGAGGCCGGCTACGACTGGACCACCTACGCCGAGCGGCTCGAGAAGGCCGGGGTCAGCTGGAAGGTCTACCAGGACGAGGGCACCGGCCTCAACGCCGAGGGCGACAACTGGTGGGGCTGGACCAAGGACGCCTACATCGGCAACTACGGTGACAACTCGCTGCTCTACTTCAACAGGTTCCAGGACGCCAAGCCCGGAGACCCGCTCTTCGAGAAGGCCCGCACCGGCACCCGCGCGATCGACGGCCAGGACTACTTCGAGATCCTGCGCGCCGACGTCGAGGCCGACAACCTGCCCTCGGTCAGCTGGATCGCGGCGCCGGAGGCGTTCTCCGAGCACTCGAACTGGCCGACCAACTACGGCGCCTGGTACATCGCCAAGGTCCTCGACGCGCTCACCTCCAACCCCGAGGTGTGGGCCAAGACCGCGCTGTTCATCACCTACGACGAGAACGACGGTTTCTTCGACCACCTGGTGCCGCCGCACATCAACAGCCCGCTGGTGCCAGGGGAGTCGACCGTCTCGACCGAGAACGAGCTCTACACCGGCTCCCACGGCGACGGCCACTACGGCCTCGGGCCGCGGGTGCCGATGTTCGTCGTCTCCCCGTGGAGCGTCGGCGGCTGGGTCTCGTCGGAGACCTTCGACCACACCTCGATCCTGCGGTTCATGGAGGAGCGCTTCGGTGTCGCCGAGCCCAACATCACGCCCTGGCGTCGCGCCGTGTGTGGTGACCTGACCTCGGCCTTCGACTTCTCCCGCACCTCCGAGCCGCCCGTGCTCCCCGACACGAGCGGGTGGGAGCCCGCCGACCGCGAGCGCCACCCGGACTACGCCCCGGAGGCGCCGGCGAACGGGACGATGCCGAAGCAGGAGCGCGGCACCCGCCCGGCTCGCCCGACGCCCTACCGGCTCGAGGTCGTCGAGACCGCCGCCGCAGGCGAGATCGCTGTCGAGATCCACAACGCCGGCAGCGTCGGCGCCCACTTCCAGGCTCGGCTGCTCGCCCCGGAGGCTGCGCCGCACAGCTACACCGTCGGCGCCGGCGACACCCTCTCGGTGCGCTGGCCGGTCAGCGGCGACTACGAGATCCACCTGCACGGCCCCAACGGGTTCTTCCGCTCCTATGCCGGCACCGCGGGCGCCGACCCCGCGCCAGCCAACCTGCGGCGGGATGGCCGCTCGCAGCGACTCACCGTGACCGCGCCCCGCAAGGCCGAGATCACCAGGGCGTACGCCGGCCCGATCCGCTCCCGCCACCTGGACACCCGCGCCACCGGGGGCTGGTACGACCTGACCCTCACCGTCCCGGGCACCACCTGGGCGCGCGGGTTCGCCGGCCACCTGGAAACCGGACGTCCCTCCGTGAGCGACCCGCAGCTGGGGAGCTAGGAGGGGTCGCCGGGCTGGTCCTTCTCGGACTGGGCCGGCGGGTCGAGGATCGGGGCAGCTGTCTCGGGGGCTGCCTCGATCTCGGCCTTGGCCGCCTTCTTCGCCGCCTTCTTGGCGGCCTTCTTCTCGAGGCGGTGCACCTCGCGCTGGACGATCGCCTCGCGGCGTACGCCGGTGCCGACCAGGTTGACGACCAGGAAGAGCATCGGATAGATCGGCCAGGGATGCCCGTCAGGGGCTGCGGTGAACAGCCAGATGCCCCAGGTGATGAGGCTGACCATCAAGAAGGTGGCAACCGCCTCCTGGAGCTCCTTGCGGTACGCAGCCGCACCCTGCTCACGGAACCTGAGCGTGTCGGGCAGGTTCGCCCCGGGCTCGCCGGCAGCGGGCTCGGGGACCACGAGATCGTCCACGAGAGCGGGCAGCTCGCCGAGCGTACGGGCCTCCAGGAGGGTGCCGACCCGCTCCTCGTGCTCCTCGCGGGTCAGCCGGCCGTCGGCGAAGGCATCGGTGAGAACGGCGCGTACAACCTCCCGATCGGCATCGGAGGCGCGCATGCGTGCGTTGTCGGCCTGTCTCGGATCGAGACGGAACCGGGTCCAGAAACCCTCCACGCCACCAGCCTAGACGCCACGCCCGACACCGTCTGTGGAAGCGCCTGCATTAGAGTGACTCGCGCTGGCTACCTGCTAGTATAGAACACGTTCTAGTTTTGCTCTGCCTAGGTTTGAGGGAGGTGGCGGATGCGGATCGCTCTGCTGTCGTATCGCAGCAAGCCGCACGTCGGCGGTCAAGGCGTCTATATCCGCCATCTGAGTCGGGAGCTAGCCAAGCTCGGGCACACCGTTGAGGTCTTCTCCGGTCAGCCCTATCCCGATCTCGACCTCGTAGGGGAGGGCGTCACCCTCACCAAGGTGCCGAGCCTGGGCCTCTACGAGGAGCCGAACCCGTTCGGCAACCCGAAGCTCTCCGAGCTGCGCGACCTGGTCGACGTCGAGGAGTGGGCCCGGATGCGTACCGGTGCCTTTCCCGAGCCGCTGACCTTCGCCAAGCGCGTCCTGAAGGTGCTGAAGGAGCGGAAGGACGACTTCGACATCGTCCACGACAACCAGACGCTGGCCACGCCGCTGCTGAGCATCGAGCGCGAGGTCGGCCTGCCGCTGGTGACCACGATCCACCACCCGATCTCCTTCGACCGGCGCATCGAGCTGGACAGCGCGGTGGGCTGGAAGAAGAAGTTCGGCGTCTGGCGCTGGTACTCGTTCGTGAAGATGCAGGCGAAGGTCGCCTCGCAGCTGCGGCACGTGATCACGCCCTCGGACAACTCCAAGCGCGACATACTCACCGACTTCGGCGTCCCGTCCGACCGGGTTCAGACCGTGCATCTCGGCGTACCGGAGGAGTTCGTCCCGCCGACCGGACCTCGCATCCCGGGGCGGATCCTGGCCATGGCCAGTGCCGATGCCCCGCTGAAGGGCATCGCCTTCCTGCTCGAGGCCTTCGCCAAGCTGCGTACCGAACGTGACCTGGAGCTGGTCCTGGTCTCCAAGCCCAAGAAGGGCGGTCCGACCGAGCAGCTCATCGAGAAGCTCGCGATCAAGGACCACGTACGTTTCGTCAACGGCATCTCCGATGCCGAGCTCGTCGAGCTGATGGGCTCCGCGGAGATCGCCTGCGTGCCCTCGCTCTACGAGGGGTTCTCGCTGCCGACCGCCGAGCTGATGGCGTGCGGCACCCCGCTCGTCGTCTCTCGCGCCGGCGCGATCCCCGAGGTCGTCGGCCCCGACGACCTGTGCGCGAAGCAGGTCACGCCGGGCGAGACCGAGGAGCTCGAGCAGGCCATCGCGGCGCTGCTCGACGACCCCGAGCGCCGGGCCCGCTACTCGGCCGCCGGGCGCGCCCGGGTCGAGGAGCACTTCTCCTGGCACGCCGTCGCCGAGCGGATGACGGCCCTCTATCAGCAGTCCATCGACGAGTTCACCACAGACGAGAGGAAGTGAGCCGTGCTCACCGTTGACTTCGACCGCCTTGGCCTTAAGCCCGGAGAGCGCGTGCTCGACATGGGTGCCGGCGGTGGCCGGCACGCCTTCGAGATGTACCGCCGCGGCGCCGACGTGATCGCGTTCGACCAGGATGCCGAGGAGCTGGCCAAGGTCAGCGACTGGTTCTTCGCGATGCGTGACGAGGTTCCCGAGGGCGCGAACGCGGAGGTCAAGGAGGGCGACGCCCTGTCGCTGCCCTTCGGTGACGGCGAGTTCGACCGGATCGTGGCGGCCGAGGTGCTCGAGCACATCCACCGCGACGTCGACGCGATCAAGGAGCTCGTCCGGGTGCTGCGTCCCGGTGGCACCCTGGCCATCTCGGTGCCGCGCTGGCTGCCCGAGGTCGTCAACTGGAAGCTCTCCGAGGACTACCACAACACCCCCGGCGGCCACATCCGCATCTACACCGACCACGAGCTCATCGACAAGGTCACCAAGGCCGGCCGGCCCAACGACGGCACCCCTGGTGAGGCGATGATCTTCGAGGGCAAGTCCTACGCCCACGGCCTGCACGCGCCCTACTGGTGGCTGAAGTCGGCCGTCGGCGTCGACAACGACAAGCACGTCCTGGTGAAGGCGTACCACCAGGTACTGGTCTGGGAGATCATGAAGAACCCGCTGCCGCTGCGCCTCGCCGGGAAGGTCCTGGACCCGATGATCGGCAAGAGCATGGTCCTCTACTTCCGCAAGCCGGGTCCTGTCGCCTCCGACCCCACCTCGGCCGCCTGATTCGCGGATGAGAGTCGAGATCCCGTACGTCGACGGGGTGCTGACCCCTGCCCAGATCGTCGCCACGGCCGGGTCGATCGCCCGCGTCCAGGAGGCGTCGGGCGCGATCCCGTGGGTCCCCGGTCAGCACACCGACATCTGGAACCACGTCGAGGCGGCCATGGGTCTGCTCGTCGGTGGCCTGGTGGAGGAGGCCGAGGCCGCGTACGACTGGATCCCGTCGCTGCAGAACAGCGACGGGTCCTGGCCGATGAAGATCGTCTCAGGCTCGGCGGTGGAGACGATCGGCGAGTCCAACATGTCGGCCTACTTCGCCGTCGGGCTCTGGCACCACTGGCTGATCCGTCGCGACCGGGCGTTCGTGGAGCGGCTGTGGCCCTCTGTGCGCGCCGGGCTCGACTTCGTGGTCGGGCTGCAGCTGCCCTTCGGCGGGATCGCCTGGACCCCGCGGGACCCGTTCGCCCTGCTCACCGGCTCGTCCTCGATCTACCAGTCGCTGCGCGCCGGGGTCGCCCTGGCCGACCTGATGGACGACCCGCAGCCGGAGTGGGAGATCGTCGGCGGCCGGCTCGGTCATGCGCTGCGCCACCACCGCGACTCGTTCGAGGACAAGTCGCACCACTCGATGGACTGGTACTACCCGGTCCTCGGCGGCGCCGTCGTCGGTGCCGACGGCCACGACCTGATCGAGTCGCGCTGGGACCACTTCGTACGCCCCGGCCTCGGCGCCCTTTGCGTCGACACCAACCCCTGGGTGACCGGCGCGGAGACGTGTGAGCTCGTGATGGCCCTCGACAACCTCGGCGACCACCGCCGCGGGCTCCGGCTGCTGACCGAGATGCAGCACATGCGTGCCGACGACGGCGGCTACTGGACCGGCTGGGTCTACGAGTCGCCCGACTACCCCAACCCGAACCCCAACGCCTACTGGCCCGAGGAGCACTCCACCTTCACCGCCGCCGCCGTCATCCTGGCCGCGGACGCGCTGGGGGAGCGCTACGGCGGGTCCACCCCCGGCTCCGGCATCATGCGCGGCACCTCCCTCGCCGCTCCGTTCGAGGAGCTGGCGCTGGAGTGTGGGTGCGAGACGTCTTCGGCTGGAATACCCTGATCGATGTGACTCCTGTGGCGCCTGGGATCAGGTGAGCCGGCGCAGGACCCGCAGCGACCCGACGGCGTCGATCTCCTCGAACTGCTTGGAGGCGAGCGCGGGGAGGTAGATCTCCTCGTACGGCGGCCGTCCGCCCTCGGCCGGGTCCGGGAAGACGTCGTGGACCAGCAGCAGACCACCGGGCATCACCTTCGGTGCCCAGCCGCGGTAGTCCAGCTGCGCGGGCTCGACGCCGTGGCCACCGTCGATGAACAGCAGCGAGACCGGCGTGGTCCACCACCGGCTCACGGTCGTCGAGGCGCCGATCATGGCGACGACCTCGTCCTCCAGGCCGGCCTGCTCGATCGTGCGCCGGAAGGTCGGCAGTGTGTCCAGCCGCCCGGTGCGCTCGTCGACCAGGGTCGTGTCGTGGTGCTCCCAGCCCGCCTGGTTCTCCTCGCTGCCGTGGTGGTGGTCGACGGTGAACACCGTGCCACCGGTCAGCTTCGCCGCGGCGCCGAGATAGACCGACGACTTCCCGCAGTAGGTCCCGATCTCGACGGCCGGCCCGTGCGGCATGCGCTCCACGGCGTACTCGAACAGCGCCGTGCCCTCCTCGGGAGGCATGAACCCCGTCGCGTCGAGGGCGTGCTTGAGCAGTTCGGCGGGCATCTCAGGCGTAGACACCCGGGCACCCTAGCCGAGTGACGAGCAGCCCGCGTCGAGTGGTCATCGACCAGGCGTGCCCGCGAGAATCCGGCCATGAGCACATCCTCCGCCGGGCACGCGGTCCTCGTCGTCCCGGTGCCCGCGCTGGAGACGTACGTCCTGGAGCGGACGCGCCACTACGACGACTCGTTCGTCTCGGCGGACCCGGCGTTCGTGCACGCGCACATCACGCTGCTCGCGCCGTTTCTGGCCGCACCCACGACGGACGATCTGGAACGGGTCGGGAAGATCGCGGCCGCGGCAATTGCCTTCGACTTCGTGCTGGACGACGTACGCCTCTTCGCCGGCGGCACGATCTATCTGCACCCTGATCCTGCGGAGCCGTTCGCGGCGCTGACCGCCGAGCTGAGTGCGGCGTTTCCGCAGTGCCCGCCCTATGACGGCCTCTTCGAACCGGTGCCGCACCTGACCGTCGACCACATCGCCGGGGGAGTGGACCTCGGCTCGACACGTACGTCCCTGGCGCCGTTCCTCCCGGCGCGATGTCACGCGGACCGGGTCAGCCTGCAGTGGTACGCGAACCACGGCTGTCGCACCATCGCCGAGTGGCCGCTGGGCGGAGTCCCGCGTCAGGGGCCAGGTGCGGACATCGCCTGCATCACGTAGCCGACGGCGACCAGCATCGTCAGGCTGCTGATGGCGATACCGGCGACCGCGGCCCAACGGCCGCGACGCTTGTCGTCGGCGGTGCGGGCCAGGCCGATGATGCCGAGGATGAAGCCGAGCGGGCCACACATCAGCACGCTGGCGAGCAGCGACGCGACCGAGACCGCGTCGAGCGGCACGGAATAGAGCGACCAGGCGTTGGCCGGCTTGTCTGCCGACGGCGCGGTCTGCTGCTGCGGGGCAGCCGGCTGCGGAGCCACCGGCTGAGGGTTCGGGGGCTGTGGGGCGGCGGGCTGGGCCTTCACCGTCTGCTGGCTGGCGGGCTGGGCCGGAGGCGGCTCCGTCACCGTGCGAGGAGGCTTCGGCACCGGGGGTCGCTGTCGCGAGGCCATCGCGGCATTCGCCGCTCGAGCCTGCCGCGTGGCCTGGCGCAGCCGGCTGGCCGACGGGCGTACCCGAGCGGGTGGTGTCACCGGAGCCGGTGAGCTGCTGCCGGGCGCCGGGGCGGGACGCGGAGTCGCGGCGCCCCACTCTGCTCGCCAGCGGCGGTCGCGGCTGAGCGGCGGAGTAGGAGAAGCAGAAGCCTTCCCCGCGGCCCCCGAGGCAGCGGCCTTACGGCGGCGCCGGGCGAGCTCCTCGTCGAGGGTGGCCCTGGCGACCGGGTCGAGCAGCACGTCGCGCGCCCGGTTGATGCGCATCATCAGCTCGCCGTCGGCAGCACGGCCGCCGCGGTCGGGGTGGAACTGCTTCGCGAGCTCGCGATGGCGAGCTCGGACGGCCGCGTCGTCCGCGTCCGGAGCGATCTCCAGCACGGCATAGGCGTCGATGAACTTACCGCTCACTCAACGCCCCCCACGCACAGTCCTTCGGTTGTCGGCCTCGCCCCCGGGCTCATCCACACCTGGCGCATAAATCCCAGAGCAATGAAATCCTAGAGCAGTTGCGGCGAGATGCTGGTTTCGCCACGGGAAATTGATCGAGGGCCGCCCGAACGGGCGGCCCTCGAGTGGAGCGGACGACGAGGCTCGAACTCGCGACCTCAACCTTGGCAAGGTTGCGCTCTACCAACTGAGCTACGTCCGCTTGCGAGAAGAACAGTAGCGGATGTGGTCCGTTCAGCTCCAACTGGGGTCCCGCGTGTCACGCACCCTCTTCCGGCACATCGGGGGAGGACGTACGCCGCTCGATCTGCTCCATCAGCTGCGCGACCTGGGCCCGGTGTGCGGCCCGCAGATCCTCGAGCCGCTCGCTCGCATGAGCGCGCTCGCGGTCCAGCTCGGCGCGGGTGGCATCGCGATCCGCCTTCGCCGCTGCCTCGCTCCCGCGGAGGTCTGCCACCTGGTCCCGCAGGGCGTCGATCTGCTCGCGGGCGGCGTCGCGCTGCGTACGCAGGCCGGAGATCGTCGCCTCCGCACTTGCCGCCGCCTTCTCGCCGGCCTTCTTCTCCGCGATCAGCTGCTCCTGCAGCCGCGCCATCGCCTTCTCGGCATGGTCGGCGCGCGCGGTCTCACTGCGCCTCCGCTGCACGGCCGAGGCGTGCTCGGCCTGCAGCTTCTCGAGCTTCTCGGCCAGGGCTTCGCGCGCGGCGGTCGTCTCCTCGAGACTCTTCTCGAGCTCCGTGATCGTCGCGGAGGCAGTCTTCGCCGCGGCAGCCGCGTCGAACTCTGCTCGCTCCCGCGCCGCCTGCGCGGCCTGACGGGACTCCTCCGCTGCAGTCGTGGCGGACAGCGCCTCCCGCAGGATCTCGGCCGATCGCTCCGACTCCTCCAACGCCTCCGCCGCGGCAGCATCTGCCTCGTCGCGCTCCGCCTCGGCCGTACGCTGCGCCTGCTCGGCGCGCACGGCACGAGCGCTCGCGGCGGCGATCTGCTCCTGTGCCTCGCTCTGCACGGTGGCGATCTGCGCCTCGGCAGCGGTCAGGTCGCCGAGCGTACGCAGCTCCTCCAGCGCCTTCGGGAGCTGATCGAGGAACCTGTCGGCGAGCTGGGTCAGCTGAGTGGTGATCTCCGCGGCCCGCTGCTGGGCTGCCTGCACCGGTCGCGCGGTCTCCTCGGGATCCCGTGTCTCCACGAGCCTCTGCAGGCGCTTGCGTTCGCGCCAGGCTGCGGCTCGGTTGTGGGAGGGATCGTCGCAGTACTCCGGCGGCCGGCCGCTTCCGCTCTCCGAGGCCGCCGCGGGCAGCGGACAGCCGGGGAAGCGGCAGAGCTTCTCGTCGACAACAATCGTTTCCGTCATTACGTCAGCATAGCGTGACGAAAGACGTAACGAATACGTTATGTCGTCCAAATGGGATCCCGACAAGACACACAACATAACCGGCATTATGATGTGTGCTTGTGAGCGCGATCGAGCACCGTCCGCAGACCCCCACCACTGACCTCTCCGTGACGGAATCCGTCAGAGAGCTGCTCCTCGAAAACTTGGGGGAGCTGCCCGAGGAGAAGAGGGCCGAAGCGCTCGCCAGAAGGTTCCTGCTCTCGTACGCAGGACACACCCGAGCTGCGTACGGACGAGACCTCGCCGACTGGTTCGGCTGGTGCGCCGCGCTGGAGATCGACCCGCTCGCCGCCAACCGGGCGATGGTCGACGGCTACGCCCGCCATCTGGAAACACGGCGGAGCCCGGCGACGATCGCCCGACGGCTTTCCGCGATCGCCGGCTTCTACCGCTACGGCGTCGCGGAAGACGTCCTCACCGCTTCACCGGCCGAGCACATCAAGCGCCCCAAGACCAGCAATGACTCCCAGACCCTGGGCATGGACAGGGGAGAGGCACGCGCCTTCCTCGCCGCCGCGCGGGAGCACTCCAGCCGCGCCGCCGCGCTGGTGACCCTCCTGCTCCACGACGGTCTGCGCATCTCCGAGGCCCTGGGCGCCGACGTGAGCGACCTCAGCCACTCCCGCGGTCACCGCATCCTCACAATCACCCGTAAGGGCGGCGCCCGGCGCGACGTCGTTCTCAATCCGGCGACGTCACAGGCGCTCGACGCCTACCTCGACGCCCGCGCCGACGGCCCGGTCTTCATCACCGGCACCGGCAACCGCTGGCACCGCTCCGAGGCCTTCCGACTCATCCGCAGGATCGGCGCCTCGGCCGGCATCGAGCACGGCGACAAGCTCTCCCCGCACAGCCTCCGCCACACCTTCGTCACCCTGGCCCGCGAGGCCGGCGTACCTCTCGAGGACGTCCAGGACGCCGCCGGCCACGCCGACCCCCGCACCACCCGGCGCTACGACCGCGGCCGCCACAACCTCGACCGCCACCCCGCCTACGCCCTGGGCGCCTTCCTCGCCGACTGAGAGCTGGTCGGTGGGCGAAGACCGACCCGCGGCGTACTGACGCATCCTCTCCCCAACCCCGCCTCCACGGCGGTAATCTTCCGGAAGCCCGTCATCGTTGACGAAGGAGATCCGGTATGAGCCAGGAACTGACCAGCGACTACGTGGTGGTGGGGGCCGGATCGTCAGGTGCCGTGCTCGCGGCACGCCTCAGCGAGGACCCGAGCGTCCAGGTGACGCTGCTCGAGGCGGGGCCGCGCGACAAGAGCATGAACATTCACATCCCGGCGGCGTTCTCGAAGCTCTTCCAGTCCGAGCACGACTGGGACTACTCCACCGAGCCACAGCCGGCGCTCGGCGGCCGGCGGATCTACTGGCCGCGCGGCCGGATGCTCGGCGGCTCGTCCTCGATGAACGCGATGATGTGGGTCAAGGGCCTCCAGGCCGACTACGAGGAGTGGGGCGCGGCCGCCGGACCCGAGTGGGGTTGGGATGTCGTCAAGAAGACGTACGCGAAGCTCGAGGACGTCGAGGACGCCACCGCGCTCGACGGCACCGGTGGTCCGGTCCGCGTCGAGCGGCAACGGAGCCCCCGTCCTTACACCGAGTCCTTCCTCCAGGCCGCCGAGCAGGCCGGCTACCGGCGCGGGCGGGCCAACGGCCCCAACCCCGAGGCGTACGTCGAGACCATGGTCACCCAGCGCCGAGGCGCCCGCTGGAGCACCGCCGCGGCCTACCTCAAGCCCGCCGCCAGGCGCGCCAACCTGAACGTGGTGACCGGCGCCCTGGTGTCGCGGGTGACCTTCGACAGCACTCGCGCGACCGGTGTCGAGGCCGTCGTCGACGGCCAGCAGACCACGATCACCGCCCGGCGCGAGGTGATCCTCTCCGGCGGCGCGATCAACACCCCGCAGCTGCTGATGCTCTCCGGGATCGGACCGGCGGCCCAGCTGAATGGCCTCGGCATCGATGTCGTCCGTGATGCGAAGGAGGTGGGGGAGAACCTCACCGACCACCTCGTCGCCGGTATCGGCTGGGAGGTCGAGCAGGGCTCGCTAGCGACCGCGGAGTCGGCGCGTCACCTGCTCAACTACCTGCTGCGCAGGCGCGGGATGCTCACCTCCAACGTCGGCGAGGCGTACGGCTTCATCCGCTCGCGCCCCGATCTGGACGCGCCCGACATCGAGATGATCTTCGCTCCCGTTGGCTTCTTCGACGAGGGTCTGATTCCGTTCGTGGGGGAGGCGGTCGTCGCCGGTCCGATCCTCGTCGACCCGGCCAGCCGCGGCAGCGTCACGCTCACCTCCACGGACCCGGCCGCCAAGCCGATCATCGACCCCCGCTACCTCTCCGACCCCGAGGGCAGGGACCGCGCGGCCATCGTCGAAGGTGTCCGGGTGACGCTGGAGATCGCCTCGCAGCCCGCACTCAAGCCGTTCCTCGGCAAGTTCCTGCGCCCCGACGTACCGGTGGACTCGTCCGCGGAGGAGGTCGCCGACGCGCTCCTGGCACGTCACGCGCACACGCTCTACCACCCGACCGGCACCTGCCGGATGGGCACGGACGAGGCCAGCGTGGTCGACCCCCGGCTGCGCGTACGCGGCGTCGAGGGCCTCCGCGTCGCCGACGCCTCGATCATGCCCAGGATCGTGCGCGGCCACACCAACGCGCCCGCGATCCTGATCGGCGAGCGCGCCGCGGAGCTCATCACCAGCGACTGACACCCCGCAGCAGACCCTTGGAACCCGCCCGTGACTCAGGTCACACTGGGCTCATGACGGATGCCTACGCTGCCGGAGAGACCACGACCCCGCTGCTGGAGGAGACGATCGGCGCGAGCTTCGATCGCACCGTCGCCAGATTCGGTGACCGGGAGGCGTTGGTCGAGGTTGCCTCCGGCAGAAGGTGGACGTACGCCGAGATGAGCCGCGACGTCGACGCGCTCGCCGTCGGGCTTCGCAAGGCCGGGATCGGAAAAGGCGACCGGGTCGGCATCTGGGCGCCCAACTGTGCGGAGTGGACCCTGACCCAGGTGGCGACCGAGAAGATCGGCGCGATCCTGGTCAACATCAACCCGGCGTATCGCACCCACGAGCTCGCGTACGCCCTGACCCAGTCGGGCATCAAGCTGCTTGTCTCCGCGCCCGAGTTCAAGACCTCCGACTATCGCTCGATGGTGGCCGACGTCCGCGGCGACTGCCCCGACCTCGAGCAGACCGTTTTCATCGGCGACCCGGAGTGGACCGCGCTCCTCGAAGCCGGCGCCGGGGAGAAGCTGAGCGACCACGTCGACGACGAGCTGAGGCCCGAGGACCCGATCAACATCCAGTACACCTCGGGCACCACCGGCTACCCCAAGGGCGCGACCCTGAGCCACCGCAACATCCTCAACAACGGCTACTTCACCACCGAGACGATCGGGTTCACCGAGAACGACCGGCTGGCGATCCCGGTGCCCTTCTACCACTGCTTCGGGATGGTGATGGGCAACCTCGGCTGCATCACTCACGGCGCCACGATGGTGATCCCGGGCCAGGCCTTCGACCCGGCGGCCACCCTGAAGGCGGTCCAGGACGAGCGCTGCACAGGCGTCTACGGCGTACCCACGATGTTCATCGCGATGCAGAGCCACCCCGACTTCCCCAGCTTCGACCTCAGCACGCTGCGCACCGGGATCATGGCGGGCAGCCCGTGCCCGGTCGAGGTGATGAAGCGGTGTGTCAACGAGATGCACATGAGCGAGGTCTCGATCGCCTATGGGATGACCGAGACCTCGCCCGTCTCGACCCAGACCCGGATGGATGACGACCTCGAGCACCGCACCGCCACCGTCGGCCGGGTGCACCCGCACGTCGAGGTACGCGTCGTCGACCCGACCTCGGGTGTCGTTCTTCCCCGGGGCGAGGCGGGTGAGTTCCAGACCCGCGGCTACTCGGTGATGCTCGGCTACTGGGCCGACGAGGAGAAGACCAGGGCGGCGATCGACGAGGAGGGCTGGATGCACACCGGCGACCTCGCCGTGATGAACCCCGACGGCTACTGCAGCATCGTCGGCCGCATCAAGGACATGGTGATCCGTGGCGGCGAGAACATCTACCCCCGCGAGATCGAGGAGTTCCTCTACACCCACCCCGACATCGAGGACGTCCAGGTCATCGGCGTCCCCGACGAGACGTACGGTGAGGAGCTCTGCGCCTGGGTCCGCCTGCGCCCCGGCGCCGAGCGGGTGACGGCCGAGACCCTGAGGGCGTACGCCACCGGCAAGCTCGCCCACTACAAGATCCCGCGCTACGTCCTGGTCGTCGAGGAGTTCCCGATGACGGTGACCGGCAAGGTCCGCAAGGTCGAGATGCGGGAGAAGACCGTCTCCAAGCTCGGACTCTAGAGACTCAGAGCTTCAGGTCAGCGAAGCCGCTGCGACCGCGGTGTCCTCGCCGACGAGGGTGATCTCGACCCGCTCGACATCGGCGATCGGCACCGCCGAGGAGGCGTCCAGACCGAGCGTCTCCCCACCCGACCAGGTCCACGACCCGGCGACGGTGCGCGCGCCGTCGCGGCCGACCAGCACCAGGTCGTACGTCACCGGCTCAACCGGATAGTCGGACGGTCCCGGCGGGCTCTTTCCGGGCTCGGGCGGGTAGTGGCAGCTCCACTTGAGCTTGGTGCCCCAGGACGTCGGGGTGACGACGAGCTGGGCCCACATGTCGACGCTTCCCACTGGCCGCAGGTCGACGGTGCGTACGTTCACGCCGGCAGAGCCCGACGGGGACGGCGTGGCGGAGGGGGCCGCGATCGGCTGCTGGTTGCCGTCACGACCGAGCGCCAGGCCGCCGATCGCCGTGCCGCCGGCGAGGAGGACGACGGCGGCCGCGACCGCGAACGCCCGGCGGCGCAGCCGCGAGCGGCGTACGGCCCCGGCCAGCTCTGCCAGCGGCGGCGTCGCGACCTCAACGGCAGGCTCCTCGAGGAGCTCCTCGGCTTCCTCGCGCGACAGCGCGCCGAGCAGCCCGGGCATCCCGGCGAGCTCGGCGACGGCGTCGTGGCAGATGCTGCAGCTGGTCAGGTGCCGCTCGTACGCCCTCCGGTCGCTCGGGCTCAGCGCCCCGAGCACGTAGGACGCGTCCCAGTCGGCATACGTCTCGTGTGCGGAGGCGTCCAGGTCGTCGTTCATGAGGTGACCCCCTTCTCTTGCAGGGCGAGACGCAGAGCTCGCAGACCGTAGTGCAGCCGGGACTTGACCGTGCCGGGCGGGATGTCGAGCTCACGGGCGAGCTCGGCGACCGACCGGCTGCCGTAGTAGGCGCCCACCACCACCGCGCGGTGATCGGGGGAGAGGGCGAGCAGCGCATCCGCGACGACCCAGGAGTCGAGCACCGCCTGGGTCTCGTCCGCCCAAGTCGCCTCGGGCGGCGACTCGGCGGCGTACTCCCGTTTCCGGCGTGCGCTGCGCAGGTCGTCGATGACGAGGTTGCGGGCGGTGGTGAACAGCCAGGCGCGTACGCCCTCGTCGGGCCGCTGCAGCACCTCCGGGTGACGCCAGGCGCGCAGCAGCGTCTCCTGCACCACGTCACGCGCCTCCTCGGCGTCACCGGTGCGGCGTACGACGTAGCGGTAGAGCGCCTCCGAGTGGGCGTCGTGCACCGCTACGAGCAGCTCGTCCTCCGCACCCATGTCACCTCCCGCATGCCCCAAGGATCCCAGAGTCCCGGATCAGCCCTTGGCCAGGTCGAGCGAGAACTCGACGCTGCCGGTGTCCTCGACGCTCACGAAGCCCAAGTTCGGCGCCTCGACGCCGAAGTCCGCGAACGTGATCGGCACGCTGCCGACGACCTGGAGCGCGTCGGTGCCGTCGCCGCCGACCTCGGCGTCGACGGTCACCGACTTCGTCTCGCCGTGCACGGTGAGGTCACCGACCAGCTTGACCTCGGTCGCACCCTCCTCGAGGGCGGCGGGCTCGGTCAGCTCGAAGGTGGCGGTGGGGAACTGGTCGGCCTCGATCGCGTTCTCGCGGAAGTAGCCGTCGCGGTTGCCGGAGTCGGTGGCGATCGTGGCCACCTTCACCTCGATGCTCGCCTCGGTGACCTCGTTCTCGGCGATGGTGACCTGGCCGGTCACGTCCTCGGTGCGGCCGGTGACGGTGACGTCCTCGCCCCGGAGCACCTCGTCGAGGCGGTAGCCGGCGTAGGAACCGTCCGAGACCGTCCAGGTCCCGCTGCTGTCGGCGCCGTCCGCGGGCGCTGCCGACGCGCTGAGGCTGGGCTCGTCCGCGACCGACTCCTCGGCCCGGTCCGCGTACCAACCGGGCCCGAAGATCGCCGCGACGCCTCCGACCACGATCACTGCCGCACCGACCCCGACTGCTGCTTTCGTACGTGTCCGCACGCCGTTTCCTCTCGCCTGGAGGCTGACCCGATGCCGGCCTTCACCCCTACTACGGAGCGGTGGGGTGAACGGTTCAAACGATCCGCGAAACTCATCGGAACGCGTAGGACGCTGCAATCCAGGTCCGGGTATCGATCCATGCCCAAGTGGAACTCATGCTCGTCAGAGCCGGTATTGGGCCCACTCCGGCCGGACAAGGCCGTTGCGTGAGGTACGTCACAGTCATAGCCTCCGACCGTCCGATCCCAGGCACCACGATGCCGGTGTCGATACTCCTGAGAGGCGCCCCCCATGCCCCACCTCGACCGCCGCAATCTGCTCGCCCTCAGTGGACTCGCGGCCGGCGCCGCACTTGTGCCGGCCACCGCGGCCCAGGCAGCAACGCGCGGCTCGACCGCGATGTCTACGTCGGGCGGCGCCGCACTGTGGCAGGAGTACCTCGCCGCCCCCGACACCCACCCGCAGATCCCCAATGTCTCCTACGCCGGCTACGGCCGCGGGGACCGATCGATCCCGCGACCGAGGGTGGTCGCCAACGTCATGCAGTGCGGCGCGCGCGGCGACGGCCGTGCCGACGATACCGACGCTCTCCGGCGGGCCGTCATGGCCGCGGGGGCGGCAGGCGGGGGCGTCGTGCTCCTTCCGCCAGGCACCTACCGCACCACCGGAATGATCCCTGTGCACGACTCCGGGGTGGTCATCCGCGGCGAGAGCCCGGAGGAGACCGTCATCTACTGCGAGAACTCGCTCGACGACGGCTACATGCTCAACCGCCGCGGCTGGATGAGCCAGTGGAGCTGGATGGGCGGTCAGATCTGGTTCGTGCCACGTCGCCGGCTGGCGTCGCTGCGCGAGGCGGGCTTCGTCGGCAACGAGGCCTGGATGGACAACGAGACGCTGACCACGCTCGCGCCGGCGGCCCGCGGCGACCGCGAGCTACGGGTCACCGACGCCACCGGATTGCGCGCAGGCGACACCGTGCTGCTGACTCTGCGCAATCTGCCCGACAACAGCCTGCTGAAGCACCTGTGCGGTGACATCTCCGGGGCCGACGACTACGACTGGGAGACCAAGGCCCGACGGTTGCGTCCCGAGATCAGCGACTGGACCGGCGCCCCCAACTTCGAGCACTACCGCTGGCCCGTCCAGGTGACCGCCGTCTATGACGGCCGCATCACCCTGGCACAGCCGCTGCGTGTGGAGCTGCGCCCTGAGTGGGAACCGACGCTGACCACCTTGGGCCCGGTGATCCGCAACGCCGGCATCGAGAGCCTGACCATGCGGATGCGGGAGATCCCCACGCCCCAGCACAGCGTCGAGCCCGGCTTCAACGGGCCCTGCTTCCAGTCGGCCATCGACTGCTGGGCGCGCGACGTGCACGTCGAGCACGCCGACAACGCCTTCGGGCTCGTCGGCACCAAGAACGTCTCCATCCTGGGCGCCCGCGTCTCTGGGCGCCGAGGTCACCACCCCTTCATGTGCCGTGTGCAGTCCCACGACAATCTCGTCGCCGACTTCGAGATCGCCGGGCCCACCCAGCACGGACTCAACGTCGAGGGATTGTCCTCCGGCAACGTGTGGGCCGGCGGCACCATGGCCCACGGCACCCTCGACTCGCACAAGCTCATCCCCACCGACGCGGTGCGCACCGCGATCAGAGTCAACAACGACGGAAACACAGGCGGAGCCGGCGACGCAGGCCCCAACTGGGGAGCCCGCTTCACCCACTGGAACATCGAGGTGACCAACGGCCGCTCGCACGGCATCAGGATCGAGGAGAACTCGCCGCACAGTGCCGTGGTGGGTGTCACCGGCACCACCGAACCGACCAACCACGCTCGCGACTTCTCCGGGCCGCTCGGCTCGGTCACCGAATCCCTCGACGCGACGGTGCTGCCGAAGAACCTGTACCTGGCCCAGCTCCGCCACCGGCGGCGTACAGAAGGCTGACCCTACGGCGATCGAGTCGATCGCGTTCGCCTGACGGGTGACACAATCGGCAGCGCCCCGATCGAACCAAGGAGACTCCCCATGCCCCAGACCCCGCTCGAGCTCTTCGGCACCGAGGCCCTCATCGGCGATGAGGACCGCGCGATCCGCGACACGGTGAGATCCTTCGCGGAGAAGGAGATCAAGCCGCACCTCGCCGACTGGTTCGAGGCCGGCGAGGTCCCGGTCCGCGAGCTCGCTCCCGAGCTCGGCAAGCTGGGCGTCCTCGGGATGCACCTGGAGGGCTACGGCTGCGCGGGCACCTCGGCGACGGCGTACGGGCTGGCCTGCCTGGAGCTCGAGGCGGCCGACTCCGGGATCCGCTCGCTGGTCTCCGTGCAGGGTTCGCTGGCGATGTTCGCGATCTGGAAGTGGGGGAGCGAGGAGCAGAAGCAGGAGTGGCTGCCGCGGATGGCGGCCGGCGAGGCGATCGGCTGCTTCGGGCTCACCGAGCCCGACTTCGGCTCCAACCCGGCCGGGATGCGGACCCGGGCGCGCCGCGACGCCTCGGGCGACTGGATCCTGAACGGCACCAAGATGTGGATCACCAACGCCCCGGTCGCCGACGTCGCGGTCGTCTGGGCCCAGACCGACGAGGCCCCCGACGGCAAGGGCATCCGCGGCTTCGTTGTCCCCACCGACACCCCGGGCTTCTCCGCGCCGGTGATCAAGCAGAAGCTGTCCCTGCGTGCCTCGGCCACCGGTGAGATCGTCCTCGACGACGTACGCCTCCCGGAATCTGCCGCGTTCCCCGAGGTCAGGGGCCTGAAAGGCCCGCTGTCCTGCCTCAACGAGGCCCGCTTCGGCATCGTCTTCGGCGCCGTCGGCGCGGCCCGCGACTGCCTCGAGTCCGCCATCGCGTACGCCGCCTCCCGCGAGATCTACGACAAGCCCCTCGCCGGCTTCCAGATCACCCAGACCAAGCTCGCCGACATGACGCTCGAGCTCGGCAAGGCGATGCTCCTCGCGCTCCACCTGGGCCGCCTGAAGGACGAGGGCACCCTCCGCTCCGAGCAGATCTCCCTCGGCAAGCTCAACAACGTCCGCGAGGCCATCGCCATCGCCCGCGAGTGCCGCACCATCCTCGCCGCCGCCGGGGTCACGTTGGTGTATCCGATCCTCCGCCACGCCAACAACCTCGAGTCGGTCCTCACCTACGAGGGCACCAGCGAGGTCCACCAGCTCATCATCGGCCAGGCGCTGACGGGGGAGTCCGCCTTCCGCTGAGACGCCAGCCCACACCAGTGCTGCTGCTCGAATGTCTAGCACTGCTAGGATCAAGCCTATGTCGGTACAGGAGCGCAAGCAGCGCGAGCGAGCGGATCGCGAACGCCTCATCGTGGCGACGGCCCGCGAGCTCGCCGAGCAGCAGGGCTGGGACGCGGTGACGACGCGCCGGCTCGCCGAGCGCATCGAATACAGCCAGCCGGTCCTCTACAGCCACTTCCGCGGCAAGCGCGAGATCATCGGTGCCGTCGCCCTCGAGGGTGCCGCCGAGATGGCCGTGGCGATGCGCTCGGCGACGGCGGCCGCGAGCGCCCCGCGCGATCGGGTCGTCGCTCTCGCCCGTGCCTATCTCGATTTCGCCGAGCGCAACCCGGCGGTCTACGACGCCCTGTTCCAGCTCGACGGCGGCCTGGCGTACGCGCAGGAGGACACCCCGGAGCAGCTGAAGGACGCCTTCGCGGCGCTGATGGAGACCCTGGGCGAGGCCGCCGGCGACGGAGTCGCCCCGGAGCTGTTCACTGAGGTGTTCTGGGCGTCCCTCCACGGCGTCGCGACCCTGACCCGGTCGAGGCGGCTGCTGCCGGAGGACGCCGAGCGCCGGGTCGAGCTGCTGGTCGACCGCCTCGCCGTGCTCTGACGCCTCGCGTCAGTCGCGCGGCACCAGGAAGGACGCCCGCCAGATCTTGCGGTCCTTCTCCGAGACCATCCCGTGCTCGGTGAGGTACGGCATCATCTTCTCGCCCATCCAGGCCAGCGTCGCGCGGTAGTGCTCGTTGCCGAGCGCCTCGCGGCGGGCCGCCATCGGGTCGAGGCCGACGGCCGCGTAGCAGTCCGGGTGGACCAGCGAGCGCGCCATCACATAGGCGGAGCGGGCGGTGAGGTTCTGGTGCATCCGGAGCTGCGTACGCCCGATCTTCTGCGCCATCGCCGCGGCGAGCTCCTCGCGGGCGAAGGTGACGTGGCGGGCCTCCTCGGTGACGTGGATGCGGGAGGCCATCCGGGTCAGCGGCTGGCAGCGCTCGTCCTTCATCAGCTCGCGCTGCCACCGGTCGAGCGGCTCCTCGCCGACGAGGGTCGCGGAGAAGACGCTCGCTCCGTGCAGCAGTGGAGCGAACTTCCCGATACGCAGGACGGCGGGCCGGGGGCCGTACGCCGGCGCGCCCATCGCCGCGATCGCCCGGCCGAACATCACCGAGTGGCGGGTCTCGTCCCCGATCTCGGTCAGCGCGTACTGGGTCCGTGCCGTGCGCGGGTCCGCCCCGTAGACCTCGCGGAGCAGCAGCTGCATCAGCAGCACCTCGAACCACAGCCCGACGCTCATGATGCTGGCGACCTCGTGCCGGGAGAGCTCGATCTGCTGCTCCTGGCTGAGCCGGTCCCAGGTGCGGGTGCCGTAGAGGGAGACGCGCTCGGGCTGCATCCACCACAGTCCCTCGACGGGCGCGGCGTCCCAGTCGAGGTCGACCTCCGGGTCGTAGGACTGGCGTGCGGTGGAGCGCAGGAGCCTGTCGGAGGTCGGATCGGCGATGGTCATTTCTTCTCCCTGACTGAGCGGTCTGGCTGAGCGGTCGAACTAGGTGTTACCCAGAGTTACGGGTAGTTGCTAGAGTGCAGGACATGACACGGAAGGTCAAGGACGACGGCCGCTCCTCACGCTGGGCCGCCCACCGCGAGACGAGACGGGCGGAGCTGGTGGCGGCAGCCGTACGCGCCGTCGACTCGGCCGGGACCGAGGTCTCGATCGCCGACATCGCCGCGGAGGCCGGGGTCAGCAAGCCGGTGCTCTACCGCTACTTCGCCGACAAGGCCGAGCTGCACGCCGCGGTGGGGATGTGGGCGGCGCGGCAGATCCTCGACGCGGTCGTCGACGCCGTGCTCGCCCCCGCGCCGACCCGCCAGCGCGTCGAGGCTGGGGTCGCGGCGTACGTCGAGACCATCGCCGAGCACCCCAACGTCTACCTGCTCGTGGTGCGCCAGCACGCCGGCGGCACCGACCCGCTCGCGGACGGCAAGCAGCTCATCGCCGCGACCTTCGCGCGCCTGCTCGGCGACACCTTCGGCCGCCTCGGTGTCGACGCCGCCGGCGCCGAGCCGTGGGCGCACAGCCTCGTCGGGATCGGTGAGTCCACGGGCCAGTGGTGGCTCGACCGGCGCACCATGTCCCGCGCCGCGTTCACCCGCTATCTGAGCGAGTTCGTCTGGCATGCGCTGGAGGGCACCACCGCCGAGTACGGCGTCGACCTGAGCGCCCTGGACCGCCCCGAGATCGTCACCCCGCTGCGAAAGAGCCCCCGATGAGCGAGCACGAGCCCCAGCACCTCTACGACGGCCCCGCGCGCCTCGAGTCCGAGCACGGCACCTGGGAGGTCGATGTCGCGCTGCGCGGCGTCTTCCAGCCGATCGACGGCCACTTCCACTGGTACGGCCGCGTCGGCGCAGCCCTCGAAGGCGTACGCAACGGCCAGAGCGTCACCGTCCGCACCGAGCACGGCGAGGCCGAGGGACGACTCTCCGACATCGACCCCTGGGGACGGTTCCGGCTCGCCGGGACGGGAAAGCCACCGTTCTGACGTCGCTCGAGTCGGGGTCTCAGCGCACGATCATGAGCGTCGCGGCGCCGATCCCGACGACCACGATCAGCGACCGTAGGACCGTGGCCGGCAGCCGGCGACCGATGTGCGCTCCGACGTACCCACCGACGACCGATCCTGCGGCGAGCAGGCCGACGGCCCGCCAGTCGAGGTCGGCGATGGCCAGGAAGATCACCGTGGCGACCACGTTCGAGGCCATCACCGCGAACGTCTTGAGCGCGTTGACCGTACGGAACTCCAGATCGGTCCCGAGCCCGAGCACTGCCATCATCATCACCCCGGACCCGGCGCCGAAGTAGCCCCCGTAGGCGCCGGTCAGCGTCGCGAACAAAGTGGTGAAGCCGGAGATCCGCACCCGCGGCTCGGCGTCGGCGGCGTGCTGGCGCAGGAACCGGCTCAGCCGCGGCTGCACCCCCACGAGTACGCAGGTGCCCAGGATCAGCCACGGCACGACCGCCTCGAAGACCGATCCCGGCAGCCACAGCAGCAGCAACGCTCCGGCGATGCTGCCGGCGCCCGCGGTGATCAGCACCGCAGCGGTCACGCCCGGATGCTCGGCCAGCTCGCGCCGGTAGCCGAAGGAGCCGCTGAGTCCGGCCGGCGTCATCCCGACCGTGTTGGAGGTGTTGGCCACGACCGGCGGGAGACCGACCGCGACCAGGACAGGGAAGCTGAGCAGCGAGGCGACGCCGACGGTGGAGGTGAGGATGCCCGCGCCCAGGCCCGCGGCGAGCACCACGAGCTGGTCGACCCAGGTCATGAGTCGCGAAGAAGCGCGACGTCGCTGACGAGCATGACGTGGCCGTGCATCGCGGCGGCGGCACGTTGGGCGTCGCCCGCGGCGATGGCGTCGGCGATCTTCTGGTGCCCGGCGAGCGAGGTTCGGGGGCGGTCGGGCTGGGAGAGCGACTCGATGCGGGTCTCCCGGATCAGCTCGCTGATCTCGGACATCATCTGCTCGAGCAGAGGGGAGTGAGCGGCCTGGGTCACCGCCCGGTGGAAGAGCTCGTCGCCGTGGACCCCGCGCCCGCCGCCGGTGATGTCCTCGTCCATCGCCTTCAGCGCCGCGTCGATGCGATCCAGGTCCTCCTTGGTGCGCCGCTGGGCCGCCAGCGCCGCGATCTTCGTCTCCAGTGCGTCACGCGCCTCGATGACGTCGGGGATCCGCTCCGCGTGCGCCCGGATCGCGTCGGTGATGCGCTCGACCCGCGGCTTGTCGGTCAGCACCGTCCCGTCGCCGTGGCGGACCGCGACGACGCCGATGACCTCGAGCGCGACCAGCGCCTGGCTGAGGGTCGCTCGGCTCACGCCGAGGCTGGTGGCGAGCTGTCTCTCCGGCGGCAATCGGTCGCCGGACTTCAGATCGTTCTCCGAGATCCAGGCCGTGATCTGCTCCGCGACCTGCTCATACAGGCGGGTTCGCTGCAGTGGACGTGGAAAGCGCGCGGACTCACTCATGGCTACAGGGTATTGACCTTCGGCCGATTGTCCTATTGGCTAGTCCACTGAGCCGACCGTGATGCGAGTCACACCGGTGCCAGACGGGGGCCAAACAGAAGGGAAGTCCGATGGGACCGGAATGGGTGGCGATCATCGCGCTGGTCGCCTTGTTCGTGGCAGGCACGTTGCTGCCGATCAATATGGGAGCGCTCGCGTACGTCGCAGCGTGGCTGGTCGGGATGTTCGCGCTGAACCTCGACGAGAAGGAGATCCTGGCCGGAGTCAGTGCCGACCTGATCCTGACGCTGATAGGCGTGACCTATCTGTTCGCGATCGCGAGGAACAACGGCACGGTCGACCTGATAGTCAGTAGTGCCGTACGCGCGGTGGGCGGCAGGGTCGCCCTGATCCCATGGGTGATGTTCGGCGTGACCGCGCTGTTGACCGCCATGGGAGCCGCCAGCCCGGCGGCCTGCGCGATCATCGGGCCGGTGGCGCTCGGCTTCGCTGGCCGCTACAAGATCAACCCGCTGATGATGGGCATGTTCGTCGTGCACGGTGCTCAGGGCGGCGGTTTCTCGCCGATCAGCATCTACGGCACGATCACCAACTCAGTCATGGTCGACAACGGTCTGCCCTCCAGCGAGATGACGATCTTCGTGGCCAGCCTGGTGGTCAACCTGATCATGGCGACGATCCTGTTCTTCTTGCTCGGCGGGCGATCGCTGATGAGCATGCGGCTCGACCCCGATGAGGCGGCCGGCGCCGCCGCTGGCGTACCGGGTGAGCTGCACGAGGGCGGCGTGACCGTCCCGGCCCGCGGCTACGGCACCGTCGCCCCGACCGGGACGAAGGCCGGCATCCGCACCGAGCAGGTCCTGACCCTGGCGGCGTTCGTCATCGTCGCGGCCATCGCCCTCTTCTTCGACAAGAACATCGGCTTCGCCTCGATCACCGCGGCGACCGTCCTCGCGGCTCTCTCGCCGAGCCAGCACAAGGACGCCATCCGCCAGATCGCCTGGCCGACGGTCCTCCTGGTCGCCGGCGTCTCGACGTACGCCACGATCCTGAACACCGCCGGAGCGCCGGAGTTCGTGGGTGGCTGGGCAGCCGGCCTGGGTGTCGCGGCGATCGGCGCGCTCATCCTCTGCTACGTCGGCGCGGTCGTCTCCGCGTTCGCCTCCTCGACTGCGCTGCTTCCGATCATCATCCCGATCTCGGTGCCGCTGATCGCCGAGGGCGGGATCTCCGCAGCCATGTTCGTGGCCGCGCTGGCGATCTCCTCGACCATCGTCGACGTGAGCCCGTTCTCCACCAACGGTGCGCTGATGCTTGCCAACCGGCCCGAGACCATCACCGAGGAGCGCTACTACAAGCAGATCCTCGGCTACAGCGTCATCGTGGTGCTGGTCGGTCCCCTCCTCGTCTGGGCCACCATGGTCCTCCCGGGCTGGTGACGGGCATGCGTGGACCACTCGACGACGTCGTCGTCCTCGATCTCTCCCGCGCCCTGGCCGGGCCGCACTCCGCGATGATGATGGGCGACCTCGGCGCCCGCGTGATCAAGGTGGAGGCGCCCGGGCACGGCGACGACACCCGGGGCTGGGGCCCGCCGTTCGTGGGGGAGGAGGGACAGCGGGAGGCGACGTACTTCCTCTCCGCCAACCGCAACAAGGAGTCGATCACCCTCGACCTCAAGGACACCGACGACAAGGACGTGCTGTTGCGCCTGGTCGACCGGGCCGACGTGCTCATCGAGAACTTCCGCACCGGCGTCCTGGACCGGCTCGGGCTCGGTATCGACGAGCTCCAGGCCCGCAACCCGCGCCTGGTCGTGCTCTCGATCACTGGCTTCGGCCATGACGGCCCCGAGGGTGGGCGGTCCGGCTACGACCAGATCGCACAGGGCGAGGCCGGGCTGATGTCGCTCACCGGGTCGGGTCCCGAGGACCCGCAGCGGGTCGGCACGCCCATCGCCGACCTGCTGGCCGGGATGTACGGCGCCTACGGCGTGCTCGCCGCTCTCCACGAGCGCGACCGCACCGGACGCGGCACCGTCGTCCGCACCTCGCTGCTCTCCGCCGTCGTCGGCGTCCACGGTTTCCAGGGCACCCGCTGGACCGTGGCAGGGGAGGTCGGCCGCGCCCAGGGCAACCATCACCCGAGCATCTCGCCGTACGGCCTGTTCCGCTGCGCCGACGGGACCGTGCAGATCGCGGTCGGGAGCGAGGGGCTCTGGCGGAGGTTCTGCACCGCCTTCGACATCTCACCCGACCTCGACGGAATGGCCACCAACCCCGAGCGGGCGGCCAATCGGGAGAAGGTTGTCGAGCTCGTCGAGACGCTCTTCGCGCCCTGGCCGGCCGAGGAGCTGCTCGCCAAGCTCGCCGAGGCCGGCGTCCCGGCCGGCAAGGTGCGCTCCCTGGACGAGGTCTACGCCTGGGAGCAGACCGCCAGCCAGGGCCTGCTGATCGACGTCGACCACTCCACCCTCGGCCACCTGACCCTCCCCGGACCGCCGCTGCGGTTCTTCACCGACGGGGCGGAGGTGACCCCGACCGACCACGCCGCGCCACCTACCCTCGACCAGCACGGGCCGGGGCTGCGTACGTGGGTGGCAGACCAGTAGGCACCTGACTGGGATACTGCTCGCACCGCGTCTACCGCCGAGGGAAGGAGCCCGATCATGCAGGACTCTCCGAGTGATCGGGCTCCTCTCCGGCTGGGTACGGCCCGCGGCCGCTGGGTGCTGGCGACGACGGTGCTGGGCTCCGGCCTGGCACTGCTCGACTCGACCGTCGTCAACGTCGCCCTCGGCCGGATCGGGGACGATCTCGACGCGGGCTTCTCCGGGCTGCAGTGGACGGTCAACGCCTACACGCTGAGCCTCGCGGCGCTGATCCTCCTCGGCGGTTCCCTCGGCGACCGCTTCGGACGGCGCCGGGTGTTCCTCATCGGCGTGGTGTGGTTCGCTCTCGCGTCGCTGCTGTGCGGGCTGGCTCCCAACATCGAGCTGCTGATCGCCGCGCGGGGGCTGCAGGGGGTCGGCGGCGCCCTGCTGACTCCGGGGAGCCTTGCGATCATCGCCGCGTCGTTCCATGTCGACGACCGGCCCGCGGCCGTGGGCGCCTGGTCGGGCCTCAGCGGCGTCGCGGCCGCGGTCGGACCGCTCGTCGGCGGCTGGCTGGTCGAGATCGACTGGCGGCTGGTCTTCCTCATCAACGTCCCCGTCGCGGTGCTCATCGTCATCGTCGCCCTGCGCCACGTCCCGGAGAGCAGAGACCCGGACGCCAGCGGCCGACTCGACCTGACCGGCACGGTGCTGGCCGCGGCCGGACTCGGCGCTCTCACCTTCGGACTCACCCGGGCGGGCGAGGTGGGCCTCGTAGGCTCCGTGGCGGCGACCGCCGCAGTCGGAGTCGCCTGCCTGGTCGCCTTCGTGGTCGTCGAGGCCCGCTCGACCCACCCGCTGGTCCCGCTCGAGCTGTTCCGCAATCCTCAGTTCAGCGCGGCCAACGCCGTCACCCTGCTCGTGTACGCCGCACTCGGCGTGATCTTCGTACTGCTCGTCCTCCAGCTCCAGATCGTCAGCGGCTGGTCGCCGCTCGCCGCGGGCTCGGCGCTGCTGCCGGTGACCGTCGTGATGCTGCTCTTCTCGTCCCGTGCGGGCGCGTTGGCGCAGCGCATCGGTCCGCGCCTGCCGATGACGCTCGGGCCGCTGCTCGCGGCAGGCGGCGCACTCTGGATGGGGCGGATCGGCCCCGACGCGTCGTACGTCGTCGACGTGCTCGCGCCCGTCCTGCTCTTCGCCATCGGGCTCACCCTGCTGGTCTCGCCGCTGACCGCCACCGTGCTCGACGCCGCCGACGACCGGCATGCCGGCATCGCCTCGGGCGTCAACAACGCGGTGGCCCGGACCGCCGGGCTGCTGGCCGTCGCCGTCGTCCCGGCGGCGGTCGGGATCGCCGGCGCCGACTACACCAACCCGCAGACCTTCGACGAGGGCTACGGCATGGCGATGATCATCAACGCCGGTCTACTTATCCTCGGCGCGGCCCTCGCGGCGGCGTTCGTACGGCGTCCGCTCGCCGCCGAACCCCAGCCCGACGACCACCGGATGCACATCGAGACCTGCGCGCACTGCGGTGTGACCGGGCCCCAGCTGCACCCGGCCGACCACGACCACTGAGACCGCGCCGACCCGGCCTGGGTGGCATGACCTGGGCGGCATCCGGTTACCGGGCTCCCGTGGATGCTCCGTGGTGGCGTGAGGCCGTGACCTACCAGATCTATCCGCGATCGTTCGCCGATGCGGACGGAGACGGCACGGGCGACCTCGCCGGTATCACCTCCCGGCTCGACCATCTGGCAGACCTCGGCGTGGACGCGATCTGGCTCTCGCCGTTCTATCCCTCGCCGCAGATCGACTACGGGTACGACGTCGTCGACCCCCGCGGCGTGGACCCCCTCTTCGGGACCCTCTCCGACGCCGAGGACCTGCTCGCCAAGGCGCACGAGCTCGGCCTGAAGGTGATCATCGACCTGATCCCCAACCACACCTCCTCGGGTCACCCGTGGTTCGCCGAGGCACTCTCGGCCGGCCCGGGGTCACCGGAGCGCGATCGCTACATCTTTCGCGATGGTCGAGGGTCCGACGGCGAGGAGCCGCCGACCAACTGGAGATCGGTCTTCGGCCAGCCGGCGTGGACACGGGTCGAGGACGGGCAGTGGTACCTCCACATGTTCGACGAGGAAGAGCCTGACCTCAACTGGCGCCATCCCGAGGTGGCCGAGGAGTTCCGTTCCGTGATGCGGTGGTGGCTGGACCGCGGGGTCGATGGCTTCCGCGTCGACGTCGCCCACGGACTGGTCAAGGCCCTGCGCGACCAGCACGTCCCGGAGGGACGGTCACCCAACTCCGACCCGGCGATCATGTACGACGAGGGCATCGAGGACGATCCGATGTGGGATCACCCGGACGTCCACGGGGTCTATCGGGACTGGCACGATCTCGTCGCGTCCTACCCAGGTGAGCGAATGCTGATCGCCGAGGCGTGGACCCAGGGACCGGCAGACCTGCGCGGCTACCTGCGCAGCGACGAGTTCGAGCAGGCCTTCAACTTCCGGTGGCTGCAGTCGCACTGGTCGGCACGCGAGTTCACCGACGCGATCACATCCACACTCGAGGCGCTGCGTCCTTCCCGAGCCTGGCCGACGTGGGTTCTCTCCAACCACGACGCCGTACGCCACCGGACGCGCTACGGCGACGGGGAGCAGGCGCTTGCCCGCGCCCGCGCGGCGACGCTGACGATGCTGGCACTGCCGGGGTCGGCGTACCTCTACCAGGGTGAGGAGCTCGGGCTGCCGCACGTGGAGCTGCCCCCGGAGCACCAGCAGGACCCGTGGGCGGAGGGCGGCAACGGCCGGGACGGTTGTCGGGTGCCGTTGCCGTGGAGCGGTGACGCTCCGCCTTTCGGCTTCGGTCCCGGCGACGGCCAGCCTTGGCTGCCGCAGCCGGTCCAGTGGGCGAACCTGACCGTGGCTGCGCAGACCGGCAGCCCCGGCTCGACGCTGGAGTTCTACCGGTCCGCGCTCGCGGCCCGTCGCCGCTACGCCCTCGGTGGCGACGAGGAGGTGGAGTTCCTCGATGCGCCCGAGGACGTCATCGCCTTTCGGCGTGGCCGCCTGACCGTTGTCATCAACTGCGGCGCGGTGCCCGCGCCGCTGCCGCGCGGCGACGTCGTGATCTGCAGCGGTGAGCCGCTCGCCTCCGAGCTGCCGCCGGACACCGCGGCCTGGTTCCTCGACGGCTGAGGCCGCTCAGCCGAAGGGCTCATCGGCGGAGGACCCGTGCCTCCCACGGTGCCATCACCGGGCCGCTGCCGCTCCCGATCACGAGCTCGCCGCGGCTCTCCTCGACGAGCTCGCCCAGGTCCGCATCGTCGCTGCTGAAGTTCGCGAGCACGACCAGCTGCCCGCTCTCGTGGCGGCGGCGGAAGGCGAAGATCTGCGGATGGCTGTCGCTCAGCAGGGTGAAGTCGCCGTCCACCACGGTCGGGTCCTCGTGCCGTAGCCGGATCAGCCGGCGGTAGTGCGAGAGCACCGAGTCCGGATCGTCCATCTGCGCCGCGACGTTGACCTCGGGGTAGTTCGGGTTGACCGCCAGCCAGGGCGTTCCGGTGGTGAAGCCGGCCGCGGGGGAGGCGTCCCACTGCATCGGCGTACGTCCGTTGTCGCGGCACATCGCCCGCAGCGAGGCCATCACCTCCTCGGGATCCACTCCCAGGGCAACCGCCTCGTGGTAGTAGTTCACCGCCTCCACGTCGTCGACCTCGTCGATGGAGGTGAACGGGAAGTTCGTCATGCCGATCTCGTCGCCCTGATAGACGAATGGCGTGCCCCGCTGCAGGTGCAGGACGGTCGCGAGCAGCTTGGCCGACTCGGTCCGCCAGCGGCCGTCGTCGCCGTACCGCGACACGATCCTCGGCTGGTCGTGGTTGTCCCAGTAGAGGCTGTTCCAGCCCACGTCCGCCAGACCCTCCTGCCAGGCCGCGAGCCGATCACGCAGCCGACCGAGATCGAAGGGGCGTACGTCCCACTTGAAGGCGCCGTGATCGATCTCGACGTGCTCGTAGTGCAGGACCATGTCGAGCTCGCGGCGGGCGGGATCGGTGTACTTCCGGCCCTCCTCGACCGTCGTCTCGCCGGTCTCACCGACCAGCAGCAGGTCGCGGTCGTACCGGTCGAAGACCTCCTGGTGCATCTCGGCGAGGTACTCATGGACGCGCGGCCCGTCGATCACCGACTGCCGCATGTTGCCGTAGCGCTGCCCGGGCATGACCGGTGCCTCCGGAAGCTCCGGGTCCTTGGAGATCAGGTTCACCACGTCCATCCGGAAGCCGTCGACGCCGCGGTCCAGCCACCAGCGCAGCACCTCGTACACCGCCTGCCGCACCTCGGGGTTCTCCCAGTTCAGGTCCGGCTGCTTCTTGGTGAACAGATGCATGTAGTAGGCGGCCCTGCCCTCGCTGTAGGTCCAGGCCGGGCCGGAGAAGAACGACCCCCAGTTGTTGGGCTCGTCGCGCCACCAGTACCAGTCGCGCTTGGGGCTCTCGGGGCTCGAGCTCGACTCCACGAACCAGGGGTGCTCGTCCGAGGTGTGGTTCGCGACGAGATCCATCACCAGCTTCATCCCGCGCTCGTGGAGGTCGGCGATCAGCGCGTCGAGCTCTGCGAGCGTGCCGTACGTCGGGTCGACATCGTGATAGTCGCTGACGTCGTAGCCGTTGTCGGCCATCGGCGAGGGATAGACGGGGGAGATCCACAGGACGTCGACCCCGAGCCACTCGAGGTGGTCGAGGCGCTGCCTGATGCCACGCAGGTCGCCCACGCCGTCGCCGTTCCCGTCGGCGAAGCTGCGTGGGTAGACCTGGTAGACGACGGCGGATCGCCACCACCCCGGACCGGTGCGCCCAGCGGGTGCGGTGACGCTCGAGGGTGTGCGTTCTCCATCAGCGGGTGCCAGGTGGGTCATGACGTGGGCGGTAACCGTGTGGCGCGCCGCGCATACTTGCCGGTTGACGGCCCGGCGCTAGCGTGTGCGCATGGCACTGACCCACGACTACACGGTCTCGGTGGAGTGGACGGGCAACCGCGGCACCGGGACGAGCGGCTACCGCGACTACGCCCGGGACCACGTCGTACGCATCGAGGGCCTGCCCGACGTCCTCGGCTCCTCGGACCCGACCTTCCGCGGCGACGCGAGCCGGCACAACCCCGAGCAGCTGCTGCTGACCTCACTGGCGCAGTGCCACATGCTCTCCTACCTGCACCAGGCGGTGACGGTGGGCGTTGTCGTCGTCGACTACCACGACGCCGCGACCGCCACCATGGAGACGCAGGGGACCGGCGGCCGGTTCACCCGCGCCGTGCTGCACCCGGTCGTCACCGTCGCCGACGCTTCCATGATCGAGGCGGCGACCTCGGCCCACCACCAGGCCCACCTGGACTGCTTCATCGCGAGCAGCGTGAACTTCCCGGTCGACATCGAGCCGACCGTGATCGTCGGTGGACTGGAGCGTTAGCCCCCTCTTCCGGGGGTAGGGCAGGGGTCGGCCTCGCGACGATGATGACCGCCATGACTCGTTCGACCTCGACCGACGCCCTGCTCGCCGCCCGGGACGCGCTGATCGCCCAGCGCCTCGACTACGCCGCTGCGCTCGACACCTTCCGCTGGCCCGACGTCGGGGCGACCTTCAACTTCGCTCACGACTGGTTCGACCCGATGGCGCGGGGCAACGACGCTCCGGCGCTGGTCATCGCCGAGTCGGACGGGTCGCGGGCTGCGTACTCCTTCGACGAGTTGGCGCGTCGCTCAGATGCGGTGGCCCGCTACCTTCGCCGCCTCGGCGTCGGCTCGGGCGACAGCGTGGTCGTCATGCTCGGCAACCAGGTCGAGCTGTGGGAGACCATGCTCGCGGCGATGAAGGTCGGTGCGGTCCTGATGCCGACGACGACGGCGGTCGGCACCGCCGAGCTGGTCGACCGGCTCGCCCGTGGCCGGGCGAGGGCCGTGGTCTGCAACGCCGAGGACACCGACAAGTTCGACGGCGTCCCCGGCGACTACGTGCGGATCAGCGTGGGGGAGCAGCGGGAGGGCTGGAACGGCTACGCCGCAGCGGCCGCGGAGGCCCAGGAGCCTCTCGATCACCCCGGCAACGCCACGACCGACGCGCTGCTCCTCTACTTCACCAGCGGCACCACGAGCCGCCCGAAGCTGGTCGAGCACACCCACTACACCTACCCGGTCGGCCACCTGTCGACGATGTACTGGCTCGGTCTGCGCCCCGGCGACGTCCACATGAACATCTCCAGCCCCGGGTGGGCCAAGCACGCCTGGTCGAACTTCTTCGCGCCCTGGCTCGCTGGCGCGACCGTCTTCGTCCTCAACTACGCCCGCTTCGAGGCCGCCACGCTGCTGCAGCGGATCCGGGAGGAGCACGTGACCAGCATGTGCGCTCCGCCGACCGTGTGGCGGATGCTCATCCAGGCCGACCTTTCCGGCGGCTGCGGGTCGCTGCGCGAGGCGATCAGCGCCGGTGAGCCGCTCAACCCCGAGGTGATCAGCCAGGTTCAGCAGGCCTGGGGCCTGACCATCCGCGACGGCTTCGGGCAGACCGAGATGACCGCGACGGTCGCCAACAGCCCCGGCCAGCCGGTACGTCCGGGGTCGATGGGCCGCCCGCTGCCCGGTGTCCCGGTCGTCCTCGTCGACCCGATCGAAGGCACCGTGATCGAGGGACCGGGTGAGGGCGAGCTGTGCCTTGATCTGGCCGCGCGACCCGCCACCTTGATGACCGCCTACCGCGATGACGAGAAGCGCACCGCCGACGCGATGCGCGGCGGCTTCTTCCATACCGGCGACGTCGCCAGCCGCGACGAGGAGGGCTACATCACCTACGTCGGCCGCACCGACGACGTCTTCAAGGCCTCCGACTACAAGGTCTCGCCCTTCGAGCTGGAGTCGGTCCTGATCGAGCACCCCGCGGTGGCCGAGGCGGCGGTCGTGCCCGCACCGGATCCGGTGCGACTGGCCGTCCCCAAGGCGTACGTCTCCCTCACGGCCGGCCACGAGCCGACCGCCGAGACCGCGAGGGCGATCCTCGAGTTCGCCCGCGACCACCTGCCGCCCTACCTGCGCGTACGGCGCCTGGAGTTCTTCGACCTGCCCAAGACGATCTCGGGGAAGATCCGGCGCGTCGAGCTCCGGACCCGCGAGCAGGAGGTCGTCGACCAGCGGCCGCCGGGGGAGCACCGCTACGAGGACTTCTTCTCCCGTCAGTCCTGAGCCACCAGGCGCCGGACGCTCTCGACGACGATCTCCCGGCACCGAGCGCGGCTCGGTCGGCGTACCAGGGCGAGCTCGGGTGTGTGCAGGTGCCAGCTCATCGCGAGCGCGCGAACTTCGGTGAGCAGCTCGAGCGGGGAGTAGGCGGTCGTCAGCTTCCCTGCCTGTTGCGCCTCCTCGATCTTGGCCAGCTTCGCGTTGTTGGAGGCGACGATCGCCGGAAGCTTCCCGTCCGGGCGCTCGAGCTGGTACCAGGTCGTCAGCCGTAGCGTCGTGGGGAAGCGCTCGTAGAGGTCGAAGGAGCGACCGGCGTAGGCGGGCAGGTCGGTGGCGTCGAACTCGACCTCGTCGACGAACGCGAGCACCCGGTGGGCGAAGACGGCATCGAAGAGCTCGTCTTTCGTGCCGAAGTACTTGTAGATCAGCGCCTTGTTCGCAAGCGCCGTCTCCGCGATCCGGTCGACGCGTGAGCCGGCGATGCCGTACGCCGCGAACTCGGCCTCGGCGGCGTCGAGGATGCGGGTACGGGTCGCCTCGGAGTCTCTGGCCATGCACCCACCCTAAAGCAAGTAACTAGTTAGTTGCATTTCACGGCGAGCAGTGCTTCACTGAAATAACCAACTCGTTAGTTACTTAGGAAGTGCATTCATGTCTTCGACATCCCAGCGCGCCGGTGCCCGTCATCGGGTGGTGGTCCTGATGGTGATCCTCGGCTGCCAGCTGATGATGACCCTCGACGCCTCGATCGTGACCACGGCGCTCACCCACATCAAGGCGGAGCTCGGCTTCACCGACTCCTCGTTGTCGTGGATCCAGAACGCCTACGTGCTCGCCTTCGGCGGACTCCTGCTGCTCGGCGCACGAGCCGGCGACCTGCTCGGCCGGCGCCGCGTGTTCATCGCCGGGACGGCGCTCTTCACCGCAGCCTCGCTCCTGGCCGGGCTCGCGCCGTCGGCCGAACTTCTCATCGCAGCCCGCACCTTGCAGGGGGTGGCGTCGGCCTTCGCGATCCCGTCCACGCTGGCGCTGCTGATCACGAGCTTCCCCGAGCCCGGGGAGCGCACCCGGGCGATCGCGATCTACAGCGCGGTGATCGGCGCCGGAGCGAGCGTCGGGATCATCGTCGGCGGCGTCTTCACCGAATATCTCTCCTGGCGCTGGGGCCTCCTGATCAACGTCCCGCTCGGGATCCTGATCCTCGCCCTCTCACCGCGCTTTCTCCCCGAGACCGAGCCTCAGCCAGGTCGTGTCGACATCCTCGGCGCGCTCAGCGTCACCATCGGCATGTCGGCACTCGTCTACGGTCTTGTCGAGGCCGCCGAGATCGGCTGGGGCAGCGCCCGAACCCTGCTCCCGCTGACCGCGTCAGTCGTCCTGCTCGTCGCCTTCGTGATCATCGAGCTGCGGGCAGCCCAGCCGATCGTGCCGCTTCGGCTCTTCTTCAGCGTGCAGCGCTCCGGGGCGTACATCGGCCGGATCCTGATCGTCGGCGCGATGTTCTCGACGTTCTACTTCCTCTCGCAGTACCTCCAGAACGTACGCGGCCTCAGCCCGCTCGCCACCGGACTCGTCTACATCCCGATGACCGGCATGTTCTTCGCCATGGTCTACGCCGTGCGCTGGGCCGGACCGAGGATCAGCAAGCCTGTGCTGCTGCTGACCTCCCTGGTCACGGCGGGGATCGGCATGGCGTGGCTGAGCCGGATCGACGCGACGACCCCGGTGGCGTCGATCCTGCCGCCCCTGCTCGTGCTGGGCATCGGCCAGGGCATCACGATCATCCTCCTCACCGACTTCGGGATGGCCGAGGTCGACCCGGGTGACGCTGGTGCCGCCTCCGGCCTGGTCAACACCGCTCACCAGATCGGTGGCTCGATCGGGCTCGCGCTCCTCACCGTCGTCTACGGCAGCGCGGTGCACCACGACCCCGCGCCAGGAGCCGTCGCGCAGGCCCATGGCTACTCGACCGTCTTCGACGTCGCGACCGGCTTCTACGCCCTTGCCGTGATCGTCGCCCTTGTCATGCTGACCGCCCACCGGCGTGCGAGCAGGTCGACCGCGCCGGTCACGGTGGCTGCCGCCAGCTGAGCCGTCAGGGACGGACGGTCAGGCACTGCGTACTGACGCCGAAGGCGCCCTGCTCGTCATGGAGCACCGACGTCGTCACGCCGGCGCCCTCCGGGCCGAACGAGACCGTCGTGTCGAGCCCCAACCAGCCAGGAGCCGGAGCACGGAACAGGTGCGCGGTCAGGTCGAGGTTGGGGAAGCTGACGACCTTCGGGTCGGCCCGGACGGCCACGCCGTTGGTGATGTCGAGCAGGCCGGCGACCTGCGCCAACCGGCTCACCTCCTCGTCGGCGACGAGGGGGTGAGCCGTACGCACCCAGGACTGCGCCCGACCCCGGCCGAGGTCGTGGCGGCGTACCTCGACCGAGGCGATGAAGCCCCCGTCCCACAGCGTGGTCATGTCCCAGGCGGGCACGGCGTCTGGCGCGGGCATCGGCTCGTGGCGGGTGCCGGCGAGCTCCGCGGTCGGGTAGCCGGCGGTCAGCCAGGCACGGAGGAGCACCACGGGCCGGCCGCCATGGCAGGCCCGGGCCTCGATGAGCTCGATCGTGCGTCCGGCGCGGAGCACGGTGATCTCGATGTCGACCGGCTCGAGCGGGACGGTGCCGAGGATGTCGTAGCTGATCCGGGTGATCTGGAGCCCGTCGTCGCGGCGAGCGTCGCGGTCCCGTTCGACCTCGTGCGCCAGCACGCCGAGCAGGGTGGCGATGTGCTGCGTGTCCAGGTCCCAGGCACCGCCGACGTGCTCGGTCGGAGTAAAGGTGCGCGGACCGGTCCTGTGCCAATAGCTCATCGGCGGCTCAGAGGCCGAGCAGCGCGACGCTCTGCTCGCGCATGTCGATCTTGCGGACCTTGCCGGTCACGGTCATCGGGAACTCGTCGACGAGCAGCACGTAGCGCGGTGCCTTGTAGTGGGCGAGCTTGCCGCTGGCGAAGGCGCGGACGGCCTCGGCGTCGAGCGGCTCGGCGCCGGGTCGCATCCGGATCCAGGCGCAGAGCTCCTCGCCGTACCTCTCGTCCGGAACGCCCACGACCTGGGCCTCGGCGATGTCGGGGTGGGTGAAGAGGAACTCCTCGATCTCGCGGGGGTAGATGTTCTCGCCGCCACGGATGACCATGTCCTTGATCCTTCCCACGACCACGCAGTAGCCGTCCTCGCGCATCACGGCCAGGTCGCCGGTGTGCATCCAGCCGTCGGCGTCGATCGCGTCGGCGGTCTTCGTCTCATCGTCCCAGTAGCCGAGCATCACCGAGTAGCCGCGGGTGCAGAACTCACCCGCCGTGCCGCGGGGGACCACCTCGCGGGTGGCGGGGTCGACGATCTTGATCTCGACGTGCGGGGCGGCCCGGCCGATCGTCTCGGTACGCCGCTCGAGGTCGTCGTCGGTGCGGGTCTGGCAGGAGACCGGCGAGGTCTCGGTCATGCCGTACGCGATCGCGACCTCGCTCATGTGCATCTCGCTGACGCAGCGCTTCATGACCTCGATCGGGCACAGTGCGCCGGCCATGATCCCGGTACGCAGCGTGGAGAGGTCGTAGGAGGCGAAGCCCGGGTCGTCCTGCATCGCGATGAACATCGTCGGCACTCCGTACAGCGCCGTGCACCTCTCGTCCTGGACCGTCTGCAGGGTCGTGGCCGGGTCGAAGCCGGGGCCCGGGATGACCATCGTCGCGCCGTGGGTGGTGCAGCCGAGGTTGGCCATCACCATGCCGAAGCAGTGGTAGAACGGCACCGGGATGCAGAGCCGGTCCTGCTCGGTGAAGTGGATCGCCTCGGTGACGAAGAAGCCGTTGTTCAAGATGTTGCGGTGCGACAGCGTCGCGCCCTTCGGGAAGCCCGTGGTCCCGGAGGTGTACTGGATGTTGATCGCGTCGTTCGGGTCGAGCGTGTAGTCGACGTGGTCGGCCAGGCGCTCTCCGCGGCCGGCGGCCAGCAGCGCGTCCCACTGCGGCGTACCCAGGAAGATGGTCTGCTCGAGCGCGCCGCAGTCGTCCGCCACCTCGCCGACGAGGGAGACGTAGTCGCTGCTCTTGAACTCGGTCGCGCTGATCAGGAGCCGCACCCCGGACTGGTTGAGCGCGTAGGCGAGCTCGTGGGTCCGGTAGGCGGGGTTGATGTTGACCAGGATCGCACCGATCTTGGCCGTGGCGAACTGGACCATCGTCCACTCGGCGCAGTTCGGAGCCCAGATGCCGACGCGGTCGCCCTTGCCGATGCCGGCCTTGCGGAGGCCGACCGCGAGGGCGTCCACGTCGGCGTCCAGTTCGGCGTAGGTCCAGCGTCGGCCGGTGGCGATCTCGACGAGCGCCTCACGGTCTCCGTGGCGGGCGACGGTGCGCTCGAAGTTGGCTCCGATCGTCTCCTCGAGCAGCGGAACGTCGATGTCGCCACGGGCCGACGATGCGGTGATGGATGAGGTCTCGGTCATGCCGCGAGCATGACCGAGACCGTGGTGGCAGCCCCACCCCCGAAGGAGGGTGAGAGGGTGCCGGATCAGGCGAGTGCGGGCTCCGCGTCGAGCTCCACGCGGCTGGTCTCCTTGGCCACCAGCAGGCAGCCGATGCTCAGCACGGCCAGGGCGCTGAGGAAGTACGCGATCCCGTCGGTGCCCCATCTGGCCAGCAGGTCCTCGGCGATGACCAGCGGGACGGCGCCGCCGAGGATGCCCGCGATGTTGTAGCCGAGACCGGCTCCCGTGTAGCGATACTTCGCCTGGAACATCTCGGGCAGGAACGCCGCGATCGGGCCGTAGTTGAGGCCGAGTACGCACAGCATCAGGCTGTTGCCGAGGGCGAAGCTCACGAAACTGCCGGGCTCCATGATGGCGAAGGACAGCGGGCCGGCGACGAGGCCGAAGGCGGCGCCGATGAGCAGAACCACTCGGCGGCCGAGCACGTCGGAGAGCCACGCGGAGGCGATGACCGTCACGCTCATGGCGAACGCCGCGACGATGACGCCGAGCAGGGCCTGGCTCATGCTCAGGCCGAGGGTGCCGACCGCGTGCGCGACCATGAAGCTGGCGCCGGTGTAGAAGGCGCCGAAGACGACCGCCATGATCCCGCCGCTTAGCAGCACCTGCCGCCACTGGTCACGGATGCAGCCGACGAACGGCAGCGCGCTGCGGGTGCCTGCCGACTGGATTTTCTTGAACGACGGCGTCTCGGCGATCTTCAGCCGGACCCAGAGCCCGACCGCGATGAGGACGGCGCTGGCCAGGAACGGGATCCGCCAGCCCCAGGCCGCGAACGCGGCGGGCTCCATCAGGCGGAAGGTGGTGAGCATGGCTGCGGCGGCGAGGATCAGGCCCAGGCTGGGGCCGAGCTGCGGGAACATGCTGTAGCGCCCGCGCTGGCCGCGGGCCGCGTACTCGGTGGTGAGGAGTGCCGCGCCCGCCCACTCGCCGCCGAGCGCGATGCCCTGCAGTGCGCGCAGCAGAACGAGGATCACCACGGCGCCCTTGCCAATCGACTCCACGCTCGGCAGCAGGCCGATCGCGAACGTCGAGGTGCCCATGATCATCAACGTGGTGATCAGGGTGGCCTTGCGACCGATCCGGTCACCGTAGTGGCCGAAGAGGATCGCTCCCAACGGTCGGAAGACGAACGCGACGCCGAAGGTCGCGATCGAGGCCAGGGTGCCCTCGGGTCCGCCCATGGATGGGAAGAAGACGGCATTGAACACGAGGGCTGCCGCTAGCCCGTAGATGAGGAAGTCGTAGAACTCGATGGTGGTGCCGGTCAGTGACGCCGTCGCGACGCGGCGCATGGTGCGCCCGTCGACCTCGGCTCGGTCAGCCGCGATTTGGGCCATGATCGTGCCTCCTACTCGGATTGGTGAACCGAGTGTGGGACTGTCACCACTTGGCCGATACCCCCGGAAGAGTGCCCTCGAAAGAGGGGGTGTGCCTCTTGTTGCCTGTGATGGTCGTCACTTACGCTCACGTCATGAGCAGCACCGCCATCGCCCCAGAGGCGCCGTACGACGGGTCCCGGATCGCCCAGACGCTGGCCTCCTTCCGGACCGCGTCGGGGCTGGACCTCGCCTTCGGTGGGCCGGTGCGCGGCGACGGCACGGCCATCGACATCACCGCGACCTATGGCGCGAAGGGCGCCTCGCTTCGCGGCCTGCGGGTCGTCAACGGGGAGGGCCTGGGCGGCAAGACCCTGCAGACCCGTCAGCCCGGCTCCGTCGACCACTACTACTCCGCTCGCGGGATCACCCATCTCTACGACACCGCCGTCGCTCAGGAGCAGATCCAGACCGTCGCAGCCCTGCCGATCCTGGTCGACCGGGCCCCGCGGATGCTCATCTACCTCGCCTCCCGCTCGCGGCTCGGTCTCGGCGGCGTCTGGTTCGACTCGCTGCGTCCGCTGATCCGCACGCTCGAGCGCGAGATCCTGATCGACGACGAGGTCCGCAACCGGCTCTCCCGGCTGGCGCCCGCGCCGACTCGGGCTGCGACCCCGGACGAAACGGCCGCGAAGCGCGACCTCGCCGAACGCCGGGAGATGGCGGCCGAGCTCACCGACCTGGCCGGCCAGGTGCTCGATCCTGAGGTCCGCAGCCGCCTCGAGGCCATGGTCCTACGGCTCACCGCCGCGCCGGGGGAGAAGCAGCCGCCTCAGCTCGCTCCGGCCGTACGCCTAGCCGCTCGCGAGCTCGACGTCCTGCGCCAGGTGGCGCTCGGGAGCAGCAACCGGCAGGCCGCCGAGGCCCTCGGGATCGTGGAGAGCACGGTGAAGTCCTACCTCAAGAGTGCCACCCGCAAGCTCAACGCCAACAACCGCGTCCACGCGGTTCGGATGGCGCGCGAGGCCGGCCTGATCGACTGACGCCCCTCGTACGGGGGTACCGCCCGACCCGCGACGTACGCAAGATCACGGCATGACGCATGGGGACTCGGGCGACATGTCGGAGAGGTGGCGGACCGCGTTGGCGGACGCCTTCGCGGGATTGCAGTCGGAGCGGTTGCCACCTGGCCGCGTGGCGCCTGCGCCGCTGACCGGGGCGATCGAGCACGCCAGCCTGGGACGCGTCGACGCGTTCCGCGTCGGCGGCACCCCGCAGGTCGTACGCCGCACCCGCCGCTCCCTCGCGGACGTACCCGACGATCCGTTCAAGGTGTGTATCCAGCGCAGTGGGCAGTCGGTCGTCCGGCAGGGTGACATCGAGCTCGTCCTGGCGCCCGGGGACATCGCGATCTACGACACCAGCCGCCCCTACGAGCTGCGCTTCGACGAGGGGTGGGAGTGTCTCGCGATGACGCTTCCGCGCCGCGCGCTGGCGGCGTCGGACGCCGTGATCGAACGGTCGATGTCGCGCGGCTGGACATCGGTCGACGGCCGGACCGGCGTACTCGGGCACCTGCTGGGGAGCGCTTTCCGCGAGGTGCCGCAAGCTGGGGGAGCGGCGCATCTGGGCGAGGCCGCCATCCAGCTGCTCTCGTGTCTGGTCGGGGGCGTGGAGCAGGCCGACCCGGGGGAGGTGCTCCGGACCCGGATCGTCGCCTACGTGGAGGCGCACGCCACCGACCCGTATCTCGGCCACGATGCCGTGGCGGCCGCCCACGGACTCTCGCCGCGCAGCCTGCACCGGCTCTTCGAGGACCAGCCGCACTCCGCGATGGCCCATCTGCGGGAGTTCCGACTGCTGGCGATCCGGGACGCGTTGCTCAACCCGGCCTACGCCGCCCATTCGACGGCGGCGATCGCCGCCCGCTGGGGCTTCCCCGACCCTTCGCACTTCGCCCGAACCTTCCGGGCGCGCTTCGGAGTCACGCCGGGCGCGCTCCGGCGCGAAGGTGGCGCGGAAAGTCAACGAAGTTGGCGTTCCATGGCGACACAGGTGTGACGGGCCGCACATAACGTGACCAGGACCCGACCGGACCAACGGAGGTAACCGCCTTGTCAACACATCCCGAGACGTCATCAGGCCTGTCGGTACCGCGCCTGGCCGAGCACGAGATCGGACGCCGTCGCTTCGTCGGCTACCTCGTGGCCGCTGCCACCGTCACCGGCGCGGCCCAGCTCGGGATCGGCCTCGGCAACCCCGCCGCGGCCGTCGTCCCGGGAGTGCCGCAGCCGGCCGACCTCTACGACCTCAACGACCTGCTGACCGATGCCGCCCGCCCGACCGCGAACCTGATCCAGGTCGTCGTCGACAAGGACGGCACCGCATCGTTCGAGCTGCCCCGCGCCGAGGTCGGCCAGGGCATCACCACCTCGATCGCGATGCTGATCGCCGAGGAGCTCGACCTGCCGCTCAGCAAGGTGAACGTCACCTTGTCGAAGGCCCGCCCCGAGCTGATCTGGAACCAGATGACCGGCGGCTCGAACACGATCCACGCGATGTACACGCCCGTACGTGTCGCCGCCGCCATCGCTCGCGGCGCGCTCCTCGATGCCGCGGCGATCGCGCTCGCGCAGCCTCATGACACCCTCTCCGTCTATGAGGGGGTGATCTCCGCCCCCGGCGGTGCCTCGATCTCCTACGGCGAGCTCGCCACCTCCGCCGCAGCCCTGGTCACGAAGGCCGTCGACGTCGACCTCAAGCCGAAGTCCGACTTCGCGGTCATCGGCACCCCGCGGGGGCGCAAGGACGCCCTGGACGCGGTCACCGGCACGAAGCAGTTCGCCATGGACCTCGACGTCCCGGACGCCCTGCCCGCGATGATCTGCCGCGCGCCCGAGCACAACGGCACGGTGCGATCGGTCCGCAACCAGAAGGACGTCGAGGCGATGCCGGGCGTGACGCACGTCGTCACCATCCCGACCGGTGTCGCCGTACGCGCCGGCACGTTCGGTCAGTGCATCAACGCCGTCCGCGCCCTCGATGTCGAGTGGAACCCAGGCTCAGTGAGCGGCAGATCCGACGCCGACGTGCTCGAGGAGATCCGCGGCATCCAGCGCCCGATGCTGGTGCCGAACGTGGACGAGCTCCTCGGCACGGTGACCGACGCCGTCGGCGGCCTCACCGGTGGGCTCGGCGCGGCCGACGTCAAGACGCTCGACACGGACTTCGTCTTCTACACCCGCAGCGGCTCGCCGCTGGAGACCAACTGCGCAGTCGCCGATGTCCGCGCCGACAAGGCGACGATCTGGGCGGGCTCGAAGACGCCGATCGTGGCCGCCGAGGACATCGCGCTGAAGCTCGGCCTGCCGCCGACCGCGGTGACCTTCAACGTCGTGGAGTCCGGCGGCTCGTTCGGCCGCAAGCTCTTCTGGGACGCGGCGCTGGAGGCCGCCCTGGTCTCGCAGAAGTGCCAGGCGCCGGTTCGGCTGATGTGGCATCGGGCCGACGAGCCACGCCAGGGCCGCAACCATCCGATGGCGACGTCCCGGGTGCGTACGGTCTGGGCGGGGGACAACATCCTCTCCGTCGAGCAGCAGCACACCTGCACCGCCACCGACTACCGCCACGGCTTCGGCGAGATCCTGACCTCGTCGGCCATCTCGCTGCCGGCCGGGGTGAGCAACCTGGGCGTCTCGGAGACCATCTTCGTGACCTCCCAGCAGGTGCCGTACGACTTCGGCGTCACCACGCAGGGCCTCATGGAGACGACCAGCCGCGCGATCAACTCCGGCGCGGTGCGCAACGTCTACTCGCCCGACGTACGCGCTGCCCTCGAGCTCACGATCGACCAGGTCGCCAAGAAGATGCGGCTGAGCCCGGTCGAGTTCCGGCTGAAGTACGCCAAGGAGGACCGCCTGCGGCGCGTCATCAAGCAGGTGGCGGCGGCCGGCAACTGGGGCAGGTCGATGCCCGCCGGCACGGCTCAGGGGATCGCGGTCCACCAGGAGTACAAGGGCTACTCCGCCTGCCTCGTCGAGATCGACTGCCGTCCCGAGACCGTCAACCGCAAGGTCTACAACGGTGTCACGGGTCCCCGGGTCACCAAGGTGACCTTCGCGATCGACTGTGGCGAGGTGATCAACCCCAAGGGCGTCGAGGCGCAGATGCAGGGCGGGATCATGGACGGCATCGCGCTCGCGCTGACGGCGAGCACCCACCTGGAGGACGGCCACTACCTCGAGGCCAGCTGGGACAACTACTTCTACACCCGCCAGTGGAACACCCCACCCGACGTACGCGTCTTCGTGATGGACCCGGTCACCGACATCCCCGGCGGCGCGGGGGAGGCCGGCGTCGCCGCCTCGTTCGCGGCGGTGGCCTGTGCGTACGCCCGAGCGACGGGCACCACCCCGACCTCGTTCCCGATCAACCACCACGACCCGATCTCCTTCGAGGTGAAGTCGTTCGTCCCGCCCGTGCCCGCCTCGCCGACCGACGGCCTCAGCTACACCTACTGACCAGCGACTGATCGAAAGGGATTGGCCCATGCCCAACTACACCTTCAAGCTCAACGGGGAGAAGGTCACGGTCGACGTCGAGGACAGCGAGCGCCTGCTGTGGGTGCTGCGCGACGTCCTCGGCGTGCGTGGCCCCAAGTACGGCTGCGGCATCAACGTCTGCAAGGCCTGTACGTCCCACATCAACGGCAAGGCCTTCAACCCCTGCGCCACCCCGATCAGCGCCCTCGACGAGGACGACGAGATCACCACGATCGAAGGCCTCGCCGCCTCCGTCGGGAAGGAGCTGCACCCGATGCAGGAGGCCTGGCTCGACATCGACGTCGCCCAGTGCGGCTACTGCCAACCCGGTCAGATCATGGCCGCCGTCGCCACCGTCAACAAGGCCCACGCCGAAGGTCGTTCTGTCGCCGACGCCGACATCGACCAGATCCGCAACATCTGCCGCTGCGGCACCTACGTACGGATCCGGGAGGCGATCAAGGCCGGCGCCGGCAAGATGGGCTGATCCCTCACGTGGCCGGTGGACGGGCGACCGGATTGGTTGTGTACGGAAACGGTACGGGCCTGTACGGGCGGCAGCGTGCGAACGACCTCACTACCTTCGCTAACTCCATCACCTTGGAGAAGGAGTGCACATGCTCGAAGGTTTCAGAACGGTCATCAGCGGTCTTGTCCTGGCAGCCCTGGCGGCGGTCGTCGGCGTCTTTGTCGCGACGCCGGCCCAGGCGGTCTCACACTACGGCTGCAGCTATCCCAACGTCTGTCTCAAGGACGGCTCCTACAACGGCGGCACGAAGATCTGGCAGGACTGGACCCCGGGGTATCTGATCCTCCCCGAGGGCGATCGGAACGTGGCGGACTCAGTCATCAATACCAAGAACGACGACTCGGTCTGGCTCCTGGACACCGGCGTGAGCCCGGATCGCTACCTCTGCATTCCTGCTGACACCTACGTGAACCTGGGTTCCTATGCGCATCCGACGCGCGGAGGCACCTGGGCCGGCGATGTCGATGTCGTGCAGATCTGGCCCAGCTCCGATGACGGCAAGTGCAGTGGCAGCACCCAAGTTCGGCAAGGTTGGGTCGAGGACGGATGGAGGCCGTGACGACGTGACTTCGCTATGACAGAGGGTCCGACCTTGTGATCACTTCACAAGGTCGGACCCTCTGTCACAGTCCACGTCACGTACGCTCGCGGGGTGGCCATCGTCGGAGTCATCGCTTGCGCTGCAGGCGGCGTGGAGCAACTCTGCGACGAACTGGTCACCCCGCTGCTGGATGCCGGCCACCAGGTGCCGGTGACCCTGACCCCGACGGCCTTCACCTGGCTCCGGGCGAACGGTGAGGCCGACCGGATCGAGGCCGCCACCGGCTTCCCGGTGCGGGGCCCGAGCCGGCTCCCCTGGGAGCCACGCACCCACCCCGCGCAGCTCGACGCCATCGTCGTTGCCCCCGCAACCTTCAACAGCACCGCCAAGATCGCCCTGGGCCTGGCCGACAACCAGGCCCTCACCGTCGTCACCGAGAGCCTCCCGACCGTCCCCGTCGTGCTCTTCCCGCTCATCAACGCCGCCCACGCCGAACACCCAGCCTGGCCCTCCCACGTGGCAGCCCTACGCGCCGCCGGCGTCCACCTCATCGAGGGCCCCGACCTCTGGCCCCTCCACCCACCCCGCCAGATGCCACCCGACCAGAAACTGCCGTGGGGCGCGATCCTCGATGCCGTCCAGCGTGGACTCAAAGCAGGCGAACAGCGCGGTCGCCCGCGTCGGAATGGCCTGGCATGATCGGTAGGTGCCTTCCTACCTCCGTGCGCTGACTGAGCTCTTCGATGCCAGCGTCACCGACATCGTGGCCGCAGCTCAGCCGCGTACGTTCGACCGCGAAGGCATCCGCTTGGCTGCCGACATCTGGCACAACAACATCCTGGACATGTACGCCGCGGTGATGGCACAAACGCGACGGGGACAGGAGGCCCTGGCTCGTGAAGTGCTGGAACGGATGGTCACTCTTCGGCCTGGTCGCCGGAACTGGTACCGGCGGCTCAGCGTGCCTGAGGAGATCCTGTTGAGCCTTCCGTCACGTGATCCGATCGGCCCGTGGCGTGACTCAAAGGGAAAGGTGATGCATCCGGAGGTGACGGTGACTGCGGCGTGCGCGGCCGAGATCAGTGAGGACTACGACGTCGCGGGAGCAACTCTTTCGCAGGTGGCTGTCGATCATCGACGGGGGAGCACAGAGGCGGTAGTCACACTCAGCGCGCGCCGGCGCTTCGCCGTGACAGAAGGTGCGGAGTCGGCCGCGCGCATCAGAGTCAGGCTCAAAGATGTCAGCGAGGTCGAGTTCGACTCTCGACGGGTGACCGGGATCGAGCTAAATGCAGACCCCGAGGTCGTGATCGTCGCTGGCGCGGGAACGCAGATTCTTGGCCAGCGCGCCAAGCTGTGGATCCATGACCGTGAATGACACCTGTCCGGAGCGGGGCAGCGAGCCGACCTGACTGTGCCACGCGATGTTCGGCCGCCGGATGCGGGCCGTGGCCGCGGGAATGAGCTCACCGAAGAGGTTACGGCCGTTGCGCGGCAGATCTATCACGTGATGCTGCAGATCAGGGTTGTTGGTGGAGCGCCCGCGTATGGCTACTCCGAGATCGCGCTTCGCCACGCTCGCTCGTTAACAGGTCTCGGCGCGGCGTTGGCAGCGTGCACCAAGGTGCCCGCGCGGCAGCGGCATGAGGCGGTCCTCGCGGTCAGCAAGCACGCCACCGCGACAGCGAAGGGTGTAGCAGCACCGATCTATGCGGAGGCTGAATCCAGCCTGCCCCGGCACCTGGGCTGGTCGTTAGCGACTGTGCCGGGACATGGTGATCGGTTCGATGTCGTGGAGGCGATCGATGACCCGGTGGCAGGATGGGTCACCAGGCCGCGCGAGTGGGAATCAGCTAGCAGGGTTCGGTTCACCGCTACGTCGTACGCGGTGGAGTAGGAGCGATGGGTGTTGACATCACGCTGTGGCGGGTCGAGAAGCCCGGCACCAGCCCGCGCCGCTGGCGCCGACATCGGGTGGCGACCTACATCGACTTCGACGAGTCCTTCACCCGTGCCTGTGCCTCGTCGGACCTGCCGATGCTCTCGCGGGCCGACCCGTACGGCTCGTTGGTGTTGTCGGGGGAGGAGATGGAGCATTCATCGCCGAGGTGGCGAGCCTCGACATCGAACCGAATGTGGGTACGGAGGTCCTGGCGTTGGCCAGAAGTTGCGCGAGCCTTCCGGAACATGAGCTTCACCTCGACGGTGACTGATCGGCCGGGCCGATTGATTGCCGTCCCCGGGGAAACGCCAGTGCGCTGCTAGGGCCGAGATAGCTACGGTATGCCGGTGCTGACCATCGTCCATCACCCCGACGCCCCGTGGCTCCCCGCGGGCGGCGTCGCCGAGGTGGTCCTTGCGGGCACGGGGGATGAGTTGCCGGGTCCGGTCGGGCTGGTGCGCCTCTTGATCACGGATGATGCGGGGCGGATCTTCTGCGCGCCCAGGAGCCGTGGCGTACCGGGTTGGGACCTGCCGACGACGCCGGTAGAAGATGCGGACCCGGCAGCGGTGATCAACGACCTGACTCTTGCCACGTTCGGGACGCAGCAGCCCGTAGCGCCCGTTGGGGCCGTGCGCAACGTCGTCCCCGGTGCGGCTGCGTACGAGTGGCCGAGTCCGGTTGCGTACTTCTATGTCTACCGTCCGACGACGAGGCCGGCCCCGGTCGTTGAAGGTGTGTGGTTGACGCAGGAGGAAGCCGCCGCGGAAATGTCTGAACGGCATTGGTGGCCCTTGGCGATCGTCGACGCGGAGGCGGTCCGGGCACTGTCTGAAGATCTGCAGATCGCATGGGGCTACTGGCTTGACGGTGCCGACCGTGACCGTGCACGGGTCGTCAACTCAGCGGTCGATGCGTTGGTCGCCGGCCTCGACTCGCCTTCGTTGCGTGAATTGGCGGGCGTGTACGGGGACGAAACCTGGAGCGAGATCGACAACCTGATCCTGCACATAGTCGATGAGTTGGGCGCGCCGCATCCCACCGAGGAGCGTGCGCTGCGCCTTGACCTGGGGCGCCGCTCGGTGAGTGTGCTTGCGAGAGAGGCTGAGCCCATCGATCTTGTCGCATGGGGTCGCGACTGGGTCGGGTACAACGGCCCAGTCGACCTGCGGGCGCTGACCTACCTCTACGCGGAGTACAGCTATCTGGAGGATGTGTTTCCTTACTGGGTGGTCGAGGATCGGCCAGAGCAGATGGCGGCGCTCGACGTGGTCGTACGTGACCTGGCCGCGGCTGTGGTCGCCGGCGAGACCGACCTCAGCCGATTCGTTCCGCAGCGATGGGTCACGGATCAAGCGAACCTGCGGGAAGCGGGGACGGATAGTGAATGAGCCGAGAAGATTTCGGGATCATGATCGGCTCTACCATCTGCCGACCACGATCCTGGTGCGATGCCCGCGCTGCTCGAGGCGGGCGCGGATGGGGACGCCGCCGACTTGGGCGTGCGCCTGTTGCATGGACGTCCACACGGACTCCGGCGTACATCGGGTGGTGTGCGGTGGCTGCGGACTCGCCGCGGAGAGCTGGAACGGCTGGGGTGCGACGTATTCCGCCTCAGGCCGCTGCGGCAAGTGTGGCGCGATGGTGAGCGGGACGGGCTCACCGATCCGTGGACGGCTCCTGATCCGTTGCGGTTCTTGCCGACGCGCCACGGATCTTCCTGCGCGGGGACAGTGGCGCTTCGACACCACAGCAGGCGTCTACGGTGGGTTGGACCTGTGGCTGAGGACCGAGGTGGCCGGACACGTGCTGTGGGCGTTCGACTCAGACCATATCGACCGTATCGAGCAGTACGTCGCGGCGACGCTGCGGGAGCGTACGCCGAACTGGAACACCAGTTTCGCCAGCCGGCTTCCAGCGTGGGTCAAAGACCGGAAGCACCGTGAGGTGATGCTGGCGGCATGTGAACGACTACAGGAGTTGAGCCGATGACGTGGTGGCGTGACCGGGAGAGCGCGGTGCGGATCTATGAGGGGCTGACTGGTGTCCTGCGGAGCCTCGGGATCCGGTTCGCTGATCGGCTCAGCACCGCGGACCTGCGGATTGCCGACGAGTACATCGATGCCAACGAGCTCGGACTTGCTCTGGAGCACCTCGCTGATCAGCTCTGCGAGTACACCTCCCGGTCTCGCCCGATGAACGGGCCGACATGCTGGCGTTGGCAGAACGGATGGAGATCACGGAGCGGGTTGCCGGCTGCCTGGAACTCTGTCCGATGAGATGAGTGGGGCCTTCGGGGATGGAGAGGAAAGATGGTCGACCTGCAGCGATCGTCGAGGCCATCTGCCGGGCGGCATCGACGGTCCATCCGTAGGTTTGCCAGAAGGTGCCGGGCTAGACACGTCACCAGGCTCGCCTGGATGGCTTCAGGCATGCGAGAGCCCCTCCAGAAAAGAGGGGCTCTCGGTCAAGTCCGAGCTCGAACTGTCAGGGGTGCAGGCCGTGCAGGTTCCCGTTGCACGCCTGGCCCGGGTGTTCTCCGATGCTGGTCAGGAACGCCCGAACGTCCTGGGGGATGATGCCCCAGTTCTGGACCACGCCCGGGTCAACCGGTGCTTCGAAGTCCATGTCATCCAGCCCGGAGAATGAGCAGATCGAGTTGGAGCGGTAGTCGTTGATCGGCGTGGGCTCCCCGTTACCGCCGCGCTCTCCGGCAAACGCTGTCCCACTGCTCATGACAACCACACCAGCGGCGGCAGCCAACACCGCAATCGCCTTCTTCATTCGCTGTCTCCTTCCTGTCGTGCGTCCGTCCGCTCGGATGAACGCGTCTTCACGCTATGTCTGGCTCGAGCGTCGACCGTGAATGACCTCTGCTCTGACCGATTTCGGGCATGCGCGCCCGAGCGGCGCCATCGCCACGCCGCGGTGACGCGGTCTACTCCTCTGACCTGTCGGGCCCCCGCGAATCGGATCCTCGGTGGGGGCCTACGGCTCCTGATTCAATCTCTGTGCGCGGCCTGGAACGCGGTCACGGCTGGTCCTTGGTCAGATGCAGCAGCCAATCCTTGTCGGTGTGGATCAGCGCGTACCGCCGCGCGGTTTCGCGCCCGTGCAAGGTGAACAGGATGCGCCGATCGTTGCGGTCGTGCTCCTCCCACCAGCCGGTGTCGGCGATCGTCTTGTCTGCGTCGGTGTAGGTCAGGTGATCGAGCCCGTGGTCGGCGACCTCGATCGCGAGGACATTCGTGTCGGGGCTGGTGGGCAGTCCCCGTGGCACTGCCCACGACCTGAGCACTCCATCCTCCTCCAGGCGCAGGTCGAAGTGAGGCCGGGGACGGCGATGGTGGTTGAGCACGAAGGCACGGCCTCGGGCGGCATCATCTCCAGCTTCATCGGCCGTGTCGTCAGCCGCGTGTTCGGGCATGAGGTCGAACGTACGCCCAGGACCGCCGGCGCGGCCGCACTTGTGGCCCGATGGTCGCCCTCAATGATTCGACGTTGGCAGTGGCAGAAACGATCGATCCATATCAAGACCATTCGCTGCTCTGAACCGCTCTCACGGGCTTCCAAATCGATAGGGCCCCTGACTGCATATCCGCAGTCAAGGGCCCTATCTGAAGTGGTGGACGATACTGGGTTTGAACCAGTGACCTCTTCCGTGTCAAGGAAGCGCGCTACCGCTGCGCCAATCGTCCGTGCTGTATTAAATTTAGTACTGTTTCAATTTATCAGGGTGGTGCTTCGAGGTGGGTACGGGATTTGAACCCGTGTACACGGATTTGCAGTCCGTTGCCTCGCCTCTCGGCCAACCCACCGCTGGAGGCAATGCCTCCGGTGGAGACCTACTCCGAGCGGACGACGAGGCTCGAACTCGCGACCTCAACCTTGGCAAGGTTGCGCTCTACCAACTGAGCTACGTCCGCTTGCTGCTTCAGGCCCGGTTTCCCGTGCCCTTGGCGACGAGAAGAACATTATCGGAGCCACTGCCCGAGGCCAAATCCGGGGTCACCTGCGTGTCATTCACCTGTCATCTCGAGGACCGCACCGGCGCGCTTTCCCCGCTCTGACCAGGGACGTTTTAGAGTTGCCGCATGCGCGCGTGGATCGATGGTCACCTTCTCGACAACCCGGCCGCCCCGGCGGTCTCCATCAGAGACCACGGTCTGGTGGTCGGCGACGGCGTCTTCGAGACGCTCAAGGTGATCAAGGACCAGCCGTTCGCGCTCGCCCTTCACCTCGACCGCCTCGAGCGCTCCGCGAGCGGCCTCGGCCTGCCCACCCCCGACCGCTCGCTCATCACCAAGGGTGTCGAGGCCGTGGTGGGCGCGGAGCCGACTGCGTACGGACGACTGCGGATCACCGTCACGGGCGGGCCGGCTCCGTTCGGGTCCGGGCGCGCGGAGGTGGCGCCCACGATCATCATCGGCCTCGAGGACGCGGGGCCCAACCCGACCGAGACCAAGGTCGTCAGCGTGCCGTGGCGCCGCAACGAGCATGGCGCGACGACCGGCCTGAAGACGACGTCGTACGCCGAGAACGTCATCGCCCTCGCCGAGGCGCGCAAGCACGGGGCCAGCGAGGCGATCTTCGCCAACACCGTGGGCGACCTGTGCGAGGGCACCGGGAGCAACATCTTCTACGTGCTCGACGGGGCGTTGAAGACTCCGATGCTCTCCAGCGGCCCGCTGGCCGGAATCACCCGTGCTCTGGTGCTGGAGTGGTTCGGGGCCGAGGAGACCGACGAGCCGCTGTCCGAGGTCGAGGAGTACGCCACGGAGGTCTTCCTCACCTCCAGCCTGCGCGATGTCCAGGCCGTGACCGAGTGGGGCACGCGTACGCTCCCGCACGGCCCGGTGACCCAGGCGGCGCAGGAGGCGTGGCGTACGAACGAGCCGAGCCTGCTCGGCCTCTGACAGAGGCAGAGCTCAGCCGGTGAAGAGCTGCGCCGCACGGCGCAGCGTCTCGATGACCCCGTAGGCCAGCGGGATCCCGACCAGGGCCCAGGCACCTGCGATCTTGGCGTTCATGCAGCGCTCCTCTCGGTCTCGGTGGAGTCGGCGGGCTTCGGTTCGTGGAACCGATCGGGGACCTGGTGCACCAAGAGGTTGGCGATGAAGCCGACCGCGAGGACGCCGACCATGGTCAGCAGCGCGGGCCGGTAGGCGGCCGCGGTGAGCGTGCCGGGTTCGCCCTGCGCGTCGAGGAAGGCGTTGATGATGAGCGGCCCGGCGATGCCGGCAGCCGACCAGGCGGTGAGCAGCCGGCCGTGGATGGCGCCGACCTGGAAGGTGCCGAAGAGATCCCGCAGGTAGGCGGGCACGGTCGCGAAGCCGCCGCCGTAGAAGGACAGGATCACGACGGCGAGCAGGACGAACAGCGCCATCGAGGTGTCCCCGATCGTCGCCAGCAGGAGATAGAGCACCAGTCCGACCCCGAGATACATCATGTAGATCGGCTTGCGACCGATGACGTCGGAGGTCGAGGACCAGATGAACCGACCGCTCATGTTGGCGATCGAGAGCAGCCCGACGAAGCCACCAGCCGCGACCGCGCTGACCGAGGAGACTCCGTCGGTGCGGAAGAAGTCCTGGATCATCGGAGCCGCCTGCTCGAGGATGCCGATGCCGGCGGTGACGTTGCAGAACAGGACGATCCACACCAGCCAGAACGACCGAGTCCTGATCGCGTTGTTCGCCGAGACGCTGGCCGTGGTGACGAGCTTCTTCTCCTTCACGCTGGCCGGGTCCCAGCCCGCCGGCGTCCAGCCCTCCGGTGGCACGCGGACGGTGGCCGCCCCGAAGGACATGAAGACCAGGTAGACGACACCGAGGGTGAGGAAGAGCATCATCACCGCGTGGCCGTCGGGGACCGTGCTGGCGTCACCGGTGTAGGACGGGTCGTAGAACGCCAGGAGCCGGCCGCTCAGCGGGCTGGCGATCATCGCGCCGCCGCCGAAGCCCATGATCGCCATGCCGGTGGCCAGACCCGGGCGGTCCGGGAACCACTTGATCAGCGTGGAGACGGGGGAGATGTAGCCGATCCCGAGTCCGATGCCGCCGATGACGCCGTAGCCGAGATAGACCAGCCACAGCTGGCCGGTGCCGATGCCCAGGGCACCGATGAAGAAGCCGGACGCCCAGAAGACCGCGGCCGCGGTCATCGCCGCACGCGGTCCGTTCCGGTCTACCCAGGTGCCCATCACCGCAGCCGAGAGGCCGAGCATCACGATCGCGATCGAGAAGATCACGCCGATCGCGGTCTGGCTCGAGTCGAAGTGCTCGACCAGGGCGGTCTTGTAGACGCTGGTGGCGTACACCTGCCCGATGCAGAGATGGACGGCGAGGGCGGCGGGCGGGATGAGCCAGCGACTGAAGCCGGGACCGGCCACGGTTCGCTCGCGAGAAAGGAAAGCTGGCAGCACTGTGACCTCCGAGAGGGTGCGGGTGACGCACATCACTACCACAGTTGACGTGGCAACGGCGAGAGATCGCTTCCGGCCAGCGAAAAGCACGCACCCTCTCGTCCCGGATGTCCGGGACGAGAGGGTGCGCAGACGAATGAGCAGGCGGGCGGATTGCCTACTCAGCGTCGAAGGAGCTGCCCAGCAGGTCTGCGATCAGACCGTCGAGATCCATGTGCTGGCTCTCGGAGCCGACCGGGACGGCCGAGAAGGACTTGCCGAGGAACGTCTGCACCTCGCGGGAGTCGGCGGTCGCGATCAGGCGGCCGTCGGGGGAGCTGAAGTCGAAGACAGCCACCGCCTTGGCGTCCTCGTCGATGCTCGGGTAGATCTTCACGTCGCCCTCACCGGCGGGCGCGGCCAGGCCCTGCAGCATCAGCGTGCGGGACACGACCCACTCGACGTCACCGGCGCCGGAGTGGAAGGTCAGGCTCACTGCGTACGGGTCGCTCTCGCGGTAGCCGAGGGTCGTCGGCACCTCCACCGTGCGGCCCCAGGGGTCGAGGCACGAGATCTTGATGTCCTGCTGCACTGCCGGGTGCTTGATGTCGCTCATTCGTCCGCTCCTTCTTGGTTGTCTTGCCAAGGAGACGGAGTCGTACGCGGCTGATGATGCCGTTTCTACAAACTTTCTGAATCGAGTTGTGGAGACCTGTGTCACACCCGCGCGAGAGCGGCTTCCAGGCGGGCGACGGGGGAGGCGAGGTTGTACGTCGCGGCCAGCTCGTGCAGGCGTTCTTTGTCGGCCGGAGCGCTGGGCAGAGCGGTGTTGCTGCGGTCCAGCGGGATGTCCCGAGCGACGGCCACGACCTTCGGCGCGACTGACAGATAGCTGACCGCGTCGATGAACTTCTGTCGCTGCGCCTTGGTGAGCGAGGTGGTCGGGTCGGCGACGGCGGCGATGATCCCCTCCAGGTCGCCGTACTGCTCGAGCAGCTTGGCGGCGGTCTTCTCGCCGACGCCCTTCACGCCCGGCAGGCCGTCGGAGGTGTCACCACGCATGGTGGCGAAGTCGGCGTACTGCGCGGCGCTGATGCCGTACTTGGCGAGCACCCACTTCTCGTCGACCAGATCCGGGTCGCTCACGCCCCGGGTCGGGTAGAGGATGCGTACGCCGGCAGCGTCGTCGACCAGCTGGAAGAGGTCGCGGTCGCCGGTGACGACGTCGACCGGCATCCCCGCACCGGTCGCGAGGGTGCCGATCACGTCGTCGGCCTCGTAGCCGTCGGCGCCGATGACGCAGATCCCGGCCGCGGCGAGCACCTCGCGGATGATCGGCACCTGCACTTGCAGCGGATCGGGGACCTCCTCGACGTCGGGAGCGGTCTCCAGCTCTTCCACCACCCGGTGCGACTTGTAGGAGGGGATCAGGTCGACCCGCCACTGCGGTCGCCAGTCGTTGTCCCAGCAGCAGACCAGGTCGGTGGGGGAGTAGTCGTTGACCAGCCGGGTGATGAACTCCAGCAGGCCGCGGACGGCGTTGACCGGAGTGCCGTCCTCGGCTCGGATGTCGGGCACGCCGAAGAAGGCCCGGAAGTAGAGCGACGCGGTGTCCAGCAGGAGCATTCGAGGTTCAGCCACGCTGTGCACATTATCCGCTGACGCGCTGTGCACGTTTTCCGCTGCCGCGGAGGGCAAGCCTAGTGAATCGCCCTCGTGGTTTCGCTCGGGTCGGATGAAAGCCGCTGGGCGAGCCAGATCGGCGCGACCGAGACGACGATCATGACGACCGCCACCACGTTGACGATCGGCGCCTGACCGGGCCGGAACAGGTTGGTCAGGATCCACACCGGCAGCGTGGTCACACCGGGCCCGGCGGCGAACGTCGTCACGATGATCTCGTCGAAGCTGAGCGCGAACGCCAGGAGCCCGCCGGCCAACAGCGCCGAGCGCAACTGGGGGAGCGTGACCAGCCGGAACGTGGTCCACATCCCCGCCCCCAGGTCGGCCGAGGCCTCCTCGAGATTGCCGCCCATCCGTCGCAACCGCGCCTGCACGTTGTTGAAGACGGTCACGATGCAGAACGTCGCGTGGGCCACCACGAGCGTGAAGAACCCCAGACGTACGCCGAGGATCGACGAGAACGCGTTGGACAGCGCGATCCCGGTGACGATGCCGGGCAGGGCGATCGGGAGCACCACCAGCAGGTTGACGGTGTCCTTCCCGAAGAAGGAGTAGCGCTGCATAGCCAGGCCGAGCAGGGTGCCGAGGACGAGCGCCATCACCGTCGCGCACGCGGCCACCGTCAGCGAGGTGAGGATCGCGTCGTGAGCTCCCGGGTTGACCGCCGCGCGCTGCCACCACTCGGTGGTGAAGCCGCTGGGCGGCCAGGTCAGCGCCTGGGAGGTGTTGAACGAGTTCACCACCACCAGGGCGAGCGGTGCGTAGAGCATGGCGAGCACCAGGCCGGTCACCGCGGCCAGGATGCGCCGGGTCGATCTCGAGATGGTCATAGGTTCTCCAGAGCTCCGGTGCGGCGTACCAACGCCAGGTAGATCATGATCACGACGATCGGGATCAGTGCGATCGCGGCGGCCAGAGGCAGGTTGGACCCCGAGTTGATGAAGACGAGGTTGCCGAGCATCTGGTTGGCGCCGCCGACGATGTTGACGGTGATGTAGTCGCCCATGGTCAGCGAGAACGAGAAGATCGAGCCCGCGACGAGTCCCGGGACCACCAGCGGCAGTACCACCGTGCGGAACGCCAGCGCCGGCCGGGCACCGAGGTCGCCGGCGGCGTCGAGCAGCGAGTCGGGGACACGCTCATAGGCCGCGTAGACGGGGAGGATGACGTACGGAAGCCAGATGTACGCCTGGGTGAGCACGATCGCGGTGAGGCCGAATCCCGGTGAACCGAGACCGACCAGGCCGCCGGCCCAGTCCAGCAGTCCGCCGTTCGACAGCAGCGAACGCCAGGCGAGCGCCTTGACGAGGTAGGACGCCCACAACGGCGTCAGGAACGCGATCACCAGCAGGTGGCGCGAGCGTCGCGAGGCGACCTTGGCCATGTAGAAGCCGACCGGCAGCGCGATCGCGCAGTCGATCAGCGTCACCAGGAGGGCCACGCCGATGGTGCGCAGCGTGACGGTCCGGTAGAGCGCCTGCCCGGTGATCTCACGAATGTTGTCGAGGGTGAAGGTGCGCTCGAGCTCGTTGGTGAAGGAGTCGATCGTCCAGAAGGCCGTCACCAGCAGCGCGGCGAGGGCGACGACGTAGACGAGCACCAGCCAGGTGAGGGGTGCGGCCAGCAGGAGGCCGAGGCGGAACCCCGGCCTCCTGCTGAGCGTGCTGCTGACAGAGCTCAAGGTCACCCCTTGATCTCTGCCCAGGCCTTGGTCCAGTCCTGGTAGTCGGTGCACTTCACGTCGGTCCGGCCGTCCAGGCACTTCTCGATCGGCGTGTTCCAGAACCAGATCTTCTCGGCGTACTCCTCATCGCCGGCGTGGAAGGTCTCGCAGTGGCCCTCGGAGGCGTACTCGCAGGCCTTGTCCGAGTTGGGGGCCTCGCCGAAGTACTCCGTCGCCTGGGCGTTGACCTTCGGGTCGGAGATGTGGTTGAGCCAGGCGTAGGCGCAGTTGGGGGACTTCGCGTTCGAGGAGATCATCCAGGTGTCGTTCCACCCAGTTGCTCCCTCGGACGGGAGGATCGCCTCGACCGAGGCCTTCTTCGGGTCGATCAGGTTGGCGATCACCTGCCAGGTGGTGCCGACCACGGTGTCGCCGGTCTCGAAGGAGGCCTGCGTCTTGGTGTAGTCGGACCAGTACTCACCGACGGAGGTCCGCTGCGACTTGAGCAGGTCGACGGCCGCGGCGAGCTGCTTCTCGTCGAGCGAGTAGGGGTTCTCGATGCCCAGGTCGGGCTGGTGCGCCATCAGGTAGACCGCGGCGTCGGCGATGTAGATCGGCGAGTCGTACGCGGTGACCTGGCCCTTGTGCTTCGGCGCGTCCTCGAAGACCGCCTTCCACGAGGTCGGGGCGGGGGTGACGTCCTTGGTGTTGTACATCAGCAGGTTCGCGCCGTAGCCGTGCGGGATGCCGTAGTTCTTGTCGTCCACGGTGTTCCACTCGCGGTCCTTGAGGAAGTCGTAGATGCCCTCGTAGTTGGGGATCAGGTCGGTGTTGACCTCGGCTGCCTCGCCTGCTGCGATCATGCGCAGGGTGAGGTCGCCGGAGGCGGCCACGACGTCGTACTCGCCCGACTTGGCCAGGTTGAAGGCCTCGTCGGAGGTGCCGTAGACCTTCGCGGTGACCTGGCAGCCGGTCTCCTCCTCGAAGCTGGAGACCCAGTCGACCTCGGGGTCGGTCGAGCCGTCCTCGACGTAGCCGGGCCAGGCCAGGATCGTGACCTCGCCCTCGTTCTCGCCGAGCTTGTCGACTGCTCCGGTCGAGGAGTCGCCGTCGTCGCCGCCACAGGCGCTCAGCGTGATCAGGGACAGGGCCGCGAGGGCGCCCCCGATGGTGTGTCTGGTTCGGATGTTTCGCATGGTCAACCTCTCTGGTGTTCTCTGGCTCATCGGTGTTGCACGGCACGGGACGAATCGGTGCCCAGGGGGACCAGGTCGCCCGGCGACCAGGAGGCGACCACGCGGTCGCCCCGAGACTCTGGTTCGGCGGCATCCGGGTGCAGCGAGCCACGGCTCTGCTCGAGGGCGACCAGCCTGGTGCCGTCCTCGAGCTCGATGTGGACTCGATGCCCGGTGCCGATGTAGATGGACTCGGTGATCACGCCGGCGGCGGTCATCGCGCCGACCGGGGCGCTCGCGGTCTCCGGGGACAGCAGGATCTTCTCGGGCCGCAGCGCGAAGGCGCCGTCCATCTTCAGCATCCGCTTCGACGCCTGCTCGTCGAAGACGTTGGAGGTGCCGACGAAGTCGGCGACGTACTGCGAGGTCGGCCGCTCGTAGATCTCCTTCGGCGTACCCAGCTGCACGATCCGGCCGCTGTCGAAGACCGCGATCCGGTCGCTGAGGGTGAGCGCCTCCTCCTGGTCGTGGGTGACGAAGACGAAGGTGATCCCCAGCTCACGCTGGATCTGCTTGAGCTCGACCTGCATCCGCTCACGGAGCTTGAGGTCGAGCGCGCCGAGCGGCTCGTCGAGAAGGAGCACCCGAGGACGTACGACGATGGCGCGAGCCAGCGCGACCCGCTGTCGCTGCCCGCCGGAGAGCTCGGTCGGCTTCCGGGCCGCGACGTGGCCGAGGCGGACCATCTCCAGCGCCTCACGTGCCCGGGAGCTGCGCTCGGCCTTCGGGACGCCACGCACGCGCAGGCCGTACGCGACGTTCTCGAGCACGTTGAAGTGCGGGAAGAGGGCGTAGTCCTGGAAGACGGTGGTGACGTCGCGGTCGAAGGGCGCCAGGGCGGTGACGTCCTCGCTGCCGAGGCGGATGGTGCCGGAGTCGGCGTGCTCGAAGCCCGCGATCAGGCGCAGCACGGTCGTCTTCCCGGAGCCGGAGGGCCCGAGCATCGAGAAGAACTCACCATCGCCGATGGTCAGGTCGAGAGCGTCGACAGCCATCACGTCGCCGTACGCCTTGGTCACGGCTTCGAGCTGGATCTGCGGAGATTCGGTCGGTCCCATTGCTGAATCATATGGAACCAGATCTTAGATTTTAAAGGTTATCTGCGTAAGTTCTTTGTAAACCCACTCGAAGGAGGAGCCAGATCGTGGCCAACGCCCGTGCGATGACCTCGCGCGCCAGGTCGGCGATCTTCGCGCCGATCGGCGACGAAGGCAGAGCCGTACGTGTCGAGAACCGTCTGGCCGAGGCGATCCGCTCCGGCGTGCTCGCCGACGGCGACCGACTCCCGAGCGAGCAGGAGCTCGCCCAGATGCTGGGAGTGGCGACGGTGACCGCCCGGGAGGCGCTGGTATCGCTGCGGGCACAGGGCCTGGTGGTGACCACACGAGGCCGCGGTGGTGGCTCCTTCGTGCGCGCTCCCGATCCCGGCGACATCGTGAAGGGGCGGCTCGCCACCATGTCGCGGGTGGAGCTGCGCGACCGGGCGAGCCTCTACCAGGTGGTGCTGACCGGCTGTGCCGAGCTCGCCGCCGAACGAGCGGCCCCTGACGAGATCGAGGACCTCCAGGACCTGCTGATCCCGCTCGGCGAGGACGACCTCGGCCGGTGGCGCGACGCGGAGAGCGAGCTCTATCTCTCCGTGGCGGCGCTGACCCAGTCGGCGCGGCTGACGCGAGAGGTGGTGCGGCAGGAGGCCGATTTCGGTACGTTGCTGCGAGTGCCGCTGAGCGAGTCGGACTTCCGTCAGGCATCCGCCGAGCGGCATCGGGCGCTCGTCGCCGCGCTGGAGACGGGCGATGTCGCCGCGGCGCGGGCGAGCGTACGCGACCACGTGACCCACGCCGTTGAACGTCTGACCGAGATCCATGAGGTGGTACGACCGTGAACATCGATGTGACGGACGACTGTGCCATCCGGATCGAGCAGCACTTCGGTTCCATCCTCACCGAGCTCGAGCGGGTGCGCGCCGAGGTCGATGCCCTCTTCAGCGCTGGACCGGTGACCTCGGACGAGCTGATCGCGCAGGTCGAGACGGGGACGCTGGCGTTCCTCGAGGACCCGAGCCTCCTGGGCGGCGGTTTCGTCGTCGCGCCGGACGTGCTCGTCGACCGGCGGCTCTACCTCGCCTGGTGGCAGGGGGCGGGCCGCGACTTCCTCGGTGAGGCCGAGGTACCGGGGACGCGGGAGGTTCTCGACTACACCCGCCAGCCGTGGTTCCGGATCCCGCAGCGCACCGGAGAGCTGAACCTCGCCGGCCCCTACGTCGACTTCGTCTGCGCCGACGAGTACGTCATGACCACGACGCTGCCGGTCTACGCGGGCGGCCGGATGGTCGGTGTCGCCGGCGCCGACACCACGGTCGAGACGCTGGAGACGATGCTGCTGCCCGGCCTGCGCGAGAGCGGCGCCACGGTGGTCAACTCGCACGGGCGGGTGGTCGTCTCCGCCGACCCGCACCTCGCCACCGGCGAGGCGATGAAGACGGTTTCCGACGACGCCGTCGGCGGACGGTTGCTGTCGGTGATCCAGCCGTCGGCGGACGGTCGAGGCGAGCTGAAGATGCTCGCCGGCTGGCCCGCCTGACGGCGGAAATCTTTCGACATCAACTACTTTTTTGGACGTTGCGGCGGAGATATTGCTGTTGTGGGTACGCTGTCGCCGTGACTGCACCTGAGATCGAGGCCACCGACCGTAAAATCCTCCAGCTTCTTGCGGAGGACGGTCGGATGTCCTACACGGACCTGGGCAAGGCGACCGGCCTCTCGACCTCGGCGGTGCACCAGCGCGTCAAGCGGCTCGAGCAGCGTGGCCTCATCACCGGCTACGGCGCCACCGTCAACTACGCCGCGATCGGGGTGCCGCTGACCGCGTTCGTCGCGGTGCAGCCCATGGACCCCTCCCAGCCCGACGACACCCCCGAGCGGGTCGCGGACCTCCTCGAGGTGGAGGCGTGCTGGTCGATCGCCGGCGTCGAGTCCTACATGCTCAAGGTGCGCGTCGCCACGCCCGAGGCGCTCGAGGAGCTGCTCGGCCGGATCCGCTCGGTCGCCAACGTGTCCACGCGCACCACGATCGCGATGTACACCTACTACGAGAACCGCCCGACTCTGACGCACTGAGACCCGGCGACCAGCGCCGGGCCTCAGTCACTTCCGGGTCACTCCCCGTGCGTACGCCACCACTCCTGGCCTGACTCGGGCAGGGTGTGGATCGGGTCGTAGTACTCGTAGGTCCTGGACAGCGCCTCGGGATCCGACGCCTCGATCGAGGTGCGGTAGTTCTTGGTCCAGTAGGAGATGCCGCGCTCGGTGTCGTAGTCGGCGATCTGGTGGACCCAGCGCTTGCCGACGAAAGGTACGTCGCACACGATGCGCGGGGTGGCGAACCCGGGCAGGTAGCCCATGATGTCGTGCTGCAGCCGCTGCGCGTCGGCCACCGAGACCCGCCAGTGCTCGCTGAATGGGATCATGTCGCACATGTAGAAGTAGTAGGGCATGATCTGCGCACCGTCGAGCAGACGGAAGCTCAGGTCGAGCAGGCTGTGGCTGTCGGCGTTGACGCCGGCCAGCAGCACACCCTGGTTGCGTACGTCGCGCACGCCGGCCGCCAGCAGCGCCTTGGACGCCTCGGCGACCAGCGGAGTGACCGAGTTGGCGTGGTTGGCGTGGGTGTGGATCGCCAGCGAGACGCCGCGCTCGCGGGCGATCGTGGTCACCCGGTTCATCCCCTCCAGGAGCGGCTCCTGGAGCCAGTGCTGGGGGAGGCCGATCAGGCCCTTGGTGGCCAGCCGGATGTCGCGGATGTTGTCGATCGCCATCAGCTTGGTGAGGAAATCCTCCAGCCGCGGCCAGGGCAGGTTGGCGACGTCGCCGCCGGAGACGACCACGTCGCGCACCTGCGGGGTGTTGCGGAGGTATTCGAGCATCGCCTCGTGGCGGTCGACCGGCTTGCCGGTGAGCTTGAGCTTGTCGATGACCGGGGTCGAGTTGCCGACCAGGTCCATCCGGGTGCAGTGGCCGCAGTACTGCGGGCAGGTGGAGAGCAGCTCGGCGAGCACCTTGGTCGGGTAGCGGTGGGTCAGCCCCTCTGCGACCCACATGTCGTGCTCGTGCAGCGAGTCGCGGCTCGCCTGCGGGTGCGAGGGCCAGTCGGTGCGGCGGTCGGAGAAGACCGGGATCATGTAGTGCCGGATCGGGTCCGCGTAGAACGCCGCGGTGAACTCCTCGCCCGCCGACGCGCCCGAAGGCACCATCGTGTTGACCATCTGGGGCGGCACCAGCATCGACATCGTCGCCCGCTCGGCCATGTCGCGCTCGAGGTCGGCGTAGAACCGCTCGTCGAGAAGATCTCCCATAAGCGCGCGCATCTGGCGGACGTTCTTGATGCAGTTGACGCGCTGCCACTGCACGTCGCGCCACTGCTCGTCGGTGATGTCGGCCCAGCCTGGGAACCGAGTCCAGTCGGGTTCGACCAGCTCTACGCGTTGGTAGGCGTAGGGCTGTCCGTCACGGGGCGCAGTCTCGATGGTTGCCGTCATGTTCTCCACCATAGCGGGAGATCCTGCGGCCTTCGCAACCATCGGCCGCAATTCTTCCCGCAACCGCTGGTAGGGTCCGCCGTGAGATGACGCAAGGAGGCGTACGACGATGACCACTTCTGACCCGACAGGCCTGCACCGGGTGCTCGACGAGCCGGTGGGCGGCTCGTTGCCGCTGCCCCAGGCGGCCCGGAGACTCGACACCCGCAAGACCCTGTGGCCCGACGAGGTGCGGATCCGGGTGGAGCGTCTGAACCTCGACGCCGCCTCTTTCCGCCAGCTCGAGTCCGCACATGACGGCGACGGAGAGGCCGTACGCCGCGAGGTGCTCGACATCGTCGCCGAGCGCGGCAAGATGCAGAACCCGGTGACCGGGTCGGGCGGCATGCTCGTCGGTGTCGTCGAGGAGGTCGGCCCCGAATCACCCCTGGGGCTGAAGGTCGGGGACCGGGTCGCGACGCTGGTCTCGCTGACCCTGACGCCGTTGGTGATCGAGGACGGGCTCGCCGGCTGGGGCGGCGACTCCGAGCAGGTGCCCTGCGACGGCTACGCCATCCTCTTCGGCCGCTCGATCGCAGCCGTCCTGCCAGACGATCTCGCCCCCGAGTTCGCGCTGTCGGTGATGGACGTGTGCGGCGCTCCGGCGCTGACCCGCCGGGTCGTCTCCGAGCGCTACGCAGGCGGCGTCGTCGCCGTGGTCGGTGGCGGCGGCAAGTCCGGATCGCTGTCGCTGGCCGCGGCCCGCGACGCGGGAGCCGGCCACCTGATCGGCATCGTCCCGACCGAGGCCGAGGCCGAACGTCTGCGCGAGGCGGGTTTGGCCGACGAGGTCGTGATCGCCGACGCCCGGAACCCGGTGGCGCTGCGCGACGCGGTCGCCAAGGCCGGAGGTCCAGCCGACGTCACAGTCGTCTGCGTCGACGTACCCGGCTGCGAGGGCGGCGCCATCCTCGCCACCGCCGACCGGGGCACCGTCATCTTCTTCTCGATGGCGACCTCGTTCTCCGCCGCCGCGCTCGGCGCCGAGGGCCTCGCCGCCGACGTCACGATGCTCGTCGGCAACGGCTACGTCCCCGGGCACGCTGCGTACGCACTGGATCTTCTCCGCGCGCACGCGGGCGTGCGGGCGCTCTTCGAGGGCAGACTGGCGCCGTGACCCGCATCCTCCTGCGCAACGGTGTGTTCCACACCGGCCTCGCCTCGGGCGAGCCGGTCTCGGCCATGGCCGTCGAGGGCGGGCGCATCGTCTGGACCGGAACCGACCCCGATGCCTTCGCGAGCCCCGACGAGGTGGTCGACCTCGAGGGACGACTGGTCACGCCGGCCTTCGTGGACGCTCATGTCCACGTCGTCGAGACCGGGGAGCAGCTCCTCGGTCTCGACCTCGTCGGCCTCTCCAGCCGCGAGGCGGTGCTCGAGAAGGTCGCGGCGTACGTCACCGACCTCGGACCCCAGGACCTGGTGCTCGCCCAGGGCTGGGACGAGACGCTCTGGCCGGACCCGACCCTGCCGACCGCGACCGAGCTCGACCGCGCCTCCGACGGGCGCAAGGTCTACCTCAACCGCATCGACGGTCACTCCGCCGTCGTCTCCACCGCACTGATGGCGCAGGTGCCCGGGATCGCCGGGCTCCCGGGCTGGGCGGCGGACGGACGGGTCGAGCGGGAGGCGCTGCGCGCGCTGCTGCCGCTGCTCGCCGACCTCACCCCGGCCGGCCACGCCGAGCGCGGTGCGCGAGCGGCGCTGCAGAGCATGGCCTCCCTGGGCATCGGTGCCTTCCACGACAACGCCGGACCCGACATCGGCCCCGAGTCGGACCTCGAGGCCGTGCAGTCGGAAGCGACCGCGGCCGGTCTGCACGGCACCTACTACTGGGGTGCTCACCTCGGATTCGGCGACCTCGACCGCCTCGGCGACATCTCCGGCCTTGCCGGCGATCTCAGCGCCGACGGCTCCATCGGATCCCGAAGCGCGGCCCTGACCAGCGACTACGCCGACCTCGCCGGGCATCGTGGCCACGCCTACCTCGACCCCGAGCAGCTGGCCGACCACATTATCGGCTGCACGCGGCGCGGCATCCAGGCCGGCTTCCACTGCATCGGTGACCAGGCGATCGACAACATCGCCGAGGCGTTCCGGCTCGCCGAGGCGGAGCTCGGCACCGAGACCGTGCGAGCCCGGCGCCACCGCCTCGAGCACTGCGAGCTGCCCTCGCCGACGGCGATCAAGACCTTCGCCGACCTCGGCGTCATCGCGAGCGTGCAACCGATGTTCGACGGGCTGTGGGGCGGCCCCGAGCGGATGTACGCAGCCCGGCTGGGGGAGCGGTGGCAGGAGATGAACCCGTTCCGGACCCTGCTCGACGCCGGCGTCCGCCTCGCCTTCGGCTCCGACTCGCCCGTCACGCCGCTGGACCCGTGGACGGCCCTGCACGCGGCCGTGCATCACCGCACGCCCGGCCAGGGCATCACCCCGGCCGAGGCGTTCGCGGCACACACGGTCGGCGGCTGGTACGCGGCCGGCATCGACGACGCCGGCACCCTCGCCCCCGGGCAGCGGGCGACGTACGCCATCTGGGACCGCACCGCGTTCCCGGACCTGACCTCATCCGACGTCGCCGACGTCATCACTTCCTGCCTGCAGACCGTCGTCGGCGGCAGGACCGTATTCGAGAAGGAGGGTGTCCGGTGAGACTCGATCTGGACCCACGCACGATCGCCCAGGCCCGCGCGCTGGCCGCGAAGGTCGGCGACCCGATCGTCGAGATGGCCAAGAAGCACACCACGGTCGCCGTCGAGCGAGCCACGCTTCGGCTGGCCGGGCTCTCCGGCGCCGACCCGGACGGCACCCCGTGGGTGAACCACCTGGTCGACGCGGTCCGCGCCGACGTCGGGCTGGAGCACGGCGTCGCGCTACCGGTGTGGCAGGCGCTGGCCGCCCACGACAACGACCTCTCGCGGCTCGCTGAGGAGGCCGCCGCCGGTCAGGTGACCTTCCACCTGCCCGAGGGCGCAGAGGCCGAGCTGGCCGCGAAGCACGCCCGCGAGGCGGTCGGGGTCGGCATCGCCCGTCTCGACGCGAGCCGGGTCGCGCGCGAGCGGATGATCGCCGAGATCGGCGACGCACCCCGCAAGCCGTGGATCTACCTGATCGTCGCCACCGGCGACATCTACGAGGACATCCCGCAGGCGCAGGCGGCCGCACGGGAGGGCGCCGACATCATCGCGGTGATCCGCTCGACCGGCCAGTCGCTCCTCGACTACGTGCCCGAGGGCGCCACCCGCGAGGGGTTCGCCGGGACGTACGCGACCCAGGAGAACTTCCGGCTGATGCGGGCCGCACTCGACGAGACCTCCCGCGAGCTCGGCCGCTACGTACGGCTCACCAACTACGCGAGCGGGCTGTGCATGCCCGAGATCGCCGCGCTGGCGGGCATGGAGCGTCTCGACATGATGCTCAACGACTCGATGTACGGGATCCTGTTCCGCGACATCAACCCGGTGCGTACGTTCGTCGACCAGCGGCTCTCGCGCCAGATCCACGCCCGGGCGGGGATCATCATCAACACCGGCGAGGACAACTACCTCACCACCGCCGACGCCGTCGAGGCCGCACACACGGTCACCACGAGTCAGCTCCTCAACGAGTACTTCGCCAAGGAGGCCGGCCTCGAGGACTGGCAGCTGGGTCTCGGCCACGCCTTCGAGATCAACCCCGACGTTCCGGACTCGTTCCGTCTCGAGCTCGCGCACGCGCTGCTGGCGAAGACGATCTTCCCCGACGCCCCGCTGAAGTGGATGCCACCGACGCGGCACATGACCGGCGACATCTTCAAGGGCTACCTGCTCGACGGGTTCTTCAACCTGGCCGGCGCGATGACCGACCAGGGCATCCTGCTGGTCGGGATGATGACCGAGGCGGTGGTGACCCCGTGGATCTCCGACCGCGACCTGGCCCTGCAGAACGTCCGGTACGTCATGGACGCCGCCGGACGCCTCGGCGAGGACTTCCACCCGGCCCCTGACGGGTTCATCGCCAACCGGGCGCGCGAGGTCCTGGGGGAGTCGATCGACCTGCTCGGCAAGATCATCGACGAGCCCAACGGGCTCCTCGACGCGATCGCGGACGGCACCTTCGGCCTGATGAAGCGCCCGGCCGACGCCGGCAAGGGCCTCGAGGGCGTGGCAGTGAAGTCCGAGGCGTACTACAACCCCGCGAGCACCATCCTGGAGGGTGAGGAATGACCCAAGAAAATAGGCACCTGATCAGGCCGTACGGCGACACCACCGGCGACGGGATGGTGCAGGTCTCCTTCACGTTGCCGATCAAGCACAGCAAGGTCGCCGACGGCGCCGCGCTGCAGCTGGCCAACAAGATGGGCATGGAGCCGGCGATGGTCGTCCACTCCAAGCCGATGGGTGACGACTTCACCTTCTTCGTCGTCTACGGGCAGGTGAACCACCTCGTCGACACCGACAAGGTGCAGGTCGTCGAGCGTGACTTCCCGCTGCTGACGCCCAAGGAGGCCAACGCGGTGATCAAGGAGACGCTGCGGCGTCCGATGGTCGTCGTCGGCGCCTGCATCGGCACCGACGCCCACACCGTCGGGATCGACGCGATCCTCAACATCAAGGGGTTCGCGGGGGAGAAGGGGCTGGAGTACTACAAGGAGATCGAGGTCGTGAACCTCGGCGCCCAGGTCTCCGTGCCCTCCCTGGTCGAGGCCGCCGTCACCCGGCGCGCCGACGCCGTGCTCGTCTCCCAGGTCGTCACCCAGCGCGACGCGCACCTGCTCAACACCCGGGAGATGTCGGCGGCGTTCCGCGAGGCCTACCCGGCGGGGGAGCGGCCGCTCCTGGTCGCCGGTGGTCCGCGGTTCGACGAGTCGATGACCACCGAGCTCGGCGTCGACCGCATCTTCGGCCGCGGCACCACCCCCGCCGAGGTCGCCTCCTACCTCGTCCACCGCACCACCTCGAAGGAGCCCGCGGCATGAGCAACCCTGAGATCGGCACCAAGGTCGTGCACCGCCGCTACGTCCCCTACTCCCACGTCCACTACGCCGGGAACCTGGTCGACGGGGCCTACAGCCTGGGCCTGTTCGGCGACGTCGCGACCGAGATGTGCATCCTCACCGACGGCGACGAGGGTCTCTTCGCCTCCTACGACGACGTGCAGTTCAAGGCGCCCGTGCGTGCCGGCGACGTCCTGGAGATCACCTGCGAGCTGATCAAGGCCGGGACCCGGTCCCGGGTGATGGAGTTCGCGGTGTACGTCGTGGCGCGCGGAGCCGCCACTGAGGCCCGTCCAGGGGCCGCTGAGATGCTGGAGGCGCCGATCCTCGCCACCTCCGCACGGGGTACAGTCGTCGTTCCGTGAGCGCCGTAACGAGTACCCGAAGGCGACACGCCGACGTTCTTCGATAATTCGCCACTTTCTCGCGCTCTACAGGCTGTTGCTGACCTGCGGAAACATGTGTTTCCGCAGGTCAGAGCCGTGTTGACTTCCGCGGAGCAGGCGGGTGATGGTGGGCAGCGTTCGCCCATGCAGAGTTGCGGTCGGCGGACCGGCGCTCGACGAATCGGGTCGGGGGGTGTCGAGCCAGGCATGCCTTCGACGCGTTTTCGTGGGCGCGGTCAACGGCCGCGAGGGCAACGCGGGAGGGCCAAGGCGCCCTTAGACAACGATCGTCCCCCTGCCGCCAGCAGGGATCGGAACGGCCCGAAGAACGTCTTGCTCCTCCCGCGCTCTGTCTCTCTGCGATCGCCTCGCCATCGCGCTGTCCCGCTCGATCGGGATCTTGGGATCAACCGGTGGGCGGATATCCTGTGATCTCCACCCCCATTCCTTGACAAGGCCGGCGTACGTGACGAACGAGCAGCTTCCACCCTGGACCGAGATTGGCCGGGCGGTGATGGTCATCCCGACCTACAACGAGGCGGAGAACCTCGCCTGGATCGTCGGGCGGCTGCGCAAGGCGCAGCCACGCGTCGACGTGCTGATCGTCGACGACGGATCCCCTGATGGCACCGGCACGATCGCCAACGAGCTTGCCGACAACGACGACCAGATCCACGTGCTGCACCGCACCGAGAAGGCCGGGCTGGGGGCTGCGTACCTCCACGGGTTCGGATGGGCCCTCGAGCAGGGCTACGACGTCGTGGGGGAGATGGACGCCGACGGCTCGCACCAGCCCGAGGAGCTCCACCTGCTGCTCGAGGCGGTCAGCTCCGCCGACCTGGTGATCGGGGCCCGCTGGATCCGCGGTGGCTCGGTGGTCAACTGGCCGCTGTCGCGGCGCGTGCTGTCGGTCGGCGGCAACTTCTACGTCCGGCTCCTGCTCGGCATCGGCGTCCACGACGCCACCGCGGGCTACCGCCTCTTCCGGCGTACGACGCTGGAGAAGCTGCAGCTGAGCAGCGTCGAGTCGACCGGCTATGTCTTCCAGACCGAGATGGTGACGCGTACGCTGCGGGCCGGCCTCACCGTCAAGGAGGTCCCGATCCAGTTCATCGAGCGTGTTCGGGGCGAGTCGAAGATGAGCCCTGCGGTCGCCGCAGAGTCGATGCGCCGGGTGACCCGCTGGGGCCTGGCCGAACGCCGCGAACAGCTGCTTCGCCTGCTGCGCCGCTTCGGGCTGGACCGTCTCGCGGGAGGCCGACGATGACCACACGTCGCCGCAAGTTCTCCTGGGTGCTGGTGCTGCTGTTCCTGGTGATGCCGCTGGCCGAGCTGTTCGTGCTCATCCAGGTCGGTCAGGTCATCGGCGTGTGGTGGACGATCCTGCTGCTGATCGCCGACTCGATCTTCGGTGCCTGGCTGATGCGTCGCGAGGGCGCCCGGGCCTGGTCGGCGCTGTCCACGGCGCTCTCCTCGGGCAAGCTGCCGTCCAACGAGATCGCCGACGGCGCGCTGATCCTGCTCGGTGGCGCGCTGATGCTGAGCCCCGGCTTTGTGACCGACATCTTCGGCATCGTGCTGATCCTGCCGTTCACCCGGCCGTTCTTCCGCCGCATCCTGGCCACGGTCGTGCAGAAGCGCCTGGTGACCGCCGCGATGCCCTCCACGTTCGGTGCCGGAGCCCGTCCCCACAACGACGACATCGTCACCGGCGAGGTCATCGACAAGGACAACATCGCCTGACATACGCCGACGGCGGCCTTCCTTGGTGGAAGGCCGCCGTCGGCGTATCTGGTATGTCAGAAGTCAGGCGTTGGCCTTCTTCTTCCCCGGTCCCTTGCGGTGCAGGTGAGCCGGGCCGATCTCGCCACCGCGAAGCAGGTCGAGGCGCTCCTTGAGGATGTCCTCGAGCTCCTTCTCCGAGCGCCGCTCCAGGAGCATGTCCCAGTGCGTACGCGCCGGCTTCTCGGCCTTCTCCTCCGGCTTGGCGCCGGAGAGGTTGAGAGCTTCCATCCCGCAGCGCGGGCACTCCCAGATGGCCGGAACCTCGGCCTCGTCCGACATCGTGATCTCGAAGTCGTGGCCCTGCGGGCAGCGGTAGGCCACCTGCTGGCGACCCGCGAACTCGATGCCGCGTTCGTCCTCAAAACTTTGTCCGCCCAGTCGGGCGCCGCGCAACGTGCGCTCGGCCATGAAGCACCTCCTGAGTCGATCGTCCCCCGTTGAATGAGCTGAAGAGCGAAGCGGTCTGCGGACTCATGACGCAGGCCGGTCAGGCCTCTTCACATTGTCAACGGTACAGAGGAGGTGATGATTCCGTGAATTGTCGAGATCCTCGCCGTGTTGTTCGACACAGGACCCGCCTGACCTGCGGATCTCCCTGAGAAAGTCCTGAGCGGCCGATGTCTCGAACCCGCCAGCCGCCAGGCGCGGTCCTAGACCCGTTCGGGCGCCCGGTTGCCTGCCTGCTCGATGCCCTTTGCTGTGTTCACCAGCGCGAGCAGCCCGCCACCGATGACGAAGAAGGCGATGAGCGCCAGGATCGCCGGCCGGTAGGAGTCGGTGAGCTGGTAGACGAGTCCGAAGACCAGGGTGCCGAGCCAGGAGGTGCCGCGGTCCATCGCGTGGTAGAGGCTGAAGTACTCCGCCTCCTTGCCTGCCGGGATGAACAGCGAGAAGTAGGACCGGGCCAGCGCCTGGGTGCCTCCCATGACCAGACCGATCCCGACCGCGACGACCAGCAGCGGCAGCAGGGTCTGCTCCGGCACGAAGTAGGCCGCGACGACGATGACCATCCAGCCGACCAGGCCGCCGAGGATCACCCGCTTGGCGCCGAAGCTCTTGGCCAGCCGGCCGAAGAAGATCGCCCCGCCGACGGCGACGAACTGCACCAGCAGATAGATGCCGAGCATCGTGCCGGTCTCGAACCCGAGCTCCTCGACCCCGTAGATCGACGCCGAGCTGATCACCGTCTGGATGCCGTCGTTGAAGAAGAGGTACGCCAGCAGGAACGTCAGCGCGACCGGATACTGCGGCAGCTCGCGGAGCGTCGCGAACAGCTGGCCGAAGGAACGCGCCAAGACACCGCCGGAGACGTCCTCGACGTCGGCGGGCTCGCGCCGGCGGATCCGGCGCCACGGGATGATGATGAACCCCGCCCACCACAGCCCGGCCGAGAGCATCGAGATCCGCACCGCCAGCGCCGTCCCGAGCCCGAGTGGGTCCGCGAAAGTGACCAGGAGGAAGTTGACCGCGAGCAGCAGCCCGCCACCGGCGTACCCGTAGGCCCAGCCGATCGAGGAGACCCGGTCGCGCTCCTCCTCGGTCGAGATCAGCGGCAGGATCGAGTCGCTGACCACCACCGCCGCGCCTGCGCACAGGTTGGCGATGATGAACATGATCGAGCCGAACCACCAGTTGTCCCCGGTCATGAAGAACAACAGCGCCGCACAGAGCGCACCGGCCCAGGCGAAACCGGCCATCAGGTCCGGCTTGCGCGAGGTGCGGTCGGCGATCGCGCCGACCAGCGGGTAGATGATCGCCGACAGGATCGTCGAGAACGTGATGATGAAGGACGGCAGCGCGCCGGGCGCGATCGAGAGCCCGAGCACGTCGATGCGGTTGTCGACGGCGGCTGCCTTCGCGATCTCGATCAGGTAGGGCGCGAACAGCACGCCGGCCACCGTCGTCTGGAAGGCGGAGACGGCCCAGTCGGTGAAGAACCAGCCCTTTTGCTCCCGCGTCCGCTCGACTGGACTGAAGTCGCCGATCCCGGCTGATGTGGTCACTTCTCGGGCTCCTCGCCACTCTCGTCGGACTCGGCCTCGTCGACGGGCTCGACCCGAGACGGCACAGCCTCCCACAGCCCACGTTCCTCCAGGAACGCTTTCAGTACGTCGGTGCGATCCGTCATCAGACCGTCGACCTCGCGCTTGAGCAACCGCTCCATCTCGGCCGGGTCATCGACGGTCCAGACATGGACCTCCTTGCCCGCCTTGTGGGCGCGGCGGACGAGACCACGAGAGGCCACCCGGATCGACAGCGGCCCACGAAGACGCTGGTGGTGAGGGATTTGGAAGGCGTCGAACCGCGACCCGACGAGTCGCTTGGCGATCCCGGTGGTCGGCGCCAGCAGGTAGGCCAGGACCTCGCGTGGATGCGCCGAGGTCCGCACCCGCCCCTCCGTCAGCCGGCGAAAGGCCTTGAGCCGCCTGACCGAGAACGAGCCGACGATGACCTTGTCCTCGTGGTCGGTCGCGGCGAGGAGCTCGGCCACCGCTCTGACCGAGCCGTCGGACTTGAGGTCGATGTTGAAGGTGACCTCGGGGAACGCCGCGAAGAGCTCCGCCAGGGTCGGTACGCCGTGCAGGCCGCCGATCCTGGCGGCCTGCACCTCGGCGTACGTCATCTCCGCGATCAGGCCGGTGACGTCGGTGACCCGGTCGAGCGCTTCGTCGTGGAAGGCGAGCAGGACGCCGTCGCGGGTGACGTGCACGTCGGTCTCGAGATGGGTGTAGCCGAGCTCCACCGCATGCCGGAACGCCTCCATGGTGTTCTCCATCCCGACCAGGTCGGGATGGAGCGCTCCACCACGGTGCGCATAGGCGCGTACGCGTCGTTGCTGCTCCCTCACGGGGAGCATCTAACCACCCGTGAGGGCCGGATCACATGAGCCCGCAGGCTCAGTTCACTCAGATGTCGCGGAAGGCGGTGATGTTCGCGCCGAGCTGGTTGAGCCGCTCGGCGAGGTCCTCGTAGCCGCGGGCGATGACGTAGGTCGAGCGGAGCACCGAGGTGCCCTTCGAGGCGAGCATCGCGAGCAGCACGACAACGGCGGGACGCAGCGCCGGCGGGCAGACGATCTCGGTGCCGGAGAAGTGGGTCGGCCCCTCGATCATCACCCGGTGCGGGTCCATGAGCGTGACGTTGCCGCCGAGCTTGTTGAGCTCGGTCAGGTAGATCGCCCGGTTCTCGTAGACCCAGTCGTGCAGCAGCGTCTGACCCTGCGCCACCGCGGCGATCGCGGCGAAGAACGGCAGGTTGTCGATGTTGAGGCCGGGGAAGGGGAGCGGGTGGATCTTGTCCAGCGGCGCGTGCAGGATCGAGTGCTTGGTGTTGATGTCGACCAGGCGGGTCTTGCCGTTGAGCGCGAGGTATTCCTCGGAGAGGGTGTAGTTGAAGCCCATCTCCTCCAGCGTCGCCAGCTCGATCTCCATGAACTCGATCGGGACGCGCTTGATGGTGATCTCGGAGTCGGTCACGATCGCGGCGGTCAGCAGCGACATCGCCTCGATCGGGTCCTCGCTCGGCGCGTAGTCGACGTCGACGTCGATCACCTCGCGGCCGGTGACGCGCAGCGTGGTGGTGCCGATGCCCTCGACCTCGACGCCCAGCTTCTGCAGGTAGAAGCAGAGGTCCTGGACCATGTAGTTGGAGGACGCGTTGCGGATCGTGGTGGTGCCCGGGTGCAGCGCGGCTGCCATCAGGGCGTTCTCGGTGACGGTGTCGCCGCGCTCGGTCAGCACGATCGGGCGGCCCGGCTGGATCTCCCGGTTGACGCTCGCGTGGTAGGCGCCGTCGGTCGCCTTGACCTCGAGGCCGAAGGGACGCAGGGCCGACATGTGCGGCTCGACAGTGCGGGTGCCCAGGTTGCAGCCACCGGCGTAGGGCAGCTCGAAGGTGTCCAGGCGGTGCAGTAGCGGACCGAGGAACATGATCACCGAGCGCGTACGGCGCGCGGCAGCCTCGTCCACGGCGTCCAGGCGCAGCTCCTTCGGCGGCACGATCTCGAGGTCGTTGTCGTCGTTGAGCCAGCGGGTCTGCACGCCGATCGAGTTGAGCACCTCGATGATCCGGTTGACCTCTTCGATGCGTGCGACCTTGCGCAGCGTCGTACGGCCCCGGTTGAGGAGCGAGCCGACCAGGAGGGCGACCCCGGCGTTCTTCGAGGTCTTGACCGTGATCTCACCCGAAAGCGTCGTCGGGCCGGTGACGCGCAGGTGCGTCGGGCCGGCGCCGATGTCCACGAGGGAGGAGTCCAGAGCGGCACCCACCCGGGCGATCATCTCCAGCGACAGGTTCTGTTGCCCCTGCTCGATGCGGTTGATCGCGCTCTGACTGGTGTTGAGAAGGTCGGCGAGCTGTGCCTGGGTGAGGCCCTTGTGCTTGCGCGCATCGCGAATCAGATTCCCGATACGACCTTTGTATCCGTCGGTCATGGTGCACCACCGTAACTCATATATGAGATAAGCCTGGATTCCCCGCGAAGTGTCGGCGTTTCGTTTCAGGTCTGTTGCTCCGGCTCCCGCAAAGGCCACCGTGTGCAACGTCTCGTACGCCGGGTGACAGGATGCCACCATGCGCGCGACGACTATCCATGGGGTGGGCGACATCCGCTTCACCCAGGTACCCGATCCTGCTCTGACGAAGCCCACCGACGCGATCGTCAAGGTCGTGGGCTCCTGCATCTGCGGGTCCGATCTCTGGAACTACCGCGGCTCCAACGGCGACATCGATGAGCCGCGCACCATCGGCCACGAATGCATCGGCGTCATCGAGGAGGTCGGTGCCGACGTACGCGACTTCAAGGCCGGCGACTTCGTGATCGTCCCCTTCGACCACTGCGACAACACCTGCCCGCACTGCCTGGCCGGAGTCCAGTCGGTCTGCGAGAACCTCGGCTTCACGGTCAGCGGCCAGAGCGAGTACGCCTTGGTCAACCAGGCCGACGGCTCGCTGGTCAAGCTCGACGAGACGCCCGACCCGACGATGTACCCCGACCTGCTCGCGCTCACCGACGTGATGGCCACCGGCTGGCACGCCGCGATCATGTCTGGCCTCGGCTCCGGCGCCCAGGGTGGCACCGTGGTCGTGGTCGGTGACGGCGCTGTCGGTCTGTGCGGCGTGCTGGCTGCCTCCCAGCTCGGTGCCGAGCGGGTCGTGGCGATGTCACGCCACGAGGCCCGCCAGGAGATCGCCAAGAAGTTCGGCGCCACCGACATCGTCGCCGCCCGCGGCAAGGAGGGTGAGGCGGCCGTACGCGAGCTCACCGGCGGCGTCGGGGCCGACTACGTCCTGGAGTGCGTGGGCACCGACCAGTCCTTCAAGACGGCCTCCAAGGTGGCCCGTCCGGGAGCGACCGTCGGGTTCGTCGGCGTCCCGCACGACGTCAACCTTCCGGTCAACGCGCTCTTCCGCACCAACGTCGGCCTCAAGGGCGGGATGGCGCCGGTACGCCGCTACCTCCCCGACCTCCTGCGCCTGACGCTGGAGGGCACGATCAACCCTGGTCTGGTCTTCGACAAGGCGCTGCCGTTCGCGGAGGCCGCCGAGGGCTACCGCCTCATGGACGAGCGGCTCGCGACCAAGGTCCAGCTCACCTACTGATCCACGCCGATCCCGGGCGGGGGATCGGCCGAGCGCTTCATCTGAGAGACTCGGCCGATGCCCCGCACCGACACCATGCGCCTGCGCCCGCTGTCACCAGGTGACGAACACGTCTTCGCCGACTGGGCACACGATGAGGAGTTCCGGGTGGCCAACGGCTGGCCGGAGCGCGATCGTGACGGTCACCTCCGCCACTGGCGCCGGTTGATCGACGCTCCGCCGCCCGAGCTGATCAGGCTCGCGGTCGAGCTCGACGAAGAGGTCGTCGGCTACGCCGACATCCACGGCCTGGCCCCCGACACCCGCGAGCTCGGCATCGCCATCGGCCCCAGCTCACGGTGGGGCCAGGGCCTCGGCCAGCGGGCCATCAAGACCGCGCTCACCTACGGCTTCTCCGTCCTCGACCTCACCCGGATCTGGGCCGAGACGCACGAGACCAACACCCGAGCCAAGAAGCTCTTCGACGCGACCGGCTTCATCGAGACCGGCCGCCACGGCACCGACACCTACCGCGGCGAGGACGTCGGTCTCGTCCAGTACGCGGTCGAGCGCCCCTACTAGCCGAGACGTCACCGGCGTCGGCCGAGACGGCAGCTCGTGACGTCTCGGCCAGCGGGAGTGACGCCTCGGCCAGCGGGAGTGACGCCTCGGCGGTCAGTCGGCGATGCGTACCGGCTTCTTCTGCGGGTAGCCCTCCGGGAGGAACATGGTGCCGTCCTGGTGGCGGTAGAGCACCTGCCAGTGCCAATAGAGGTCGTACGCAGCGGGGGACCGCTTCATCTGCTCGGCGTAGGCGCTGACGGCCGCCACGTAGCGGTCGGAGTGGTTGTAGGCCCACAGGGCTCCTGCCATGTCGCCGGGAGCGCCGTTGTTGGCGAGCATGCGGCCGGCGGCCATGATCGCGTCGGCGGGGTCGTTGATGTCGCCGCCGGCGCCGTACTGGGCGAAGGTCGAGGGCAGGAACTGCATCGGGCCCTGGGCGCCCGCGGTGCTGGTGCCGCGGATGCGGCCCATGCGGGTCTCGACCAGGTGGACGGCGGCGAGGTACTCCCACGGCGTCCCGGTCTCCTGCTGCGCCTTGCGGTAGAGCGGGCGTAGCTCGTCCGGCGTCGGCGGGGTCAGGATCTTCCAGTCCGGGAGCTTGGGCTGGGGATCGGTCATCATCATGAGCTCGCGCGCCGCGCCGATGTCCGCCGCGAGCTGTCCGCGCTCGGGCTTGCCGAGCGATCGCAGCACGTCATCCGAGATCGCCTTCGAGCCATGGGCGAGGTCGCGCGCGGTGGTCTGCTCGAAGAGCGCGGCTTCGCGTACTTCCTGCGCTCCCGGGGTCCCGGAGGTCACCGTCCTCATCGCCTGGGTGAGGCGATCCTCCAGCGGGACGGACTGGTCCTCGAGCGACACCTGCGGCGAAGGTGACGGCGGCGCGGACGAGGGAGTCGGCGAAGCCGTGGCCGAGGCGCTCTCGGATCCGTCCGGAGTCGCCGACGGGTCACCCCCGCAGCCTGCAAGCGCGAGCGCCGTCAGGGCCGCGAGGGTGGGCAGAGCAGAGAGCCGGGCGCGCACGCACCCGACGCTACCCGACGGCCGACTACGCGCCGCTCTGCCCGATGATGGCCGCGAGCTCGGCCGGCTTGGTCAGCTGCGGCCAGTGGCCCGTTGGCAGGTCGACGAAGGTCGCGTCCTTGTGCTTCGGGATGGCGGCGACCGACTCGGTGCCGTCGGCGATCCACTCCTTGAGGTCGGCTGCGGTGTATTCGGGGCAGACGAACACCGCCGGGACCGAGTAGCGACGTTCGTCGCCGAGCTCGAACGGCTCGGAGGTCAGGCTGGCGGGGGAGGGACGCAGCAGCGCCTCGAAGGTGGCGCGGTCCAGGTCGCGTACGTCGGCCTCGTCGAACTCCTCCCACGGCACCGGCGGCAGGTCGGCGCCGTCGGTCGGGAAGTTCTTGGCCGGGATCATGCCCGGCTCCGCCGGCCAGCCACCGACGTAGACCACGGCGGCGACCTTGTCGACGCGAGCATCGACGGCCGCACCGGCCACCGCACAGCCCATCGAGTGGCCGACGAGGATCACCTGCCCGGCTGACTCGTCGATGGCGGCCACCACGGCGGCGATCTGGTCGGCGACGTGCACGCCGGAGCGGTCGGTCTCGGCCGATTCGAGGCCGGGAAGGGTGAGCGGCCGCGGGGTGTGACCGGCGTCGGTCAGATGGGGGACGACGAGGTCCCATGAGGAGGCGTCCAGCCAGAGGCCGGGTACGAGAACGATGTCCATGCAGCGATCCTCTTCCTGGTTGCGGACGATCTACTTCCGCCACCAAAAGTCTCTTCGAACAAAAGAACGGTGGCCACCGCAACTGCGGTGGCCACCGTTTCTGGACGCCCGAGACAGCTGACGCCAGGTGGTTCAGCGAGCGCCGGCGACCTCCAGTAGCTCCGCGACCTCGTGGGCGCGGCAGTCGCAGTCGGAGTCGCACGGCAAGAAGCGGTGACGGGCGTGACCGCAGTCGCGGCACGGCATGTCGTGAGAAAGCGTGAAGCTCTGCACCTCAACGGTGTCCCACATAATTAATTCATCCCCCAGAGAATGTTGGTTGGTCTTTATCGGTGAAGCTGCCTGATATGTAACACGATAATCCTCGACTTCGGAAGAGCTCGGACAACACGCCGAGACATTGTTTTCCCTGGTCAGTCGACCGATATGATTATTCGGTCGACCGATAGATAAACTCATAAGGGGCAGTTGTTGATGCGGTGTGGGCGTCCGCTTTACATCGCACAGGAACGCGCTCTCGGGTGTTGACGGAATGAAAGCAGAACGCAGACCTGCAGGTCACAACCCACAAGGTGGCGTCAGTTCGGGGGCCGGTTCCGGAGTGCAGAACACCCAGAGGCGAAGGTCCCAGCCGCCCTGGCTGACCCGGCATGGTCGGCGTCTGCCACCGCTCTGAGGGAATCTCGCGGGTCGGTTGAGAGTTCTACTACTCGTGAAGAACATCGGATTCTTGTCTTTCGGCCACTGGACACCGTCGCCCTACTCGCAGACGCAGTCGGCACGGGACGCGCTGATCCAGGGGATCGAGCTCGCGGTCGCCGCCGAGGAGCTGGGGATCGACGGCGCGTACTTCCGGGTCCACCACTTCGCCCGCCAGTACGCCTCCCCCTTCCCGCTGCTGGCCGCTGTCGGCGCCCGCACCTCGAAGATCGAGATCGGCACCGGTGTCATCGACATGCGTTACGAGAACCCGCTCTACATGGCCGAGGACTCGGCGGCCGCCGACCTGATCTCCGGCGAGCGCCTGCAGCTCGGGATCAGCCGCGGCTCACCCGAGCAGGTCATCGAGGGGTGGCGCTACTTCGGCTACGACCCCGGCGAGAGCGCCTCGGAGGCCGACATGGCGCGTGCTCACACCGAGACGTACCTCAAGATCATCGAGGGGGTGCAGTTCGCCGAGCCAAACCCGCGGCCGATGTTCCCCAACCCGCCGGGCAAGCTCCGGGTCGAGCCCTACTCCGAGACCCTGCGCGACCGGATCTGGTGGGGTTCAAGCTCGCTGGCGACCGCACGCTGGGCTGCCGGGCTCGGGATGAACCTGCAGAGCTCGACCCTCAAGAACGACGAGAACGGCAAGCCGTTCCACATCCAGCAGCGCGAACAGATCGAGGCCTACCGTGAAGCCTGGAAGGAGGCCGGCCACGAGCGCGAGCCGCGGGTCTCGGTCTCGCGCTCCATCTTCGCCCTCGTCAACGACGAGGACCGGCGCTACTTCGGCCTCGACCGGCAGACCAAGGATCAGATCGGCAACATCGACGACCAGACCCGTGCGATCTTCGGGCGTTCGTACGCCGCCGAGCCCGACGTCCTGGTCGAGGAGCTGGCCGGGGACGAGGCGATCCAGGCCGCAGACACGCTGCTGCTCACCGTGCCGAACCAGCTCGGCGTCGACTACAACGCACATGCCCTGGAGAGCATCCTGACCCACGTGGCCCCAGACCTCGGCTGGCGCTAGAAACACAGGGCCCGCGCAACTTCCGAGTCACAAAAGGGCGCATAATCGTTGTCAACCGCCCCACGTAGCCGCGCTATTGGCTACCGTGCACGGCGACCGTTATTCAAGGGGGACCCCTGTTGGCTACGTACGCTGAGCTGCTTGACGTCTATCTTCGCGAACCGAGCCCGGAGTCGCTGAGAGCCCTGCGGGAGGCGATCCTCGAGGCTCCGAACTTCCGGCCCGATCTCGAGATCACCGAGATGATCGCCCCGATGATGTCGGTCGGCGACTACGCCGGCGCGATCGCCGCCGTCCATGGGCTGATGCCCGGCGCGATCTTCAGCCCCTCGGCCCACGCCGCCCTCGCCGACGCCCAGCGCGGCCTCGGCAACCTCGAGCAGGCCCAACGCGAGTCGATCCTGGCCCAGTCGGCGCTCGACAGCATCATCAGCACCGGAGAGGGCACCGAGTCCGAGCCGTGGTCGGTGATGCGGACCAGCGACGCCTACGACGTGGTGCTGGCCTCGGGCAAGACACCGCGTTCACAGGTCGCGGTCGGCAAGCTCGACCGAATCGTGTGCACCGACTCGACGGTCTGGTTCTTCGACACCAGCAACGACTACGCCAGGGCCTGACCGCGGCGTGCCCCGATCCGTACTGATCACCGGCGCGGCCGCCGGCATCGGCCGTGCGACCGCGCTGCATTTCGCTCGCGAGGGCTGGCTGGTCGGCGCCTACGACATCGACCTCGACGGCCTGGCGTCCCTGGCGACCGAGGTCGAGCCACTCGCCGGGGAGCTGGTCACCGGAAACCTCGACGTACGTGACGCCGTCTCCTGGCAGGCCGCCCTGGACGGCTTCGTCGCGGTGAGCGGCGGCAGCCTCGACGTACTCGTCAACAACGCCGGCATCACCCAGATCGGCATGTTCGCCGACCTGCCGCTGGACCGGCAGCAGGCGATCGTCGATGTCAACGTCAAGGGCGTCGTCAACGGCTGCCACCTGGCGCGCCCTTTCCTGCGGTCCGGCTCCCACGTCGTCAACCTCGCCTCCGCCTCGGCCATCTACGGCCAGCCGGGGATGGCGATCTACTCCACCACGAAGTTCGCCGTACGCGGCCTCTCCGAGGCTCTCGACCTGGAATGGTCCGGCGACGGGATCACGGTGACGGCCCTGTGGCCCCTCTTCACCGACACCTCCATGGTGTGGGGCCACGACTTCCCTGCGCTGCGGCGGCTCAAGGTCTCGCTCACGCCCGACGACGTCGCGGAGTCGGTCTACGCCGCAGCGACCAGCGGCCATGGCTTCCTGGGCAGTGTCCACCGCGGCGTCGGCACCAAGGCGCGCTTCCTGCTCGGCATCTCCGGGGTCACTCCGAGCTGGGCCAGTCGGATGGTCAACCGGCTGATCTCCACCTGATCGGCTCCTCCTGATTGTTCACCGGGTTGTTGCCGGTAGGGACGGTGTGCGTCGGGTTCCTGACGGGCCCGGCGCGCACGCTCGGGAACATGATGAGTCGCACCTTGCGGATTCTGCTCGCCGGGTTGGTTGCCGTCGTCCTCGCCTCTGCGGCGCTGAGCGCGGCGACGGCCGGCGAGCCCCGGGCTTCTGACCAGAGGCAGGTCGTGGTCGATCGTCACGAGGTGGCGCCCGAGGACGCGCGGCCAGGTGGTGGCGCGGCGCCGTTCGAGACCGGGGTGGTGATCGTGCTCAACACGTTGCTCCTCGGCGGGCTTCTGGGCGGGATGCTCTGGGCTCGGCGGAGGCTCGGCTGCGCCGACGCAGCGCTTCCGCGTCTGTCCGTATAGCGATATTGCCGTCTCACTTATCGGGATTCCCCGCGTAGAGTCCGGGGCATGTCGACCTACACCCATGGCCATCACGAGTCGGTGCTCCGCTCGCACAGGTGGCGTACGGCGGAGAACTCCGCTGCCTATCTGCTGCCTCGGCTGAGACCTGAGCAGCGACTGCTCGACGTGGGTGCCGGGCCGGGGACGATCACGCTCGACCTCGCCGGCCGGGTCGCTCACGTAACCGCGACGGAGATCGGGGAGGCGGAGCTCGAGCTCTCTCGGCAGGCCGCCGAGACCGGGGGAGTCACGAACGTCGACTTCCGGGTCGAGGACGTGCACGCGCTGAGCGTCGAGGACGCTGCGTACGACGTGGTTCACGCCCATCAGGTGCTGCAGCACGTGGCGGACCCGGTGCAGGCGCTGCGGGAGATGCGGCGGGTGACGAAGCCCGGCGGCATCGTGGCCGCCCGCGACAGCGACTATGCGGCCTTCGTCTGGTGGCCGGAGTCGGCCGAGCTGACCGAGTGGCTGCGGCTCTACCGGCGGGCAGCGCGGGCCAACGGCGGTGAGCCCGACGCGGGCCGGCGACTGGTCTCCTGGGCACGCGCGGCCGGGTTCGCCGACATCGAGGCCACCTCGAGCACCTGGTGCTTCTCGGACCCCGAGGACCGGTCGTGGTGGGGCGGGATGTGGGCCGACCGGTTCACCGACTCGGCGGTCGCTCGCCAGCTCGTCGACTCCGGAGACGCCACGACCGCCGACCTCGCCCGGGTCGCGGACGGGTGGCGGTCGTGGGCTGAGGCGGAGGACGGTTGGTTCTCGGTCCTCCACGGCGAGATCCTGGCTCGCGCCTGAGGGCCCAGGCTCAGCGGCGCAGGATCCGCGCCGAGAGCGTGTTGCCGAGCAGCTGGATCACCTGCACGAGCGCGACCAGGATGAGCACACAGACCCAGGTCACGGTCGGGTCGTACTGCCGGTAGCCGAAGGTCTGGGCGAAGCTGCCCAGACCGCCACCGGCGATCAGGCCGGCGACCGCGGACATGTCGACGACCGCGACGAACGCGAAGGTGTAGCCGAGGATGATCGGCGCCAACGCCTCTGGGAGGACGACGGTGGCGGCGATCCGGGCACGGCTCGCGCCCATCGCCCGGGCGGCCTCGATGACTCCCGGCGGGACGGTCACCAGGTTCTGCTCGATGATCCTGGCGATGCCGAACATCGCGGCGAGGATCAGCGAGAACACCACCGCCGGCATGCCGATGCCGGTGCCGACGACCAGCCGCGCGGCCGGCTGGACGGCGGCGATGAAGATGATGAACGGGATCGGCCGGAAGAAGTTGACCAGCACGTTGAGGATGACCGAGACGACGGCGTTCTCGTACAGCCCGCCCTTGCGGGTCAGGTAGAGACCGAGCGCGAGCAGCAGACCCAGGGTGCCGCCGATCAGCATCGTCAGCGCCACCATGAGCAGCGTCTCGCCGGTGGCCTGCCAGATGTCCGGCCACAGCTCGCCGAGGCGGGTGTCGGTGGGGAGAGCGGTCAGCATCACACCTCCTTGGTGGTGACGAGGGCGGCCAGCTCGCGTACGGCCTCGTCGACCGAGGTCGCAGGACCGTCGAGGGCGAGCGTCAGGTTCCCGAAGGTGGCGCCCTGGATCTCCTCGATGCCGCCGAAGACGAGCTCGAAGGTGATCCCGCGCTCGAGGAGGACCGCGAAGATGTCGGTCTGGCGGGGGCCGCCCTCGCGCAGCTCGACCTTCACGAACCGACCGGGATGGCGGGACCGCAGAGCCGCCAGCGCGTCGGGGGCGGGCTCGTCGTCGACGACGGTGCCGACGAAGCGCCGGGTCACCGGCTGCCGGGGCGCGGAGAAGACGTCGTAGACGGCTCCGGACTCGACCACGCGCCCGTTCTCCATGACCGCGACGTGGTCGGCGAGCTCGCGGACCACCTCCATCTCATGAGTGATCGCGACGATGGTGGTGCCGAACTCCTCGTTGACGCGCTTCAGGAGGCGCAGCACCTCGTGGGTGGTCTCCGGGTCGAGTGCGCTGGTGGCCTCGTCGGCGAGCAGGAGGGAGGGGTTGGTGGTGAGCGCGCGGGCGATGCCGACGCGCTGCTTCTGTCCGCCCGAGAGGTTGCGCGGGTAGGTGTGGGCCTTGTCGGGGAGCCCGACGAAGTGGAGCAGCTCGGAGATCCGGCGCTGCTGCTCGGCCTTGGCGACGCCGGCGATCTGCAGCGGGTAGGCCAGGTTGCCCCAGACCGTACGCGACTCGAAGAGGTTGAACTGCTGGAAGATCATCCCGATGTCCAGCCGGATCGGCCGCAGCTGTCGCTCGTGCAGGCCGACCAGCTCGGTGCCGCCGACCTGGATGGAGCCGGAGGTGGCCGGCTCGAGGCCGTTGAGCAGCCGGACGAGGGTGGACTTGCCGGCCCCGGAGTAGCCGACGATCGCCTGGATGTCACCAGCGGCGATGTCGAGGTCGACGTCGACCACGGCGTGGACCTCGTTGCGCCCCTTCGCCGCCGGGTAGGTCTTGGTGACGTTGCGGAGCCGCACCTGCGGCTCCGCAACGGTGGCCGAGTGCGTCACTGACGCTCCTCGACCTGCTTCTCGGTGTCGTCGAGCGACTTCTGCAGGTCCTCGACCGGGATCTTCACCATCTCGGCGGTGTTGCCGGAGGTCTCGTAGACCCCCTGCTGCACGTCCTCGTTGGTCTGGAAGATCTCGACGAGCTTCTTGTAGGTCGCGTTGTCCTTGTCCTCGGCGCGTACGGCGAAGATGTTGACGTAGGGGAGCGCCTTCGGGTCGGAGGGGTCGTCGGTCGCCAGCGCGTCCTCGAACTTCAGGCCGGCGTCCTCGACGAAGTCGTTGTTGATGATCGCCGCGGCGACGTCGGGGAGCGAGGAGGCGGTGATCGAGGCCTGGACCGCCCGGACCTTCACCTTGGACGCGGCCGTGTCGACCTCCTTGATGGTGCTGAACGGGGTGCCACCGTCGGTCAGCTCGATCAGCCCCTTGGACTGCAGTAGCACCAGGCCGCGGGCCTGGTTGGTCTCGTCGTCGGGGACGATCACGGTCTCGCCGGCCTTGATGTCGTCGAGCGAGGTGTACTTCGAGGAGTAGAGGCCCAGGGGATAGGTCGCGGTCGAGCCGAGCGCGACCAGGTCGTCGTCGTTCTGGACGTTGTAGTCGGCCAGGAAGATGATGTGCTGGAACTGGTTGAGGTCCAGCTCGCCCTCGGACAGCGCCGGGTTGGGCTGGTTGTAGTCGCCGAAGTTCTTGACCTCGAGGTCGATGCCCTCCTCGCGAGCGGCGTCCTGGAAGGTCTTCCAGTAGGGGTCGTCGGCGCCCACGACGCCGATGCTGACCTTGGTCAGCTCGCTGCCGGCGTCGTCGTCGCGCGTGAGGAAGAACGCGAGGCCGCCGATCACGATGGCGGCGGCGACGACGATCCCGATGATCAGCGGGAGCTTGGACTTGGGAGCCTCGATGAGCGGGGTGGGCTCAGGCGTGTTGGAGGACACGGGTGGGAACCTCTTCTGGATGTCGAGAGTGCTGGGACAACGCGGTTGTTGTCCACCAACACAGTAGACTTAACGAGGATCACACCCGCGTACGCGGCCACACCCCGAGATCATGTCATCGACATGCCTCGAGGTGTGTTAGGCGCCGTTCACGCGAGGTCGCGTCGCCTCATCACGACCACCGCCGCGGCCGCGGCGACCAGGACGTACGCAGCGACGGTGACCAACGCTCGCTCGCCGGAGATCGCGTCGAGGATTCCCGGTGTGCCGTTGGGCCCGCCGATGATCGCGCCGGCCAAGGAGCCTCCGGCGGTGCCGGGGAGGGCGTCGGTGACGGTCTCGATGCCCGGGAGCAGGCTGCCGACACCGCGCAGCAGGTTCTCGACCACCAGCGACCAGACCAGGCCCAGGCCGACGGCGAGGGCCGGCCCCTTGGCGAGCACGCCGACGAGGAACCCGAGCAGCGCCCACATCTCCAGTACCAGGAACCCGGCGCCGAAGGACTGCGCCAGATCGCTCAGGGCGGGCATGGTGATCGACTCACCCTCGGTCGCAGCGATCATGACCGAGACGCCCGCGCACAGAGCCAGGGTCGCGGTCATCATCGCGAAGATGAACATCGTCACCGCGGTCAGCGAGCCGCCGACGGCGGCGAACCGGCTCGGCCCCTGGGTGAGGACGGTCTTCCAGGTGCCCCAGCCGAACCCGTTGCCGGCCACCAGCGCTCCGACCACCATCGCCAGGGCGCCGCCGAACATCGGCAGGCCGCTGACGATGACGTTCGGGATCGCGCTCGGCATCAGCTCGGACAGCAGCTGGGCGTTGCTGGCACCGTCGCCGGCGAAGTTGTCGTCGCCGGTCTTGTAGGCGACGTAGTTGAAGACGTACCCGAAGGAGAGCGACAGCGCCAGCCAGGCGCCGACGATCACCCAGATCGCCGACCACTTGCGCAGTCGCAGCAGCTCGGCGCGGGTGCTGTTCACAAAAGCGTTCATGACACGAGCTCCTTGTTGCTGGTCATCTCGAAGAAGGCGTCCTCCAGGGAACGCTCCGCGACGGTGACCTCATGGACATCGATGGAGTGGGCGACCAGATGGCGTACGACATCGGGGGCCGCGGTGGCGGGCAGGTCGACCTCGAGCGTCTCGTTGCCGACGCGGCGTACGCCCTCGTCGCCGGCCATCCGCATCAGGGCCGCCAGGGCGGCATCCTCGGGGGTGGCCCGGACCCGGAGGGTGGCGCCACCGCGCAGCTCGGCGACGGTCGACTCGCGCAGCAGGCGGCCGTTGTTGATCACGCCGACGCGGTCGCAGATCTCCTGCACCTCCGCGAGGATGTGGCTGGAGAGGATCACGGTCTGGCCGGCCTCGGCGAGCGAGACGACCAGGGCCCGCATGTCGGCCATGCCGGCCGGGTCGAGCCCGTTGGTGGGCTCGTCGAGGACGAGCAGGTCCGGTGAGCCGAGCATCGCGGCGGCGACGCCGAGGCGCTGCTTCATCCCGAGCGAGTAGCCCTTGAAGGCGTCCTTCGCCCGGTCGGCTAGGTCGACCATCTCGAGCACCCGGTCGACCTCGGTGTTCGGCAGCCCCTGGTAGCGCGCCATCGTGCGCAGGTTGTCGCGGCCGTTCAGGTAGGGGTAGAAGCCGGGGCCCTCGATCAGGGCGCCGATGCGGGCAGTGACCTCGGGTCGCCCGGCGGGACGGCCCAGGACGCTGGCGGATCCGGCGGTGGGCCGGATCAGGCCGAGCATCATCCGCAAGGTGGTCGTCTTGCCGGCCCCGTTGGGGCCGAGGAAGCCGTACACCTCGCCACGCATGACGGTCATGCTGACCCGGTCGACGGCGAGCCTGTCGCCGTACCGCTTGGTCAGCCCGTCGGTCTCAACCACGAGTTCGTTCATGCCTCTCACGCTCTCGTGGCACACCCTGGGTCGGCATCGGCGTCGGCGATGCTCCCGGTTACGCAGATCTGCGTAGGCGGCTGGCCGTATTTGTCGTACGCCTCGCGCGGCCGCGCGAACTAGGGTCAGGTCCATGTCCCGGATCCGTCGCCACTGGCTGCCGTGGCTGGTCGTCGTGGTGGTGCTGGTCGGCTCGCTGGGCAGCAATGCCCGCACCGACACCCGTGGGCCGGCCCTCCTCGGGGCACTGCTCGCTCTCCTCGCCGTCCTCCCGGTGCTTGTGCAACGGCCTCGCGGCTGGATGCTCGCAGTCACCGGGCTGTGTGCCGGGGCCTACTTCACCGCGGGCTACGCCGAGGGACCGATCTTCATGGCGGTGCCCGTGGTCACCTTCGCGGTGGCACTCTCGCTGCCGCCGCGGCGCTGGGTCGGGTGGGCGGTCGTGGCCGCGGCGCTGGTGGCCACCGGGATGGTGCTGAACCCCGAGAGCCCTCAGTTCGATGGCGGTCCCGGACGAGGGCCCTGGGGACAGGGCGGCGGCCCGGAGGGTGACCTCTCCCTATGGCAGGCGTTCGGGCAGGTGGCGCTCATCGCTGCCTGCGGCGCGATTGCGAGCGCGCTGCGCTCGCGCAACGAGGCCCGCGCCCAACGGCAGCGACGGGTGGTCAGCGAGGAGCGGGTGCGGATGGCCGCCGACCTGCACGACGGCGTCGGGCACGGGCTCGCGGTGATCGCCATGCAGGCCGGTGCCGCGCTGCATGTCCTCGACCGAGACCCCGAGGCTGCCCGTCGCAACCTGGAGGCCATCCGAGCCGAGAGCAAGGAGTCGCTCGACCTGCTGCGCCGGCAGCTGGCCAGGCTCACCGACACGGAGACCGGAGCTGGCCAGGCACCGCGGGCACCGGAGCACGGGCTCGCCGACCTGCCTGCTCTCATCGAGCGGGTGCGCACCGGCGGACTGGACGTCTCCCTCCGCCTCGAGGTCGACTCAGCGTCGCCGGAGGCCGAGCGGGCCGCGTACGCCGTGGTCCAGGAGGGGCTCACCAACGTGCTGCGGCATGCCGGAGCGACGCGAGCCGAGGTGTCGATCGTCTCGACTCCCGCGTCCGAGATGGTCGTGACAGTCAACGACGACGGGCGGGGATCGGACATGTTGAGCGGGGAAAGGCGTCCTGGGATGGGAATTGTGGGAATGCGGTCGCGCGTGGAGGCACTTGGGGGCACCCTAGAGGCGGGGCCGGAGGTACGGGGCTTCCGGCTGCGGGCTTCCCTCCCGCTTACTGGGTCCTCGGCGGGTGGCGCGGAGGGGCTGGCATGAGCATCACCGATCACACGCTGATCAGGGTTGCTCTGGTCGATGACCAGCCCCTCGTCCGCATGGGCCTGGCGACGATGATCGGCGCCGAACCCGATCTCGAGGTCGTCGGCGAGGCCTCCGACGGCAGCGCCGCACTGCCGATGCTGCGCCGCACCCACCCCGACGTTGTCCTGTGCGACATCCGGATGCCGGTCCTCGACGGCCTCGGCATGCTGGAGCAGGTCACCCGCGACCCCTCGCTGAAGGACGTACGGGTGGTGATGCTGACGACCTTCGAGCTCGACGAGTACGTCTTCGAGGCGCTGCGGCTGGGAGCGAGCGGGTTCCTGCTCAAGGACGCCGAGCCGGTCGCGCTGCTCGACGCTATCCGCATCGTCGCCGACGGTGGCTCGCTGCTCGCCCCGACGGTGACCAAGCGGGTGATCGAGGAGTTCGGCTCCTCACGCCGGGCAGCGAACCCGCATCCGCGTCTGGGTGATCTGACCGAGCGTGAGCGGGAGATGGTCGCCTGGGTGGCCACCGGCCGCTCCAACGCCGAGATCGCCGCCGAGCTCGTGGTCAGCCCCGATACGGTCCGCACGCACGTCTCGCGCGCGATGGTGAAGCTGCATGCCAGAGACCGCGCCCAGCTCGTCGTCTTCGCGATCGAGTCGGGCCTGAAGATCTAGCCTGAAGCCGGATCCGGATCAGGCGGCCAGCGGGACGCTGCCCGGCATCACGACGGGGGCACAGCCGCAGGTGTCGCTGCAGGCGAGGTAGGTGTGCACCTCGTGGCCGCACCGCGGGCACGGCAGGAAGTGCGACATCGGGAAGCTGCGTACGTTGGTGTTCTCGGAGTGCTGAGCTGTGTCCCACATGACTTTCTCCTATCCGCGTTTTGTTCCTTCACCTACTCCACGAATGGCATCACGCGATTTCGACATCCCCGGACCGACAACTTGCAGCATCACCAAATTGGAGGGGTCGCCGCCGTGGGAAGATGCGGAGGTGACGACGAAGCCCGACCAGGCGCAGCGGCTGCGAGATCTCAAGCTGCTCCGCAAGGTCAAGGACCGGATCGACCGGGAGTACGCGCAGCCGCTCGATGTAGAGGCGCTGGCTGCCGGCGTACACATGTCGGCCGGTCACCTGAGCCGGGAGTTCCGCAAGGCCTACGGCGAGCCGCCCTACTCCTACCTGATGACCCGCCGGGTGGAGAGAGCCATGACCCTGCTGCGGCGAGGCGACCTCAGCGTCACCGACATTTGCTTCGCGGTCGGCTTCGGATCGCTGGGGACGTTCTCCACCAGGTTCAGCGAGCTCGTCGGGATGTCGCCGAGCGTCTACCGCGAGAAGGCCACGGAGGGCGGCGGCGGAATCCCGCCGTGCGTCTCCAAACAGGTCACCCGGCCGATCCGGCGCAGTTCGATCAGGAATGAAGAAGCGAAGGTGCCGGACCCCTACATAGGTTGAGGTCCATGGACATCAACATCTGCCACAGCTACCTTCCGCACACCGACCCCGACGCCTCGCTGGCGTTCTACCGCGACCTGCTCGGATTCGAGGTGCGGAAGGACGTCGGGTACGAGGCGATGCGCTGGCTCACGATCGGGCCGCCGGCCCAGCCTGCTGTGAGCGTCGTGCTCTACCCGCCGCTCGCCGACCCGAACATCAGCGAGGAGGAAGGCCGGGTCATCCAGGAGATGATGGCCAAGGGCACCTTCGCCAGCCTGATGCTCTCCTCCACGGACATCGACGCCGCCTTCGAGAAGATCCAGGCCGGCATCGAGGCCAGCGGTGGCGAGATCATGTCGGAGCCGACCGACCAGGACTGGGGCATGCGGGACTGCTCCTTCCGTGACCCGGCCGGCAACACCATCCGGCTGCAGCAGGTCAAGTGAGTCGGAAATGTGCAGGCCTGGATTCACGCCTCCGACTAGCCTGATCGCCATGACCGACCCCGGCTCGAACGAGCACAGCACCGAGCGCAATACCGAGCACAGCGCAGACACTCACGACCTGATCCGAGTCCAGGGGGCCCGGCAGAACAACCTCAAGGACATCTCGGTCGAGATTCCCAAGCGCCGACTCTCGGTCTTCACCGGGGTGTCGGGGTCGGGGAAGTCGTCGCTGGTCTTCGGCACGATCGCCGCGGAGTCGCGGCGGCTGATCGACGAGACGTACTCGACGTTCATCCAGGGGTTCATGCCCAGCCTGCCGCGACCCGAGGTCGACGCGATGGAGGGGCTGACCACCGCCATCCTGGTCGACCAGGAGCGGCTCGGCGCCAACCCGCGCTCGACGCTCGGCACGGTCACCGACGCGTACGCGATGCTGCGCTCGCTGTTCAGCCGGCTGGGGGATCCGTACATCGGCGGTCCGACCGCGTTCTCCTTCAACATCCCCACCACCCGCGCGAGCGGGGTGATGACCGGGCCCAAGGGCGAGAAGACGATCGTCAAGGACGCGGTCTACCTCGGCGGCATGTGCGCCGAGTGCGAAGGCCGCGGGACGATCTCGGATCTCGACCTCGCGGTCATCATCGACGAGTCGAAGTCGCTGGTCGACGGGGCGATCCTGGTGCCCGGCTACACCGCCGACGGGTGGATGGTGGCCGCCTACAAGGTGGTCGTGCCGGAGGATGTGCCGATCAAGGAGATGACCGAGGAGCAGCGTCAGGACCTGCTCTACGCCGAGCCGCGCAAGATCAAGCTCGAGGGCATCAACATGACCTACGAGGGCCTGATCCCGAAGATCCGCAAGTCGATGTTCAGCAAGGACGTCGAGGCGCTGCAGCCCCACATCAAGAAGTTCGTGGAGGCGGCGGCGGCCTTCCAGCCGTGCCCGACCTGCGGTGGGACCCGGCTCAACGAGTCGGCGCTCTCCTCGAAGATCCGCGGCAAGTCGATCGCGGACGTGTGCGCGATGCAGGTCACCGATGCCGCGGAGTGGTTGCGAAGCATCGACGACCCGGGCGTGGCGCCGCTGGTCGCGGGGCTGCTGCACCTGTTCGACTCGTTCGTCGAGATCGGTCTCGGCTATCTCTCCCTCGACCGGCCGTCGGGGACCCTGAGCGGCGGTGAGGCGCAGCGTACGAAGATGGTCCGTCATCTCGGCTCCGCGCTGACCGACGTGACCTACGTCTTCGACGAGCCGACCGTCGGGCTCCACCCGCACGACATCCAGCGGATGAACAAGCTGCTCCTCGACCTGCGCGACAAGGGCAACACCGTTCTGGTCGTCGAGCACAAGCCGGAGACCATCGCGATCGCCGACCACGTCGTCGACCTCGGTCCCGGCGCCGGCAGCGACGGCGGCACGATCTGCTTCGAGGGCACCTTCGAGGGGCTCGCCCAGGCCGACACCCTGACCGGGCGCCACCTCGGGCACCGCGCCTCGGTGAAGGAGACGGTCCGCGAGCCCAAGGGACATCTGGAGATCCGCGGGGCGACCTCGCACAACCTTCGCAACGTCGACGTGGATGTGCCGCTCGGTGTGCTCACGGTGGTCACCGGCGTGGCCGGCTCGGGGAAGTCGTCGCTGATCCACGGCTCCATCCCCGCCAGTGCCGACGTGGAGTTCGTCGACCAGAGCGCGATCAAGGGATCGCGGCGCAGCAACCCGGCGACGTACACGGGTCTTCTCGAGCCCATCCGCAAGGCGTTCGCGAAGGCCAACGGCGTCAAGCCGGCGCTCTTCTCGGCCAACTCCGAGGGCGCGTGCCCGACCTGCAAGGGCAACGGGATGATCTACACCGAGCTCGGGTTCATGGAGACCGTCGCCTCGCCGTGCGAGGACTGCGGCGGCAAGCGGTTCCAGGCGCTGGTGCTCGAATACCGTCTCGGCGGGCTCAACATCGCCGAGGTGCTCGACCTGTCGGTCGCCAAGGCGCACGAGTTCTTCTCCGAGGGCGAGTCGAAGGTGCCCGCGGCCGCCAAGATCCTCGAGCGGATGTCCGACGTCGGCCTCGGTTACCTCAAGCTCGGCCAGCCGCTCAACACCCTCTCCGGCGGCGAGCGGCAGCGGATCAAGCTGGCCATGCACCTGGGGGAGAAGGGCGGGACGTACGTCCTGGACGAGCCGACCACCGGTCTCCACCTCGCCGACGTCGACAACCTGCTGGCGCTGCTCGACAAGCTGGTCGACGCCGGCAAGTCGGTCATCGTGATCGAGCACCATCAAGCCGTGATGGCTCACGCCGACTGGATCATCGACCTCGGTCCGGGTGCCGGTCACGACGGCGGCCTGATCGTCTTCGAAGGTACGCCGGCCGAGCTCGTCGCCAAGAAGTCGACGCTCACCGGCGAGCACCTGGCGGCGTACGTCGGGGGCTGAGCTCGAGCACCAGGACGGGTTCGGGTGGCGGGAATCACGCCTGTTTGAGGGCATCTGGATGCGGTCGGCCGTGAGCGGCGCGCTTAGTGTGCGTTGGTTGCAGCATTGACGAAGGAGCAGCCGCGATGACCCTCTACGTCCCCGAGCACAGGCGTACGCCCGAGCAGTCCGAGCACACCGCTTGGACCCGTCCGGCCCAGCCGGCGGTGGAGATGACTCCGGTCCGGGAGCGGCCGGCTCGGGTATGGCCGCGGGGGCTGGTCGCCACCGGCATCGCCGCGGCCGCCACCACGCTGATGGCTGTGATCGCCAAGGCGGCCGGTGTCGACTTCGGCAGCAGCCTGGGGGACGTACCGCTCTCGGCGTTCCCGATGCTCACCGTCTACTGCTCGCTGATCGGGATCATCATCGCCGAGGTGATGATCCGGGTGGCCACGATGCCCCGCTCGACCTTCCAGATCACCATGATCGTGCTCACTGGGCTCTCGCTGGTCCCCGACGTGCTGCCGTTCTTCGAGTTCGACCTGGCCTTCGTCGGCGTCCTGTGCCTGACCCACCTCGTCGCCGCCGCGATCGTGGTCCCGATGATCGCCCTGCGGATGGAGGAGCGCCGCGGCCTCGGGCTGCCCGCTCCTGCTCACCGCCGATAGCGGACGCCGACCGTCCTGATTCGGTGCCATGGTGGAGCCATGGCACTAGAGACCCGCACCTTCCAGGTCACCTTCGACGCGCACGATCCCCGCGCGCTCTCGACGTTTTGGCGTGACGTCCTCGGCTACGTCCACCCCGGTCCGCCGGGGGTAGAGGTCCCCGAGGGCAGCGACCCGCTGGACGCGTGGGACGAGTTCCTCGAGAAGGCCGGGATGCCCGCCGACCAGCGTAACAACGCCTCTGCGATCGAGGATCCCGCAGGCAACGGCCCGCGCGTCTTCTTCCAGCGCGTGCCGGAGTCGAAGACCGCCAAGAACCGCGTCCACCTCGACGTCCGAACCGTTCCCGGACTGCAGGGCGAGGAGCGGATGGCCGCGCTCGAGGCTGAGTGCGAGCGCGTCGTCGCGCTGGGAGCCACCCGCGTCCGCCGCTTCGAGCCCGACCCGCCGATGGGCCTCGGCTTCATCGTCATGCAGGACCCCGAAGGAAACGAGTGGTGTCTCGACTGAGCTTCTCCCTATCCTCCGGACATGAGGATCAGGGCGGCTGTCGTCGATGACGCCGAGGCGTTGACCGACCTCCATCTCGACGTGTGGGAGGAGGCGTACGCCGGTCTGATGCCGGACCAAGTCTTCGCCGAGCGGCGATCACTCCGGTCGGCGAGGATCGATCGTTGGCGTACGAACATCGAGACCGGCCCGATCTCCAACCTGGTGGCCGAGGCCGACGAGCCGGGGCGACTGCTGGGCTTCGCCAGCTCCGGGCCCGCTCGCGACGATGACCCGGGGTTGCCGTCGCTCGAGCTCTCCGCCCTCTATGTCCGCTCAGAGAGGTACGGCACCGGCCTCGGCCATGCGCTGTTCGAGGCCGCGGTCGGGGGTTCGGCTGCGTACCTGTGGGTTCTCGACGGCAACCAGCGCGCAACGGCGTTCTACGAACGTCAGGGCTTCCGGTTCGATGGCGAGACCAAGGCCGACCCGGTCGGCATCGAGCGCAGGATGGTCCGCGGCTGAGGGCCTACCTTCGGCGGGCGAGCAGGGTGGAGTCGTCGATCTGGACCGGGATGCCGTCGCGGATGGTCAAGCGAGGGCGCTGCTCCACGACGACCGGCTCGAACCCGGCGGGCAGGCCGTGGAGCAGGTCCGAGGCGAGGAACATCGCGTTGTGATGACCATGGCGCGCAAAGACCTCGGAGGGCGCATGGCCGACGACGAGGAGGTGGCCACCCGGCGCGACCGCGGTGGCCAGGCGACCGGCGACGTCGACCATGCTGCCATCGGGGGTGTGCAGGAAGTGGCAGGTGACCAGGTCGAACTGCCGGCCCTCGGCGTCGAAGGTGCGGGCGTCGACCTGCCACCACGACGTACGGTCCGCGACCCCGGCGGCCTCGGCATGCCGCCTCGCCCGGGCCAGCCCGTTGGCCGAGAAGTCAGCGCCGGTGACGGTCCAGCCCTGCTGCGCGAGCCAGATGACGTCGCCACCCTCGCCGCAGCCGACGTCGAGCGCCGTGCCGGGCGTCAGCTCGGAGATCTCGGCAAGGAGCTGGGGGTTCGGGTTGCCGCTCCAGACCTTCTCCTCACCGGCATAGCGCTCCTCCCACGACTCCGGCTCGAACATCCTGCGTCCCTCGTCCTCGCTCATGGGGCTCAATCTAGCCGTCGCTCCCGTCAAAATCTGGTGCGCTCGGAGCATGCCGTGTGGTTGCCTGGCCGGCGATGATCACGCTGAGCGAACCACCTCGCCTGGTCCGTCCGACGACGGCCGTACGCACCTCCTATCTCACCGGCGAACAGGCCGACTGTCTGCTGCGTGGCACCGACACCGACTGGCTCGGGCCCGCCAGCGAGGACTTCGACGCGTTCGTCGCTGCCAGGGACTACGACAAGGAGCGCTGGGACGTGATGTCGACGGTCTACTGGTACGTCTCCGAGGATCACTATCTCGGCACCCTCGTCGTACGCCACACGCTGACACCGGAGCTCGCCGTCGACGGCGGTCACATCGGCTACCACGTCGTCGCCCCGTGGCGGCGCCAGGGCCACGCGACCCGGATGCTCGAGCTCGGCCTCGAGAAGGCCCGCGAGCACGGCGTCTCGCGCGCTCTGCTCACGTGTGCTCCCTCCAACGAGCCGTCCCGGCGGGTGATCGAGAAGAACGGCGGGGTGATCGACGAACAGCTCGGCAACGAGCTCCGGTTCTGGATCGGGTAGGGATACTTCACCCATGCACGCTCTCGTACGCCGCCCCTCGCCCCGCCTCGCCGACGGGCTCGTCACCCACATCGAGCGGAGCCCGGTCGACGTAGATCTCGCCCACGAGCAGTGGGAGGCGTACGTCGCCGCGATGCGCTCCGCCGGCTGGACCACCCACGAGGTCGATCCGGCCGACGACTGCCCGGACTCGGTCTTCGTCGAGGACACGATGGTCGTCTTCGGGGACCTGGCCGTGATCAGCCGACCGGGTGCGCTGGAACGACGCCCGGAGATCGACGCGGCCGAGGAAGCCGTCCGCGCGCGGGGCTATCGGATCGCCCACATCGAGGCACCCGGAACTCTCGACGGCGGCGATGTGCTCAAGCACGGCCACACCGTGTGGGTGGGGGAGGGCGGACGTACGAACGCCGAGGGGATCGCGCAGCTCCGGGCACTGCTCGCACCGCTGGGCGCCGAGGTCCTCGCCGTCCCCCTCACGAAGGTGCTCCATCTCAAGTCGGCCGTCACCGCGCTGCCCGACGGCACCGTCATCGGCCACGAGCCGCTGGTCGACGACCCGAGCGTGTGGGGAGCCCGGTTCCTGCCGGTCCCGGAGGAATCGGGCTCCCACGTGGTCGTCCTCGACGGCCGCACGCTGCTGATGGCTGCCTCGGCACCGCTGAGCCGAGCGATCTTCGAGGGGCGTGGCTACACGGTCGTGCCGGTCGACATCTCCGAGTTCGAGAAGCTCGAAGGCTGCGTCACCTGCCTGTCCGTGCGGCTACGAACCGCTCAGGGCTGAACGGGCATCGACGCGCAGTTGGATCCAGCGGCGACACCCTTGACCCGGTCGGTGATCCAGTTGATCGCGGCGGTCTGGTCGACGAGCAGCGGGGTGACGTGGTTGGTGACCAGTCCGTCGCCGAGGTTGGGCAGGACGACCGCCTGGTAGGTCACCTTCACTCCCTGACCGCACCAGTCGACGGCGAGCTGCCGGGACTGCTCGTGCGGGACGATGTCGTCCTGGGTGCCGGTGGCCAGGCGTACCGGGATCCGCGGGGCGAGGTGCCCGAGCTTCTGCTCGGAGATGATCGCCCGCACCGCCGGCTCGCGCTCGATGATGTCGTCGAGGCTCTCGCCGGTCGTGGTCCAGCTGGTGCTCCGCTGGAACGGGTAGCGGAAGATGCCGTCCGCGACGCACGCTGTCGAGAGGTCCTCCAGCGCCGCGTGGCCGGCCGCGTTGAGGTTCTCGTCCAGGATCGGGCGCAACTCGGGGTTGGACTGGGCGAGACCGTTGATGGTCCAGGCCAGCGCCGCCACCAGCGCGGAACCGTCGATGCCGTCCGCGGTCGCCCGCAGGTCGGCCGGCGGTGCGCCGACGTAGGCGCCGACGAGGTTGATCTCGGGGGCGTACGTCGCGGCGAGCTCGGAGGCCGACCCGGTCGCGCCGCCGCCCTGGCTGTAGCCGTAGAGCGCGACCCGCGACCCGGTGGTCACCGATGCGTCCGGGACCGCGCGCGCTGCCCGCGCGGCGTCGAGGACGGCGTGACCGCCGTCGACGCGGTCGACGTAGGTGTGGAGCCGGTCGGTGGCGCCCAGGCCGACGTAGTCGGTGACCATCACCGCCACACCGCGTGCCAGGAGACGGTAGATCCCGATGTCTTCGTAGCCCACGGAGACGGTCTTGCCGTTGAAGAGGATCGGACGCTCCAGCCCCAGTGAGGCCGAGCACTGGTCGCCCTGACCCATGGTGCCGGGCGCGACGACCACGAGCGGCCGGTCGCCGGCACCGCTCCAGGCCGCGAACGGCTCGATGTAGGCGCCGGTCACCGCAGCCGCGGCGCCGTTGTTGTCGGTCGTCTTGTACATGACCCGGGTCGCGGTGCCGGGCAGGGAGCCGATGCCGGGGATCGAGAGCCCGACGCCGAGGGGGAGTGGCTCGGTGCGTACGAGCTCACCGTCCGCCGCGGGAAGCTCGGCCGGTGGGTTGTAGAACTCCGGGATCTCGACGCCGCGGGAGACGACGGCGGTGCTCTGGTCGGCGGCCTCTGCCGGCGCGGCCACGGCGGCGGGCATGACAGCGGCGACGGCCAGAGCCGTCACCAGGGTGCGTGCGGCGTGCTTGCCGGGACGCTTCACGAACAGCCTCGATGCGTGCTGAGCCATGGGGGACTCTCCTCACGTAAGCGGGACCGCTTCGTCCCGAGTTACTGAAGAGTAATGTGAGCGTCGTCACGCTGACAAGGGTTTCAGTCCACACTTGTACACCGAGATTTCGCGGGCCCTATGAGGCGACCGGCTGGCGCAGGATCGTCCGGAGCTTCGCGGGCTCCACCCGCCGCGGATCACCGAGATAGATCTCGTGGTGCTTGCCGGTCATCCGCAGCCCGTTCTCGGGGATGAACCGCTCGTGCAGCTCCTCGAGCACCGGACCCTCGTCGTCGTAGGAACCGATGTGCAGCGTCTGCACGCAGGTGCCTTCGTTGAGTGTCTCCAGCCGCACCTTGTCCAGGCTCGCCGGACGGTCCTTGGCGCCGACCTTCGAGACCGCCTCGTCAAACATCTGTTCGGTGATCCAGTCGGGCGTCATGATCATCGCCGTCCAGTCCCACTGCGACTTGTCCCGTGCCCGGGTGAACGCGTCCATGTCCTCGGCCCACCACAGCGCCTCCAGCGGTGGCACCACGTAGTCACGGCCCTCGTTCTTGCTGGCGAACTTCAGCTTGTACGCCACCGGATAGAGCGCCGCGAGCGCATCCGCGTACTCCTGGGCGGTGTTGGGATCACCATGCCCGTCGACCATCAGGTAGGGGAGTGGCGGCACCTCGAGCACCCGGAACTCACCCTGACGTGCCCGATAGCTGTCGAGCGTCTTCTTCAGATCCACCTTCGCCGCCATGAAGCCATGATGTCGCGCCGTCGAGGCCGATGGGCGCGAAACTCGGGTGCTGTCGGGGGAGTCTGCGCCTACGCTCCGGACATGGCAACCGTGGATGACGTGCGCTGGCTCGGCTCGAGCCTGGAGCGGTCCTACGAGGTCTTCGTACGCGGCCGGCTGAAGTTCCGGGTCGGCTCGATCGTCTATGTCGCCTTCTCCCTGGACGAGACCGAGATGGGGTTCGGCTTTCCGAAGGAGGAGCGTGCCGCACTGGTCGCCAGCGCGCCCGACAGGTTCCACCTGCCCCGCGAGTCGGAGATGCGGTTCAACTGGGTGGAGTCGTCCCTGGCCGCGCTCGACCCGGTCGAGGCATGCGAGTTCGTCGTCGACGCCTGGCGCCTCTGCGTACCCAAGAAGGTCGCCGCCGCCTACGACCTCACCCATCCCGACGGCCCCGGACCGGACCGCCCGGAGACCGGGGGAGAGCGATGATCCTGGCCAAGGAGCGCGACCCGCGCCTGATCACCGTCCGCCGCGGAGGCACGCTCACCGACGCCGACCACCATCTGCTCGCGCTGTGGGCTGCGACCTGCGCGGAGCACGTCCTTCCGCTCTTCGAGGCGGAGTGCCCCGACGACCCACGTCCGCGCGAGGCCATCGAGGCGGCGCGGGCCTGGACCCGCGGTGAGCTGAAGATGATGGAGGCTCGCGCTCTCGGCGGTCACGCCATGGGCGCGGCCCGGCCCTTGCACGGCGCCGCCCGCAACGCCGCCTACGCCGCCGGCCAGGCCGGCGTGGTCGCCCATGTCGCGGCCCACGACCTGGGCGCGGCCGCGTACGCCATCAAGGCCGTACGCGACGCCGCGCCTCCCGGCGAGGCCATCGAGGCCGGGCGCCGGGAGTGCCGCTGGCAGCGCGAGCAGCTCCCGGACCCGATCCGCGACCTCGTCCTCGACGACCAGCGGATCCGCAACGAGATCTGCTGGTCGGTCTTCGACTGCTGAGGTCAGTCCGCGATGGGGTCGTCGACCGCGGAGATCGTGTATGGGGGAGTGCCGGCTCCGTCATCGATCTGGCTGTTCACCACCAGGACCCGGCCGCGGGTCACGGCCAGGGTCGTCGGCGTGGCGAACCCCTCGGCGGCAGAGGCGATCACCTGACCGTGGCGCAGCGTCTCGTCGAGCTCGGCGACGTACACGCCCTGCGCGCCGCCCGGGGCCGCGTAGTTCAGGACGGCGTAGAGGGTCGTGCCGCGCAGCTCGATGCCGTCGGGGCCGAAGCTGTGCCCGCCGAGGTCCACCAGCTCACCGGAGCGATCCGCGACGTCGACCCGGATCAGCTTCTCGAGGCCCTGCGACGAGACGAGCAGCGTCTCGCCGTCCTCGGAGGCGTCGATGCCGTTGAGGTACATGAACTCCGGCGGGAACCCCGGCACGACCGTACGCGCGTCGAACCATCGCTCCAGCGGACCGATCTCGTCCCCGAGCGGTGCGCGCCACACCACCGCGTTCGTTGAGTCGGTGACGTAGACCGCGTGCGGCGTGATGACGAGATCGTTGAGGAACGGCTCGCCGACCGGTCCGGACTCCGGGCGCAGCGTCGTCAGCAAGGTGCCGTCGGCGCGGTAGACGTCGAGCTGGGTTTGCCCCGCGACGTACAGCCGGCCGTGCGAATCCGCGTGCAGCCCCACCGCATGTGCACGGCCTGCAGCGGCGCCGGAGGCGAACAGCTCGAACCGCGTGCTCGTCACGTGGCCTCGCAGCACGTCACCGTTGCCGATGCTGGAGACGTAGATGGTGCCGTTCGGGGTGACCTCGATGCCTTCAGGCTGGAATCCGGGCTCCTCGGAGACGACATAGGTATCAGGGAGGTGCGGGTCGGACGCCGCGGCCGCGGTGGCGGGCAGCGCGGTGATCGCGGTCATCGCGATCGCTACGGCTATCGGTAGACGTCGGTTCATGGAACGCTCCTTGACTCGGTGCGGGCGATGCAGTGGCAGCCGAGACCTGCGACCTACCGACGATGCTGGCCCGATCGTCACCTGGGCGCCATGCCAATTACTGTCGACCCCATGGATCAGGCTCGCGTGCGGCTCGAGGCGGAGCGTCGGCAGACGCTCGCGCGCCTGGCAGACCTGAGCGACGACTTCGACGCCGTCGTCGCGGCCTCGCGCGACACCAACGCCGACGACGAGCACGATCCGGAGGGCGCGACGATCGCGTTCGAGCGGTCCCAGGTCCAAGCGCTCGTTCGTCAGGCGCGAGAGCATCTGGCAGAGATCGACGCGGCGCTGGAGCGCGTGGACGCGGGCACGTACTGGACCTGCGAGGAGTGCGGGCGGCCGATCGGCGAGGGCCGGCTCGAGGCGCGGCCGGTGGCCCGCACGTGCATCAGCTGTGCCGGGAAGCCGAGGGCACGGGTGCGCTAGCGGCGGTGGCGACCGGGCTGATCGCGCATCTCGACGAGATCGTCGTGGATCCGGCGTGCGCGCCGTCTTTCCAGCCGCGCGAGCAGGAAACCGGCTGCGGCTGCGAGCACCATCAAGACGAGGAGCACCACGACCGTGGCGCCCACCATGTCCAGGACGTAGCTCGTCATTGCGCGCAGGTACCCGATGTCGGCCGCGTTCATGCGTGCTCTTCGATACGGTGACGGTTATGTCAGGTGCACCCGAAGACTCGATCCGCCTGTGCTGTCTGCTGTGGGCGCACGGGGGAGAGGCCGGGGCCCTCCATGCCTACGAGGACCGTGTCCTGCGGCTCATCTCGGAGCACGGCGGGGAAGTGGTGCACCGCGCGATCGCCGACGACGCCCCCGGGCAGCCCGACGAGGTCCAGCTGTTTCGGTTCCCGGACCAGGCCTCGCTGGACGCCTACATGAACGACGAGCGGCGTACGGCACTCAGCGCCGAACGCGACGCGGCGGTCGCGCGCACCGAGGTGTTCCCGGTGCGGTTCTGAGGATCGGTTACTGTCAGCCTCCTCTGGTGCTCGAGCACCCAACCCGGAAGAGGTCTGTGATGGTCGTTGCTGGATTGGTGCTCGCCGCGCTGGCCGCCCTGCTGCACGTCTACATCTTCGTCATGGAGTCGTTGACCTGGACGAGCCCTAAGACGCGTGCCGTGTTCGGGATCAGCGCCGAAGAGGCCGAGGCGACCAAGGAGCTGGCTTTCAACCAGGGCTTCTACAACCTCTTCCTCGCCATCGTCACCGCGATCGGCATCGTCCTGTACCCGGTGTGCTCCGCAGCCGTCGGCGCCACCCTGGTCTTCGCGGGAGCCGGCTCGATGGCAGCCGCCGCGGCGGTGCTGTTCGTCTTCTCGCCCGACAAGCGCAGCGCGGCCCTCAAGCAGGGCGTGATCCCGCTGCTCGCCGTCGTCGTCCTGGCGATCAGCGTGGCGCTGCGCTAGCCAGGAACTCGAGCAGGAGCTGGTTGGTCTCCTCGGGGCGCTCCTGCTGGACCCAGTGTCCACACTGGGGGAGTACCGCCATCCGAGTGAGTCCCGGCAGGGTCTGGTCGAAGCGTTCGATCTGACGGCGGCCGGTGATCGCCGGGCCGTCGTACTCGCCGGCGACGAAGAGCGACGGCACGGTGATCGGCACGTCACCGAAGGCCGCGAGATCCTCCCAGTCGCGGTCGATGTTGCGGTAGCGCGCGAGCGGACCGAAGAAGTCGGAGTCGGCGAACTCGGCGGCGTAGAAGTCGACATCTGCTTCGGTCAGCCACTCGGGCATCTCGGCGGGGTAGACGAACTGGTCCGAGAGCCGGTCGCCGCGTGGCACCAGCCCGAGCGCTCCGCGCGGATCCCCGCCGGCGGCGAGCACACCGTCGCCGGAGATCGAGTAGTACATGCCGAGCAGCCAGCGGCGTACGTCGGGCAGGATCTCGGCCTCGACGACACCCGGGGTCTGGAAGTAGGAGATGTAGAAGTCTTCGTCGTCACCGCCGGCCTCCGCCATCGCCTCGGTCGGCCGACGGCGCCCGGACGGACTGAACGGCACCGACAGACCGGCCACGGCGGTGAAGACGTCGGGCCTCAGCTGAGCCGTTGTCCAGGCGATGGGAGCGCCCCAGTCGTGTCCGATGATGGTGGCCGTCTCCGCGCCCAAGGCGTGCACGAGGCCGACGTTGTCGCCGACGTGACGCAGCATCCGGTAGTCCTCGATGGCACGCGGCTTCGAGGACCCGCCATATCCACGTACGTCGATCGCGACCACCCGGTAGCCCGCGTCGGCGAGCGCGGTGATCTGGTGGCGCCACGAGTACCAGGACTCCGGGAACCCGTGGACCAGGAGCACGAGTCGGCCGTCGGCCGGTCCTGACTCCACCCAGTGAAGGTCGATTCCGTTGATGTGTTCGGTGCGGTGAGTTACAGCGGTGTCGGCCACGGCTGGAGTCTGCCACCTCATCGGATTTCCGCGATAGTACCCCCTATCGCAGAAATGTTCGAAAAGACTGTAATATCGGGGGATGTGAGCGTACCTGACGATGGTGTGATGTTCGGCGATGTCGTCGAGGACTTCCTGACCGACCGGGCGACACTCACGCGCCGCGGACTCAACGACAAGTCGCGCAGTGCCTACCGGCAGGACATCGCCGCGTGGGCACGGCAGCTGCACGTCGACGCGGGCGGCGAGCCTGATGCCGAGGTGCTGGCGCTGGTGCCGATCTCCGCGCTGACCGACCAGAACGTACGCATCGCCTACAGGTCGCTGCGGGAGAGCTCGGCTGCAGCCACCTGCCAGCGCCGCGTCGGCACGCTGCGGCTCTTCACCCACTGGCTGCAGCTCGAGGGACACCTGCTGGTGGACCCCACGCTGCGTATCGAGGCACCCGAGCGGCCCAGTCGGCTGCCCGCCGGCTGGAGCGTCGACGAGCTCCGCCGCCTGGCGCGGGTCGCATCGACGCCGCGCGAAGGCACCGACCGACGTCGCTGGCCGGCTCGTGACCGGGCGATCTTCGCGGTGCTGGTCACCACAGGCGTACGTGCCGCGGAGCTGTGCGGTCTCACCATCGGCGCCATCCGTCGCGAGCCCGACGGCGAGACGCTGGTGCGGGTCATCGGGAAGGGCGACAAGCAGCGCAACCTGCCGCTGCCGCCCGAGGCCGTGGATGCGGTCGACCTCTATCTGGCCGAGCTTGAGGCCCGTTTCGGCGCTCGTGACACGGCCGACAGCCTGTTCGTACTGACCTCGGGCAAGCAACTGCGTCCTGGTGCGCTCAACCATCTGGTCGAGACCTGGATCCGGCTCGCCGGTGTCCCGAAGCAGCCGGGCGAGGCCGCGCACGCGTTTCGACACAGCGCCGCCAAGGGACTGATCCGTTCCGGCGTACCGGTGCCTGCCGTGCAGGGCCTGCTCGGTCACGAGGACCTCAAGACGACCGGGATCTACGTCAAGGCGACCGCCGCCGACACCCGCGACGCCGTCCTGCTCTCACCGGCGCGTGAGGTCCTGCGAGAGACGGCTGCGCCACCACCTGACTGAACCGGTGATCACCCAGGCTTCACCGCACGGGTCGCTATGTAGCCGGGCATGTGCTGCGCCGTGACGTCTGCGTGGTGCGGCGCTTCGCTGAGATGGGTCAGGATGAACCCTGCAGCCAGCTGCCCACCGATCTGCTCGGTCAGCGAGTGGCTGTACTCGATGGGGCCGCTTCCATAGGCGCGCATCCGGTCGGCCTCAGAGAGATCGAGCGAACTGAAGGGCAGTCGGTGACGTACCACCAGCTCCCGCCGGTCGAGCGCCACCTCGTCGAAGATGTAGACGTCCGGGTTCATGAATCCGACCATGAGCGTCCCGCCAGGGCGCAGCACCCGGAACGTTTCCCGCCAGACTGGCGTCAGGTCGGGGCAGAACAGGTTCGACACCGGGTTGACGATCACGTCGAATCTGGCGTCGTCGAAGACACTGAGGTCGCGCATGTCGCCGAGGACGGTACGAAGCTCCAGCCCGTCACGAGCAGCTACCTCGTCATCTCGAGCCAGCTGCTTGGGCGAGTTGTCGAAGACGGTCACCGTGGCGCCCGCTGCCGCGAGGACGGGGCCTTGCTGGCCACCGCCGGAAGCAAGGCAGAGCACCCGAACACCGGCCAGCTCGGACGGGAACCAGTCACGCGGGATCGGTTCGTGGCCGATCAGAACCACCGACCAGTCGTCTTCACGTGCCCTGGCGATGACCTCGGGACCAACCGGCCGGGACCATTCGTTGTCGCTGTCGACCAGCTCGTCCCAGGCAACCCGGTTGTGTGCGATTGGGTCGAAGTCATCTGCCACAACAGCGCACCTTACTTGCTTGCTATCCGCCACAATTCGCTCTGTGGCGCACCGGCCGACCCGCTAAGGTCGCCGAGTGGTGACTCAGTTGCACACCTACATCGATGCCTGGCGGCGCCACGACGTCGACGCGGTGCTGGCCACGCTGACCGATGACTGCGTAGTGATCGAGTCCTATGGACCCGTCTATCGGGGTCGCCCACGCGTGGAGCAATGGATGCACGCGTGGTTTGCCGCCGGCGGTCGCGTCGACGCCTGGGACATCACGACGATTGCCGCAGCCGGTGACTTCGTGATGGCTGAATGGAGTTTCGCGTGCACCTGGCGAGGCCAAGCAGCCGTTTTCGAGGGATCCACGATTGCGAGGCTCGACGGCGATCGCATCGCCTACCTCCGCGAGTACGCCACCACCGCTCCGCTGTATGACTGGACCGGTACGTGGCGCGACGAGCAATAAGCCCCAAGCCGAGAACGGCACTTGACGTGCGGAGACGATTATCGCTCGATTCGCCGATAATGCACATTATGTCAAGTCAAGTCCTGAAGTCACCCCTCTCGTACCGGAACTGGATGACGTGGCGTCTCAGGACAGGGAGGTGCGATCGCTGCGGATGACGCTGGCGTCATGACACCTACTACTGAACTTCGCGACCACGTACGAGGGCGTGTCATCACGCCCGACGACTCCGACTACGAAACCGCTCGAGCCGTGTGGAACGGAATGATCGACCGTCGCCCGGTCGCCGTCCTGCAGGCCGAGGACGCCGACGACGTCATCGCTGCGGTGAACTTCGCCCGCGACACCGGCCTGCCGCTGGCCGTGCGCGGCGGCGGGCACAGCTCACCCGGTTTCGGAACGATCGATGACGGCCTGGTCATCGACCTGTCCCCCATGCGCTCCGTCGAGGTCGATGCCGACGCTCGAACTGCTCGCGTGGGTGGCGGCGCAACCCTGGCCGACCTCAACGAAGCCACCCATGCTCACGGCCTCGCCATGCCGGGCGGGATCGTCTCGACGACCGGCGTCGGCGGTCTGACGCTCGGCGGTGGCATCGGATACCTCACGCGCGGTTTCGGGCTCTCGATCGACAATCTTCGGTCGGTCGACGTCGTCACCGCCGACGGGCAGCTCCGCCGCGCCAGCGAGTCCGAGAACTCCGACCTGTTCTGGGCGCTGCGCGGAGGCAGCGGGAACTTCGGGGTCGTCACGGCCTTCGAGTTCGACCTGCACCCCGTGGACCAGGCGGCCGTCGGACTCTTCTTCTACGAGCTGGAGCACGCCGGCGACCTGCTGCGCCTGTTCCGCACCTGGGTCACCGAAGCCGACGAGCGCTGCGGTGGCTTCCCGGCATTCCAGGTGGCCCCTCCCCTCCCCTTCCTGCCGGAGGAGCGCCACGGCGACACGTTCTGCGTCGCCGTCGTCCACTGGAGTGGGCCGACCGAGGAGGGCGAAGCCGCGATGCAGCAGTTCCGTGACCTCGCGCCGCGTGTCGGCGAGATGGTCGCCCCCATGCCGTACCCGTGGCTCAACAGCGCGTTCGACGACCTGTTCCCCCATGGCGTACGCAGCTACTGGAAGGGCAACTACGTCACCGAGCTGACCGACGAAGCGATCGAGGTGCACCTGGCCCACGGCCCGAAGGCGCCGAACGCGAGCTCGACGATGCACCTGTACCCGATCAACGGCGCCGCCTCCCGTGTCGGCGCGACGGACACCGCGTTCTCCTACCGGCACGCGAAGTTCTCGACGGTCATCGTCTCCGCCTGGCCGGACGCCTCCGACGACGCCGCCAACATCGCCTGGGTCCGCGACTACGCCGACGCGCTCACGCCGCACTCCGAGGCCGGCGGGTACGTGAACTTCATGTCCGACGACGACCAGGGCCGCGTCACCGACACCTACGGCAGCAACTACGCGCGACTCAGGAAGGTCAAGCAGGCCTACGACCCGGGGAACCTGTTCAGCCACAACCAGAACATCGCGCCCTGAGCGCTGATCCCTGGATCGAGGACCGGGTGCGGCACCGCTCGAGGCGGCACCGCACCCGCGGAGTCACTCCTTGATCACTTCTTGATGAAGTCGAGGATGTCCTGGATCAGCTCCTGCTGGTACGTACCGAAGATCCCGTGCGGCGCGCCCGGGTAGACCTTGAGCGTGCCGTCCTTGACGAGCTCGATCGACTTCAGCGCCGCGTTCCCGATCGGCACGATCTGATCGTCGTCGCCGTGAGCGATGAAGATCGGCACGTCGAGAGCCTTGAGGTCCTCGGTGAAGTCGGTCGCTGAGAAGGCCGCCACGCACTCGTACGCCGCCTGGATGCCGGCGAGCATCCCTTGGCGCCAGAAGTCGTCGATCGCGCCCTGCGACGTCTCGACACCCTCGCGGTTGAAGCCGAAGAACGACGGCGCGAGCTCACGGTAGAAGTTCGAGCGGTCGGCGAGCACACCGGCCCGGATCCCGTCGAAGACCTCGATCGGAAGGCCCTCAGGGTACGCCTCGGTCTGAAGCATGATCGGCGGCACCGCTCCGATCGTGACGACCTTGGCGACGCGGCCGTTCCCGTGCTGCGCCGCACAACGTACGACCTCTCCCCCGCCGGTCGAGTGGCCGACGAAGACCGCGTCACGCAGGTCGAGATGCTCGACGAGCTCGGCGAGGTCGCGGGCGTAGGTGTCCATGTCGTTGCCCTGCCAGGGCTGTGCGGACTTTCCGTGGCCACGGCGGTCGTGGGCGATCACCCGGTAGCCGGCGTCGGCGAGCGTCTTGCGCTCGAGCGACCAGGCATCGGAGCTCAGGGGCCAGCCGTGGCTGAACACGATCGGCTGACCGGACCCCCAGTCTGAGTAGTGGATGTCGGTGCCGTCGGACGTGGTGAAGAAGGGCATGGTGCTCCTGTTTGATCGGTGCAGCGAGGACACCACCATCGTCGCCGCGCACCCCGCACAGAGTCGCCTGCCGGAGCGGCCGCGAATCCCTCGGAATCGGACGCGTCAGGCCAGGACGAGCCGGTCGACGTACGCGTCTGCCGACTCGCGCAGCTCTCGCCGTGACGTCGCGGTGGCCCCGGCCTGGATCAGAGCCTGCGAGAAGAGCAGGATCTCGTGGGCGAGCGTGCCTGCTCCGGTGCCGGTTCCGATGCGGGCCGCGATCCGCTCCTCCATCGCGCCGAGGGTCCGCCGGCAGATGCCGACCACCTCGGGGTCCCGGTCGGCGAGCTCTGCCAGCGACCGCACCATGAGGCAGCCGAGCCGCCGCGGATCTGCTGTGCAGTCGTCGGCGATGCGGCGGAGGTAGCGGCGTACGGCTTCACGTGCACCGTCCTCCCCCGCCAGTGCCTCGTTCGTCAGCGTGATCCGGCCGCCGCAGTACGCCTCGAGGGCCGCGAGGAACAGCCCACGCTTGCTCCCGAACGCCGCGTAGATGCTGCCGTTGCCCGCGCCCGTGTGCTCGGCGAGGTCGTGCATGGAGGCGCGCTCGTAGCCGTGCTCGCGAAACACGTCGAGTGCCGCGTCACGTACCGCTGTGACTGAGATCTCCCGAGGTCTGGCCATTCCCCGAATCTACCGGTCATCGCCGTGGACGTTATGGAATACTCATTCCATAACTCAGAGAGGACGTTGATGGCTGGTACGAGGCGGATCGGATTCCTCCTGTTCGACGGCGTGAAAGCGCTGGACTATGTCGGTCCCGCCGAGGTCTTCGTGGAGGCCAACCAGGCGACGAAGGCGTACGAGGTGGTCTTGCTCTCGCCTTCGGGCGCCGCGGTGACGACGTCGGTCGGTGGCGGTGTCGCGGTGAGTTCTTCCGCGGCCGACGCCCCACCCCTCGACACGCTCATCGTCCCGGGCAGCGAGCGGGCACCGTCGGTCTTCGTGACCGACGAGCTGCTCACCGCCGCGGCAACGCTGGCCGATCGGGCCGGCCGTGTCGTGTCGATCTGCAGCGGCGCATTCGTGCTCGCAGAGCTCGGCCTGCTCGATGGGCGCAGCGCGACCACGCACTGGAAGTTCACCGACGACCTGGCGCGTCGGTTCCCCCGCGTCGATGTGCAGCCTGACCGGATCTTCGTACGCGATCGTTACGTCGCGACATCGGCCGGCGTCGCCGCCGGCATCGACCTTGCGCTCGCCCTGGTCGAGGACGACCTCGGTGCAGCAACGGCCCGCCGGGCCGCGCAGGGGCTGCTCATCTACCTGCGGCGCTCGGGCGAGCAGACCCAGTTCTCCGCTCCCCTGCGCGCCGTCGCGGTGCCCGACAGCCCGGTGCGTGTCATCACCGAGCTCATCGCCCAGGATCCGTCGTACCGGCACAGCGTCATCTCACTGGCGCGCCACGTCAACATCAGCCCCCGCCACCTCACCCGCCTCTTCCAGGACGAGGTCGGGATGAGCCCTGCCGAGTACGCCGCCAGCGTCCGTTTCGACCTGGCGCGCAGCTGGCTGGAAGCGGGTTGCTCGGTGGCGCAGGCGGCATCCGATGCCGGGTTCTCGAGCGCCGAGGCCCTCCGGCGCACCTTCGTCGCACGCCTGGGTGTCTCGCCTTCGGCCTACCGCCGACGCTTCCGCACCCAGATCGATGTCGCAGCGCCCACGGCGACGATGGTGTCGAGCGGGACCTAGACCGCGCAGCCGCTCAGGACCCGCGACTCTCGCCCCGCAGGGCGAGGATCGTCCGGGCATCGGCAGCAGTGGCGAGCGCCAGTGCCGGCGCTGCGATCTTCGGCCCGATGTTGCCCTCGCTGCGCGCGAGGCTCACGCAGTACGCCGCGATCGCCACGTTGAGCCCGGCGCGAGCCGCCATCCACGGCAGCCTGCGGCGACCCACCAGCAGCCCGGGCACGAGCGCCAGGTCCGCGACACCGATCGCTCGCAGCACCGTGGGGTGGTCACCGAGCTTCAGCGCCCGGCCCACCCGATCGGGCGCGAAGAGGATCGCTGCCCCGATCGGCAGCGTGGCGAGTCCTACGAAGGCGGCCGAGCGCCGCGCACTCTCAGAGTCCATGAGAACCATCCTGTCCGACGGCTGGTCATCTGTTGCTCAGAATGTAGAGGCGACGCGAACGACTCCGTTCACGGAATGAAGGCGACCAGCCGAGGTCGCCCGCATCCGAGGAGAAGCAGATGTCGAACACCATGCAGCCCGCCGAGATCAACGAGGTTCTCAGCCGTCCGCTGAGCCAGGAGCTCCTGGCGCGTGACCTCACCCGCCTGGCGTACGTCGCCAAGGACGGCACCCCGAGGGCCGTCCCGATCGGGTTCGCCTGGAACGGCTCAGAGGTCGTCATGTGCACCACGCCCAACTCCCCCAAGCTCATCTCGCTGCGCCACAACCCGACGGTGGCGCTGACCATCGACACCGAGGTGCACCCACCCAAGATCCTGTTCATCCGCGGCACGGTCGAGCTCGACCTCGTCGAGGGAATCCCCTGGGAGTACCTCCAGATGAACGGCTCCTACGAGATGACGCCCGAGCAGCGCGTGGTCTGGGAGGCCGAGGTCCGCTCGCTGTACGACAGCATGGTCCGGATCGTCGTCACCCCGACCTGGGCGAAGCTGATCGACTTCGAGACCACGCTTCCGACTCAGGTCGAGGAGCTGGTCCAGCAGCGCGCTGAGCGAGAAGCTGCCCGTTCCCACTAGGACCTCCCGCGAGCCGTTGCACTCCTCTGGCCTGTCGTGCGTGGTTCCATGACGACCATGGTGATCGGTTGGGCGTTCTTCCTCTTCGGCCTGGTCTTTGCCGCTTTCGGGATCTCGTTCGTCATCTTTGGCGTGATCCAGCGCCAGCGGCTCAGAACCTGGACGCCGGCGACAGCGACGATCCGCGAGTTCGAGACCCGCAGGGTGAGCAGCGGACAGCGCGGCTCACGGACCAAACTGATCGCGCACTACGAGTACCGAGGCCCCAACGGCGAGGAGTACGCCGGCGAGGGCGCCCTGGACAACCAGCGGTTCGCGGTCGACGGGCCTGCACTCCCCCTGGCGATCGTCGTCGATCCGCTGGACCCGAGTCGCTCGATGGTCGCATCCGAAGGCGCACCCATCGGCTGCCTGGTCGCGATGGCGATCCCGTTCACGCTGTTCGGCGGTGTCTTCGCCATGATCGGCTGGGCGCTGACAGGCGCCACCGTCGTCTGATGGCCGAGGGGCCAGGTCGATGTGTTTGCGCGCGTTCGCACTAGATACCGCCTGAATAGGCCGAAAGGGCTATGGATGCGCGTCGAATCGCCGTGCCACACTCCACAGCGTCCGGGTAACTGCGCCCAGGGCACTTCATCTTGGGGGAACATGAGCATGCGCATCCAAAGCATCTTCACCGCGATCGCCGCCACCGCTTGTGCGACGGCCCTGGCCGCCGCACCGGCCCTCGCGAGCGGCAGCCCACACTTCATCAAGAACCTGACCAAGGTCACCGACGCCGACCTGTCCTCCGTCACCGTCGCATTCAAGGAGGCCGGCCTCGAGAGCGGTTCGGTAGAGACGATCACCGTGACCGCTCACCTCGACGCGACCTATCAGTGCGTCAACCGTGGTGGCCACAACCCGGATGACCCGAAGAAGACCGTGATCAGCGGTGACTACTCGAAGTCCGGCGAGTTCACGGCTGCCAAGAACGGCAACGTGACCGGCTCGTTGACGGTAACCGCGCCCGCGCCTAGCACCGTTCTCGACTGCCCCAACGGACAGGAGGCGGTGCACACGGTGTCGACGTGGTCGAACATCTCGGTCACCGATGAGGACACCCAGGCGACCGTCACCGTTCCGGGCACCTTCTCCTTCGGCAAGCCGGTCGACTGACGACCGGCTTCACGTCTCAGTCCTTGTCGGGACCGTTGGCGCGCACTCGCTCGACGTTGACCAGCGACTGCTGGAGCTCCTCGAGCCATTCGCTCGAGTGCTGCTGGACGAGCTTGACGCACCAGCCGAGCGCATCGCTGCGGCTCCGGGCGACGCCGCCCGAGACCAACAGGTCGAGGACGGCGCGCTCGGGCTGACGCAGTCGGGTCATGACCGGCGCCGAAACATTGGTGAAGAGGTGCCGCTCTCCCCCGATCTCGACTGCCCACGACACCTTCCGGTCGAACTTGCGTTCGGCCTGCCGCGCGACCGCCATGCGGTCCTCACGGGTGCGCTCGCGAAACTCGCTCGCCCGCCCCTCGTTGGCAGCAACTCGCTCTTCGTCCGAAGCGCCCTCGGCCGTCTTCGGCTCCTTGATCCGCCCGATGACGGTGATCTCCTCGCGGTCAACCACCACATCGACGATCTCGTCGTACACACCATCGGGCAGTCGTCCGCTGAACCACCCACGCAACTCAGTTGTAAGCATGTAATTATTCTTACTCCGCGCATCGAGCGCTTTCAAGGAAGCCGACATCTGGCCCATGGCACCATGTGCCCGTGACCGACGACACGCCTGCCACGGGACTGACCGAGTTGCACGCCCGCCGCTTCCTGACCACGGACGCGGCCCGAGCCGACAAGGTCGCCCGTTGGCACGCCAAGGGGCGGCGTACGGCTCGGGAGAACATCGCCGACCTGATCGACCCGGGCTCGTTCGTCGAGTACGGGAGGTTCATCACCGCGGCTCAGGAGCGTCGCCGCGAGCTAGCCGAGCTCGTCGTCGATACGCCCGCTGACGGCATCGTCGGGGGGACCGCGACCGTCGCCGGGAAGCCGTGCGCGGTGCTGTCCTACGACTACCTGGTGATGGCCGGTACGCAGGGCATGCGCGGGCATCGCAAGTCGGACCGGCTGATCGAGGTCATCGGGCGGATGCGGCTGCCGGCGGTCTTCTTCACCGAGGGCGGCGGCGGTCGACCCGGTGACACGGACATCCCGCTGGTCTCCGCTCTCGACGTCGGCTCGTTCGCGCTCTGGGGCGAGCTCGAGGGCGTCGTGCCCCGGATCGCCGTCGTCTCCGGACGGTGCTTCGCCGGCAACGCGGTCCTGGCCGGCAGTGCCGACCTCCGCATCGCCACCCCGGACGCCAACCTCGGCATGGCCGGTCCCGCGATGATCGCCGGCGGCGGGCTGGGGAACTTCGCGCCGGAGGAGATCGGACCGGCCAAGGACCAGACCGCCAACGGCGTCATCGACCTGCTCGTCGACGACGAGGCGGCAGCCGTCGAGGCCGTACGCAGCATCCTCTCCTACCTCGAGCCGACCGCCGATGGCGGCGAGGCGGGCGACCAAGCCGACCTGCGGACCCTCCTCCCCCACAACGACCGCGAGGCCTTCGACGTACGCCCGGTCGTCGAGGCCCTCGCCGACTTCGACTCGGTGACCTGGCTCCGGGAGGCGTACGCCCCCGAGCTGGTCACCGCGCTGGCGCGAATCGACGGGATCGCGGCCGGGGTGATCGCCAACCAGTCGACCCACCTTGCCGGAGCGCTCACCAGCGACGCGTCGGTCAAGGCCGCCGACTTCCTCGTGCTCTGCGAGCGCTGGGGCCTCCCGGTGGTATCGCTGGTCGACACCCCGGGCTTCATGGTCGGCCCAGACGCCGAGCGCGGCGGTCTGGTCCGCCACGCGTCCCGGATGGTCGTCGCCGGCGCGCAGCTGTCGACTCCGCTGGTCGGGGTGATCCTGCGCCGTGGCTACGGGCTCGGCGCGCAGGCGATGCTCGGCGGGAGCACCCATCGCCCGCTGCTCACCGTCGCCTGGCCCGACGCCCACCTCGGCCCGATGGGCCTGGAGGGCGCCGTACGCCTTTCCATGGCCGCCGAGCTCGCTGAGCTGCCCGAGGCCGAACGTGAGGAGCGCGTCGCCACGCTCACCGAGGAGTACCGCAAGCAGGCCAGCGCGCTCAACGCCGCACGGATGTTCGAGATCGACGATGTCATCGACCCTGCCGAGACCCGCAGCGTCATCGCCGCCACGCTTCGACGGGCTTCCTAGATCTCCTTCAACCGCGGCACCAGGTCGACGAGCGAGGTGGTCCACGGCACCGGGTCGACGTAAGGGGTCGGCATCAGCCCGACGAGCGTGACGCCCAGGGCTGCGTACTCCTCCATCGACTTCAGGAAGGCGTCGGGGTCCTCGACCGAGGGGCCCTGGTAGAGGATGGTCTTCTCGATCGCGTCGTAGTCGGTGCCGAGGTCGTCGCAGTGGCCGCGCAGCACCTCGAGCTTGTGTCTGACGGACTCGACCGCCTCGGGGCCGGGGCCGCCGAAGAGGTTGGCGCCCTGTCCGTACTTGGCGACCAGGCGGAGCGTCTTCTTCTCGCCTCCGCCGCCGATCAGGACCGGGACCGTGCCGTTGACCGGCTGCGGCAGCGAGATCGTCTCGGCGAGCTGGAAGTGCTTGCCCTCGTAGGCGCCGTCGTTCTCCGACCACATCTGGCGGCAGATCTCCAGGGTCTCCTCCAGGCGCTCGAACCGCTCGGCGGTCGACGGGTACGGCACGCCGAGCCCCTGGTGCTCACGCTCGTACCACGCCGCACCGATGCCCAGCAGCGCGCGGCCGCTGGAGAGCCGGTCGAGCGTGGTGACGATCTTCGCGAGCAGCCCCGGGTGGCGGTAGGTCACTCCGGTGACGAGGAGGCTGAGACGTACGTTGTCGGTGATCCCGGCCAGGTAGCCCAGCGTGGTGTAGCCCTCGAGCATCGGCTCGAACGGGCCGCCGGCCTGCTCCATCTGGAACCAGTGGTCCATGACGGTGAGCAGGTCGACGCCGCCCTGGTCCGCGATGCGGGCGGTCTCGGTCAGCTTGTCGGCGAGGGTGGTCTCCCACTCGGGGTGGGTGAACGAGAAGTAGTGGAGTCCAAGATCCATACCTCAGACGCTATGTCTTCGAGCGCGCTCGAAGACAAGCCCTCAATCGGGCAGATCTGCCAGGTGCTTGTGGCCCCATTCCCCCAGCGGTTGGAGGGCGGCGATCAGCTCCGCCCCGACCGGGGTCGGCCGGTAGAGGACCTGGACCGGGGTCGAGGGGATCACCTCTCGCACCAGGAAGCCGTCGCGCTCGAGCTCCTTGAGGCGCAGGGCGAGCATCCGGTCGGAGATCCCCTCGACCGTACGCCGATACTCACCGAAGCGGCGCGCACCGCCCACCGCGGCATAGAGCACAGCCCCGGACCAGCGTTGTCCGACGCGCTCGAGCGTGCGCTGGAAGACGGTGCACGACTTCCCGTCGATCTGGGCAGCGTTGATGGTCACTTACTCAGGATAAGTTGCTAATGCCCTAGTTGCCAAGGCGTCGCCGCCGCACACAGACTCTGCGGTTGCCGGCCCATCGACCGGCCTCGAGATCACCCGCCCGAGCGGGTCACCCAAAGGAGTACACGCGTGTTCATCGCGTACATCGTCGTCTCGTCCCTGCTCGCCCTCGTCTGCCTGGCATCCGGGACGGCCAAGGTGACCCGGCAGCAGGCCCTGGTCGAGCAGATGGGTGGGCTCGGCGTCGCCGCCAAGCACGTGCCCGTTCTCGGCGCTCTCCTCATTCTCGGCGCCATCGGCCTCATCGTCGGCAACTGGGTCGGAGCCCTCGGCGTCGCGGCCGCGGGGGCGCTCGCGCTCTACTTCATCGGCGCGATCATCACCCACCTGCGGGCCGGCGACGCCAAGGGCTCTGTGCCCACGGTGGCTCTCGCCCTCGTCTCCGTCGTGGCGCTCGTTCTCCGGGTGTTGTCGCTCTGATCCCGGAGACGCCGGCCTCGGTCAGCGCAGCAGGGGCTCCCGCTTGAGGTCACGCTTGTCGAGCTTCGCGTCGTAGGTGGCCAGCGGCTTCGCCTTCGACGCGTCGGCCTCGACCGCGGCGCTCGCCACGCCCGCCCACTCCAGGATCCGGGCGGTGGCGAGCTCGCGCTCGTCGGCGACCAGGCCGGCCACGTTGGCACCGTGGTTCATGCCCGGCGCGGTGAAGACGTAGGAGTCGTTGGCGAAGATGCCCGGGCGGAAGCGCTCGGCACCCCACGGGTCGGCCTCGCCGTAGACGAAGAGCATCTGGTTGGCGTGCTTGCGCACCCAGGAGTCGACGTCACGCATCGCGGACGGGTCGAACCGCATGTCGATCTCGCGCGGGACGAAGCTGCGCGGCGGCGCATAGCCGTAGCGGATCAGCTCGTCCTCGATGTGCGGGAACCCGATCGTCGGCGCACCGAGCTCGGTGCCGGCCTGGTAGTAGTACGGCGTGTAGGGGCTCAGGCCCTGGTCGGTGTAGAAGCTGAAGCCCGAGTAGTAGTCGATCGAGTCCCAGATCGCCTGGTCGCTGGCGGTCGCCGCGTCGGCGGGGATGTTCGAGCACTGGGCGGTGCCGGCGTACTGCCAGAAGGCCCAGACGTAGTCGAGCACGACCATCTCGTACGCAGCATCCAGGCTGCCCACGGTGTCGAAGGTGTAGCCCTCGGCTGCGGCCAGCTCGGCGTACTTCGTCTTGAGCGCCTCGCGGCGGACGAGCGCCTCGCGCTGGACGCCGTTGAGCCGGTCGCGGCAGTCCTCGGTGCCGACGGTGGCGAAGAACTCGTCGTAGGCGGAGTCCTCGCGGTTGACCACGTCGTTCGGCGCGACGTAGGCGACGATGCCGTCCATGTCACGGGGGTAGAACCGCTCGAAGTACGTGGCGGTCATGCCGCCCTTGGAGCCGCCGGTGGCGAGCCAGTTGGCGGAGTAGATCGGCTTGAGCGCCTTGAAGATGGCGTGCTGGTCGCTGGCGGCCTGCCAGATGTCGAGGTCGTCCCAGTCGGCCGGGTCGGGCCGCGACGGGGTGAAGAACCGGTACTCCATCGAGACCTGGTTGCCGTCGATGATGCGGGTCGGCTCGCTGCGACCAGGATTGGTCGAGACGTTGTAGCCGCTTGTCTGGAACACCGTGGGGCGGGCGGTGTCCTTGTGGAGCACGGTGAACCGCTGCTGGAAGGTGTCACCATCAGGTTGCCGGTGGTCGACCGGCTGGGTGAAGTTCAGGACGAAGTAGCGGTAGCCCTGGACGGGCTTCTCCTGGATCAGGCTGACGCCTTCGATGGCGAGTAGGCGGTCGAGGATGTCGTCCTCGGCGGCTGCCACGGGGCTGGCGGGTGTGACGAGGAGCAGGGATGCCAGCCCCATCGCCACCAGAATCCGGCCGATCAATGCACGCATGTGGGGTCTCCTTCGGTGCGGGTCCTCGGCAACCTAGCGGGTCTCCGACGACACCGCCGCCGATTAATCGCTCGGGTGCCAGCGGGTGGCCCACTCGTCCAGCGGCTCGAGTCTGCGGAGGAGGTCGCGACCGGTCTCGCTCAGGCGATACCCGTCGCCGCGATGTTGCACGACCCCGGCCCCCGTCAGCTCACGCAAACGCGCGGAGAGCACACTCGAGGACACTCCCCCGCACCGGATCTGCAGGTCACGGAACGTCGGCGCAGCCGTCTCTTCGCGGAGCTCCCAGATCACGCGCAGGGTCCAGCGGCGGCCCAGCAGGTCGAGCAGGGCCATGATCGGCCGGCCCGTGGTGGAGCCCCGAACGGGCTTCCCGGGAAGTGGGGTGGTCATGGCATCTGCTTTCTTTTTCGAAGCATGTGACCTAGTGTGCCAGATATGCCTCTGAATTCGAAGCAACCTCGAGTTGAACCGCTCGAACCGCCGTACGACGACGAGACCGCCGCCGCCCTCGACCTGCTCGGACCGCCGATCCAGCTCTTTCGAGTCCTCGCCCGGCGACCGGATCTCGCTCGCGGGATCTCCGGCTGGGGGTCCTACTACCTGTCCCGGCGTGCGGCGATGACACTGCGCCACCGCGAGATCGTGATCCTGCGTACGACTGCCCTGTGCGGCGCCGACTACGAGTGGGGCATCCACGTGACGACGTTCGGCGCGAAGGCCGAGCTCGACGAGGCCCAGCTCCGTTCCCTGGGGGCGGGAACGGCGAACGATCCATGCTGGCGCGAGCCGTCCGATGCCGCGGTGATCGCCGCCGTGGACGCCCTGCACCACGACAACGAGCTGGACGACGCCACCTGGTCCGAGCTGGTCGAGGCGGTCGGCACGGATGCGGCGCTCGAGATCACCCTGCTCACCGGCTGGTACCACGCGATCTCCTACGCCGTACGCACCCTTCGCCTTCCTCTCGAACCCGGGACCGACGCCATCCCTCGGTGATCACACCGGGAAGGGAAGGATTTGGTGCCGGAGCGCCTTCTATCCGGCACAGACCGCATCGAGGAGGCACGCCAGATGACGTTCGACCCGCACGAGCTGCTCGCCACGACCCGCCACGGGATCCTGGCCACGATCAAGGCGAACGGGCTACCGCAGCTCTCGCCGGTGTGGCAGTACTACGACCGCGAGCGCAGCGAGATCCTGATCTCCACCCGCGAGGGGCTGGTGAAGACCAAGAACCTCCGCCGCGACCCGCGAGCGGCGATCGAGGTCGATGGCCCCGGAGGACGGTCCTGGGCGACGGCCGAGGGCACTGTCACGCTCACCGGTCCCGGCACCTCCCCCGACAGCCCAGAGGTCGACGCGCTCGTCGACTACTACCGGCGCGGCGCCGGCGAGCACCCCGACTGGGAGGAATACCGCGAGGTGATGGTCAAGGACCGCCGCGTGCTCATCACCATCGCCGTCACGAAGGTTTACGGCGCGGACCTCGGCTGACCCAGCCGGAAGGCCGGCCGAATTGGCGGTCCCCACGGCCTCCGTCGGTGGCACCATGGGCGCCATGGACGTGACGTCGCTGCAGGCCTACTGCCTCACCAAGCCGGGTGCCTGGCCGGACAACCCGTGGGACCACGAGCACCCGGTGATCAAGGTCGGGCCGGGCGAGCGCGGCAAGATCTTCGCGTTCCTCGGGGACACGAAAGTGGGGCTGAAGTGCGGACCGTCCCGGGAGATCGCCGACGAGTGGTTGCTGCGCTATCCCGACGATGTGACCGTCACCAGCTACATCGGCCGCTCGGGGTGGAACGACCTCGCCTGGGGTGGCGCGATCCCGGACGAGGAGCTCCTGGAAGCGGTCGACGAGTCGTACGCCACGGTCGTCTCGAAGCTCCCGAAGAAGCTCCGTCCGGAGGGCTGGGACGCCTGAGCGCGGCATGCCGGGCTTGAATGAGGCCGATCTGTGAGGAATGGTGGAGCGGGTACTCCGTACCCAACCATGGAAGATCTCGACATGCTTCAGCTGACCGAGAACGCCACCACGATCGTCCGCTCGATCTCCGAGCAAGCCCAGGGCGCCGGCCTCCGGCTCGCCTCCAACGCAGAACCGGACGGCGCATTGAGCGCCGCTCTCGTCCCGACCGCCGAGGCGGAGGACCAGGTCATCGAGCAGGAAGGTGCGCGGGTCTTCCTCGACCAGGGCGCTGCCGCCGAGCTCGACGACAAGGTCCTCGACGCCGGGATGGATGCCTCCGGCAACGTACAGTTCGGGATCTCTCAGCAGGGTTGATCCCGTGCTACGCCGGGGTGTGCCGCAGTCGCGGTGCACCCCGGCGTACGTCGTTTTCGGCCACATTCGACTCGCCGCCCGCGTAGGGTCGCGGACATGAGCACCACCGGCGAACCTGCCTGGTTCCATCTCTTCCTCGACGTCCCGCGTGAACGATGGGAGGAGGCGGTCGGATTCTGGTCGGCGGCGACAGGATGGGCGCTCTCGCCGCCGAGGGGCGAGGACGACCAGTTCCTCACCCTCGTGCCGCAGACGGGCGATTCCTGGCTGAAGATGCAGGCTCTCGACGACGGCGAGCCGCGGATTCATGTCGACCTCGACGCCACCGACCGTGAGGCTGCGGTCGAGCGGTCGACGTCCCACGGAGCGAGTCCGCAATGGACGTACGACGGTGTTCCGGTGATGCGCTCTCCCGGCGGCATGCTCTTCTGTCACACGCTCGGCGAAGGCTCGCGTCCGCGCTTCGCGCGCTCGGAGCCGGAGCGGGTCCTCGACCAGGTGTGCATCGACATCCCTCGCTCCCGCTGGGACCAGGAGGTCGCCTTCTGGGCCGCGGTCACCGGGCGGACGCCCGAGCCCGCCAAGACCCCCGAGTTCGTACGCCTCGCCGACCCCGATCCGCACGGCGGGCTCCGGATCCTCCTGCAGCGGCTCGAGGACGAGGACGGCGAGGTCGGGGCGCATCCTGACCTAGCGGTCGCCAACCGTGCCTCGGAGACCTGCCGCCACGAGGCGCTCGGCGCCGACACGGTCGGCGTCTTCGAGTGGTGGACGGTGATGCGCGCTCCGTACGGGCAGATCTACTGCCTCACCGATCGCGACCCGGTGACGGGTCGGGTGGCCTAGGGCGTATCTCCTCGAGACACGGCGGCCGCGAGCGGCGTTTCGGGCCGATCTGGCAAGGCGTCCGCTGCGAAGGCATCCTGGAGGCTGTCGAGCGGCGGCAACGCAGCCAGATCGGATGCGAAACGTCGCGTAGCGGGCGTGGATCGGGGAGATACGCCCTAGCCTGAAGGTATGCGCCTCGCATCGTTCAACGTCGAGAACCTCTTCGCACGGCCGAAGGCGATGGACGCCGAAGAGGCCGATGCCAAGACGCGGCGAGCGGTTCTGACCGCTCACTCCCGCGTCTCCACCCTTCTGGCTCAGCCCAGCTATCAGGGCGATGAGCAGGAGATCCTGGCCAACCTCGAGAAGCTCGGCCTCCTGAAGAGCGACGAGGGCGAGTTCGCGCGGCTGCGGAAGATGCGCGGCAAGCTGCTCAAACGCCCGCGCTCGGGGCCGGTGGAGCTGGTCGCGAAGGGGCGCAACGACTGGGTCGGGTTCGTCGAGCTCAAGACCACCGCCGTCAACGAGATCGCCACGGAGAACACCGCGCGCGTCTTCGCCGAGCTGCGGGCCGAGGTCGCGGTGGTCGTCGAGGCCGACGACCGGCCGGGGCTGCACATGTTCTCCCAGACGCTGCTGCCGGAGGTCGGCGCCGAGGCGTACGAGCAGGTGATGGTCGTGGAGGGCAACGACGAACGCGGCATCGACGTCGGCGTGATGGTCGGAGACGGCTACCGCCTGGTGCAGCTGCGCACCCACATCTTCGACCGCGACGAGGAGGGCGTGATCTTCTCCCGCGACTGCTGCGAGTATCACCTCGACGCTCCCAGCGGCGCGCGGATCGTGGTGCTCGCCAACCACTTCAAGTCCAAGGGCTACTCGGAGAAGGGCGATCCGCTGGGCGCCAAGCGGCGCGGCCGACAGGCGAAGCGGGTCGCGGAGATCTACCAGGGACTGCTCGAGGAGGGGATCGAGCACGTCTGCGTCGCCGGCGACCTCAACGACTCCCCCTCCAGCGAGTCACTGAAGCCGCTGCTGTCCGTCGACGGGCTCGCCGACGCCAGCGAGCACGAGCACTGGGACTGGAACCACCGCCGCGGAACGTACGGTTCCGGCAACGTGGACGCCAAGATCGACTACCTGCTCCTCTCCCCCGCGCTGCGCGCCAAGCAGACCGGTGGCGGCGTCTTCCGCAAGGGCGTGTGGCACGGTCCGCGGACCAAGGACCCGTGGGACCTGTTCCCGACGCTGACCGCTGAGCAGCACGCGGCCTCCGACCACGCCTGTCTCTATGCCGACTTCACCGACCTGTGATCTGAAAGCCTCCCGTACGCCGCTGGGATCTGCGTGAAATAGTGGCCATGTGCCTCGGACACGGACAGCAGCACGGGACTCTTCGGTCGATGAGCAGGCCGCTCACGCGGCGTACGGCACTGGGGGCGGCGGGAGCCGGGCTCCTGCTGGCGTCGATGGCCTCGCCGTTCACGGGTGCGGCGGCCTCGGCGACCGCTCGGGCCGGGGTGGGGGCGAGCCGTCTGTCGCGGCTCTCATCCGGGACCACGCTGGTCCATGCCGACCTGCACAACCACACGCTGATGTCCGACGGCTCCGGCGACCCAGACCTCGCCTTCGACTCGATGCGGAGCGCCGGGCTGGACGTCGCGGCGCTCACCGACCATGCGACGGTCTCCGACCACATCCTCGGCGATGCGCTCGCGGGGCTGCTGCCGGCGGCGTACAAGCAGATCGGCGGCATCACCCGCTCCGACTGGGCCCGGACCCGCGAGCTCGCCGATGCGGCCAACGCCGACGGCACCTTCACCGCGATCCGTGGCTTCGAGTGGTCGGAGCCGCTGTTGGGTCATATCAACGTGTGGGGAAGCGAGCACTTCACCGACATCGTCGACGCCGGCGCGATGCGGCCGTTCTTCGACTGGCTGATGCGCTCCCCTTCTACGCCGCTGATCGACGGCGGGTCAGACGGGATCGCCGGGTTCAACCACCCCAGGCGCGAGCCGTTCCGGTTCCAGGAGTTCCGCTACGACGCGCGGGCACGGGAGCGGATGGTGTCGCTGGAGATGTTCAACCGCGGCGACGACTACCTCTTCGAGGGGTACGCCGACGGCAAGAGCTCGCCGCTGTGCCAGTGCCTCAACGCCGGCTGGCGCACCGGGATCAGCGGCGTCACCGACGAGCACGGCACCGACTGGGGCCACCCGGAGGGCAAGGGACGCACCGGGCTGTGGGTCGCCTCCCACGACCGCGCCGGCGTCTTCGAGGCCATGCGGGCGCGGCGGTTCTTCGCCACCCGCACCTCGGGGCTCCGGGTCGACGCGGTGGCCACCCTGGACGGCGTCGAGCACCGGACGGGCTCGGTGATCCCCGGCCGCGGCGGCGACATGCGGTTCACCCTCGATCTCGCCCGCGACGAGGAGTGGGTCGGCCGGGAGCTCCACCTGCAGGTGCTGCGCCCGGGTCCGTCGGCGCCCGTCGTGGCCGACGTCGTGGCGTTCCGCGTCGGCGACCCGGTCTCGGTCACCGTGCCGGTCTCCGTCGACGACGGCGACTGGGTGCTGCTGCGGGTCAGCGACCCGACTGGCGCCAACGCGAGCCCGGGTCCGGAGGGCCATCCCTGCAACGACCTGGGCATCGCCTACACCAGCCCGTGGTGGCTGCAACCCTGACCTGTTTCCTGAGAAGGCGCCCCGCAGCCTGAAGATGCGCTGAAGGCGGGCGTCCGGGCGGTGGTTGCGGGGCTCGGCTGTGGCACCCTGGCGATGTGAACGAGGTGTGGTACGTCGTCGGGCTGGTCGCGGTCTCCGTGGCCGTGCTGGCGCTCGGGGTGTGGTTCGTGCGACGTGAGATCAGGGACGAGGTCTCGCCGGCGCCGCTGCTGTGGACCGGCTACGCGGTCGTGGCGGCGTTCGTCGTCTTCGGCGTCGTCCGCACCTCCTGGGTGGTGCTCTCATGAAGACTCGCGCTGATCTGTTCGGCTGGATCGGTCTCGCCGGCCGCCTCTACCTCGGCTTCGTCTTCCTCGCCGCCGGGCTCGCCAAGCTGCCCGAGCCGGCGATCACCGAGCAGGCGGTGCGCGGCTACCAGCTGCTGCCGTGGCAGCTGGCCCCTGCGTACGCCATCGCGATGCCCATCGCCGAAGTCATCCTCGGCGTGCTGCTGATCCTCGGACTGTTCACCCGGACGGCGGCGGTGGCGACCGCGCTCGGCCTGTGTTCGTTCCTCGTCGGGATCACCGCGGCCTGGGCGCGCGGCCTCAACATCGACTGCGGCTGCTTCGGCGGTGGCGGCGCCTCGGCCGACCCCAGCTATCTCGCCGACACCCTCCGCGACCTCGGCTGGCTCGCGATCGCGGTCTACCTGATCGTCGTACGCCGCACCAAGCTCGCTCTCGACGACCTGCTGTTCCGACGCGGCGCTGCGCCGGTCGACGACTACAGCGAGAGCTCGAAGAAGACCGAGTTGGGGTCGAGTACGTAGCTGCCGAAGGGCGGGCACTCGGTGAAGCCGTTGCCCGCGTAGAGGCGCCGGGCGGGCTCGTAGAAGTCTTCGGTCCCGGTCTCCAGAAGCACGCGGCGACCACCGCGTGACCTGGCCTCCGCCAGCAGGTGGCGCAGCATCGCGGTCGCGACGCCGCGGCCTCGAGCGGCTGCCGTGGTGCGCATCGACTTGAGCTCGTAGTCACCCTCGCCGAGCGACTTCAGCGCGCCGCCGCCGACGAGCTCGGCGCCTTCCCAGGCCGACCAGAACGCGATCTCGGGCACCTTCAGTGCCTCGAGGTCGAGCGCGTGCACCGACTCGGCCGGCGTCACGGCGTACATGTCCTCGAGGTGGTCCTCCAGGAGCCGGATCACCTCGGGCCGGGTCAGGTCGTCGAGCTCGAAACGCAGCGAAAGCACAGGCACGGCTGGAGGGTAGCCGAGCCCTCCCCTGTCGTGGCTGAGTGGGTGCAGTGAGGCTGGTGCAGTATCGCGGCAACCAACCATCGTGTGCGATAGTGCGCGGCTCCGATGCGGGCGGCGGATGCCGCCGGCATCGCCACGCGGGGTCCGTCGCGGGATCGTTCGGGCCGCTCCCCTAGCATCTGGGCATGTCTTCTCGTGCGCTTCCGGCCGTTGCCGCCGCTGCCCTGCTCCTCACGCTCTCCGCCTGTGGTTCCGACGATGGCGGCCAGGCCACGGAGAGCAAGGGCCCGAAGTCGAGCGAGTCCAGTGACTGGAAGTCGATCGTGAAGCCCGGCTCGACGAGCTGCGAGTACGTCGAGGACCCGATGGGTGCCTCCAAGGAGGTCGACGAGCCGGAGAAGACCGCGCAGTACACCGGCAAGGTCGCCGCCACCATCAACACCTCCGTCGGCCCGCTCGCGATCACCCTCGACGCCGACAAGGCGCCGTGCACCGTCAACTCGTTCCTCTCGCTGGCCTCGCAGGACTACTACGACGCCACAAGCTGCCACCGCCTCGGCAACAACCCCGGCTTCGCGCTCTTGCAGTGCGGCGACCCGACCGGCGAGGGCACCGGCGGCCCGGGCTACACGATCCCCGACGAGTTCAAGGACACCGACACCTTCCCCGCCGGCACCCTCGCAATGGCCAACACCGGCCAGCCCAACTCCGGCGGCAGCCAGTTCTTCATGGTCTTCGGCGACACCCAGCTTCCGCCCGCCTACACCGTCTTCGGCACCCTCGACGACGCCGCCATCAAGACCCTCGAGAAGGTCGGCGAGGCCGGCGTGGCCGAGGCAGGCCCCGACGGCACCGGCGCACCCAAGACGCCGGTCGAGTTCGAGACGATCACCGTCGGCTGATCAACCCTGCCGAGGCGTCACCTAGGTCGGCCGAGTTGGCACGTACGTGACGCTTCGGCCGACCTAGCCGACGCTTCGGCCGACCTAAGGGACGCCTCGGCAATTTAGGCGCGGCGGCGGGGCGGGTCGCGGCGCAGGACCTTGGGGAGGTACGCGGCGCCGGGGCTCTGGGCGGCCGCCGCGTCGTTGGGGTTGGAGATGCCGCAGCGCTGCAGGGAGAGGCAGCCGCAGCCGATGCAGGAGTCGAGGTTGTCGCGGAGGCGCTCGAGGGCGTGGATCTGCTCCTCGAGACGGCGGCGCCAGTGCCTGGACATCCGCGCCCAGTCGGCCTTCGTGGGGGTGCGGTCCCCCGGCAGGCAGTCGAGCTCGGCCTTGATCTCGTCAAGGGAGAGGCCGACGTTGGCCGCTGCCCTGATGAAGGCGAGCCGGCGCAGGACGCTGCGCTCGAACGTACGCTGTCCCCCGGCCGATCGCTCGGCCCGGATCAGGCCCTGGCTCTCGTAGTAACGCACCGCGGAGGCGGCATAGCCGCTGCGCCGGGTCACCTCGCCCATAGTGAGCAGGTCGTGGGTGTTCATCTCACTCTTTTCTGTCACAGCCCTTGATCTCAAGTTCACTTTAGGTTGAATCCTAGGGGACATGAACAGATCAGACAACGAAGTAGCCGTCATCACCGGCGGCTCCGCAGGACTGGGACTCGCCCTCGCGACCTCCCTCATCGACAAGGGTTGGAGCGTCGTCACCGACGCCCGCGACGCCGACCGTCTCCATGCCGCCCTCCCCGACAGCTCTCGGGTGACCACGCTGAGCGGCGACGTACGCGATCTCGACCATCAGGACGCCATCGCCGCCGCGGTAGCCCGCCACGGGCGCCTCGACCTGCTCGTGCACAACGCCAGCGAGCTCGGCCCGATGCTTCCCCTGGCCGAGGTCCCAGAGAGCCTCTTCTCGAGCGTGCTCGAGTCGAACCTGCTCGCTCCGCTCTCGCTCACCCAGCGGCTCCTCCCCTACCTGATCGCCTCGCGCGGCACCCTCGTGGGCATCTCCAGCGACGCGGCGGTCGAGCACTACCCGACCTGGGGAACGTACGCAGCGAGCAAGGCCGCGCTCGACCACCTGATCCTCACGCTCGGTGAGGAGAACGGCATCCGCGCGTACGCCGTCGATCCCGGGGACATGCGCACGGCGATGCACCAGGCCGCGTTCCCCGGTGAGGACATCTCCGACCGACCGCTGCCGGAATCGGTCGTTCCGCACCTGCTCGCGCTGCTCTCCGGCAACCAGCCGTCCGGGCGCTACCGCGCCACCGAACTCGCATCCGTAGGAGCGATCCGATGACCATGCTCGCCGAACGGCCGACCACCACATTCCCCTTTCCTGAGGACACCACCGCCCCCGCTCCCGCGGAGTGGCGCGGCATGGAACGCGACGGGGTGCGATTGCTCGTGGCATCACCGGGTGGCGTACGACATTCCCGGTTCCGCAACCTTGCCGACCACCTCTCCCCCGGCGACCTGGTCGTGGTCAACGACTCGGTGACCGAGGCACGCCAGCTCGACGCCGACCTGATCGGGCGCGGCCGGGTGGTGCTCCACCTCGCCCAGCGTCTCGACACCGGCTGGGCCGTGGAGATCCGCTCCGCCCCCGACGCCTCCCGGTCCGTGCTCGACGCCGCCGAGGGCGACGTGATCGTGACCGCCGGTCTCCGGGTCACCCTGCGCGAGCCCTACCCCGACGGCCGCGCCTCCTCCCCGACCGGCGTGGGCAACCGGCTGTGGCGCGCCCGCATCACCGGCGACGTGACCGCCGAGCTCGCGCGGGCAGGTCGCCCGATCGCGTATGGCTATCTAGACCGGCGCTACCCGCTCTCCGCCTACCAGACCGTCTTCGGGCATCGCCCCGGGAGCGCGGAGATGCCCTCGGCGGCGCGCCCGTTCACCCACCCGCTGGTCACCGAGCTGGTCACGCGCGGCATCCAGATCGCGCCCATCACCCTGCACACCGGCGTCTCCTCCCAGGAGGTCGGCGAGGCCCCCGGGGCGGAGTGGTTCGAGGTCTCCGAGACCACGGCCCGGCTGGTGGAGCAGACCAGGTACGCCGGCGGCCGCGTCGTCGCGGCCGGCACCACCGTCACCCGAGCCCTCGAGTCGGCGGTCATCCCCGCGACCGGCGCGGTCAAAGCGGCGAGCGGCTGGACCGACCGGGTCATCACGCCCGCCAACCCGCCGTACGTGGTCAACGGGCTCATCACCGGCTGGCACGACCCGCAGGCCAGCCATCTGCTGCTGGTCGAGGCCGTCGCCGGTCCCGCGCTCACCCAGGCTGCCTACGACGCCGCCGTCGCCGAGGGCTATCTGTGGCACGAGTTCGGCGACTCTGCGCTCCTGCTCCCCTGAAATGCCGAGACGTCACGTACGTCGGCCGAGAAGTCACACCGGTGCCAACTCGGCCGACGCTGGTGACGCTTCGGCCGACGCGGACGCCGCCTCGGCGGGTTACGGCAGGTCGCCCTCGGCGTACGTCACCGGGGTGCCGACCGCGACGGTGCGGCCGACGGTGCACAGGCGGGTCTCGGACTTCTTGATCGCGTCCGGGAGGACCTTGCGGGCGGCATCGCCGGCCTCGCCCTCGGGGAAGGTGATCTCAAAGGTGACCGAGAGGTCGACGAGGCGGTTGCCCTGCTCGTCGCGGATCTTCCGGGCCGCGGCGAGGGCCTCGAAGGTCTCCATCGGAGACCGCTTGCCGGTGATGAAGTCGACGTCCAGGGCGCTGCAGCCGGCCAGGGCGGCGAGGAGCAGCTCGACCGGGGTGAAGTCGGGGTCGTCGCCGTGGCCGATCACCACGGTGCCGCCGCGCTCGTTGGTAGCACGGAAGCGGTGCTCGCCGATCTTCTCCAGAGATACCGAGCGCAGGTCTGCAGCAGAGTCAGTCATGGGGAAAGAGTGCCATCCGCCCGTTAGCCTGTGCGACGTGAGCACCCAGAGTCTGCCCCTGCGCCGAGACGAGGCCGCCGCCCGTGCCAGCTTGCTGAAGATCGAGGACTACGACGTACGCCTCGATCTCGGCTCCAGCGAGGAGACGTTCGGCTCCGTGACGACGATCCGGTTCACCTCGAGAGGCGGACCGACGTTCCTCGACCTGAAGCCCGTCTCGGTCGAGCGCATCAGCCTCAACGGCAGCCCGATCGACCCGGCCACGCTGGCCAAGGGGCGTCTCCCGATCAGCACAGACGAGGGCCCGAACGAGCTCGTCGTCGAGGCCACGATGCCGTTCCGCAACGACGGCGAGGGGCTCCACCGCAGCGTCGACCCGGCCGACGGGCGGGCGTACGTGTACGGGATGTGCTTCATGGACGCCGCCCCGACGATCTTCGCCTGCTTCGACCAGCCCGACCTGAAGGCGCCCTACACCTTTCATGTGACCGCGCCGCACGACTGGACGGTGATCGGCAACGCGCCGGGCACCCAGACGGAGCCGGGTGTGTGGGAGTTCGAGCGGAGCCAGCCACTCTCGACGTACTTCGTCACGCTCGTCGCCGGCCCGTGGCACATGATCCATGACGAGCACGACGGGATCCCGCTGTCGCTGAGCTCGCGGCAGAGCATCGCCGCCGACCTCGACAAGGACGCCGAGGAGCTCTTCACGATCACCAAGCAGTGCTTCGACGAATTCCACCGGCTCTTCGGCATCCGCTACCCGTTCGGCAACTACCACCAGGCGTTCGTGCCGGAGTTCAACGCGGGCGCGATGGAGAACCCGGGCTGTGTGACGTTCCGGGACCCGCTCATCTTCACCTCGCGGGTGACCCGTGGCATGCGGATCCAGCGGGCCACCACGGTCGCCCACGAGATGGCACACCAGTGGTTCGGCGACCTGGTCACGCCGCAGTGGTGGGACGACCTGTGGCTCAACGAGTCGTTCGCCGAATACATGGGCAACCGGGTGACTGCCGAGGTGACGGAGTACGACGACGCCTGGGCCGACATGTCCTACGCCCGCCGCCAGTGGGGCCTGACCGCCGACCAGCGCGGTTCGACGCACTCGGTCGCCGGCAACGGCGCCGAGGACGCCGTCTCGGCGCTGCAGAACTTCGACGGGATCTCCTACTCCAAGGGCTCGGCGATCCTGCGCCAGCTCGCCGCGTCGCTGGGTGACGACGTCTTCTTCGCGGGCGCGATCGACCACTTCAACCGGCACCGGTTCGGCAACGCGACGATGCACGATCTGTTTGCGTCCTGGGCTTCCGCAGCGGCCGAGGCGGGGATCGAGTTCGACCTCGACACCTTCACCGCCCAGTGGCTGCTCAAAGCGGGTCCGGACACGCTCTCGTGGGACCCGGCCAAGATGGTCGTCAACCGCACCGCTCCGTCGCTGCACCCCGCCGACCGCTCCCACACCTTCCGCGCGGCGATCCTCAACGGCACCCAGTGGACCACCGAGGACATCACGGTGAGCGGCGACAAGACACCGCTCCAGGTCGCCGCCAACGCCGTCGTGCTCGATCCCTACGACGACACCTGGGCCTCGGCCATCCCCGACTGGGAGACGGTGCAGGCGCTCAAGGCAGCCCTCCCGGAGGTCACCGACGACGGCCTGCGCGCGGGCGTGTGGAACAACCTGCGCAGCGCCTGGTTCAACGCCGCGGTCGACCCGGCCGACGTCATCGACATCGCCGAGGCGTCGCCCCCGGTCGAGGACCTCGAGGACACCCCGAGGCGCACCATGCCGTGGCTCTTCGGCTCGGTGGTGCCGCTGGCGCCCGCCGGGGCGCGCGAGCGGCTCCACGAGGCGGCCCTCCGCAAGCTCGACGAGGTCGCTCCCGGCTCCGAGCTGCAGCTGTCGTCCTATCGCGCGGCGATCCGCTCGGCGAGCTCCGAGTCCCTGCTGCGGGAATGGCTGGCCACTCCCCCGGCCGGCATCGAGACCGACCTCGACCTGCGCTGGCGCATCCTCGCCAAGCTCGCCGAGAACGGCTTCGCGACCCGTGAGGAGCTGCAGGCTGCCTATGACGCGGAGCCGGCCAACGAGGCCCGCATCCACCTCAATGGCGCCCTGGTCAGCATCCCCGACGCGGAGGCGAAGGCGTACGGCTGGTCGGTGTTCACCGGCGAGACCGACCTGCCCAACTACGACATCCTGGCCGCCGGGCGGGCGTTCTGGACCGGGCCGGCCGAGCTCACCGCGGGCTACGTCGAGCGCTACTTCGCCGAGCTCCCCGCCACCGCCGAGAAGCGCTCGGGCTGGAGCCTCGCCGAGGCTGCCGAGGCGTTTTTCCCGAGCGGTTCGGTGACCGAGGAGACCCTCGCTGACGCACGGGCGGTCATCGAGCTGGATCTGGACCCGGGCGTACGCCGCCGGGTGGCCGATGCGGCCGACAACCTGCAGCGGCAGCTGGCGATCAAGGTGACCTATCCCGCGTAGCCGAGGCTCCGGCGGTGAGTCGGGGGCAAGACTGTCCGTGCTCACCGATAGTTTTCGTTTCATGCGGATCCTGCACACCTCCGACTGGCACCTGGGCCGGTCCTTCCACAGGGAGGGCATGCTCGGGCACCAGGCGGCGTACGTCGACCATCTCCTCTCCGTGGTGGAGCAGGGATCGGTCGACGTGGTGTGCGTATCCGGCGATGTCTACGACCGTGCGCTTCCGCAGGTCGACGCGGTGCGGCTGGCCTCGGAGGCGCTCTCGCGGCTGGCCGCCTCGCGGGCGAAGGTCGTCATCACCAGCGGCAACCACGACTCGGCCCAGCGGCTGGGGTTCGGCTCCGAGCTGATCGACGCCGCCGGCATCTTCATCCGCACCGACCTGGCGGGTGTCGGCCGCCCGGTGATGCTCCCGGACGAGCACGGCGAGGTGGCCTTCTACGGTCTCCCCTACCTCGATCCCGACGCCGCCAGAGCGTCCTGGGGGCTGGAGTCGCGCTCCCACCAGGCGGCGCTCGGCGAGGCGATGCGACGGGTGCGTGCCGACCTCGATGGCCGGGGTGGCCGCAGCGTGGTCATGGCCCACGCCTTCGTCACCGGTGCGGAGCCGTCGGACTCCGAGCGCGACATGTCCGTCGGCGGCGTCTCGATGGTGCCCGCCAGCCTCTTCGAGGACATCTCCTACGCCGCCCTCGGCCACCTCCACGGCCGCCACACGATCACCGACACGGTGCGCTACAGCGGCTCCCCGCTGGCGTACTCCTTCTCGGAGGCCAACCATCTCAAGGGATCCTGGCTCATCGATCTCGACGAGTCCGGTTTCGTCGCCAGCGAGTTCGTGGAGGCGCCGGTCCCGCGCAACCTGGCCCGGTTGCGAGGCACGCTCGAGGAGCTGCTGAGCGACCCTCGACACGAGGTCCACGAGCAGTCGTGGCTGCAGATCACCCTGACCGACCGGATCCGCCCGGCCCAGGCCATGGAACGGCTGCGACGACGGTTCCCGCACACCCTCGTGCTGGGGTTCGAGTCGACCGCGCCGGTCCTGGGTGCCCTGTCCCAGCCCGACCCGTCCCGGCCGCGGCGGGACATCGACCTGGTCACCGAATTCGTGGCCGAGCTCCGCGGCGAGCCCGCGGCCAAGGCCGAACTGGCGCTGCTGCAGACCGCCGTGGACGCCTGCTGTGAGGACCCCGAGGTCGACTCGCTCGACTCGCCCTCCGGCGGGGACGAGGAAGAGGAGTGGCTCGAGGTGCTCTTCTGATGCGCCTTCACCACCTGGAGGTGTCCGCATTCGGCCCGTTCACGGGCACGGTGAGCGTCGACTTCGACCAGCTCTCCGAGGCAGGGCTCTTCCTGCTCTCCGGCGCCACCGGAGCCGGCAAGACGAGCGTCCTGGACGCGGTCTGCTTCGCGCTCTACGGCGACGTCCCCGGTGACCGTTCGGTCGCGAAGCGGCTGCGCAGCGACCGGGCCCCGGCCGAGGTCGCCACGCGGGTCGTCCTGGAGGCGACGCTCGCCCAGCGACGCTTCCGGATCACCCGCTCACCGTCGTGGGAGCGACCCAAGCGCCGTGGCGCAGGCACCACGACCCAGCAGGCCTCCGTCGTGCTCATGGAGCAGGTCGGCGAGGAGTGGCGCACCCTCACCACCCGCCTCGACGAGGCCGGCCACCTGGTCTCGGACCTCCTCGGCATGACGCTGACCCAGTTCGTGCAGGTCGCGATGCTCCCCCAGGGCCGCTTCCAGGCCTTCCTCCGCTCCAGCGCCGAAGAGCGCAAGCGACTGCTCGAGCGGCTCTTCCGCACCGAGCGCTTCGCCGACGTCGAGCGCTGGCTGCGTGAGCGTCGCGTCGAGCTCCGGCGGCGCTCCGAGGAGCTCAACGCCGGCGTCGCCGAGGTGGTCAGCCGGATCAGCGAGACCGCGGCCGTCACGCTCCCCGACGACTGGGACGTCCACGACCTCGGTCTTCCCGCCGGTGACGGCGCGATCGCCACCTGGGCCCGTGCACTGGCCGAGGAGGCCACCGAGTCGCAGGCGGTCACCTCCGGCGCCGCGATGGAGGCCCTGGCCGCGGAGTCGGAGACCCTCGCCGCGCTCGACGACGCTCGTGCGATGGCCGAGAAGCAGCGCGGCCTCCGTGCTGCCGCTGCCGCCGAGAGCCGTCTCGTCGCCGCGGCCGAGGAGCAGGAGGAGCGCGTACGCCGCGTCGAGGCCGCCCAGCGTGCCGAGGCCGTCGCCGGGGTCAGCGAGCTCGCCGACCAGGCGCGGCGCGAGCACGCCAAAGCGACCTCGCTCGCCCCCAGCGACCTGACCCTGACCGATGCCAAGGCGGCCGTCGACCGAATCTCGGCACGCCTCGCGCAGGCCCGCGCGCTGGCGCCGGTGCAGCGTCGTCTGAGCGAGGTCACCCGCGAGCTCGCGGCCACCGGCACTCAGCGAGACCGCGTCCTCACCCAGACCCGCGAGCAGGCCAGACTCGCCGAGGAGCTGCCGCAGCAGGCCGAGGCTCTCACCGCGGACCTGGCGGCGGCCACCGAGGCGGCCGCGGCGATCCCGGTGCTGCGCGCTCAGGTCGCGGCGGTGACCGAGGTCGGTCGGTTGACCCGGGATCTCGTCGACGCCCGAGCCAGGCACGAGTCGGCCCGGACGGCCGCCATGGAGGCGCGCAGCCACCATCTCGACGTACGCCAGGCCCGGTTGGACGGCATCGCCGCCGAGCTCGCCGGCGCGCTCGCGGTCGGCGCGGACTGCCCGGTGTGCGGATCCCACGAGCACCCGCACAAGGCCTCCCCCGCCGACGGCGCCCCCGACGCGGCTGCCGAGAAGGCCGCCCAGGCGACCTACGACAACGCCAGCGCCGAGGAGCACGCCCGCGACCAGCACGTGCGCGACCTCACCACCCGCCTCCAGCTCGCCCAAGAAGCCGCCGGGGAGACCGACGAGCCGGCCGCGTCGCTGGCCGAGCGGCTGGCCGAGCTGGAGCGTACGGCCGCCCGCGAGCCGAGCCTGCGCGCCCAGCTCACCGCCGCCGAGGAGAGCCGGGCCCGCTCGGCGACACTCCGTGCCGAGCTCGAGACCCGCGCCGCCGAGCTCGAGACCACTCTGCGTCACCTCACCGAGGAACGCGAGCGACTCGAGGAGCAGCTGACCGACGTCCGTGGCGACCACCCGGATCTCGACGCCCTGCTCGCCGCGCTCGACCGCGACCACCGCGCCGCGACCACCAGCCTCGAGCGACTCGAGGCCGCCACCCGCGCCGCCGAGGCCCTCGCCGGGGCCGAGCGCACCCTCACCGCCACGGCGGTCCGGGCCGGCTTCGACACCCCCGAGAGCGCCCTCGCCGCCGCGCTCCCGCCGGAGCAGGTGGCGGCGCTGAACAGCCAGATCAAGGCGTACGCCGACAGCCTGGCGGCCGCCCGAGCGACTCTCGACTCCCCCGGCGCCGCCGAGATCCTGGCCACCGACGAGCCTGACCTGCCGGCGCTCACAACTGCCCACCGCAAGGCCGCAGACGCCGCCGACGCGGCCCGCTCGGCGGCCGACACCGCGGCCAACCGGGCCGCCCGCCTCGACTCCCTGCAACGCGACCTGACCCGCGCGCTCTCGGCTTGGGCCCCCGTACGCGACGACCTCGAGGTCGCCGCCCGGATCGCCTCCTTCGCCGAGGGCAAGAGCAGCGACAACCAGCTCCAGATGAGCCTTTCGGCCTACGTGGTCGCCTACCGCCTCACCCAGGTCGTCGCCGCCGCCAACGAGCGGTTGGCGAAGATGAGCGACCAGCGCTACGCCCTGGAGCACTCCGCGGCCAAGGGCGCCGGCGACCGGCGCGGTGGCCTGGCGCTGATGGTCCGCGACGACTGGTCCGGCGAGTCGAGGGACCCCGCAACCCTGTCGGGCGGCGAGACGTTCGTGGTCTCCCTCGCCCTCGCGCTCGGCCTGGCCGACGTGATCATGAACGAGGCCGGCGGCCAGATGCTCGACACCCTCTTCGTCGACGAGGGCTTCGGCTCACTGGACGCCGACACCCTCGATGACGTACTCGACGTCCTCGACACCCTCCGCGAGGGCGGCCGCATCATCGGCGTGGTCAGCCACGTCACCGAGATGCGCGAGCGCATCCCCACCCAGCTGGCCGTCGCCAAGGGCCGCGAGGGATCCACCCTCCAGATCCACGGCACCTGAACGACTTCCCGGTGACAGATGTCCCGCCGTTTCTCTGACACAGGGAAGATCTCGAGTCGGCTCCTGGCATCGCCGAAGAATTAACCTTCGGCGCGACAGGTATTTCCTCCCGGCCATTCCCTGGCGTGACGTACGTCACTAGCCTGAGGCGGCTCCGCACCGCGGAAGCCGTCCCAGACCAACCGGAGGTTTCCGTGCCACGTCTCACCACCCGTGTCGCCAAGGTCGCCGCGACCCTTCTCCTACCCGCGTCCCTGCTCTCGGCAACATCGTTGATGGCCTCTCCCGCACATGCCGACGGTCCCGGCAGCGGCACGCCGTGGATGGTCACCGTGGGTGACAGCTACGTCTCCGGTGAGGCCGGCCGTTGGGCCGGCAACAGCAACTCCGGCGAGTCGCTGATCGACGCGGGCGGCAGCGCGACGTACTTCGACAACGCCACCCACACGGCCGAGACGATCAATCGGTGTCACCGCAGCACGGCCGCGGAGGCGTACGTCGGCGGTGGCGTGAGCGGGCTCAACCTGGCCTGCTCGGGCGCGAAGGTCAGCACGACCACGACCAGCGAGGGCTACTTCAAGCCCGGCATCGACTTCTACTCCAGCGGCGGCAACCAGGGCCAGGCCCTCATGCTGCAGAACTTCGCGGCGAGCCACAACGTCAAGGCGGTGGCGATCGGCATCGGCGGCAACGACTTCAACTTCGCCAGCATCGTCACCCGGTGCGTCCAGAACTTCCTGACCTCGCCGTCCTGGAGCAAGGACTACTGCAAGGACGACTCGGTCGTCACCAGCGCGATGGCGGCCAGCAATGTCGCCGCGGTGCGCGCGAGGATCGCCACTGCGTTCCAGAACGTACGCACCGCCATGCGCAACGCGGGCTACGCAGACAGCGCGTGGACCCTGATCGTCCAGAACGTACCCTCGCCGCTGGCGACCTCGTCGGGCTACCGCTACAGCGAGTCCGGCTACACCCGTCAGAACACCGGCGGCTGCGGCTTCTGGAACGCGGATGCCGACTACGCGTACAACACGATCCTGCCGACGATCAACAACACGATCTCGGGTGCGGCGACCGACTCCGGACTGGCCAACATCAAGACGCTCAACGTCGCCGGCGCGTTCGCGGGCCGCCGTCTGTGCGAGAACACGGTGGGCCTTCTCGAGGAGAAGGGGTTGTCGAGCTGGCGGGTCTCCGGCGCGGTCGACAAGACCGAGTGGGTCAACCAGATCCGCACCGTCTCCACCACGAGCGGCAACTACTACATCCAGGAGAGTCTGCACCCGAACTACTGGGGCCAGCTCGCCCTGCGCAACTGTCTGCGCCAGGCCTACAACGGTGGCGCGCCGAGGGCCGGCACGTGCACCCACGGCACCGGGCTCAACGCCAACGGCGAGCCCTCCATGACCCTCAGCTGACCAAAACCTCGTCGAGTCGGCGCGTCAAGACGCGCCGACTCGGCGATTGGGTCACTCGGCGAAGGACTCCACGGGCGGGCAGGAGCAGACCAGGTTGCGGTCGCCGTAGGTGTTGTCGATACGGGCCACCGGCGGCCAGTACTTGTCGCCCGACCCGTTCGGCCCAGTGATGCCGCGCGGGAAGACGGCCTCCTCGCGCGAGTAGGCACGGTCCCAGTCGCCGACGAGGGCGCGGGAGGTGTGCGGGGCGCCGCGCAGGACCGAGGTCTCGGCGGTCCACTCGCCCGAGGCGACTCGGTCGATCTCGCCCTTGATCGCGATCATCGCGTCGATGAACCGGTCCAGCTCGCCGAGGTCCTCGGACTCGGTGGGCTCGACCATGAGCGTGCCGGCGACCGGGAAGGACATCGTCGGGGCGTGGAAGCCGTAGTCGATGAGTCGCTTGGCGACGTCGTCGACGGTGACACCGGTCTCCTTCGTGATCGGCCGCAGGTCGAGGATGCACTCGTGCGCGACCAGGCCGGTCTCGCCGCGGTAGAGCACCGGGAAGTGCTCGTTGAGCCGTGCGGCCACGTAGTTGGCCGACAGCACCGCGGCCGACGTCGCCCGGGTCAGGCCCTCGGCGCCCATGAGCCGGACGTACGCCCACGAGATCGGCAGGATGCCGGCCGAGCCGTACGGAGCGGCCGAGATCGCGCCGATGCCCGAGCGCTTCGAGGCGTCCGGGTGCAGGGAGTGCGAGGGCAGGTAGGGCGCCAGGTGGGAACGGACCGCGACCGGACCGACGCCCGGGCCGCCACCGCCGTGCGGGATGCAGAAGGTCTTGTGCAGGTTGAGGTGGGAGACGTCGCCGCCGAACTCGCCGGGCTTGGCGTAGCCCAGGAGCGCGTTGAAGTTGGCGCCGTCGATGTAGACCTGACCGCCGGCCTCGTGCACCAGCGAGCAGACCTCGGTGATGCCCTCCTCGTAGACCCCGTGCGTCGAGGGGTAGGTCACCATGATCGCGGCCACGTTCTCACCGTGGGCGTCGAGCTTGGCCCGCAGGTCGTCGAGGTCGACGGTGCCGTCCTCGGACGACTTCACGACCTCGACCTTCATCCCAGCCATCACGGCCGAGGCGGCGTTGGTGCCGTGCGCCGAGGAAGGCATCAGGCAGATCTTGCGGTGCCCCTGGCCCTGTGCGTCCAGGTAGCCACGGATCGCCATCAGGCCGGCGAACTCGCCCTGCGAGCCGGCGTTCGGCTGGATGGAGACCTCGTCGTAGCCGGTGACCTCGGCCAGCCACCCCTCCAGCTCCCCGACCAGGCGCGTGTAGCCAGCGGCGTCCTCGGCGGGCACGAACGGGTGCAGGTCGGCGAAGCCGGGCAGCGAGATCGGCTCCATCTCGGTGGTCGCGTTGAGCTTCATGGTGCACGAGCCGAGCGGGATCATGCCCTTGTCGAGCGCGTAGTCACGCGCCGCCAGCTTGTGCAGGTAGCGCAGCATCTGGGTCTCGCTGTGGTGCGCGTTGAAGACCTCGTGGGTGAGGTAGTCGCTGGTGCGCACCAGGCCGTCGGGCAGCGCGCTGCCCGTGGTGCGGTCGATCTCGTCCAGGTCCGCGCCCGAGACGCCGAAGGCGTTCAGCACGGCCGACAGGGTCGAGCGGGTGGTCGCCTCAGAGGTCGAGATGCCGACGGTGTCGGCGTCGACGAGACGAAGATGTACGCCGAAGCGGCGCGCCGCGGTGACGACATCGGCCGCCCGTCCGGGCACGGTGACACCCAGCGTGTCGAAGAACGTCTCCGAGACCAGCGGGAGGCCGGCCGACTTGAGCGCAGCTGCCAGGACGGCGGCGTACCGGTGGGTGCGGGTCGCGATCGTCCGCAGGCCGGCGGGGCCGTGGTAGACGGCGTACATCGAAGCGCCGACGGCCAGCAGCACCTGCGCGGTGCAGATGTTGGAGGTCGCCTTCTCGCGGCGGATGTGCTGCTCACGGGTCTGCAGAGCGAGGCGGTACGCGGGCCGCCCCTCGGCGTCGACGGAGACGCCGACGAGACGACCGGGCAGGTGCCGCTCGATCCCCTCGTGGACGGCCATGTAGCCGGCGTGCGGGCCGCCGTAGAAGAGCGGGATGCCGAAGCGCTGGGTCGAGCCGACGACGACGTCGGCGCCGAGGGTGCCGGGCGCCTCGAGGACGGTGAGGGCGAGCAGGTCGGCGGCGACGACGGCGAGCGCACCGCGCTCATGGGCGGCGTCGACGACCGGCTTGAGGTCGGGCACACGGCCGGAGGCGCCGGGGTACTGCACCAGCACGCCGATCGCGTCGCCCTCGGGCAGACCCTGCGAGAGGTCGGCCACGACGACGTCGAGGCCCATCGCCTCGGCGCGCACCTTCACGACCTCGATCGACTGCGGCAGGGCGTCGGCGTCGATGACGAACGGACCGGAACCCTTGCGGTTCGCCCGGTGCACCAGCGCCAGCGCCTCGGCGGCCGCGGTGCCCTCGTCCAGGAGCGAGGAGTTGGCCACCGGCAGGCCGGTCAGGTCGCCGACCATGGTCTGGAAGTTGATGAGCGCCTCGAGGCGTCCCTGGGAGATCTCCGGCTGGTAGGGCGTGTAGGCGGTGTACCAGCTCGGGTCCTCGAGCACGTTGCGACGGATCACCGGCGGCGTCACGGTGGCGTGGTAACCGAGCCCGATCATCGGCTCGCCGGGCTTGTTGGAGGCCGCGATCTCCCGCGCCAGCGACGCGACCTGGGCCTCACTCAGCGCAGCCGGCAGGTCCAGCGACTCGACCGAGCGGATCCCGGCCGGCACCGCCGCGTCCATCATCGCCGCGACCGAGTCGTACCCGAGCCGTTGCAGCATGGTCGCCTCGTCGGCGGCCGAGAGCCCGACGTGGCGCTCCACGAACGGAGAGGCGGCGTCGAGCTCGGACAGAGTGGGCGTGTCGGACACAGTGGCTCCTGAGGGCATCTAAGACAACTCGTACGCCCTCCCCCTCTGTCACCGCATCTGCGCCGCTTCAGAGTTGCCTGGTCCGCACAGTCGTGGATGCCTGAGAGTTTCCGGGGAGGAATTGCCCCTTCGGCGCCCCTTCGAGAGGAGCTCTCCCGTGCGGGATGGTCAGCACCACCAGCATAAACGACTCGACCCCAAGGCCCCGCCTCTGCGGGGTCTCAGGGTCGAGTGTTACGTGAGGTTTACGTCAGCCGGCGTTGCGGGCGGCGCGGCGGGCGGAGAGCTCGTCGGACATCGAGGCGACCTGCTCGCCGTCCTCGGCGGCACGCTCACTGGGAAGCTCGGAGAGGGTGCCCTCGATCTCGCGCCAGACGCCACCGATGGCGATGCCGAAGACGCCCTGCCCGCCCTGGAGCAGGTCGATGACCTCGTCGTTGCTGGTGCACTCGTAGACCGAGGCGCCGTCGCTCATCAGGGTGACGCGGGTCAGGTCGTCGGTGCCCCGCTCACGCAGGTGCTGCACAGCAGCGCGGATCTGCTGCAGCGAGATGCCGGCGTCGAGGAGTCGCTTGATGACCTTGAGGATCAGGATGTCGCGGAAGGAGTAGAGCCGCTGGGTGCCGGAGCCGGTGGCCCCGCGCACGCTCGGCTCGACGAGACCGGTGCGGGCCCAGTAGTCGAGCTGGCGGTAGCTGATCCCGGCCGCGTTGCAGGCCGTCGGGCCGCGGTAACCGGTGTCGCTCGGCAGGGGCGAGACATCGTCGGTGAAGAGAAGGCCCTGCTCGTCAGCCTGCTCCGCCGCGCGTTGCGCGTCGTCGGCGCCGTGGCCGGGCTTCTGTTCGTGGTCGAACACGATGTCCTCCATCGTCTACTCCGTTGTGCGTAACTCCACTCGGGGAATGAACGGCTGCGGCGGGGGGACCACATCGTTGGAGTTACAACAGAGACAACTACAAGGTAAGCGTCGCAAGGGCCCTGGTCAAAGAACCCCCTCCGGCGTGTCGTCCAGCCTAACCCTCAAGTAGAGCATGAGGCTTTTGGCGCGCGGTCGTCGCGACCAGCGCCGTCAGCGCCAGTACCACGGCTCCGACGAGGAGGCAGACCCGCATCCCGGGAAGGGTGAGAATCCCGCTGGCGCCGGCTCCCAGACCGCCGAATATGGCGACCGCGATCGCGCCGCCCGTCTGCCGGAACGTGCTCAGCGCGCCGGTGGCGACACCGACCCGGGCGGGCTCGACCGCGTCGATCAGGTCCGCGGTGACGAGCGTGATCGCCAGCGCGCCGCCGGTGGAGAGCGGGACGAGCAGGACGAGGACCAGCCAGACCGGCGTGGTCGTCGAAAGCAGGACCAGTGCGAGCATCCCCACCGCGAGGATCAGCTGGCCGCCGGCGATGAGCGGGCGCCGGCCGATGACGTACGCCAGGCGTGGTGCGAGCACGTTGGCGCAGGTGGTCATGGCCGCCGGGATGACGAACATCAGCCCCGCCGCGGCACCGCTCCAGCCCCGGACCTGCTGGTAGTAGAGGCCGAGCAGGAAGATCCCGCCGTAGAACCCGAAGTTGATCCCGAACCCGGAGACCAGCGCGACCGCCACCCTCCCCCGAGCCACCAGGCCGAGCGGCAGCACCGGCGCCGCCGAGCGGCGCTCCACCACGACGAACGCGACTGCCGCCGAGACCGCCACTCCCGCCGCGAGCACAGCAGGCGCGTGCCAGCCGGTGTGGCCGGCCTCGATGACGGCGTACGTCAGCGCGGACAGCGCGACCACGGCCAGCACCTGGCCTGGGAAGTCGAGCGGTGCCCGGCGCCGCACCGCCCGGATCCGCAGGCCGGCCAGCAGGGCCACGATGAGGATCCCGACCGGAACGTTGACCAGGAACACCCAGCGCCAGCCGGCGTACTCGCTCAGCAGGCCTCCGGCCACCGGACCCAGCGCCATCGCCGCGGATCCGCCGATGGTCCACACGGCGATGGCCTGACCCCGGGCCCGCGCGTCGTCGTACGCCACCCGGACCAGCGCCAGCGACGCCGGCATGACCAGCGCGGCGGCAGCACCCTGGAGCACCCGCGCCGCGATCAGCACCGGCATCACCGGTGCGGCGGCGCAGGCCACGGACGCGACGGTGAACAGCACCACGCCCAGCGCGTAGGCCCGCACCGGGCCGATCCGGTCGGTCACCGCGCCGGCCGAGAGCATCAGCGCGGCGAACATCAGCGTGTACGCGTCCACGACCCACTGCAGCCCGGCCATCCCGCCACCCAGGTCCCGATGGAGATAGGGAAGCGCGATGTTCACCGCGGAGACGTCGACGGTGATCACCGTGAAGCCCAGGAGCGCGGCGAGCAGCGCTCGAAAGCTCCCCGCCGGCACGGTTGCCGGGCCTCCGCTCGACGCCTCGTGGGCAACTGCGGTCATCGTGCTCCTCCTCCGGGTCGTTGTCCCCGAAAGTCTGGTCGCGTCACGCGCGCGGAGGCAGACCGCGTGATGCCGAGGTGTCACCAGGGGTGGGTGCAACACGGCCCCTCTCACCGGCCGGACCTGCGGCACACTGGTAGGGATGAGTGACATGGCTTCGACCGAGCTCGGGCGCTACCTGCGCGCCCGCCGGGCACGGGTCACCCCGGAGGAGGCGGGTCTGCCCGCCGGCACCGGCGTGCGGCGTACGCCTGGGCTGCGGCGCGAGGAGCTGGCTGCTCTCGCGGGCGTGTCGGTCGACTACTACACCCGGCTGGAGCGCGGACGGGAGACCAACCCGTCGACGGCTGTCCTGGACTCGCTGGCTCGTACGCTGCGCCTGACCGGCGATGCCCACCAGCGCCTGCACGAGCTGGCCGAGGTCGCCTCGGGACGCGTCAGCGTGCCCCAGGCGACGACCGACACGAACGTACGTCCCTCGGTGCTGGCCATGATCGAGCAGCTGCGACCGCTGCCTGCCTTCGTCTTCAGCAGGCACAACGACGCACTTGCCGCCAACCGGCCGGGCCGGCGGCTCTACCCGGGGCTGTGGGACGGGCCGCGGGAGCATCGGAACCTGACCCGTTACCACTTCCTCGACCCGGTGGGCCGACGCCTGCTCGACCCTTGGTACCAGACGGTGGCCAGCTCGGTCGCTCACCTGCGCGCCATCGGCGGCACCGACGTCGACTCACCCCGGCTGGCCGCGCTCGTTGGCGAGCTGCTGCTCAAGTCGCCGGAGTTCGCCGAGATGTGGGAACGCTACGACGTCTGTGAGCGCAGCGGTGGCACCAAGACGTTCGAACATCCGCACGTGGGCCGGATGACGCTCACCTACGAGGTCATGCAGCTGGCCCGCACCGGCGGTCAGCGCCTGGTCGTCTACCAGGCGGAGGCCGACACCATCGACGAGAAGGCGATGCTCGCACTGAGCGAGTGATCCCGCCCGAGCCTCAGTGGGACTCGAAGTCTTCCGGAGTGATCTCGTCGAGGAACTCGCGGAACTTCTCGATCTCGTCCTCCTGCTCGGCCGGGACAGCGAGCCCCGCCTCGTCGAGAACCTCGTCGGAGACCACGATCTTGGTCCCGGTACGCAGGGCCAGCGCGATCGAGTCCGAAGGGCGCGCGCTCACCTCGACGCCCGAGGCGAAGACCAGGTTGGCGTAGAAGACGCGGTCGGTGACCGAGGTGATCTGCACCTCGGTCAGCTCGTTGCCGGTCGCCTCCAGCACGTCCTTGAGCAGGTCGTGGGTCAGCGGCCTGGGCGGCACCACGCCCTGCTGGGCGAAGGCGATCGCGGTCGCCTCCACCGCGCCGATCCAGATGGGCAGGTATCGCTCACCCGCCACCTCGCGCAACAGCACGATCGGCTGGTTGGAGGGCATCTCCACTCGGACTCCGAGCACATCGACCTCGCGCATGTCATCCACCCTACCCGTCTCCGGGTCGCGACAGCAGCCCGGTTGACCGGTCATGTGAACCGAGTCAGCGGTCTCGCAGTCCTGACTTCACCAAGGTGGCGTGCAGACGGACCGCCAGGGAGGCGATCTCGCTGCCGATCTCCTCGGCGCGGCCCTGCGCTCCGGCATTCCCAGGGCGCCGCAGCGGCGCCACGATCTGCTCGATGAGGCCGACCTCGCGGTCGGCAGCGGCCTTCATGCCGCGCAGGTGACGGGGCTCGATGCCGAACTCGGCCAGCTCCTTGGCAGTGCGCGCGATCGCCAGGGCGTCGGTGTCGTAGTGACCGCTGCGCAGCGGCACCACCAGCGCCATCTTCTCCAGCTCGGTCAGCAGAGCGTCGTCGACCTCGGCCACCTTGAGGAGCTCGCGCCGCGAGATCCGCATGTTGTCGGTACGCCGGAACGACTCCGCGCCCGGCGCGCCGCTGGGCGTCAGGGCGACCGTCGGGACCGTAGGCACGGTCGCCTCGATCGCTGGCGGCTCGAGGCCTCGGTCGATCGCGTCGAGGTGCTCGCCGATGACCTTGAGCGGCAGGTAGTGGTCGCGCTGCATCCTCAGGACATAGCGCAGCCGCTCGACATCGCGGCGGGAGAACTTACGGTAGCCCGCGGGCGTACGCTCCGGCTTGATCAGTCCCTTGTCCTCGAGAAACCGGATCTTCGGGATCGTGACCGTGGGAAAGTCCGGACGCAACTGGTCCAGGACCTGCCCGATGTTGAGCCGCTCCCCCGAGTCGCTAGCCGGCCGTTGTGGGTCAGGCATCGCGGCGGCGGCCATCGGCTACGCCCCTTCGTGCCCGGCGTAGAAGACGAGCCGGAACTTGCCGACCTGGACCTCGTCGCCGTCCTTGAGAACGACCTTCTCGATCCGGTCACGGTTGACGTAGGTGCCGTTGAGGCTGCCGACGTCGGAGACCTCGAAGGTGTCGCCGGTGCGCGCGAACTCCGCGTGGCGACGCGAGACGGTGACGTCGTCGAGGAAGATGTCGCTGTCCGGGTGGCGACCCGCGACCACGGTGTCCTGGTCGAGCAGGAAGCGGCTTCCGGCACCGGGACCACGCTGCACGACGAGCATGCCGTTGCCCCTCGGCAGGGCCTCGACGGTGGCCGCCTCGACCGGGCTGAGCACCCGGTCTGAGGTGTCGGCGTCAGCCCCGAGCTGAATCGTCGAGGTCTGGTCGGTCCCGGTCAGGCTTACGCCACACTGCGAGCAGAACCGCGCTTCGTCGGGGTTCTGGCTGCCGCAAGCGGGGCACACGGACATTTTTGAGCTCCAGGTTCATCGAGGGCCGGGCACCTACCCTCAAGTGAACGTTGAGGGATGGTATCCGCAACCTATCAGGTCGGCCCAGGTGTTCGGTTGGGCTGCGCGAATTCTTAGCGCGCAGCCTTAGGCGTCGAGTGATGCCTCGTACGCCGCGGCGTCGAGGAGGCTCTCCAGCTCGGCAGGATCGGACGGCGTGACCTCGAAGAGCCAGCCGCCGCCGTAGGGGTCGTCGTTGACCAGCTCGGGCGTGGCGTCGAGCGATCCGTTGACCGCGACGACCTCGCCGGAGATCGGCGCGTAGATGTCGCTGACCGACTTGGTCGACTCCAGCTCGCCGCAGCTCTCGCCCGACTTGATCGTGTCGCCGAGGCTGGGCATCGACACGTAGACGATGTCGCCGAGGGCGTCCTGGGCGTAGTTGGTGATCCCGATCCGTACGGAGCCCTCGGTCTCGCCAGGGTTGCGCAGCCACTCGTGCTCGCTGGTGTACTTCAGGTCATCGGGGTACACGGCCATCTCCTCATCAGGCGTACTGGTCTGGCTGCGGAAGATCGTCCCGCAGCCGTTGTCGAAACCCTACTGCGACCCACCGACGAAACGGTCAGCGGGACACGGTGTGAATCGACTCGATGTCGATCTTCTCCTCCGACTCCACCTTTACCTCCGCGCCCTGCTCCTCGAGCTGGTCCTGCGGGCCCTGGTAGAAGTCGATCGCGCCGGCCAGCGTGTCGGGCGGGCCGATCACCTGGAGGCGGTACGGCGGGCTGATCAGCTCGCCGCCGACGTTGAGACCCTCGGCGGGTTGGCTGACCTCGATCGAGGACGACGCGACCAGGCGGACGGCCTCGCCGTCGGCCCCCTCGATCTCCATCGCCTCGGCACCGCTGGTACGCAGCTCCTCGATCAGGTCGAGGAGCGCGGTCAGCCGCAGCGGGTCGGCGCCGGGGTCGATCTCGATCGTGATCCCCGGGCCGCTGACCGGCACCGTCCCGGCGATCACCCGGAGCGTGTCGACCTGCTCCTCGGCACGCTGGAGCGCGGTCTGCTGCTGCAGGGTCTGGTCCTCGAGCTCGTCGCGGGTCGCCTCGAGCTCCTCGATCTGCTCCTGGGCCTTCTGCGTCGTGCCGGCCAGGCCGGAGAGGATGTCGATCAGCTCCTGCTCGCGCAGACCGGCGTACGTCGAGTCCTCGGTGTTCGTCTGGACCTGTACCACGGCGGCGTAGCCGAGTACGCAGAGCAGGACCGCCACGGCCACCTGGCCGCGCCGGAAGTGGGTGAGCGCGTCGAAGAGCCGCGCCCGGCCGACCAGCGGCGCCGGCTCCTCCTCGGGCTCGTCAGGCTCGTCAGGCTCATCGGACTCATCCGACTCGTCAGGCTCATCGGCCTTCTGGGTCTTCGGCAGCTCCTCGGCTTCGGCGACCACATCGGCCTCGCCGGCCTGCTTGGTCTCGTCGACTTCAGCCGCGTCCTCGACCTCGTCGGGCTCCGTGCACTCAGCAGGCTCCTCAGGCTCGTCGGCCTTCTCGAGGTCTTCGGCGGCCGCCTCCTCGACTTCGGCCGGCTCGACAGGCTCAGCAGGCTCGACGAAGTCGACTGGCTCGACAGGCTCGACGTCGTCCGCTTTCTCGGTGGACTCGACCGGCTCGTCGTCCGCGACATCGGCGTCGTCCGACGCCTCGGCCACCGGCTCCTCAGGCGCCTCGACAGGCTCCTTGGCCACAGCCTCATCGGCCACCACTGGCTCCGACGGCTCCTCGGCCTTGGCGGCGTCGGTCGTCTCGACAGACTCCGCAGGTGCCTGCTCAGCAGGCGGCGTACCTTCGTCTGAGGCCTCGGGCGTGGTGACGTCCTCGGTGACGGTCTCCTCCGCGGGCGCGACGGGCTTCTTCGCCGGTGCCTTCTTCGCAGGGGTCCGCTTGGCCGCGGTCCGCTTCACCGGTGGCCTCCTCTTCCGGTCAGGCATGGAAGATGTGCCTCCGGATGGCTGCGACGTTGGTGAAGATGCGGATGCCGAGGACGACGATCACGCCCGTGGACAGCTGGCCGCCGACGCCGAGGCGGTCACCGAGGTAGACGATGCCCGCGGCGATGACGACGTTGCTGATGAACGAGACGACGAAGACCTTGTCGTCGAAGATGCCGTCCATGAACGCGCGCAGCGCACCGAAGACGGCGTCCAGCGCGGCGACGACGGCGATCGGCAGGTAAGGCGCGAGGCCGACAGGCACCTCGGGCTGGAAGAACAGTCCCAGCACGATGCCGATCACTAGGCCGATGACGGCGATCATTCTTCGCGGTCCCCTTCGCTGTTCTCTTCAGAGTCTTCGTCGGTGTTGTCGGTGGGCTTCTTTGCGCCCTTGTCCTCGGACTTGGCCCCGAGGTGGGTCAACTCCAGCAGATCGGCGGGCGCCGCGGGAAGGGTGAGCCGGTCGATGTTCTCGACGTCGTAGGGCATCCCGTAGTCCTGCGTCGTGGTGTGGATCATCGCGCCGGAGACCGTCTCGGCGAAGCGTGCGGCCAGCGTACGCGTGTCGCCGATGGCCGACACCTCATAGGGCGGAGAGAGCGAGACGTCGTTCATCCGGAGGGCGGCGCCGGAGGTGATCACGCCGCTGCGCGGGGTGACCCGCTGGCCGTCGACGGCGACGGCGGTCGCTCCCGCCTGCCACAGGCCGTTGACGATCACGGCGAGATCGTAGTCGCGAACGGTGCCGCCCTCGTTGCCATCGGCGGCGTTGTCGATCGTGATCCTGATCCCCGAACCGGTCACCGGGGCGAACCCGGTCTCCTCCGCGGTCGCCGCGGCGGTCGAGGACGCCGACTCGGCCCGCAGCCCGAGCGCGTTGAGCGCCGACTCGCGGCTCTGGTTGTCCTCGCGCAGCTCGGAGATCTGCTGATGCAGGTCGGAGATCCGGTCCTGGCGCTGCTCGATCCGGTCGACCAGGACCTGCCTGCTGGTCTGGCGGACGTCCTCGTTGCGCGAGGTCTGCACCGCGGCGGTCGTGGCCAGCAGCGCGAAGAGTCCCACGACCACCATCGCCCACATCCCCGGCCGGCGACGCCGGGTCGGCTCCTCCGCCGTGGGCTCGCGCCTCGCGGCGGCGGCCATGTAGTCGGAGTCGATCGCATTGTCGGTGATGCGGTCCAGCAGTGGCTTGGTGACGTAGGCGCGCAGGTCCTCGGAGCCGGGGATCTGGTCAGGCACGGGTCGCCCCGCCCTTCTCGAGCGGTGGCGTGGTGGCCATCAGGCGACGTACCTCCTGGGCGTAGAGGACCAGGCTCCACCACAGCAGCAGGATCCCCCACAGCGCGAACGCCCAGCCGAAGGCCTGCGCCAGCTGGATCGGCAGGCTCGGCTCCAGGCCGAGGTCGAGCGTCTCGGGGATCTCATGGGTGAGATAGAGCAGCGGGAAGGAGGCCAGCAGGCAGAAGGCCCCCACCTTGCCGAGGAGATGGACCGGAAGCGTACGCATCCCACGGCTGCGCAGCGCCGGGATCATCGCCAGCAGACCGACGAGCCGCAGCGGCACCAGCAGCGCGATGGGCCACGGGATCACGTCGATCTGCCAGAGGGCGAGCGTCGCGGCGAGCACGAAGACGGTGTTGGCCACCACGTCGAGCAGCTCGCCCGAGCGGCGGCGGCCGAGCTGCTTGCGGTTCAGCCAGCTGTCGAGCAGGTCGGTGACCACCGCGAGACCGAACGCGGACAGCGCGATCGTGTCGTCCTCGGCGATCATCACCGCCCACAGCATCACCGGCGCATAGACGAGCCGCAGGATGCTGAGCAGCTTGCCGAGCACGGGCTGGTTGCGGTCGGCCGAGCCCCGCGGTCGCCGCGCGTCCCGGCCATGTTGCAGGCGGGGATCACCGGATCGACGGTTGGGCATCTGCGGGCTCTCCTCTGTCACCAGACGCGGCACGAGCCAACCCTAGTCGGTGGCCGTTGAGTCGTCGGCGTGGGCGGCGTCGCGGATCTCGCCGACCAGCTCCTCGATGACATCCTCCAGCGTCGCCAGGCCGATGGTGCTGCCGTCCTCACGGACGACCCGGGCCAGGTGGGCGCCGCGGCGCTGCAGGGTCTCGAGCGTCTCGTGGAGCGCGTCATCGGGGGTGACCGTCGCGAACGGACGGATCCACTTGTTCTGGACGGGCTGCCGGCGGCGTACGTCATCGGGCTCGAGTACGTCCTTGATGTGCAGGTAGCCGACCAGGTCGCCGTTGTCGCCCGCGACCGGGAACCGGCTGTAGCCGGTCGTGGCGCACACCGCCTCGATGTCGGAACCCGAGGCACCCCGCGGCACGATCGTCCAGTCGGAGATCGGGATGGTGACCTTGGCGACCGTCTTCTCGGTGAAGCCGAGCGCGCCGGCCAGGCGGCCGTACTCGTCCTCCTCCAGGAGCCCTTCGCCGCGGGACTCCTCGACCATGGCGGCCACCTCCGCGCGGGTGAAGGCGGAGCTCACCTCGTCCTTGGGCTCGATGCCGAGCGCCCGCACGCAGGCGTTGGCGACGTAGTTGAAGGCGACGATGATCGGGCGCAGCACGTAGACGACCGCGTAGATGGCCGGGCCGAGGACGAGAGCGGCCTTGTCGGGGCCGGCCAGTGCGATGTTCTTCGGCACCATCTCGCCGACCACCACGTGCAGGTAGGTGACCACGAGCATCGCGATCACGAAGGCGACCGGGTGGTGGAACGCCTCGGGCAGACCGATCAGGTCGAAGCCGGGCTCGAGCAGGTGCGCGAGCGCGGGCTCGGTGATCGCCAGCAGCAGCACCGAGCAGACGGTGATGCCCAGCTGGGCACCGGCCATCATCAGGCTGATGTTCTCCATCGCCCGCAGCGTGATCCTGGCCATCTGCGAGCCGGCCTGGGCGGCGGGCTCGATCTGGCTGCGCCGGGCCGAGACCAGGGCGAACTCCGAGCCGACGAAGAAGGCGTTGGCGAGCAGCAGCACGAGGCCGAGCACCAGTCCCATCGTGGTGCTCATCAGCCGATCACCTGCATCGAGATCCGGTCGATCCTGCGCCCGTCCATGATCTCCACGGTCAGCTTCACGTACCTCGCGTAGACGTCGTCATCGTCGGAGTCGGGCGGCGGGGTGCCGGGCACCGTCAGTTCCGCGCTCGCGCCCGGCTCGGGGATGCGGCCCAGCAGGCTCAGCATCAGGCCGGCGACGGTGTCGTAGTCCTCGCTCTCGGGCAGGGCGACACCGGTGATGTCCTCGACCTCGTCGGGACGCAGCAGCCCCGACAGCGACCAGCCGCCGTCCCGGCGCAGCCGGGCGCGGGCGCTGAGCGGGTCGTGCTCGTCTGCGATATCGCCCACGATCTCCTCGATCACGTCCTCGAGGGTGACGATGCCGGCCTGGTCGCCGTACTCGTCGAGCACCACCGCCAGCTGGAACCCCTCGGCGCGCAGCAGCGCCATCAGCGGGTCCAGGCGCAGCGAGTCGGGCACGACCACCGGCGGCACCATCAGGTGCTTGACCTTCGCCGTGGGCCGCTCGTGTACCGGCAGCGCCACGGCCGCCTTGACGTGCACCGTGCCGACCACGGCCTCGTTGTCGTCGAGCACCGGGAAGCGGGAGTTGCCCGTACGCCTTGTGAGCTCGATCAGCGCCTCGGCACGGTCGTTGTGGTCGAGGCTGTGGACGCGTACGCGCGGGGTCATGATCTCCCCCGCCGTGCGGGTGCCGAACTCGACCGAGCGCTCCATGAGCTCGGCGGTGTCGGCGTCGAGGGTGCCCTCGTGGGCGCTGCGCTGGATCAGCGAGGAGAGCTCGGCCGAGCTGCGCGCCGAGCGCAGCTCCTCCTGCGGCTCCATGCCCAGGCGGCGCACGATGGCGTTCGCGGTGCCGTTGAGCACCTTGATCGGGCCGCGCATGAGCCGGGTGAAGGCCCGCATCGGGCCCTGGGTGACGCGCGCGGTCTCCAAGGGCAGGGCCAGCGCGAGGTTCTTGGGGACGAGCTCACCGAAGAGCATCGTCACGATCGTCGAGAGGGTCAGCGCGACGGCCACCGCGATCGCCGCCACCGCGCCTTCGGGCAGCCCGGTGGCGAGCAGCGGCGCGTCGATGAGCTCGGCGATCGCAGGCTCCGACATCCAGCCGATGCCGAGGTTGGTCACGGTGATGCCGACCTGCGCGCCGGAGAGGTTGCTGGAGAGCTCCTTCATCGCGCGGAGCACGCCTTGGGCGGCCTTGTCGCCCTGCTCGGCGGCCATCTCCACCTGGGAGTGGTCGACCGTGACCAGGGAGAACTCGGCGGCCACGAACACACCACAGGCGGCGACCAGCAGCAGCGCCAGGAGGATGAACAGCACCTCGGTCATCACGCCAACCTCGACGGGTGCTGCCGCGAATCACTCAGCGGGCATGGATATTGGCCGGGTTGCGGTCCGTCCATCGGGGTTCAGATCGTCCTTAGCTGTTGGAAGTGCCGTCAGCCTACATGGCTGTGGTTGCGCCTTCTGCGTTGCTGTGCGGGGCTCTGAGGGACGTGTCGCGTTCCGGACACAGTTGTCCAGAACGGGGCTGTGAACCTTGACACACCCCGCCCGTTCGTCAACTCTTACGCGGCAGTAACCGACGATTCACGAGCCGAGGGAGTCCCCTTGACCATGTCCTCAGCCTCAAGACGTACGTTCCTGGCCGGAGCTGCTGGCGCTGCCGGTGCTGCGGCGTCCGGCCTGCTCGCCGGGCCGGCCGCGGCCACCTCGCCCCGCCGCGTACGACTGGTACGGGAGGAGCATCGGGCGGTCGTCATCGGGTCCGGGTTCGGTGGCGGCGTGGCCGCGCTGCGGCTGGCCGAGGCCGGCGTACCGGTCACGGTGCTCGAGCGCGGCCGCCGCTGGCCGACGGGCCCGGACGCGCAGACCTTCCCGACGGTGCGTTCGCTCGACAAGCGGGTGCTGTTCCACACCACCGCGCCCGAGGCGCTCAAGCCGCTGCAGAAGCTGCTCGGCACTCCCCTGAACTTCGGCCCGTACGTCGGTCTGCTCGAGCCCGTGCTCGGTCAGAACATGCTCGCCATGTGTGCGGCCGGCGTCGGCGGTGGCTCGCTGGTCTACCAGGGCATGACGCTGCAGCCCTCCGCGGAGGTCTTCAACACCTGGTTCCCGAACGAGCTCGACTACGAGCTCATGGACCGGGTCCACTACCCACGCGTGGCCAAGATGCTCGGCGCCGCGACCGCGCCCGACGAGCTGATCGCCTCGGACAACTACCGGGTCTCGAGAACGTTCGGCGAGCGCGTTGAGGCCGCCGGCTATGACCTGCAGAAGATCCCGATGCCGATCGACTGGTCCTACGCGCTGGCTGAGCTGCGCGGCGAGATGACTCCGTCCTACACCAACGGCGACTGCGCCCTCGGCGTCAACAACGGCGGCAAGCACTCCGTCGATGTCACCTACATCGAGCAGGCCGAGGCCACCGGCCTGGTGCAGGTCGCCACCCGCCACAACGTGACGAGCGTGGCGCGGGCAGCCGACGGTCGATGGGAGGTCCACTTGGACCGTACCAACGACGCCGGCGACGTGGTCGAGCAGAAGATCCTGACCACCCGCGCGCTCGTCATGGCGGCCGGCTCGCTCAACACCAGCAAGCTCCTCGTCCGCGCCGCAGCGACCGGCACCATCCCGGATCTTCCCGAGAAGCTCGGCCAGGGCTGGGGCACCAACGGCGACCGGATCTACATGTGGCGCCCCTTCGACGAGAACCTGACCGGTACGCAGGGTGGGCCCGTCGTCTACCAGAGCCAGGACTGGTCCGATCCGACCCGGGCGAACACCGTCATCCAGGCATCGCTGCCACCACTCCCCCTCGGCCTCGACCTGGGCGCCACGATGCTGGTCGGCTTCGGCGTCAGTGCCGACCGCGGCAGCTTCCGCTACAGCTCGCTGACCGACTCGGTGAGCCTGCGCTTCCCCTTCGGCGGCGACTCGGCGAGCTATCGCGCCATCCACGAGCGGGTCTCGAAGATCAGCGGCGGCTTCGGCGCCCTGATCGACACCAACACCATCGTCAACAGCACCTGGCACCCGCTCGGCGGCGCCAACATGGGCACCGTCTGCGATCTCGATGGCCGGGTACAGGGCCAGGACGGCCTCTACGTCCTCGACGGAGCCCTCATCCCCGGCACCACCGGAGCCTGTAACCCGTCGATGACCATCGCCGCCGTCGCCGAACGCGCGATGGACAACATCGTCGCCAAGGACGTCGGATCGGTCATCTGACGGGCTCGTTTAGAGCCGTTCCCCTTTTCAGCAAGATCATGCAATGCAAAATTCTGCAGATTTTGCCGAAAGGGGGTGACAACCCCTTAGGTGATGCGGCAACATTGTTCTTGCCCCGCTGGTGACCCGAGACGCCAGCGGGGCTCTTACGTTTTCCCGCCACCTCATACGAGCTTCGAGGCGACCTCGTTGAGGTTCGCGCGGAGCTTGGCGCGGTAGGCGTCGTGCTGCTCGGGAAGCCGCGCGTCACAGAAGGCCGCCAGGTCGGACCCGGTCACCTCGATGACCGACCGCCCCGCAGCGGCCTCGGTCTCGAACAGATCAAGAATCTCGCGCAGGATCTCGACGATGTCCATGCCGTCGCCGGCGGTGAAGCGCCACATGTAGCTCTTCATCTCCGAGTAGACGGTGCGGTAGTCCGCGGGAAGTTCGGCGGCGCGGGCTTCCATGCGCTTCCAGTCCTTCTTGTCACCTACGAGGCGGCTGAGGAGGTTGTTCACGGTGGTGCTCCTTGTGATCGGTTTGGTGTTTTCCCGGCTCCTTGTTTGGGGCCGTGAATGAAGCGTGCAGCCCTGACGTAGCGTCAAGGTCAAGCACCGATCCGAAGAAAGTTCTTGAGCGCCCCGGGCATCAGGCCGCGAGGGTGTGGTCGAGGAGTACGCCGCGCAGTCTGCGTTCTGCCGCCGACAGCCGCAGTGGTGGATCCGGTGCCCAGGTCTCGGGTGGCGGGCTCGTGTAGGTGTGGCCCGTGGGTGTGATGGTCGTGATGCTGCCGTCTGGTCCTGGTCTGGCCTGCCAGCCGAGGGCTTCCTTGGCCTGGTTGCATCGTTCGCACAGCCCTTGGAGGTTCGCGGCGCTGGTCGCGCCCCCATCAGCGTGGCGTTCGACGTGGTCGATGTTGCGGATCGGGGCGTCGCAGCCGTTGGTCCTGCAGATCCCGCCGTCACGAGTCGCGATGAACTCCGCGAGTCCCTCGGGGGCCTTCCGTGAGCGGGATTCCATCGCGATCAGTTGACCAGCGGGGTCGGTGAACAGGCGCCGCACGAACACCTCGGCATCGGCCAGCGCGTCACGGGCCCAGGCCGCTGGGACGGGTCCGTAGCCCTCGACCATGGCCGGCTGATCTGCGTCGTTGGTGAGGGAGTCTGCGGTCATCACGATCTTGACCTCGATGCGAGGCTTGGCTCCCTGAGCGCGGCCGGTGACTCGGTCGACGAGGGTGTCGGCCATGACCTGACCCCGGGTCCGCTCGTCCCCGGCGGCCGCAGCGGTCTTGGCTGCTTGATCGAGCGCGGCGAAGACGGCGACGCCGTCCTTGACCGGCAGGAGAGCCCCGAGCCAGGTCATCGTGTCGGGTGCCGGGCGCAGACTGACCCGGCGGTCTTTCTCGGCGTTGGCGGCGCGGGCGACGACGGATGCTTGGTCGAGGGTGATGGCGAGCTTCTTGGCGGCGTTCTCGAGCTGGCGCAGCCCCATCGACACCGCCTTCGCCGGCTGATCGCTCAGCCCAGGCGCACAGAGCTCGTGGTCGATGACCCTGCGGTCCTCCAGCGAGAGACAGGCGGTCTCCCGAGCCAGGATGGTGGCCTGCCACTGGGAGAACAGCCCGGCCTTCATCAACGCGAAGGTGTGCGGCATCTCGCCGATCAGGATCTTCGCCAGCCCGAGCAGTTTGGCGCCTCTCTCGGGCGAGACCCGCCGCGCCAACGCGATCTGAGAGGCGACCCCTTCGCCGAGCTTGCGGGCCGGAACCCCAGCCTCGACCTGCCGCGCCCGGACCGCTTCCTCAAGACGTACCGCCGCTTCTGCCTGAACCGCCTCAGCAGTGCACTTGACCTCTTCGAGGCGCGCGATCCAGTCGACCAACTCACCCTCGGACGCACCCGCAGGCGGCCCAGCAAGAAGGCGGTCGATGGTCTCGCACATAAGCCTTATTATATGCGACAGAGCACCACGAAGCGACCCATTTAAGCAGGTCAGCACCAAGTTACGCAGTCAACGAACAAGACACCTGAGTCCCGCGCCACTCCCTCGCCGCCGCCCCGATACAGGCGAAATCTTTCTCGATCGGGTGCCGAGTCAAGGACCGCGAAGCGGCCGGCGAAGCCGGCGCCCGAAGGGCGTCCTTGACGCGGCGCGCGATCGAGAAACACTCAAATCAAGGGTCGGCGGCGAACCCTGAAACGAAAACACAGCCCGTAAGCGAGCTTTCCCCAACAAGAAGAACCGTGTTGGTCTCGACACGCCTCCGCCTAGCAGCTCCGGCGGCTCGACCAGCGGTGGCTCCAGCGGCTCGACCAGCGGCGTCAGCGCCCGACGGCGTACCCCTGAGCCCCCCGAGCATTAGCAGCAGCAGAAAGCGTCCCAGTCTCAGGATCACGAGTAACCGCAGAGAGCCGCCCAAGCGACCAGTCACCACTCAGCTCAACAGCATGACCCCGCCGCCGCAGCCCCTCGACGACCGCATCCCCGAGCCGATCCTCGAGCACGGCACCTGCAGGAGTCCAAGTACGCGGCCAGAAGGACCCGGGGAAGGACGTCGAGTGAAGCGCAGGAGCATCGATGGCCTCCTGAGGCGAATAGCCGCCGACGAGAGTACGCAGCAGATAGAGCAACTGCCACTGATCCTGCTGGTCGCCGCCAGGTGAGCCGACGGCGGTAACGGCCCGGCCCTCACGCAGCACGAGGGTGGGCGTGAGAGTCGTGCGCGGCCGGCAGCCCGGAGTGAGCGTAGACGGCAGGCCCGGCTCGAGCCAGGTCATCTGCAACCGGGTGCCGAGGCAGAAGCCAAGCTCGGGGATGGTCGGCGACGACTGCAGCCACCCGCCCGAGGGCGTCACCGCGATCATGTTGCCCCAGCGGTCGGCGACGTCGATGTGACAGGTGTCGCCGCGGGTCTCGCCTTCACGCGAGACGGTCGGCTCCCCCACTCCGGACGCGGCAGCCGCGGGGTCGTAGGTCTCGCGCAGCGGCGGGAAGGCCGCCGCACCCAGCCCGGGCCTCACCTCGGCCGAGGCGACATCGGTGATCAGGGGACGGCGGGTGGCGGCGTACTCCTCGGAGAGGAGGGTCTCGATCACGACTGGATCGGCGCTGTCGCCGTAGTGGGCGTCGCGGTCGGCGAAGGCGAGCTTGGTGGCCTCCAGGATCGTGTGCGCACCGTCGGGATTGCTCGGGTCGAGGAGCGCGTCGTCGAGCGGTTCGAGCAGGTTGAGGGTCTGCAGCAGGACCGGCCCCTGGGTCCACGGCCCGGCCTTCGCGATCGTGTGGCCCCGGAACTCGGTCGTCACCGGAGTCTCGTACGCAGCCGAGAACCCGGCCATGTCGGCCGCCGTGATCACCCCGGAATGATCGGTTCCGGAGGAGTGGCGGTGCGGGGTGCGTACGAACCGTTCGATCGCCTCGGCGACGAAGCCGCTCCCCCAGGCGGCACGCGCCGCGTCGATGCGCTCCTCGCGGGTCGCGGCGCCGTCGCCGGCGGCTACGAGGCGGTCGAGCACGGCGGCGTAGGCCTCGTTGCGGACCATCGTGTCCGGCTCCGGCAGCTCGCCGTCGACGAGCCAGTGGGCGGCCGAGGTGGGCCAGTGATCGCGGAACAGGTCGGCCACGGCGGCGATCGTGGAGACCGCCCGGCCCAGGATCGGGTGGCCGTTGCGGGCGTAGTCGATGGCGTAGGCGAGCACCTCGCCCAGCTCCCAGGTGCCGTGGTCGCGCAGCAGCATCAGCCAGGCCTCGACCGCGCCCGGCACAGCGGCGGCCAGCGCGCCCGAGCCGGGGACCAGCTCGAGCCCCTCGGCCCGCATGTGCTCCACCGAGGCCGCCGCGGGCGCCGGCCCCTGGCCCATCAGCACCGTCGGCTCACCCCCGGCAGGAGCGAAGATCCCGACCAGGTCGCCGCCCGGCCCGTTGAGGTGGGGTTCGACCACGTGCAGCACGAACCCACCAGCGACCACCGCGTCGAAGGCGTTGCCGCCGCGCTCGAGCACCGCCTGCGCGGTACCGCTGGCCAGCCAGTGCGTCGAGCCGACCATGCCGAACCTCCCCAGCAGGTCGGGACGGGTCTTGAACGCGGCCGGAGGGGTGTAGGAGGAAGGCACGTCTTCAGGCTACGAGCGCGCGTCGAGCGTCCCGTCGTCGGCCCCGACCCCAAGATAGGGTCGCCCCATGAGTGCGCCAGCGGTCCGGGGCCGCCTTCAATGGTCAGTCGTCGTGCCGGTCCTCGCACTGGTGGTGCTGGTCTTCTCGTGGCTCCGCCACGACCACTGGACGATCCTGGCCGTGGTGGCGGCGGTGCTGATCGGCGCGGTGCTGGGCGCGGTCCACCACGCCGAGGTCGTCGCCCACAAGGTCGGCGAGCCCTTCGGCTCCCTGATCCTCGCGATCGCCGTGACCGTGATCGAGGTCGGCCTGATCGTCATGCTGATGACCAGCGGCGGCGACAGCACCAGCACCTATGCCCGCGACACCGTCTTCGCGGCGGTGATGATCACCCTCAACGGCATCGTCGGGCTCTCGCTCATGGTCGGTGCCCTCAAGCACGGGCTGGTCAGCTTCAACGCCGCCGGCACCGGCTCGGCGGTCGCCACCGTCATCGCCCTGGCCGGTCTCACCCTGGTGCTGCCGAGGTTCACGACGTCGGCGCAGGGCCCGCAGTACTCGACCTCGCAGCTCGTCTTCGCCGCCATCGCCTCGCTGGCGCTCTACGTCGCGTTCCTCTTCACCCAGACGGTCCGCCACCGCGACTTCTTCCTGCCCGTCACCAGCGACGAGCATGGCCGGATGACCGGACTGGTCGACCTCGACGAGGACAGCCACGCCGACCCGCCCTCGACCCGAGAGGCCGGCCTCAGCCTGGCCCTTCTCCTGGTCTCCCTCATCGCCGTGGTCGGCCTGGCGAAGGTCCTCTCCCCCACGATCGAGAGCACCGTCAAGAGCCTCGGGTTCCCCTACGCGGTCGTGGGCGTCGTGATCGCCCTCCTCGTCCTCGCTCCCGAGTCGATCGCCGCCGTACGCAACGCCTCCCGGGACCGGGTCCAGACGAGCCTCAACCTCGCCTACGGCTCCGCGATGGCGTCGATCGGTCTCACCATCCCCGCCCTCGCCGTAGCGATGATCTGGCTCAGCGGCCCCCTCGAGCTGGGCCTCGAGCCGACTCAGATCGTGCTTCTGGTCATCTCGGTTTTCGTCACGGGGCTCACCGTCGTCCAAGGCCGCGTCTACGCCCTGCAGGGGTTCGTCCACCTGGTCCTGCTGGCTGCGTTCCTGTTCCTCTCGATGCAGCCCTAGCCGGTCACGAGGCCGGGACCTCGTCGAGGCCGACCTCCAGCTTCGGGAACGAGTGACCCTCGGCATCCTTGAGCACCGTGTACTGCACGTCGACGTGCGGCTCGATGGCGCTGTGCTTGTCGTTGGGGGCGCCGATGATGAGCTGGAAGCCGAGGCCTCGCCAGGCTCCGATGGCGCGGCCGGTGAAGCGGGCGTCCGCCTTGATCAGCGCCTCGTCGAGGAAGACCGGCGCGTAGCGCGGCCGGTCGGCGCCAGCGTCGCCGAGCTGGTAGCGCAGCGCGGCTCCGACGATGAAGGCGACCAGCTCCTGCGACTCGCCGCCGGACTTCTCGCCGATGTGGTCGTAGAGGGCGACGTGCTCACCGGTGTCGGCGGTGACCTTCTCGGCGCTGACCCGGACGTGGTTGCGTACGTCGATCAGGTCGGCGAAGTCCGGTGCCGTGCGGCGCATCCGGTCGATGAGCCGCGACATCCGGGTGTAGGCCTGCTCCCGGGTCTCGTTGGACGACGCCTTTTCGATCAGGTCGCGCACGGCGCGGAGCTCCTTGCGGAAGCGGCCGCGTACCGCCGACTGGCCCTCCTGGGTGTCGATCCGCAGCCGGTGGCCGTCGTCGTTGAACGGCAGCTCGGCGAGGATCTGGTTGATCGGGTCGATCCGGTCACGGATCTCACGTACGGCCCGGGCCAGGGTCGAGTCGAGGTTGGTCAGGTCGTTGCCCGACAGGTTGAGCAGGGAGTCGCGCCACTCGACCTCGAGCTCGTGCAGGCCGCTGGTCTGCAGCTCGTCGAGGAGGCGGTCGAAGTCGGCGTAGGAGGCGTCGGGGTCGGTGTGGAGGTTCGGGTTGGGCCAGCGCTCGAGAAACGCCTCGAAGGTCTGCCGCAGCTGGACGCGGGCGGCGCCGATCGTCTCCTGCGCGGTGGCACGGTCGGCCTCGAGGCTCTCGCCCGCCCGGGCGAAGACGGCGTCGAGCTCGGCGAGCGCGTCCTCGCGGCGGCCGGCCCCTTCGCCGCCGGCCGCCTTGAAGAGCTGCTCGAGATAGTCGGCCTGAGCCGCGGCGACATCGGTGCCCGAGGCGGCCGCGTCCTCCAGCGCGTCCTTGGCGCGGTCGACCTGCTCGACGACGTCGCTCCAGCGCACGTCGAGCTCCTTGAAGGTGCTCTTGGCAGCGCCGATGCCCTCACGTAGCGAGTCGACCTTGGCGCGAGCCTCCTTCAGCCGCTTCTGCAGGGTGGCGATCTCGGGGTTGTCGGCCGTGACCTCGTCGATCACCGCCGCCCACCGGTCGCACTCGGCTTCGGCCCCCGCGACGTCGATCTGGTCCCAGGTCAGCGCGGAGACCGCTTTGAAGGCCGTACGCCGCAGGTCGAGATCCTTGATGGCCCGCTCGGCCTCTGCGACCGCGACCTCCGCCGTCTCGGCGCCCTTGCGTGCCGTCTCGAGGAGCTCGGTGAGCTCGGCGACGCGACGGGTGTTGGTGAACCCGAGCACGTTGCCGGCCCCGTGACCACCGTGGGCGCCGCGCGTCCCCTGCGAGACCTGGCCGGTGACGGTCAGCGCCATCCGGTGCTGGCCGAGGAGCGCGGGCGTCTGCACGCAGACGTAGCCGTGTCGCTCGGTCAGCCGCTTCTTGAGCCAGCCGGTGAACACGCCGCGGCGGTAGTCCAGGCGCCCCGGAAGAGTGCCCTCGTCCAGACTGTGCACACCGTCCTTCATGCCGGTGTGGACGGCCTCGTAGCGGATCCGGGTGCGCTGGCGTACCGACTCGATCGCCGCCCGGAAGGCGCCGACATGAGCGGCGTCGACGAGCATCGTGGTGGCGAACCCGCCCAGGGCAAGGTTGAACGCCTCGCGCCAGGCCTCGTGCTCGGTGCGCACCTCGACCAGCTCGCCGACGAACGGCATCTCCGCCGGGCTCAGCCCGGCCGCCTCCGCCAGCACCGCACGGGCCGCCCGCAGCGGCTCGGGGATGTTGTTCTTCGTCTTCTCGGCATCGGCGAGCTCGCTCTCGAGCCGACCGACCACGCCGATCGCGTCGGCCTCGGCCGAGCGGGCCGCGGCGTAGGCGTTGAGGGCGGTCGTGCGGGCATCGTCGTCGACGAGCGCCTCCTGCGCGGTCGCCTGGAGGGTCTCGAACTCGTTCCGGGTCGCGGCGACGGCGCCGAGGACGGCGAGCTCTTTGTCGAGCGCCTCGCGGGCGCGGCGTACGTTGTCGACCCGGGTCTCGGCGGACCTGATCTCGCGGGTGGCCTCCTCGAGGCGCCGGCCGCCGGAGGCGGCCACCGTCACCGCGAGACCGTCGCGCTCGGACTCGGCGGCGTCGATCAGCGCCTGCTTCTCGGCCACGGCCTTCTCAGCGGCGCTCTTGCGGGAGCTGAGGCCCGACTCCAGCTCGCTGAGCAGGTCGACCCGCTTGCCGGCGCGCCAGAGTCCGGCGGGGGTCGTCTCGTCACCGAAGGCGCCGATCCCGTCGATCACCTCCAGCCTGGCGGCGGCGTCCTCGATCGCCGCCCGGTGCTCGCGGATCGGCGTCAGCGCACGCACCTGCTGCTGCGCGGTGACCATCCGGTCGCGGGTCGCGGAGAGCTCGTCGAAGTGGGCGACGACGCCGTCGGCGGTCGCGAGGGTCTCGGGCTCCTCGAGCACCATCTTCTTGTAGAGGTCGTCGACCGTGGTGATCTGCTGCCCCGCCTGGATCCGGCCGAGCAGGTTCACCGCTTTCTCACCGTCGCCGGCGGCACCGATCCCGAGGGCGGAGTGGATCCGCGCGGTGAAGTCGCGGTCGGTGTCGATCGGGGTCAGCCCGACCTCGGACACCGCGGTGCGCGTGAACCGGTGGGCGGCGACCGGCTCCAGATCGCGTACGTCGAAGCCCGCCTCGGCCACGGCACGGAGCTTGGTCACGTCGTCGAGGTTCTTGGCGGACGCGGGAACGTACCAGGCACGCACCGCGGTGAAGCGGGCCCCGGTCTGGTCCTCCCAGGTCATCGCGATCGCCGACCAGGTGTCGCGGCCGTCGCCGCGCAGGACCCTGATCTTGGTGCCCTCCGCTGTCTTCGCCTCGTCGATCTTGCCGCGCGCGTAGGAGAGGATGTTGCGCTGGTCCTGGCCGCGCGGACGGCCCACGACGCCACCGTTGGAGGCACCGTTGAAGGGCGTCGTGTGGGGCATGATCAGCGCGATGTAGGCGTCCATCAACGTCGACTTGCCCGACCCAGAGCCTCCGGTGAGCAACGTCGCGCTCGGCGAGAACCGCACTCGATGTGCGCCGTCGTAGCCGCCCCAGTTGACCAGCTGCAGCTCGCTCGCGACCCATTGCCGCCCGTTCGAGCGGGCGGGAATGAGACCGAAGAGACTGTCGATCATGCTCATTCTTCGATCTCCTCCGCGTCGTCGCTGGCGCGAGGGTCTGAACGGAGTGGCCCTCGACCAGCGGATTCCCTCAACCACGCCTTGAGCTCGGAGAGCTTCTCGACGCTCAGCACGATCTCGACGAGCGGCGTGATCCGGAAGCGGCCCTCGGACTCCTCCTCGATCAGGCCCTCGCGAGCGAGTCGCTCGACGGCCCGCCTGATCTCGCGCCGGGCGGAGGCGTCACCGCCTGCCAGGTCGAAGTAGGTGAGCACGGTCTGCTCGAGCTCGTCGACATCCACCCGCGCGGACTTCTCCCCCGCGCCACGCTCGCGCTGGAAGACGGTGCGCAGGTGGACCAGGACGAGCGTCTCGGCACGCGTGTAGGCATCGTCCTTGAGAAGGACCGGCACGTCGAGCTCCTCCGAGCGCACCTGCCGCTTGTAGGCGATGCCGCGGTCGTGGTCGACGACGAGCCGGATGAAGAGGTCGTGGAGCCGCGACTCGATCACGGCCTGGTGGTCGAGCAACGTACGCCACTGGCGCGGGCTCTTCTCGGCCGTGATGAACCGGCGACGGAGCAGCTGGACCAGCACCCGGCGGATGTCGGCGTCGAGGACGCCGCGGTCGCCGACGAAGAGCTCGGTCGGGTCGTCCTCCATCGAGACGGGCTCGATGAAACCGTCCGGCTCGCTGCCGTAGGCCACGGTTCCAGCCGGGATCTCAGCCTCAACCTCGACCTGAGGGTTAGCCTCAGCCTCGGCCGGTGTCACCGTCTCACTCAACGCCCATCCCCTTTGCCATCCGCCGTCATCTTCACTCCGCCGAACGCGAAACGCCGCCGCACCCCGTCGGCACGGACCGCCTCGATCGTGGAGATCTCCCCCGTCTCGGCCATCCCACGGCGATGCGCGATCTCGAGCAGCCCGAGCAGGTCGACCGGGCGCCGGATCTCCTCCGGCGCGGCCGCGAAGACCTCGGCCAGGTCGACCGGCTCCTCGGCTCCGTGGGCAGCCACATACGCGTCCAGGTGGGCCTCGATCGCCCGGTAGCCCGGTCCACCCCAAGCCTTGGTGTCCTCGACCGCGCTCTCCACGTCGCCCCAGTCGGCCAGCGGCGCCGGCGGCTCGGGCGGTCGCAGCTCGCTGACCGACTGGCGCAGATGACCGAGGTCGGCGACAGGCAGCCGGCGCAGCGGCTCGACGGACTCGGCCGGACGCGAGGACGGCATCCACGCCTGGAAGCCGACCATCACATCGCGCAGCAGGTCGTCGACCTGCCGGTCGCGGGCCGGGTCGTGCGTACGCACCTGGGTGATGATCACGTGGGACGCCGTCTGCTGGGCGGCCAGCACCTCGGCGACGCCCGTCTCGATCCGGCGCCCGACCGCGGCCAGCTCGGCCCGCTCGGGCGGACCCATCTCCCGGGTGAACCGGTGTCGCAGCACGGTTCGCAGATTGGTGGCCAGGTCGTCGAGGCGGCGCGGGTCGCCGATCATCCGCAGCGCACCGGCGAATGCCTTGCCCTCCGGCGTGGAAGCCATCACGTCCTTGCCGCGCTGCAGGTACTCGCGCAGGACCTCGCCGGCCGGACGTACGTCCTGACGCAGGTCGGTCACCACGTCACGCTGCATCGCCCGGATCGACTCGACCACCCGCGCGAAGTCAGCGGGGAGCTCACGGGTCAGGTGAAGGATGTTCTCGGCCTGCTCCAGCAGGGTGTCGTCATCGACGGTGTCGACGACGCCGGTGCGGTCCAGGCGGGCGATCTCGGCGCGCCGCTCGGCGATCTCCTCGGTCAGCCGCGCCACCCGGGTCAGCACGTCGGGGTCGGCGTCAAGGGCGAGCCGCTCGACCGCCTCCAACAGCGTCCTGACCCGCGACTCCGAGACCCGCGCCCGCGACCCGCTCGCCCGTCCGGCGATCTCCAGGGCACCCACGGCATGCGCGGAGAGCCGGTAGACCTCGTCCTCGCCCTCGATCTGGCGCAGCAACCACCCGGCGCGCACCCACTGGCGGCATAGCTCGCGGGCCGTTCCGACCGGCAGCATCACCTCGCCGCCCTCGCCCTCGGCGTGGCCGGTGGCCCGGAGCCGGTCCAGCATGTCGCCGATCTCGGCGTGCGCGTCCACGACGGGCACGGCGGCCCGCTCGGAGGTGAAGGTCACCGAGAGCACCGCCACCACGAACGGCGCGAACCGGCCGTGCAGGAGGTCGAGCATCGGGTTCTTGAAGGCGGCCAGAGCCCCGGCGTACGCCGCCTCGACGCGAGTGTCACTCATCGGCAGATACCGTACGTGGCAGCACCGACAACACCACAACCTTCAGCACACGCGCGGACGCGCCGAGAATTCGGTTGCCGCCTACCGCATAGTTATCCCATGCGGGTTCGTCGTTTTCCTGTCGTAGCGGCCGTGGTGGCCCTGATCGCACTCTCCGGCTGCGCCGGGAACTCAGAGAGCCCGGAGTCCGCCGCGAACGGCGAGTCGGCCAGCGCCTCGCCGTCGGCGAAGCCCCTCACCGCCAAGATCTCCCCCGCCGACGGGGCCAAGGACGTGCCGGTCGACAGCACCGTGACGGTGACCGCGACCTCGGGCGAGTTCACGAGCGTGAAGGTCGCCAAGCCCGACGGACGCACCGTGCCCGGCTCGCTCTCCGAGGACAAGACGACGTGGACGGCCAACGACCTGCTCGACCCGGCGCTGCGCTACACCGTCACCGCTACCGGTGAGACCGGCAAGGTCACCAGCAGCTTCACCACCCGCTCGCTCTCCCTGGCCCAGCAGACCTTCGCCACGATCGTCCCCGTCGACAAGTCCGAGGTCGGCGTCGGGATGCCGGTCGCGGTCTACTTCGACGTGCCCGTCAAGGACCACGCCTCCTTCGAGAAGCGCATGCACGTCACCTCCACTCCGGCCCAGACCGGGTCCTGGTACTGGGTCTCCGACAAGGAGGCTCGCTACCGCCCGCAGGCGTACTGGAAGCCCGGCACGACCATCAAGGTCGACCTCGACATCAACGGCGCCTCCGCCGGCGGGGACGTCTACGGCCAGCACAGCCGCACCGCGACCTACAAGGTCGGCGACGCGCACGTCTTCAAGGTCAACGCGCGTACGCACCAGATGAAGGTCTTCAGCAACGGCAAGCTCCTGCGTACGATCCCGATCACCACCGGCAAGCCCGGCTTCACCACGCGCTCGGGAATCAAGGTCATCTCCGAGAAGCACCGCGTCAAGGAGATGCGCTCGGAGACGATCGGCATCTCCGACCAGAGCTCGAGCGACTACTACTCCCTCGACGACGTCGAGTACGCCATGCGGATCAGCAACTCCGGCGAGTTCATCCACGCCGCGCCGTGGTCGACCGGGTCCCAGGGCTATGCCAACGTCTCCCACGGCTGCACCGGCCTCTCCACCGCCAACGCCGCCTGGCTCTACGGCCTGGCCCGCATCGGCGACGTCGTCGAGACCACCGGCACCGACCGGAAGATGGAGTGGGACAACGGCTTCGGCGACTGGAACCTTTCCTGGGCCGAATACCAGAAGGGCTCCGCGCTCTAGACCGCGGCGACCAGCCCCGCGCGGCAGCCGAGCATCATCTGCCGGTGGTTCCAGGTCAGCACCGGCCGCAGCAACGACGAGGCCAGACCGAGCAGGCCATCCACGACGACCTCCTGCTCGAACACCATCCGGCTTCCACCCGGCGCCGGCGTCAACGTCCACCGCGCGAATCCGTCCAGGTCGCCACCGAGGCCGACCTCCAGCGTCGGCAGATTGCGGCTGACCGCGTGCAGCACGATCTCCAGGTCGTACGGCAACGCCGAGCGGCACACCAGCAGGGCATCGTCCTCCCCCAGCTTCGCCACCGCCCGCACCTGCGGCCACCACTCGGGATAGCGCTCCAGGTCGACCAGTACGTCTCGCACCGCCTCGGTCGACATCGGCAGGTCCCAGGTCTCGGCGAACGCATAGCGGGCGGGCACATTCACCAGTGTGCCAACACCTCCCGAAGTCCGTTCGAGCTCGGTCACCCGACCGCGGTGCGCGACTGCGCTCTGCCGGAGGCAGCGAGACTGATCAGCGCTACCGCCCCGAGCACCATCACCGCAGGCGTGATGTACCCCGGGACGACCGGAATCTCGACGCTCGTGCCGTCGGTGAGCTCGCAGCTGAACCCGGGCGGGATGACGTCGAGGTCGTACCCCGAAACCTGCAGGGCACGTGCCTTGTCGAGGTGATCGCGGCACGGCGGCGGTGGCGACGAGCTCGTGCCTCCGTCCGCCGCGTCCATCCAAGTTCCGGCAACATGCACCAGGCCCCAGGCGTACGTACCCAGCGCAAGGCCGCCTGCCAGGAGGCCGAGAGCACGCAACGCTGCGCCCGGCACCTTCCAAGTCGCTGGCGTCGCCACATCCACGACGCCCCGCAGAATCATCACGACGATGGTGAGCAGCCCGACCAGAGCCAGGAGCACGATCACGGGAACTATCCACACGAGCCCGGACGATAGCCGCGCACAGCATTAGGCGCACCGGCATTGGTCGATACGGGTCGCCGGCGGGTCACCCCAGGATCTTCGCGACCGCCTCACGACCCTGATGCGGCGAGAGCGCACCGAGCGCAGCCTCGGCGGCTTCGTCGCACAGTCGGGCAGTCACGGACTCGAGCCGGGCGCCGACGGCCGCCACGGCTGCGGGTGCCATCGACAGCGAGGTGACGCCCAGCCCGACGAGCACGGGGGCGAGCAGCGGGTCGGCGGCGGCCTCGCCGCAGATCCCGACGGGCTTGCCGGCCGTACGCCCCGCCTCGGCGGTGATCGCGATGAGCTGCAGCACGGCCGACTGCCAGGGGTCGGTCAGGTGGGCGAGGTCGGTGGCGAGCCGGTCGGCGGCCATGGCGTACTGGGTCAGGTCGTTGGTGCCGATGGAGAGGAAGTCGACGACCTCGAGCATCCGGTGGGCCATCAGCGCCGCCGCCGGGACCTCGACCATGACGCCAGGCTTGAGGCCGCGGGCGCGGACCAGGGCAGCGAAGTCGGCGGCCTCCTGGACGGTGGCGACCATCGGCGCCATCACCCAGGTGTCCGCGCCGGTGCGCTCGGCGGCGATCGCGATGGCGTCGAGCTGACGCTCGAGCAGGCCGGGGTTGTCGGCGGCGAGCCGCAGGCCGCGTACGCCCAGGGCCGGGTTCTCCTCGCCCTCATGGGTCGCGAAGGCGATGGGCTTGTCCGAGCCTGCGTCCAGGGTGCGTACGACGACGTGGCCGCGGCCGGCGAAGGGCGCGAGCACCTCGGCGTAGACGTCGGCCTGCTCGGCCACGGTGGGCTCCTCACGGCGGTCGAGGAAGCTGAGCTCGGTGCGGAAGAGGCCCACGCCCTCGACCTGGCCGGCGGCCGCGTCACGTGCCGAGGAGCCGTCGGCGACGTTCGCGAGCAGGGCCACGGGGTGGCCGTCGGCGGTGCGGCCGGGGCCGGTCCAGGCGGCGACCGCCTGGCGCCGGGCGAGGTCGGCCTCGGCGCGGGTGGCGGCGTCCGGGCCCGGCTCCAGGTCGACGATCCCGGCCTGGCCGTCGACCAGCACAGGGGTGCCCGAGACGATGCCGGTCGCGCCGGCCACGCCGACCAGGCAAGGGATGCCGAGCTGGCGGGCGATGATCGCGGTGTGGCTGGTGGGGCCGCCCCGCTCGGTGACCAGCGCGACCACGCGGGCCGGGTCGAGCGCAGCGGTGTCGGAGGGTGCCAGGTCGGCGGCGACCAGCACGCACCGCCCCTCGGGCACGTCCACGCCCGGCTCGGGCTCGCCGGCGAGGTGGGCGAGGACCCGGCGCTCGATGTCGCGCAGGTCGGTGACCCGCTCGGCCATCAGGCCACCCATCCCGCTGAACAGCGTGGCGAACTGCTCCACCGCCGCCGCGACGGAGGCGACCAGTCCCTCCCCCGCCCGCACGTGCTTCTCTACGGCGACCCGCAGGCCCTTGTCCCGGGCCAGGCCGGCGCTCGCGCTCAGGACGGAGGCGGCTGCGCCGGAGGCCTTCTCGGCCCGGCGGGCGTATCCGTCGGCGACGGCGGTGGCGGCAGCCTCGTAGGCCGCGAGGGCGTCCTCGGGCTGGTCGAAGCCGCGCCGTTCGAAGGCCTCGAGCGCGGCGGGATCGACCTCGGTCCGCACCACGTGGACGGGCGCCAGCACGATCCCCGGGACCACCGGAGTGCCGGAGAGGACAGATGAGTGAGACGTGACCATGACCACAAATATCTGCCCTAACCCCTTGACGAGTCAACACATTCGGGCATAAAACAACATATGTGGGCATTCACAAGCCCGAAACCCACTCGAAACCACACCGATCATGAAGGAGGCCGCGATGTACGCCGAGGAGCGACAGATCGCGACGGCCCGTCTCGTCGCCGAGCGCGGGCGGATATCCGTGGCCGACATCGCCGAGCGGTTCGAGGTCACCACCGAGACCGTGCGCCGAGACCTCTCGACGCTGGAGCGACGGGGCCTGGTCCGCCGTGTCCACGGTGGCGCGGTGCCCGTGGAGGCCATGGCCGTGCTCGAGTCAGCGCTCGGCGAGCGGGAGCAGACCTTCACCGCGCAGAAGGACCGCATCGCCCGGGCCGCGCTCGCGCTCCTCCCCACCGCAGGCGGCACCATCGCGATCGACGCTGGCACGACCACCAGCCGGTTCGCACACGCCCTGCCGCGCGACCACCAGCTCACCGTGGTGACCCACGCGGTCCCCGTCGCCGCCATGCTGGCCGGCAGCGCACAGATCGAGCTCCACCTGCTGCCCGGTCGCGTCCGGCCGGCCACCCAGGCCGCGGTCGGCGCCGAGACGGTCGACGCGCTGAGCCGTCTGCGGGTCGACGTCACCTTCGTCGCGACCAACGGGCTGACTCTGGCCCACGGCCTCTCCACCCCCGACCACGAGGAGGCAGCGACCAAGCGCGCGCTGGTCAACGCCGCCCGCCGGGTCGTGTGCCTCACCGACTCCAGCAAGATCGGCGTCGAGACCACGCTCCGCTTCGCCGCGCTGGGCAACGTCGACGTGCTCGTCACCGACAGCGACATCGACGACGACGTCGCCGACGAGCTCCGCGAGAGCGGCCTGGAGGTGCTGATCGCATGATCGTCACGCTGACCGCCAACCCCAGCATCGACCACACCGTGATGCTCACCAGCCCGCTGCGCCGCGGCGAGGTCCTGCGCGCCCACACCACCACCTCGCAGCCCGGCGGCAAGGGCGTGAACATCTCCGGAGCCGCGTACGCCGCAGGGGTTCCCACCCGCGCCGTGCTCCCCTGCCCCGAGCTGGACCCGATGGTCACCGAGCTGCGATCCTCCGGGCTCGACGTGGTCACCGTCGGGCCCGCCGGCCGGCCGCGGATCAACACCACCGTCACCGAGCCCGACGGCACCACCACCAAGCTCAACGGCCCGGGCGCCACTGCGACCCCGGCGCTGCTCGACGCCCTGGCGGACCGGCTCGTGAAGGAGGCCGAGCAGGCCCGCTGGGTCGTCCTCGCCGGATCGCTGCCGCCCGAGGCGCCGTCCGGTTGGTACGCCGAGGTCGTGAACGCTCTGCGGTCCACCGGCACCCGCATCGCCGTCGACACCAGCGAGGCACCCCTCGAGGCGCTCGCCGCCGCGCTCCCGGCCGGCGCACCCGACCTGCTCAAACCCAACGCCGAGGAGCTGGCCTCCATCACCGGATCCGACTCCCTCGACGATCCGGCCGCCGCAGCGGCGGCAGCCCGGACCCTGGTCGACCGCGGGGTCACCGCCGTGCTCGCGACCCTCGGAGGCAACGGCGCCGTCCTCGTCTCCGCGGAAGGTACGTGGCACGCCACCCCGCCACCCACCGAGGTCGTCAGCACGGTCGGCGCCGGGGACAGCTCGCTGTTCGGCTATCTCCTCGCCGACCTGCGCGGACTCTCCGCCCCTGAACGTCTCGGGCTCGCCGTCGCGTACGGCAGTGCAGCCGCCGGCCTCCCCGGCACCACCCTCCCCACCCCACCCCAGGTACGTGCCGACCTCGTGTCCGTACGCGACCTCGACCCCATCACCGGAGGACTCTGATGTCCGCACTCATCGCCCCCGAGCTCGTCGCGCTCGACGCCGATCTCGGCCCCGACAAGCACGACGTCATCCGTGCCCTGGCCCAGCGCGTGGCCGACTCCGGCCGGGCCACCGACCTCGACGCGCTCGTCGCTGACGCGCTGGCTCGCGAGGAGGTCTCCGCCACCGGCCTCCCCGGCGGCCTGGCGATCCCCCACTGCCGTACGTCCGGGGTCGATGAGCCCGTGGTGGCCTTCGCCCGGCTCTCGCCTCCGGTCGACTTCGGCGGCAAGGACGGACCGGCCGACCTCGCCTTCCTGATCGGGGCACCGGCGGGCGGAGACGCGACCCATCTGACCATCCTGACCAAGCTGGCCCGTGCGCTTGCCCGTCCCGAGTTCGGGCAGACCCTGCGCGAGACCGACTCCGCCGAGCAGGCTGCCCAGACCATTCTCGAGGCGGTCGGCGACGTGCCGGCCCCGGCCCAGAGCGCGACGCCCGAGCCCGCCCCGGCCCCGGCGGAGAAGCGGACCCTGGTCGCGGTCACCGCCTGCCCGACCGGCATCGCCCACACCTACATGGCGGCCGAGGCCCTCGAGGCCGCGGCCGCACGGGCCGGCGTGGAGATCGCGGTCGAGACCCAGGGCTCGGCCGGTGCGACGCCGCTGCCAGCCGAGACGATCGCCCGGGCCGACGCCGCCATCTTCGCCGTCGACGTCGGGGTCCGCGACCGGAGCCGCTTCGCCGGCAAGCCGCTGGTCTCCTCCGGCGTGAAGCGGCCGATCGACGACGCCGACGCGATGATCGCCGAGGCGCTCGCCGCCGCAGCGGACCCGAGCGCCGCCCGCGTCGAGTCCGGCAGGGGCGACTCGTCCGAGTCCGCCGGCACCGCCTCGGAGAGCTGGGGCGGACGTACCCGCCGGATCCTGATGACCGGCGTCTCCTACATGATCCCGTTCGTCGCCGCCGGTGGCCTGCTGATCGCGCTGAGCTTCCTGCTCGGAGGCTACGACATCACCGACGTCTACGGCGCAGTCATGGTCGACAACACCCTGACCAACCTCCCCGACGTACAGGCCCTCGGTCTCGACCACGCCCTCTTCGACAGCGGCCTCGCCGTCTACCTGGGCGCGCTGTTCTTCGTCATCGGCAAGACCGCGTTCATGCTGTTCATCCCGGCGTTGGCGGGCTACATCGCGTACGCCATCGCCGACCGCCCCGGCATCGCCCCGGGCTTCATCATGGGTGCGCTGGCCGCCAACCTGTTCGGAGTGGTCAACGCCGACGGCGTCGCGGCGCCCGCGACCGGGTTCCTCGGCGCGATCGCGGGCGGTGTCCTCGCCGGCGTGATCGCCCACTGGGTCAGTGGCTGGCGCGTCCCGAGCTGGGCGCGTGGGCTGATGCCCGTGCTGGTGATCCCGCTGGTGACCTCGATCCTGGCCGGTCTGGTGATGATCATCGTGCTCGGCAAGCCGATCAACTGGCTGATGCAGCAGCTCACCGACGGCCTCGCCGCCCTAGACGGCACCAGCGCCGTCGCCCTCGGCGCGGTGCTCGGCCTGATGATGGCCTTCGACATGGGCGGCCCGCTCAACAAGGTCGCCTACAGCTTCGCCGCCACCGGCGTCGGTGCCGCCTCGCTCGCCGCCGACTCCCCCGAGCTGCGGATCATGGCCGCGGTCATGCTCGCCGGCATGGTCCCGCCGATCGCGCTGGCGCTGGCCACCGTCGTACGTCCCCAGCTCTTCACCCCCGCAGAGCACGAGAACGGCAAGGCCGGCTGGCTGCTCGGCGCCTCGTTCATCACCGAGGGAGCGATCCCCTTCGCCGCGGGCGACCCGATGCGCGTGATCCCGGCGATCATGGTCGGCAGCGCCGTGACCGGCGGGCTCTCCCAGCTCTTCGACGTCGGCGTACGTGCACCGCACGGCGGCATCTTCGTCCTCTTCGCCGTCACCAACGTGCTCGGCTACCTGATCGCGCTGGCCGCCGGCGTGCTCGTCGGCGCCGGCATGGTGATCGCCCTCAAGTCCGTCGGCCGCGCTCCGGTCCCGGCCGCCGCGACCAGCTGACTCGTCACATACGTCCCGCAACCCATCAACGAAGGAGCATCATGCCCACCCAGACCGTCACCGTCGGCTCCGCCGTCGGCCTGCACGCCCGCCCCGCCGCGATCATCTCCGAGAAGGTCGACGAGCTCGGCGCCGAGATCACCCTCGCCGTCCCCGGTGGCGAGCCGGTCGACGCGGCCTCGTCCCTGCTGATCATGACCCTCGGCGCCGCCAACGGCGACAAGGTCGAGGTCACCGGCCCGGACCAGGCCGCCGTCGACACCATCGCAGCGCTCGTCGCGCAGGATCTCGACGCCTGAGCGAGGCGTTTGCCGTCCCGCGGCACCGATATCGGCGACCGGCCTCCTGCGAGGCGTTGCGGTAGTACGTTGTTGGTGTGGTCGATCCTCCCTGGGACCTTCTGCTGACCGTGGCCTTCCTGCTCACGGGCACCGCGGGGATCTGGATTCTCGTGGTCTGCCCACCCTCGGGCGGGGAGACCGTCCTCCACCTCAACCACGCCGCCATGAGCGCGGCGATGATCCTGATGATCTGGGTGATCGTCTCGGACGTCGCGGTATGGGCGCAGGTCGCGCTCTTCGCGGTGCTGACCCTGGCCCTGCTGCCCGCTCTGCGGGGCGCGAGCGACCGGGCCCGACGTGCCGACGTGGTCGGACATCTCGCCCTCAACGCCGCGATGATCTGGATGCTCGCCGCGATGCCGCTGCTCATGGCTGACGCACATGCGAGCGGCGCCCATCGGCATGCGGGTCACGGCAGCGCGGTGGCGATCGCCCCGGCCGGGCAGCCTCCCGGCTGGGCGATCGCGGTCAACTCTCTGTTCGTCGCGGTCTGCGCGGCCGGGGTGCTCTGGTGGCTGGTGCGTGCGACCGCGGTGCGTACGCACCGGCTGCCCGCCATCGGCCACGGGCTGATGGCGGCCGGGATGGGCACGATGCTCGTCCTGCTCCCCGCGTGAAGTCGTGCCGAAGGATCAGACGCCCGCGAGCGGCCGCCCGCTGTCGCGCCAGCCGAGGACGCCGCCCTCGAGGTTGTAGGCCCGACGACCGGTCGCGGCGGCGCGAGCCGCGAATCGTGCCGACCGGTCCCCCGTCGGGCAGGCGAACACCACCCGGGACGCCTCGGAGAACGGCATCCCCGCCTCCATGACCTGCTCGAGCAGGTCGTCGCGGAGGTTGATCGCCCCGGGGATGTGGCCGGCCTGGAACGCCAGGGCCGTGCGTACGTCCACGACGACCACGTGCTCGCCCGCGGCGGTCCACGCCTCGAGCTCCTCGGGCGCCGCCGACGGTGCTGTCTCGTCCGGAGCGGGGCGGGCCGCGCCGAACAGGTCGGGACGGCGGTGGCGGTAGTAGGAGAGGTACGGCTCCATGCGGTCGCACGCGATCACGACCGCCGTGGTCGGGCCGCCGGGCCCGGACAGCAGCCGCTCCCGAGCGGCGGCGTAGGCGGCCCCGGTCGTGGGGCCGGCGAGCACACCGTGCCGGGTGGCGAGCTCGAGGCTCGCCGTGATCGCGTCGGCCGAGTCGACGGCGGCGATCGCGTCGTAGAAACCGGGTTCGAAGAGCCCCACCTCCCACATCTCCGCCGCCGAGCGGATGCCGGGAATGAAGTCACCCTCCGCCGCGACCACGCCGACCACGGCGGTCTCCGGGTTGCGCTCACGCAGGTACGTCGCGGCCCCTCGGGTGGAGCCGGTGGTGCCGAGCCCGCCCACGAGCAGGTCGACCGGGCCGGCATCGCGGTAGATCTCGCGCCCGGTCTGCTCGTAGTGGGCCCGCAGGTTGTCCTCGTTGGTGTACTGCGAGGTGTGGTGATAGCGGCCGGGCTCACCCGCCATGAGATCGCCGATCACCCCGAACACGTCGTTCGGCGCGGTCGGGTCCGGACACTCCGAGAGGCCGGGCATCTCGGTCACCTCGGCGCCCAGCAGCGACAGCATCTCGCGGACCTCGCTCACCCGGACCCGGTTGGTGAAGGCACGGAACCTGACCCCGTGCATCGAGGCGATGATCTGGAGCGCCTTCGCGGTGTTGCCGCTCGATGCCTCCAGGACGACCTGCTCCTCCTCGACGATCGTGTCGATGTGGTCGCGCAGCAGCCCCCAGGCGACCCGGTCCTTGACCGAGCCGAACGGGTTCGCCGACTCCAGCTTCAGGAAGATCTCGGCCTCGGGCACGCCGTGGGCGGCCGGATCGAGCCGCAGCAGCGGAGTGTCGCCGATCATGTCGAGCACGCTGTCGTATCGCAAGGTCAGCTCCCGTGGTGGTCGTCGGCGACGAAGGCGAACCGTTCGCCGTCCCAGACCGCCGCGACCTTGGGCGGCGGCGGATGCCCGCCGGCGGAGGAGGCCGACAGGTCCATCTGATAGGCGGCGGTGTTGACGAACGCGAGTACGTCGCCGCTGCTCGGTTCGGACTCGAGGAACACCTTGCGGCGGCTGATCAGGTCCGACTCCAGGCACAGCCGGCCGGCGAGGAACACGCCCTCCGCCGGCGGCTCACCACGGCCGTCGACGAGGACCGGGTCCAGCAGGACCTCCTGGTCGGCGGGGGTGATCTGGTTGCGGGACAGGTCGAGCACGACCAGGTCGTGGCCGGCGGCGCGCTTGCGGTAGAGCACCGAGGCCAGAGTGAGGCCGGCGTGGTCGACCAGGGCCTTGCCGGGTTCGATCCATAGCGTGAGCATGCACTCACGCAGGACCTCGGCGACCGGTCGCCGCTCGATCTCGGCGGCGAGGAACCGCTCCAGGACGTCGGTGGCCGGGTGGTGGTTGCCGTACTTGTGCGCGGCGGGAGCCCCTCCAATCGCGCCACCGCGACGGAGCCCGAGGTCGTGACCGGGCCACACAAGCTCCCCCGGAGCCGCGGCGGCGAGCGCCTGCGAGTACCGCTGGAACGGCTCGGGGTCCTCGACGAAGCGCTGGCGGAACCCACCGCCGATGTCGATCACCGACGGCCGCAGGCCCTTCCGGTGCGCAGCGGCCACGACCGTCATCGACTCGGTCAGCGCGTCCACCCGCGCTGCCGGGTCGGCCGTGTCGAGGTGGAACGCGACACCGCGCAGGTCGAGGCCGGGAGCGCGGCGTACGGTCTCGACTGCGGCGTCGGCGTCGGCGAGATCGATGCCGAACCGCGACTGCGGCACCGCCGGCGAGGCGAAGCCGGAGAGCCGCAGCAGAACCGGGACGACGCTGCCCGCCGGCGCCGCAGCGGCAAGCCGGTCGAGCTCCCACAGGTCGTCGGCGTTGACGGTGACCCCCAGCTCGGCGGTCCGCTCGATGAACGCCGGCGACTTCGGACCTGTCGCCTCGATCCGCTCCGGCGCGAACCCGGCGGCCAGGGCCCGGTCGAGCTCGGCCGCAGAGGCGACGTCCGCGCCGATCCCGGCCCCGCACGCCTCGGCGAGGAGCGCCGCCGAGGCGTTCACCTTGTGCGCGTAGAAGATGTCGTACGGCACGCCGTGGCGCCGCAGCACGCCCGCGAGCGCCTTGGCGTTCTCGGCCATGACCTGGGGAAATACCACGTGGAGCGGCGACCCGAACCGTTCGATCGCCTGGCCCACCGCGCCAGCGTCGGAGAGGAAGCGGGCGGCGAGCGGGTGCCGCGCGGCCGGGAGCGGGAAACGTTGGCTCACCCGTCGGCCACCGTGTAGCCGCAGTCGCGCAGGTCGGCGTAGACCCGGTCGCGTTGCCCGGCATCGGTGAACCTGGCCCGGACCCTCTTCCCGTGCAGGTCGACGTCGATCAGCTCGGCCGCCTGGGCGTCGAAGACGGCGGTGATCGTCACCCGGCAGTGCCGGCAGGTCATGTCCGGGACCCCGAACTCCTGCTCCCCCGCGGCGAAACGTACGTCCCTCGCGGCGGACTCGGAGATGTCGGTGATGCGCACCGACTCGACCGCGGACCGGAACGCGCCGGTGAGCGCCTCGGCGACGGCGGCGAGCGGCTGGACGCGTTGCCCGTCGACCTGATGGGCCCGCTGCCCGAGGCAGACGGGCCGCTCCCCTGCCGGCAGCAGGGCGTACTGTCGCGAGATCTGGTCGAGCTCGACGTGGTAGCGCTGGATGGCGGCACGCACGCCCAGGCCCTCCGCGCGGGCGCGGTCCATCACCTCGTGGGCGTCGGCGATGGTGCGGCGCTTCATCTCGGCGAGCAGCGCGACGGTGTCGGCGGTGTAGCGCAGCCGGCCGCCGGACCCCTCCAGGCTCACCGGGATCATGCCCCGGCGGTAGGTGGAGGCCTGCAGCTCCCAGAACCAGGTCGAGGCGACCGTGCCGTAGAGCCCGGAATCCCACATGGCCTCGGCGAACTCGACCGGATCCTCGATCCCGACCTGTCCGGCGAGCATGCCGTGCTGGACGAGCGCGCGGCCGGCGGCCTCGGCGCCGACGCGGAAGATCTCGGCGGGCTCCTGGTCGGTGGTGGTGTCGGCGAGGACGTCGAGCGCGTCGTCGCCGAGCGCGTCCGAGCGCGCCGTGACGGGGTCGGCGGCGGCGATCGTGTCACCGACGGCGATCACTGCTTCCCTAGCGGCGATCGGCAGGATCGGGCCGAGCGGGCCTGGTCCGATGTGGCCGCTGTTCGCGATGCCGCGGGAGTCGCGCCAGGTGATGCGGTGCGTGGCGCTGACGACCTGGTCGGGCCGGCACGGCCGCATGAAGGACTCGAGGTAGCGCCGCTGTCCGGTCGTCAGGGATCCCCCGGGTTCCGGGCTGAGCTCCTCGACGCGGTAGTCCACCGACACCTCGGCCACCACCGGGGCCGGGCCGGCCAGGAAGTCGGCACCCGCGACCTCGGCCAGGATGCGGGCGGCGGCGGCGCGGTCGTACCTGATGCCAACGTTGTGCACGTGTTCAGTCCCTTTCGGCAGCGGCGGCGAGGCCCTGCAGGAGTCGGTCGACGTCGTTCTCGTCGTTGTACAGGTGGAAGCTCACCCGGACCGCGTCCTCCCGCGGCCCGTCCAGACAGTGGTCGCCGGCGCGTACGTACACGCCGCGGCGTTCGAGGGCGAAGGCCACGTCGGCGCCCGCCTGGCCGTCCACGGCGAAGGCGGCGATGCCGCTGTGCGGTCCGGTTTCGACCGGAGGCCCGAGGAGGGTGACGCCTCCGATCCGGGACGCGCCGTCGGCGAACCGGGCGGCGAGGGTGGCGAGGTGGGCGCCGACCCGGTCGAGGCCGATCGCGTCCAGGAACACGGTCGCGCTCGCGAGCGCAGCCGCGCCGGCCCCGTCGAGGCTGCCCTCCTCGGCCGCGTCGGTGAGCGGCGAGACGTGTCGCGCCGGCCCGCTCCGCGCGGCCGACCGGTCCACCGCGATCCGATGATGCTCACCGCGGCGTACGTAGACCGTGCCCGTGCCGGGAGGCCCGAACATCTTGTGGCCCGAGACGACGGCGAGCTCGGCCCGGGACTCGGCCAGGCGCAGGGGCAGCCGGCCGGCGCTCTGGGAGCAGTCGAGGCAGACGGTCGCGGCCGGCGGGATCGCCAGCGCGTCGAGGTCGGTCCGGGTGCCGTGGAGGTTGTGGACGTCGGTGGCAACGACGACTGCGGTGCGGTCGCTCGCGGCCCGGGCGAAGTCGTCGGGGTCGATGCGTCCCAGCCGGTCGCGGCGGTACGCCACCGCCCGGACGCCCTGGTCTCGCATCCGTTCGGCGAGCCGGAGCCATGGCCGCACCGTCGAGAGGTGGTCGCCGGGGCAGTAGAGGATGTCCCCACCGTTCGCGAGCGCACCCGGTCCCCAGCGGTCGGCGAGGAACGCCATGGCGCCGGTGGCGCCGCGGGTGAAGGCGACCTCGTCGGGGAACGAGGCGCCGAGGAACGCGGCGACGGTGGCACGGGACTCCTCGAAGCGGCGCAGCGCGTCCCGGGCCCATGGGTGTCCGCCCCGGCCGGGGTTGGCGGCGGGTCCGCGCAGCTCGGCGGTGAGCTGGGCGATGACCGGTTCGGGACAGGGGGTGCCGGACGCCGCGTCGAGGTAGACGAGATCAGGTTCGGCGGTGAGAGACGGAAACTGCTGACGGGAGCCGAGGCCGGGCACGGACGACTCCTCGGCCGGTCAGGGTTCGCGAGCGATCGTGAATCCGGCCTTGGCGAGCGTGGATCTGACGAGCCTCGGTTCGAGCGGTCCGTCGGCGGTGACGCGGGCGTTCGAGACGGCTCCCGGGTTCAGGTCGATCTGGACGCCCTTCACGCCGTCCAGGCCACCGAGAGCGCTCGTGACGGTCTCTACACAGCGGTGACAGGTCATTCCATCGATGCGCACTTCGAACTGAACCGACATGAAACTGCCCTTCAGTAGGACTTCGCTGGTCGCCCAAAAATATCACCGAACGACCGGCCACGAGGCCGGTTCGCGGTGGTCGGCGGTCAGCCGATGACCTGGCCGAGTCCGCGACCGACGAACAGCACGCCGAAGGCGACGAGCACGACGATGCCGATGACGTGGTTGTGAGCGAGAAGCCATCTGGTCGCAGACCGGAGCCATCCGCGGCCACGCTCGCCGGCAGCGACGAACACGAGCACGGGGACGATGAAGTCGATCATGCTCGCCGCCAACAGCAGCGCGATACCGACGACCTGCGCCCCGAGGCCCACGTCAGCCGTGACCACGATGCCCAGCCCGGAGGCGAGAATGGCGACGTTGGGGTTCACGATTGCCAGCAGCAGGCCGGCGACGAGCACCAGGCGGACGGATGGATCACGCAGTTGCGAGACCCAGCCGGGCTCCGCAGTGGTCGCCCGGTGCGTGGCACGCGCCGCGGGACGGCCCGCCGGCCTCCGGAGCCACGACATGGCCGCAACTGTCAGGAAGATGCCGCCGGCGACGACGCTCATCCAGCCGCGAGTCGTCGACGGGTCGCCACTGGCGGCGTCAGCCGCCCGCCCCGCGACCAGCGCGATGATCGACAGCACCCCGTAGACAGCGAGGAACGGCACCGCCAGCGCGACGACGTTGCGGAACGGGTACGATGACCCGAGCAGGAGCAGGCAGGCGACGATCGCTGCCGGGGTGACCGCCAGCCCGACCATCTCCGGCAGCAGTTGCCCGACGAGTTCCCACATTCTGCCAACCTCGCGATCCGCACGGTCGCCGTCCTCACCCCTTCCGGGGGAAACGGGTTCAATCGCCCGCGCGTACGACGCAGCGGAACCCGACGTGCGACGTCGTGTCCCGTACCCCGTGCCCTTGGCGGGCGGCGGGGCGGTAGCGGCGGCAGTACTGCGGCGAGCACAGGTGCGACCCGCCCTTCGTCACCATCCGATCGGTCTCCTTGACCTGGTCGGCGCCGGTGCCGGGACGTTGACTGCCGCCACAGCAGGAGGGCGCAGCGACCTCGACCGGCCGAGGGGTCGCACCCGAGCCGGTCCGTCCTGGGGCGAGGAGGTCCCGATGGTCGGGCGTCCAGGGAGTGCGGGTCCACTCCCACACGTTGCCGACCATGTCGTACAGGCCGTGCCCGTTCGGCGGGTAGGAGGCGACCGGGCTGGTGCGGTCGTGACCGCGCGGATCCTCGCTGCGCCACGGCCACTGGCCCTGCCAGGTGTTCGCCATCGGGCGCCCGCCCGGAGCGAGCTCGTCGCCCCACGCGTAGTCGGCGCCGACGAGGCCGCCACGGGCCGCGTGCTCCCACTCGGCCTCGGTCGGGAGGTCCTTGCCGGCCCAGCGGGTGTACGCCACGGCGTCCTCCCAACCGACATGCACGACCGGGTGGTCCGGGATGTCCTTCCAGTTCGCGACATGGCGGCCGGGACGGCGCCCCGCCTCGGTCTCGGGACCGTCGGGGTGGCGCCACTGGGCACCGGGCTGCCAGCGCCACCACCGGGTCCAGTCGTGCAGCGGGACCGGACCGGGCGTCTGGGTGAACACCTGCGAACCGGGCACCAGCAGCGCCGGGTCGGCGCCGGGGAAGTCGGCCGGGTCGAGGTCGCGCTCGGCGACGGTGACGTACCCGGTGTCGGCGACGAAGGCCGCGAACTGGGTGTTCGTCACCGGGTGCGGATCCCACCACACGTCGCCGACAGTGACCTCGACGACCGGATGCTCCTCAGGGTAGAAGCGGTCGCTGCCCACCAGGTCCAGGCCGCCGGGAACGAGCACCTGCTCGGTCCTCGCGGTCGGTGGGGTGTCGACCTGGTGGCAGCTCATCTCTCTGCATCCTCCGGGTAGAAGTCTGAGGAGACGGGTCGCCACGCTCGGCTCCGTCTCCATCGCGATGCGATGAGCGTAGGAACGGCGGAGCTCCCGACGCACCACCCGAGACGGGTGAGGCAACGGGTCTCGGCCTCAGTCCAGCAGCGCGGCGAGATGGCCGGCGACGGTCGAGGGATCCAGCCCGAGCGCACCCTGGCCGACCGTCATCTCGGTCATCATCCGGCCCGGCTCCTCGGCCGCCGCCCAGGGTCTGCTGAACGCGAGCGACTGCTCCTCCATCTCGGCGAGGAGTCGGGTGTTGACCTGGTCCGGGTCGCCCGCTGCGTACAGCAGGAAGGTGTTGGTGTGCGGCACCGGCGGCTGGACGGTGATGTACGCCGGGAGCGCGGCCGCCAGGGCCCTCCCCCAGGTCACGCACTGGCCGATGTGCGGCAGCCGGTCCCGCAGGCCGACCAGCGCGGCGACCGCCTCGGCGGTGGACCGGTAGAGGGTGCCACCCATCCGGTGCCGCCACAGCCGAGCCTGCGCGATGAAGTCCTCATCGCCCAGCAGCGCCGCGCCGGCGAGCCCGCCGAGGCCCTTGTAGAAGCTGGTGTAGACGGTGTCCGCGAGGCCGGCGATGTCCGCCAGCGGCTTGCCGAACCACTGCTGCGACTCCCAGATCCGGGCGCCGTCGATATGGAACGCGATCCCGCGCTCACGGCACGCCTCAGCCAGCTCCGCGAGCTCGTCGAAGGTCGGCAGCAGACAGCCCGCGTCGCGCAACGGAAGCTCGACCAGACACGCAGCGAGCGGCCCCGGGATCGCGTCCAGATGAGACTTCGTCGGAGTCGTACGCCCTGCGGTGAGGTGCTCGACCAGCAGGTCCTGGAGGATCCTCGGCCCGTCGTCCTCGTGGACGAGCAGGTGCGAGAGGTCGGGCATCGCGACCCGCCGGTTGCCCGCGTTGTCGGCGTGGATCCGCAGCGCCACCTGCTGCGCCATCACCCCCGAGGGGAAGTACGCCGCCGGCTTCGCGAGCAGCTCGCCGACCTCGGCCTCCAGCCGCGCCACCGGTCCCCGCTCGGCGTACACGTCCCACTCCTCGATCCCCAGCTCCCGGCACGCCTCCGCGAGCCCGTCGAACACCTCCGCCGGGCTCGCGTGCGCCGGGAACACGCTCTCGCGGCAGGCGATCATCGCTTCCCGTAGCCGCTGTTCCAGAGGCTGCTCAGTCGCCGTCCCCACCGCCATCGACCGCCTCTCCGCCACCTTCGGGGCCGCGCGGGATCACATCCTCGACCTGATAGGCGATCGTCTCCTCCAGCGGCACCGACGGCGGGAGCGTGCTGAAGTCTTCCGGGGGCTGCTTCGTCATCCTCCGAGTATCGCCCCAACTCAGCGCTCCGTGTGCCGAAAATCGAGGCAGTCGCCCCATGGGTAGATCGACCCACTACCCACCGCAGGCGAATGCGCCGTACGACCGACGCGGAGCGGCGAGGTGCGGACCTAGCGTCGTCGGTATGGACACCACACACATCGAGACGATCATCATCGGCGCCGGGCAGGCGGGCCTGGCGACCGGTTACCACCTGCGGCGCCGCGGTCGCCCGTTCGTGATCATCGACGCGAACGCTCGGGTCGGCGACAACTGGCGGCGCCAGTGGGACTCGCTCCGGCTCTACTCCCCTGCCAAGTACGACTCCCTGCCGGGCATGGCGTTCCCGGCGAAGCGGTGGTCGTTCCCCGGGAAGGACGACGTCGCCGACTACCTGGAGACGTACGCCCGCACCTTCGAGCTGCCTGTTCAGCTCGAGACCCGAGTCAGTGCGCTCGAGCGGGACGGTGACAGCTTCCGGGTGATGACCGACCGCGGCACCTGGACCTGCGACAACGTCGTGGTCGCGACCGGCTCCTTCGGCCGTACGCCGAACGTCCCGGCCATCTCCGCGCAGCTCGACCCGTCGATCCTGCAACTCCACTCCAGCGAGTACCGCCGCCCCGGGCAGCTGCGCGATGGTCCGGTGCTCGTCGTCGGCGCCAGCCACTCCGGCTGCGACATCGCCTTCGAGGTCGCCGAGTCGCGGCCGACGATCCTGGCCGGCCGAGACTGCGGCGAGATCCCGCCGCGCCTGGACTCGCCGGTGATGCACGTGATCTTCCCCGTGCTGCTGTTCATGTGGCGGCATGTCATCACCCGGCGTACGCCGATCGGCCGCAAGGAGATGCCCGAGGTCCGGCGTCACGGCGGGCCGATGCTGCGGGTCAAGGGCTCGGACCTGGCCGACCGCGGCGTCGAGCGGGCCACCTCGAGGGTAGAGGAGGTCCGCGACGGGCTGCCCGTGATCGACAGCGCCCCGCGCGAGGTCACCAACGTCGTGTGGGCCACCGGCTTCCGGCAGGCCTTCGACTGGATCCACCTCCCGGTGCTCGACGAGGACGGCTGGCCGCGGGAGATGCGCGGCGTGGTGGCGGAGGCCGACGGTCTGTTCTTCTGCGGCCTCAGCTTCCAGTACGCCTTCAGCTCGATGCTCCTGGCAGGCGCCGGACGCGACGCGGCGCTGGTCGCCGACCGGGTCACGGCCCGGATGCGGCAGGCCGCACGCCACTCGCTGGCGGCGTGATCCGAGTACGCTCTCCAGTGGAGGTGCCTGCCGTGGCCGACGTCCTGCTGGAGAGCGCCCGCGCCGACTTCGTCCGCGGCGACTGGGGCGCGGCGTACGCAGCCTGGTCGGGCGCCGACCCGGAGATGCTCTCGGCCGAGGAGCTCGAGGACTTCGCCGTCGCCGCCGAGCTGACCGGACACCACGACGTCACGGTCACCGCCCTGCACCGGGCCTTCCGCAAGAGTCAGGATGCTGGCGACCTCGCCCGCTCGGTCCGCTGCGCGTTCCGGATCACGATGACCGCCCACGTCCACGGGGAGAGTGCCCTGGCCCGCGGCTGGACCTCGCGGGCGGAGAGCCTTGTCGCCGACGTCGACGACGGTGTCGAGCTCGGGTGGGTCGACTTCCTGCGGATGTTCCGGGCGCTGAGCGCCGGCGACTTCGCGACGGCCGGCGGCTTCGCCGACAAGGTCACGGATCGCGGCCGGCGCTACGGCCAACCCGACCTCACCGCGCTGGGACTCTGCTCCCAGGGCCGAATGGCGCTCTACTCCGGCCGCATCGCCGAGGGCCTCGCCCTGCTCGACGAGTCGATGATCCGGGTGATCGCGGGCGAGGCCTCCCCGGTCGTGGCCGGACACGTCTACTGCACCGCGATCGAGGGTTGCCAGGAGATCAGCGACTTCGGCCGGGTGGCGGAGTGGACCGCAGCTCTCGAACGCTGGTGTGCCGCCCAGCCCGGGCTGTTGACGTTCACCGGCCAGTGCGCGGTCCACCGCGGCCAGCTGCTGCGACTGCACGGCGAGTGGCAGCAGGCCTTGGAGGAGTTCGAGCACGCGACCCGCCGCTACCAGGAGGTGAACGCGCCGGATGCGGCCGGGCTGGCGGCGTACGAGGCCGGCGAGGTGCTTCGGCTGCGCGGTGACTATGCCGAGGCCGACGCCGCCTACGAGCGTGCGGCCGACAGAGGATTCGACCCGCAACCCGGCCTCGCGCTGCTCTGGTCGGCCCGCGGCCAGGGCGCGGCGGCGCTCGCCGCCGTGCAGCGGCTGTTGGTGGAGACGGATGGTGCCGTGCAGCGATGCCGGCTCCTGCCCGCCGCGGTCGAGGTGCTGCTCGATGCCGGCCAGGGTGACCAGGCCCGACAGGTCGCGGCCGAGCTGGACGGGCTGGCCGGACACTTCGGCTGCGTCTGGCTAGAGGCCGCGGCCGCACACGCGCACGGCGCGGTCGAGCTGGCCACGCGAGACCCCGCCGGCGCTCTCCCCTACCTACGCAAGGCTCAGCAGCTGTGGGCGCGGGCCGAGGCGACGTACGAGCGGAGCCAGGCGCGGCTGCTGACCGGGCGCGCACTGGCCGGAGTCGGCGACACCGAGTCGTCCCGGCGCGAGCTCGAGGCGGCGCGTACGGTCTTCCGCCAGATCGGCGCCCGCCCCGCCGCCGACGACGCCGAGCGCCTGCTCGCCCCCGCATCCCTGCCCGCCGGCCTCACCGCCCGCGAGGCCGAGGTGCTCCGTCTGGTCGCCTCCGGCCGCAGCAACGCCCAGATCGCCGCCGACCTGGTCCTCAGCGAGAAGACCGTCGCCCGTCACCTCTCCAACATCTTCACCAAGCTCGACGTACGTTCTCGCACCGCCGCCACGGCCTTCGCCTTCGAGCACGGCGTGGTCTGACCACCCGTGCGGATGGAACTCACCCGAAGCGTACGAGGGCGCCACGCCCTGGCTCACCGAGGCTGACGGTGCTCAGGGAGAGGGAGGGAGTGGCCGCCGCGATGGACCAGGCACTGACGCGTGCGTCGACCCAGCTCAACCTTGTCGCCGCCGTCGCCTTCGTTCTCGGTGGCTCGTTGTTCGCACTCGGGGCGGCTTTCGCCCAGCTCGGTGTGGTCGGCCTGCCCACCGTCAACGTCACCTACCTGGTCGGGGGCTGCTTCTTCTCGCTCGGTGGCTACGTCTCGATCCTGCTGGCCAACAACACCGACACCGACGAGGCCACGTCCTGGTGGCGCTTCCGGCCGCACTCGCGCAGCTGGCTCAGCGCTTTCGTGCTGTTCGCGGGGACGCTCTTCTTCGCGGTCAGCCTGGTGGCCGCCTTCGCCGAAGGCCTGACGCCGCGTCAGTCCGACGGCTGGATCTGGTTCCCCGACATGACCGGCTGTGTCTGCTTCCTGGTCGCCGGTCGTCTGGCGATGCTCGACGTGGGCGCGGGACGCGTCCGGGTGATGGCCCATCTGGTCGGCTGGTGGGTGGTCGCGGTCAACCAGCTCGGGTCGGTCCTCTTCTTCCTCGCCGGCATCGCCGCCTTCACCCGCCCGGCGACCTCGGACGAGATCAACACCGGGCTCGTCAACTGGGGGACGTTCGCCGGTGCGGTGTGTTTCGCGGTCGGCGGCGTCATCCAGGCACTCGACACACCCACTACGACAAGAACGGCGGTTCAGCCATGACACGACTCAGCGACGCAGAAGCCGAAGGGCTCTACGGCAACCGGTTCCTGACCGAAGCGGCCCCATCGACCACCTTCCCCGAGACCGGGATGCGCCCGGTCGACGCGATGCGCCTGCTCGGCGAGGACCTGGCGATGGAAGGTGACCCGCAGCGCAACCTTGCGACGTTCGTGACGACGTGGATGGAGCCTGAGGCGCAGCGGATCATCGCGGAGAACCTGCACCGCAACTTCATCGACCACGCGGAGTACCCGATCTCCGCGGAGATCGAGCAGCGCTGCGTACGGATGCTCGCCGACCTCTACCACGCCCCCGGCGAGACGACGGGCTGTCGAACTCAGGGCTCGTCCGAGGCGATCATGCTCGGCGCCCTGTCCCTGAAGTGGAAGTGGAAGCAGCGTCGGAAGGCCGCGAACGCCTCGGTGGACCGGCCCAACCTCGTGTTCGGCGGCGACGTCCACGTCGTGTGGGAGAAGTTCTGCCGGTACTTCGACGTCGAGCCGCGGATCGTCCCGCTCGAGGAGAAGAAGTTCACCATCGGCCCCGATGACGTGGCGCCGCACCTCGACGAGAACACCATCGGCGTGGTCGCCGTCCTGGGCACGACGTTCACCGGGCACATGGACGACGTCGTCGGGATCAACCAGCTGCTGCTCGACGTCAAGAAGGAGAGGGACCTCGACATCCCGCTGCACGTCGACGCGGCCAGCGGAGGCTTCGTGTGGCCGTTCCTCTACCCCGACTCGCCCTGGGACTTCCGCCTCGAGCAGGTCCGCTCGATCAACGTCTCCGGACACAAGTACGGGCTGGTCTACCCCGGGATCGGCTGGCTGGTGTTCCGCGAGAAGACCGACCTCGCCGAGGACCTGGTGTTCTACGAGAACTACCTCGGCAAGACCGACGCGACGTTCACCCTGAACTTCTCGACGGGTGCGTCGATGGTGCTGGCCCAGTACTACAACTTCGTCCGACTGGGTCGCGACGGCTACACGTACGTGATGAAGCAGATGCAGCAGAACGCCAGGGCCCTGGCGAAGAACCTCCGCGACAGCGGCCGCTTCGAGGTGATCGGCGACGGCCTCGAGCAGCTCCCGCTCGTCGCGTTCCGGCTCAGCGGCGACCGCACGACTTACGACGAGTCCGACATCGCCTGGCAGCTCTCGGCTGAGCGCGGCTGGATGGTCCCGGCGTACACGCTGCCGCCCAACGCGGAGAACGTGAAGATCATGCGCGCGCTGGTCAAGGAGACGATGAGTCGCGAGCAGGTCGAGCGGCTCACCCGCGACCTGGCCGACGCCTGCGCGACCCTCGATGAGAAGGGCGGCGCCCATCCGTCCGAGCGAGAGCAGGTCAAGCGAGGAACCGGGTACTGACTCGCCCCGACGAGGGCCGGCCCGAGGTCACGGATCCTGAAAAAGATCAACGTTGTCTTTACCCAGGCTGCCGCTCATAGTTGACGCCGGAAACGAGAGGCGGGGTACGTGGGCGAGCAGGTCAGCAGGGTCGGTCAGGTCGAAGAGGAGCAGCGGTCGGTCGACGCGATGTACGTGCTTCTTCACGCCGAGGTGAGCGCGAGACAGGCAGCGCAGGAGCGGGCGATCGCGGCGCCTGTCGATGGGGCGAGCGAGCGGTATGCCCGGGACCTGGAGGTCGAGCGGCTCACCGAGAGCATTCGACAGCTGCAGGCGGCGGAGCACTCGCTGTGCTTCGGGCGTATCGACCGCTCCGACCAAGGCGAGGCTCTGCACATCGGGCGGATCGGGTTGCGCACGGAGGACGGGAGCCCGCTGCTGATCGACTGGCGGGCCGAGGCCGCGCGACCGTTCTACGCGGCCACGATGGCCGCGCCGATGGGCGTACGCAGGCGACGGCACCTACGCCTCGACGGCCGTGAGGTCGTCGACGTCAACGACGAGATTCTCGACGGTACGTCGCCGACAGCCGTGGACCTCGTCGGGGACAGTCCACTCGTTGCCGCGCTGAGCACGGCGCGGACCGGGCGGATGCACGAGGCCGCGGCGACCCTTCAGGCCGAGCAGGACGAGATCGTACGGTCTCCCCATCGCGGGGTCATGGTGGTCGACGGCGGTCCCGGCACTGGGAAGACGATCGTCGCCCTGCACCGCGCGGCCTATGTGCTGTACGCCTTCCCGTCGATCGCCGACCAAGGTGTGCTCGTCTTCGGACCGAACCGGCGGTTCCTCACCTACATCTCCGAGGTGCTGCCTTCGCTCGGCGAGAACGACGTGCGGCTGGCGACCATGCCCGATCTGGTGGGCGTGGAGGCGACGCGGACCGAGCCGGATCACATCGCGCGGGCCAAGGGGCGCGCGGCGCTCGCCGACGCCCTCGCTCGGTTGGTGCGGCGGCACCAGCCCCACGGCGTACCTCTGGAGCTGAAGACCACCCATGACACGGTGACGCTCGAGCCGGCCGTGGTCGACACCGCTCGGCGCCAGGCGCTGCAGGAGGACATCGGGCACAACCGCGCTCGCGAGTTCTTCACCGAGTACGTCGTCGACAATCTGGTCAACGAGCTGGAGCGCAGCACCGCGAAGGAGATCTCCGACTTCGAGGAGGAGCTGGAGGCGCACCTGGGCATCGATCTCGACCGCTTCACGGGGAACGATTCCTCCACGGACGATCTGGACATCGACTGGGACAGCATCCGCGACGAACTCCTTGGCGACCCGTCCATCGACCGAGCGATCACCCGAGTCTGGCCCCGGCTCGTCGCCGACGATCTCGTCCGCGAACTCCTGAACGACCTCGGCGTCGGCCGCGCCGATGGGTGGACCGACGCAGACCTCGCCCTCTTGGACGAAGCCCGCGCACTCGTCGACGGAGCCCCGGAGACCAGCTACGGCCACATCGTGGTGGACGAGGCCCAGCAGCTCTCGGAGATGCAGTGGCGTGCGTTGATGCGCCGCTGCCCGAATCGGTCGATGACCGTCGTCGGAGACCTCGCCCAGGCAGGCCCCTCGACCACCCTCCGGGCGTGGGACGAGGCCCTGAAGCCGTTCGTCGACGACCGGTTCGCTCACCACAGACTCACGGTGAACTACCGCACGACGACCGAGATCCTGCTCGCGACCGAACCGCTGCTGGCCGAGATCGCCCCGGATCAGCAGCTCTCCAGATCCATCCGGCACGGCGAAGAGCCACGCGTCCTCGACGTGACCACCGAGGGCCTCCCGTCCACCCTGAGCACGCTCATCGCGGACGTCGCCCACGAGCACCCGGGTGAGCTGATCGGAGTCATCGCCACCACCGAGCGCTCGCTGGCTCTGGAGGCCGAAGTCCGCCGGGCCGGCGCCACGATCGTCGCCGCACCCGAGGCCCGCGGCCTGGAGTTCGACACCGTGATCATCGTCGACCCCGCAGGCATCCGAGCCGCTGGCGACGCCGGCCCGCGCGATCTGTACGTCGCCCAGACCCGAGCGACGAAGCGCCTCTTCAGCCTGGAGCTACGATCACGACCGTGAGGCCCACGGCCCGCCCTGCCGGGCAATGACCCCGTCCTCACCCTGGCCAAAGGAGCCCGATGTCCGCCAGTCACGTACCTGCCGGGTCCTCCGACGGGGACTACATCCGCACTCCGAGCGGCGTCCTCGTCCCCGCAGAGATCGACGCCTTCCACCGGCATCTCCACCACGTGGCTCCCTCCGGTCTGGTCGACCAGACCGGTCAGACCTCCGGGATGCGGAGGCTCGAGGCGGTCAGCGGCAAGACCGTCGGCGCGAAGAACCTGTGGATGGGCCAGACCCATGTCCCCGCCTCGACCGCCTCTGCCAACCATCACCACGGCGCCTCCGAGACCGCGATCTACGTCGTCTCCGGCAACCCGGTCTTCGTCTTCCTCGACACCGAGGGAGACGAGCCCGTCGAGACCCGCGTGGAGACCGGTCCCGGCGACTACGTCTTCGTGCCCCCGTGGGTCCCCCACCGGGAGGAGAACCCGGACCCCGACACCGAGGCCGTCGTCGTGATCGCCCGCACCACCCAGGAGGCGATCGTCGTGAATCTCGACGGGCTCGACTGGTCCGAGGTCCGCCTCAGCGACGAGAACGGCTCCTGAGCCTGCGGGCGTCGTCAGCGCTGCGGGGAGTCCGATTGGGCGCGGTTGAGGAAGTCCGAGAGTGGTCCCGGCATCTCAGCGCTCCGGTCGCCCCAGTCATAGACAACACAGGTCTTGGCGATCAAGTCGTGGAAAGAACGATGTTCACGCTGCACCACGATCAGGAGCAGGCCGATCCCGAAGAAGACCACGCTGAGGGGAAACACCAGCGTCCTGACGAACATGGTGCGCACGCCTGGTGCAGTGCCGTCGGCGCGTACGACGCGCAGTCCGGCCAGTCCCTTCCCGATCGTCCGGCCGGTGATCGCGAGGGTGATGAAGACGTACGCGAAGGCCCAGGTCGCGAATGCAGCGATCCCGAGCAGGGTCGAGCGGTCGCCGGTGAGCGAGATAGACGTGAACATATCGAGCAGGTAGCCGAACCCGGCAACGCCCAGCGTGTAGAGGCCGGCGATGAGAAGGCCGTCGATGGCAGCGGCAGCTGCCCTGCTGATCGCTCCCGCATAGTGTCCGGACACCGAGCGGCGCACCCGGCGGGTCATCGTGCTGTCGTTCCTGGGTCGGGCACCCCTCGTCGGGCCGCAACCAGGCTGGGCGGCCCTTCACGTCGCTCGTCCTCGCTCCGTCGCATCAGCCGGTCCACGATCCGGTCGACGATGACGTCGAGCCCCACCAACTGGCGCCGGGCGACGTCGAGGGCGGATCCAGCCATCGAGTACGTGCTCTCCGCGACGATGTCGGGGATGCCGGAACGGCGTACGAGCGCCTCGAGGTCGACATTCCTCAGCAGGGCGTCCAGGTCTACGTCGGCGAGAAGCGTGTTGAGGTCGACCCGCGCGAGCAACGCATCGATGTCGACCGTCTCGAGGAGCCGGTTCATGTCGACCCGCGCCAGGACCGCGTCGAGGTCCACCCGGCTGAGCAGCGCGTTGAGATCGACGTGTTCCAGGACGATGTCGGGGTCGACGGTGACGACGACCCTTTCCGTCACCGCGCCGGCGACCCGGCCCAGGAGCCTCTTGCCGTTCTGCCGGACCTCGGTCATGACGTCGCCGGCTCGGACACGCGGATCGTCACGGCGATCAGCCGGTCGACGACTCGGGGGCGACGACCGCGCCGGAGACGTCCTCGAGTACGAGGGTTTCGTCGCCTCTTCGTGCGCGCAAGATTCCCATCGAAGGTTCCGCCTCCTCCAGTCGTGGATCGCTGGAAGCGTAGAGCCGTCTGACCTGTCTCTCATCACCCAGGTCGGGTGATTCAGCGGTCTCGATGTGGCCGGTCGCTGACGCGTGCGTTCGCCGCTTCGACGCCTCCCAGAGTCGGTATCGGGTTCAAGGAACAGAACCGCCTCTGACCGGCGTTCGCGCAAGTCAAAGGACCTCCTTCCGCTACTGCGTCAGTCCGGTGCACGGGCAGGCGAAGGTGAGAACTCCTGCAGTTCCTCGTGGCCACCTTTGACGATGAGGCAGGAGGACTCCGGCACCTCCCGCCACGCCCCCCCGCAAGTCCCCCAACGGTTCGGACACTACGAGGCGTGCGTCATCGGAAAGCTGATGCAGTACTGGGTTGTCGGGGTATTGGAGACGGAGTGTGGCGACGTCGGTGTTGTGGAACAGCGATCGCGACCTACCCTCGCTGGAGTATCGGAATGCCCACGTGGTTTCCCCGTCGGTGGTCGCCACCGACATCTGGATCGGGTATTCGACTCCGTGGCGTCGCCCCGTCTCCTCGATGATGCCAACTGCCTGAGCCACCGCTTCCGGCGGGTTCTCTTGGAGTCCGAAGGTCAGGGCGAGGAAGAAGAACAGCTCCGAGTCCGTCGATCCCTCGATGTCGGGGAACAGCCCGGGCTCGACGGCCAGGGTCAGGTCGCGCTTCAGCAACGGGAAGTCGGCGATGGCCCCGTTGTGCATCCACAGCCAGCGGCCGTGGCGGAAGGGATGGCAGTTGGTCTGCTGGACCGCCGTGCCGGTCGTCGCTCGGATGTGCGCGAAGACCCGCCCGGCGGCAGCGTGGGCCGAGAGCTCTCGGAGGTTGCGGTCGTTCCAGGCGGGCTCGATGCTGTGGTAGGTCCCTGGGGTGTCCTGCGCGCCGTACCAGCCGACACCGAAGCCGTCACCGTTGACCGTCTCCACGCCCAGCCGTGAGTGCTTGCTCTGCACCACGAGCGAGTTCTCCGGCTTGAACAGAAGGTCCTCCAGGAGCACCGGCGAACCTGAGTATGCGAGCCAACGACACATGTCAATCTCCCTTCTCCGCCCCCGACACACATCGGAGCGCGACTGCTCCAGTTCAACAGCGAAGGCGGCCCAGCGGATCACCCGTAGCGGATAACAGCGGACCCGAACCGGTCAGTAGCGTGGTGCGGTCGGACAGACAAGGCCCTGACGGGTCAGGGTCCGGGACACGGTCCGGGACACGGTCGCGGGTGAGCCGACGACGTCGTGATGGTGACGCAGGTGCCAACAGACGTCGCCCACGCCAACCAACGTGGTGAACCTCGGGGACAGACGCAAAAAAGCCCCTGACCTGCATGAGCAGGTCAGGGGCGATCTGTCGGGCTGACAGGATTTGAACCTGGGTAATGGGCATCGAGCGACTTTGCGGATTACCAGCCAAAATGCACCCTGACCTGGCTGTTCTCTCGGAATCAGGTTTTGACAGAGACCGACAGATCACGTCAGAGGCAGACACATCTGGGCGCAATCTCGGCGCAATCGAAGTTAGGCTCAATGGGTACTCAGAAGACGGCCCCGGAAGGTGCTACAACACCACCCCACCACCCCGGGGCATAGGCGACACGACTGAGAAGGAGTCGTCCCACCATGCCCCGAAGCCTACCGGGCGTAGTTAACGCTACTCTTCCGCCGCGAGTCGGTCATGGCTGAACGAAGGTTCGGCAGCATCCGACGCCTCCCGCGACGAGGCGACGAACCCGGGCGGCCAACTGGCCGCTGGCAGATCACCTACGCCTGCCCGACCTGCGCAAAGAAGCACCCGGGCGAACTGACCTTCGACCACCCAGCGCGGCTCGTGAAGACGGAGGCTTACCCCGCCGGCGTGCCCGGCCGGGCGCTGAAAAAGCTCGACGCCATCCAGGGCGACATCGAAGCCGCACGCATCGCAGGAGTGCGCTACTCCTGCTTCCGCGTGAAGCGGGCGGCTGAACGTGCCGAAGAGTTCGCCGCCGTCGGCGCAGCAGCTGCCGAGATGGGCTTCGGCGAATACGCCCGCACCTGGCTCGCCAACCGAGCCGTTACGAAGCCTCTCAAGCCAAGGACGGTCGCTGAGAACCTGAGGCTCCTTGAGAAGGAGATCTTCCCCTTCTTCGGGCGGAGCACTCTCGCCAAGATCACGGTGGATGAGGTCGATGTCTGGTGGGCACGGCTCCGAAAGAAGCACCCGGACAGGCACAAACGCAACCGCGATGCCTATGGCCTACTCAAACAGGTCATGGACGCCGTCGTACGCGACCGCCGCCAACCACTCATCGTGGCCAACCCCTGCCAGATCCACCCAGACGACATTCCGAAACGAAAGGCCAAGAAGATGCAGATCGCAACTCTCGAAGAGATCGACGCGCTCGCGGCCGAGATGCCCGAGCGCCTCACTGCTCTGATCCACATGGCCGCTTGGTCCGGCCTTCGCTTCGGCGAGCTCGTAGAACTCCGCCGCCGCGACATCGACCTCACCAGCGACTACCCACTCCTCCGCGTCGAGCGCGCCTACGGACGAGTCAACGGCGTCAACATCGTCGACGAGCCCAAATCCGAGGCAGGGAAGCGTACGGTGCGCCTTCCCGACTTCCTCAAGCCGCTGCTCCAGAACCAGCTCGCTACATTCGCCCAGCCCGGTCCGGACGGCCTCATCTTCACCGCCGCGAGGCCAGCGCCGGGCAAGTGTGACTGCGACTACCCACGGTGCATCGGCGGCCATCTCCTGCACGCGACCTTCCACCGTTCATACTTCCGACCCGCCCGCAAGGCGGTCGGGTGCCCCACTCTCCGCGTCCACGACCTCCGCCACACCGGCGCAACCCTCGCTGCCCAGCACGGCGCCACCCTCGCGGAGCTCATGCGCCGCATCGGCCATACCACGCCGCAGGCTGCGATGATTTATCAGCACGCGACCGACGAGCGCGACGAGGAGCTCGCCAGGCGCATGTCAAGGTCAGCCAAGAAGGCGAAGGCTGAGCGCGACGAAAGTAGGAGCGCCACCGAGTCGCCAGACGAAACTGCTGCTTGATCTGCCGGATCACCGCGGGTTCAAGCCCCCTCGCGCACAGAGAGAACCCCAGGGAGACCTGAGATTTCTCGCACTTCACGAGAGGTCAGGTCTACGACGTCAGAGATCAACTCGTCGCGGGTGGGCAGCATCGACACGTGTCTCGGCCGTGCCTGGATATGTGGCAGCGGGGCGCCGGCGGCGATGAGCCACAGGGGCGGTGTCCGCCGCTGGCCCGTTCGGCTACCTCCGATCATGTACCCCAAGTTGGGTACCCTCGGCGACGGCACCGACAGCAGTCCGGACTGGTCTGGAGACTGGCGTGGATGGCGACGAACTCCAGGCGTATTCACCTGTTCAGGGCACAGCGAGCCGAGGCGACCGAGGTGTCCGCACGATGCATCGATGCCTGAATGGCCACCAGAATCCAAGTGGGTCCGCCTTCTGTAACTCCTGCGGGGTCCAGATTTCCCCTGCTTCACCCACTGCCGAGGATGTGGAACATCGCACCCAAACGGGTCCTCGCAGGGGCAGACTTGTCGTCGGCATCTCGCTGGCAGTGCTCGTTCTGACCGGATCGGCGATCACGGTGGCCGCGGTCACAGGCTGGGGCAACGGCCGTAGCGCTCCGGCAGCCCCATCCTCGCAAGAAGGAACCGGAGCCAGTTTCGATGTACTCGGGGTCTTGGTCCTGTTCGACGAGGACATCGTCCTGAGTGACGAGGCCTACGAGGTGCAGAACTACTGCAACGTCGACGAGTCATGCGAACTGCCCGCTGATACCTGCACTGCTGGCAGCGCTGGATATCATGACATCATTGCGGGCGCTCAGATCCGCGTCACCGATGAAAGCGGCGACGTCGTTGGGATCGGTGAGCTTGGTGGCGGGCTTATCAAGGCGGGGACCGACGCCTGGGATTCCCCGACACCCTGTGCGTTCTACATAGTCGTGAAAAGCATTGAGGCCGAGGGCGACATCTTCGGTGTTGAAGTCGCCAACCGCGGCGTCATCCAGTTCCACCGTGAGGAAGCCGACGCCGTCAATGTAACGCTTGGCGAGCCGTAGGTCTTCCAATATGTACCCGCCTCCCGTCCTACTCACGAAGGCTCGTGAACCTACACTTCGATCCAACGGGGACGCATCGTCGTGCCCTCCCGAGTACCGTCGGCCCAAGTGGGACGGATGCCTGTGTCGTGGGATCTCAATGCCAGCGGTGGTCTCGGCCTCCGCGAGTTGCGGGCCGTCCCAGAGCGTGATGCCGACGTCGGTCAGCACCTTCGCACGTCTCTCAGAGAGGACGCCCGGAATAGCAAGCACAAGTCGTTGCGAGACACCTCCCCGCCCCATGGGATTCGGGTTGCTGCCGCTACCCTGCTAGCGTGTCTGCCCCAGATTGGCTTCAAGATGAACTCGGCTGGAAGCCAGCATCCCAGAAGAGTGCACCGCGCTGCAAGGATCTATTCGGCGACGCCGTCGCGCCCAATATTGCTGACCTCGGCAGCAAGTCCAGTCTCGAGCTTGCCGGCCACATCTACCAGTCGCTAGGAATCACCCAGCACACGAAGCTGGCGCTCGGTGACGGCGGCCAGAAGGCTGGGGCGTCTCTTGAGCGTGCCATCGAAGGTGACCTCGGCTTGCGGCTGTCCTTCGCCGATCCGTCTCGCAAGTGGGAGGTCAGGCGTGGCGGGCTGGCGTCTGACTACAGGCAGTTTCAACACCTCGCCGACCTCCAGAGACTTTTCGAGGCGCAACCCAACCTGCGTGCCACTGTGGGACACGATTACCAGGTCCGCACCGACGTCTACGTCGGCCTTCCAGGTCCTGAGGCCGAGTCGGCGCCGTACCTTCACGCGGCGATCTCCTGCAAGTGGACAATACGGTCGGATAGGGTCCAGAACGTCCGCCACGAGTTCAATACGCTCGTACGCAGTCGGCGCGGACGACTGCCACACCTCGCTCTCGTGACTGCGGAACCCCTTCCCAGCCGGATCATCTCGATCGCGCGTGGAACTGGCGAGGTAGACGCGGTTTACCATCTGATGTTCGACGAGTTGGCCGCAGCCGTCGCTACTGCGGGGTCCACGGAGCAGATCCGGGACTGGGATGAGATGGTCTCCCAGCAACGCCTCCTCCCCTACGACCGCCTCGCGCTCGATCTCACTTTCTCCTGAGCCTGCGGTTGCCTTCGGGTCGGGTCAGGTAACGATCGCTGCAACGACGACCTGGATCACGCCAAGGGCCAAGTACAACGCCCACGTTCCAACACGTCGCCCTGACTGCAGAACGCCGCCGATCCACTCCACCCGATCGACGCCGACGAGCGACCTCACAGTACGCGGCCGGCTTCGAGGATCAGACATGGCGTCATCGACCGCTCCATTCTCGAACAGCCTCTCGATATTACCGGCCCGGGCGATCATCCGGTCTTGCGTTGCACGCCTTGCCGAGTCGATCGCCCAGAACGTCAGGGTGGCGAAGACGCCCAGAACCGCCACTGCGGGTTTGTGCGAAGTGACCGAGAAGCCGGTGCTGGCGAGGCCGACCGTCACCGCCCACCCCTTGACTTGAACGAGAAGCGAGTCGTAGTTGCGGATCGACTGCTGTAGTTCGGACATATCCAACTTCACGAGCTCGAATCTGAACTCGATGTCATCCATAGGCACTGCTCCTTCGCTGCGGATGGATCCCGTACACGGTTCCGGTCGGCCTAGTGGTGCTTACCTTCCGAGTCCCGAAGGCACGATCCTGACGACCTCGGCCATGAGTCGGGTATGGCTCTGTAATTGGAGTCGACATGGCAACCGCCACCTGCCCCGCCGTGGCCCATACTCGGCCAGCCGCCTGCACACCTTGCCAACCTGAGTCGGTCATCTGGGCCCAGTCCGCGGGTCCAGCTGCCCGATATTCGGTACGCGCACACAAGCGATCTGATACTGCAGTCACAGCGTCACGCGGGAGACGCAGCGCCGAACAAGTCTGGCGGCGCCCGGCCCGCCTGGTCCCGATGCATACTCTGCTGCGTGTCGACGCGCATGGCACTGGCACGCGAGAGCAGCACGTCGTGCGGCACAGCACAGCGAGATGCCTGACATTTACCTCACTCTGCCCGGAAGCGGCGGAGATCGTCGGTCAGTCGGTGACACTCTCCGACGGCGTTTCTGCGGCCGGATCGTGGGTCGCCTACCGCTTCGGACCGAGGCAAATCCGGGTCAAGCCCATCGCCTTCGAGTGGTCAGGGCATCAGATTCGGAGCACCTGTTGGGACTGACGCTCGCACAACTGTTCGAGACTAACGCGGAGTTGGCCCACCGCGACACGCCTCGTCAAGTGCGCCCGCGTCCAACGGCCATCTTCAACCGGCACAATGCAGTTCCTGCATGCGGTCGCGAGCGGATGCTGCACCGCTGCCAAGCAGGAAGGTCAGGTCGGGGGAATTGTTCAGTCAGACATGGTTTCCTGCGGACTTACCGGTCGAGCCCAAGCAACTCACGATGTTTCCATGCGAGCCTCAAGCAGTCCTTCAGATCCGGAGTAGTTCTTGAGTCGTGGATATAGCGGTTAATCGACGGCCCGTCGAACGGAATCCCGAGTTTGCCCCTCCGGCTGATCACGTCGCCCTCCTCGTTGCGCTCGACCAAACCACTGAAAATCGCGTCGAACTGCAGGGCGTCGAAGACACACACCGTGAGGAGGCACGGCTTCCACGTCAGAGGATCCGTCGCGAGCCCAAATGCCCGGACAAGAAGGGTGCCCTCCCGACGGGCTGAAAGCAATGATGCATAAGGTTCGCTGGATTCATAGTTGATGCCAGCACCCCCCGCCCTATGGGCGTCGGGGTGTCCGAGAAACTCTTCGGCGTACTCTCGCATGATCGTTCGCCAGATGTCCAAGTCCTCGTCTTCCGCCTCAAGGGATAAGTCGGACGGAGCGAACTCGCCAGCAGGGGCAACGCCTAGGAGATTATGGTTGTGCGTTACGTCGCCATCGCGGCGATGCGCGAAGAACGTCGCCCCTGAAGGCGAGCACCGGATAGTCAAGGTTACGATACCGAGAGCGGCGACGCGTCGGTCGAAACTTGATGGCCCAATCAAGGCCCTTCTATACGCCCCCCGATTCGGACTTCTTCCGGATGCGCTGCACTGCTGCGCTTCTAAGGCCAACACCTCCGAGCTGTCAAGATATCGAAAGTAGCTGTCGAGGCCGAGATTGAGAACAAGCCCAGTAGCGACGGCATTAGCCCCCAGAATCCTGTACAGCTTGCCATCATATATATTCGGGCTCAGTCCGCTCTGCTGTAGTGCTTGAGAGTAGCGAAATGGACTAGCCCGCAGGCCCGCCGAGCGCAGGAGGCGCCGTCGTTCCCGTTCTACTTCGGGTGGTTCTGACTGAGGATCCGCTTGAAGCGCCAACTCGATCTGATCGAGATCAACTGGCGTCGGCAGGATCCATGCTGGATCCCCCAACAGATGGAGACCATGCGGCTTCCACGCATCCGTCGCGTCCACATAGGCCGCCTCGGTCAAAAGGCTGTGGTGCTCGCGAAGATCGCGGACCAGCCCCTTGAAGTGCGCCATCGAAGCCTCCGCGCGCGAGTTTCGGTATCCCGGCAGGGAAACAACTACCGCATACATGGCAAGAGCAGCGGAAACCGCCGCAACAGATAGTCCAATCGTTTCCGTGATGTCCAAGGTGACTCCCTCTCGACTGCGGCTGGGCCTTGATTCGGACCGTCCCACCGAAAATGCTCGATCGGCCTTACTCGTCCGCGAGCGCGAGCGGAGGCGGACTCGGGTCTAGCCACATTGGCAGAGACCCGGGATCGCTGGCGTGAAGAATTCTAGGGGCCCCGCACTTGAAATCTATGCAGATCCCCGCTGCGCGAGACCTGCGCGGTGGCCATGGTTCACAGGAACGGGTGGGCGCGGTGGTCCCAGCCGTCGACGATCAGGTCGCCTTGGCGATCTCCTCCACGAACTGACCGGTGAGTAGCCATCACTCAACAGCGTCCCGACGAGCCCGTGATCTCATCGTCCTGCGCACGCGCGACGGTGCCTGACTGTCTTGCGATCCATGCTCGGACGGGGAAGTTCACAGCTAGCAGCGCGCTCAGAGCCGACCGGAATCCTTCGGCGGTCAATCCCCGCAGGTACCTTCAAGCCTCGATTCAGGTTGAGCACGAACTTCCGTCGAGGCATCCAACTTGGGACCATGGAGCCCCGAGTCCGGTCCAACTTGTGCCTAGCCCTCGCGTCTCATGTCAGAGGGTGAGATCCGAGAAATAGCCCAGACTTGGTTCGTCGAACGTCCCGATGACGAGTCCACGGTCAAGGAATCGGTTGAACTCCTCGCAGCTCGTTTCCGGCAACAAGGCACAGCCATGGCATGCCGCGAGATTGCATGAGTCTGGGCCCTGACCCCTGTCACCGGAATCCATGCACACCGGGTCGGTCGAGCACCATTGCGCGTCACGGAGCGCTGACGCGAAGACCGCGCGCAGATGCTCCTGGCGGGCCATCCGGACGAGCCCGCCCATTGTGCCCTCCGAGTCCCCGGCCGCGGTGTAGATGAGAACGCCGGCCATGTCCCGGCTGCCCTCCCGCGACACGTAGAGCCGCTCGCGCAGTGACGCCGAGCTGTAGCCGCAAGTGAACACGAGCTCGTTGATCAGTAGGTGTCCGAGCGTGTGCATCATGACGAACCGCGGGCTCAGGTCCCGCAGTCGTCCACCGCGGTCCGTGATCACCTGCGAGTGACGATTTGCAATCTTCTCAGCACGGGCCTGTACTTCGCCCCGGGCTTCCCACCGTTCCAACCGGTCCGGGTCGAGCTCGAAGTAGATACCCTCGCCCTTGACGACGTACGCAGGGAGCCAGTCCTTGTCCGGTGGCAGTGACCGTCGGCGGAGCATCGCCTTGCCGACCGGCAGCTTGAGTTCGCCGTCTCGGCCGCGGGTGAATCCGCGCAGGGCACGGGTCTCTTGCAAGACAGACACGCTGCGAACACGGCCTAGGTGCGTACATAGATCCGAATGGGTGCCTGGATCATGTGCACGCAAGGAGTCGTCTTGTGGTGTCTCCCGGATCTTCTTGAATTCGGGATAGCGCCAGATGTCATCGTTCGTGAGGTCGTCCGAGCCATCGCCGCCGCCCTCCCCGGCGGCGCCGATCCCATGCACATCGCGGTACATTGCCATCAGCTCGTCATCTCCGTAGGAGTCGAACAGCTCACCGGGAAGCTGCTTTCTGAGCATGGCAGGAGTGGCATCGGTACCTGCGAACGAGTACACGACCGACATGACGGTGCCGACGTCGGGACGCTTGAGCAGCTCGCGCATCGCATCGTTGACGGCACCTTCCTTCTGTGGCAGGAAGATCGACGACTCAACGCTCGGGAAGTAGACGTTCCCGGCCGCGCGGAGTGCGCCGCGGACCGGCCGATCGCACGCGCCTTCAGTCTCGTGCAACCAGGGCCGGGCGCCTGAGCACCGGTACGGGTCGCTACGCCCGACCAGGCTTTCGGAGAGAGCGGTGCTCTCCGATCCATCCTCACCACGACGGCCACCCATTGTGATGCCCTGCAGTGTGCGCGAAGCCCCGCACCCGAGCCGCTCATCGCGCTTGCCCTTGGCGTCGTATCCACAACGGACGACCTGGCCCTCGAGTCCACCACCGCCGGTCGAGAAAAGCCTGAGAACCCCGTTGCACTGCGGGTTCTTCGAGTGGTGCACCCACTTGTCAAACGGGAAGTCGTCGATGTGCCCGTCCTCGCAGATCGCTACGAACGGCACCTGCGACATACGCGGACCACTGCCCCGGCGCCCCTCATGGGCTCGGTCCTCGCAGCGGACCATCTCCTGGAAGCTCAGCGTGGTCTGCTTCAGTCGCTTGCAGTACATGCAGAAGCACCACCGAGGGAACCGTAGAACCGGCACCTTCAGGCGGACATTGCGCTCGTCCTTGCCGGCCCCCGAGGATCGGAAGTCGGGCGGCAGGCGGAACTCGCTGACCTTTAGCCGGGCTTCCAAACGCCAGTCGTGGACAACGAAGTCCTCCAAGGCGAGGCCCGGGTCGTCCTTCGGGAACCAGTGGTCAAGACCGGCAGTGATCACCGACGTACCGTCGACGAGCACGCTCATCGCTCCGACCCCGAACGGCGTGACCAACTGTGCGCGCCGAATGCTGCCGCTGCTCATGACTCGGTGTCCTCCAGTGCGAGGTCGTCAAGGACGTAGGCCCGGGTGATCTCGAGCCGACACTCGGCGTCTACGCTGCGCATGCTCATCGGGGTGTCCCAGGTGATGGTCTTGTTGTCAGGGTCGGCAAGCTCGCCGGCTGGACGCATGAGCCCCTGCTTCGGGTCGCCTTCGAAGTAGGGGCTTGCCGCCCAGGCCGTTCGTTCGCCGATCCCCCATTGCCGGGCACGCTCCTCTGCCCAGTGGTCGAAGATCGGGAGTTCTTCCGGGTCGGCCAGCTCAGCCCGCTGTCGTAGGAGCGCGATAGCGGCGTCGTACTCGGCCCGTGGGAACGGATTCGGCTCCAAGTCCGGCCCGAGCTGCCGTATCCGCGAGATAGCCGCGGCATGGAGTGCGCGCTTGAGGACCGGCTCCGCGAACGGCGTGACTGATGTCGGTTCGACTTGGGCGTAGAGCTGCTGGTGGTACGTGCGGAAGCGCTCGTAGTGGCTGCGGTCTCGTGGCTTCGCGGCTCCATAGATGGTGATGACCAGTCCGGGACCTCGCGGATCACGCCCGACACGTCCGCTCACCTGGATGTACTGGGCGGTCGTTTTCGGCTGGCCCACGATCGTCATGAGCCCCAGACGCGGCACGTCGACGCCGACCTCGATGATGTTCGATGCCAGGCAGATGTCGATGCAGTCCGGTGATGGCAGCTGCTCCTGTAGCTGCTCGATCGCCTTTGGGATCTCGTCGCTCCGGCGGCGCGAGGTCAGCTCCATCGCGTTTCGTGGCCACCGCGGCGTGATGCCGTCGCGGCGCTGCAAGCCGACCAGATAGTCGGGTACGTCCGACTCCAGCAGCGAGACCGTATTACCGAGCTCGCGGAGGCTGTTCAGGAAGTTGAGGTTCGTCCAGTACCAGTCACGGTCGGTCTCGTCGGGGATCTGCGAGCCGGCCTGCAACGTGGCAGCGGTGACCCGGACCTGCACGGTCTGCGTCGAACCGAGCGACGAGCTCATGACACCCAGGTACCGGCGGCCAGAAGCGGGTGTTCCATCCTCCAGCGTGGCCGGCTCGGCGAAGAACGAATGCCCTTCCGTCAGCCCGTGTGGCGGGAACAGCGCGACCTGACTACGGCCAAACAGGCCCTTGATCTGATCCTCATACCGCCGCACGGTCGCTGTCGAGGCGATGATCTTCGCCGGAACGGCCTTACCGTCACGGCGGTCCGTGGTCAGATCATCGATGACCGGTTCGTAGAGCCCCACCATCGAACCGAGCGGCCCGGAGATGAGGTGCAGCTCATCCTGGATGATGAGGCCCGGTGGCGAGAACACACGCTCGCCGTACTCACCGAGCCCGAACAACTTGCGTGCCTTGGGACGCCACGCCATCGTGGCGAACTTGTCGACGGTGCCGATGACAATCGACGGCCTTGATTCGTAGATGTCGTCATCAATGACATGCACAGGGAGGCCCTCGCGCCCGCTGAAACGACAGAGATTGTCGATGCACTTGAAGACGAATCGGTTGCCGGACCAGACGTAGCCGGGCGTGTCCTGACCTCTCGCACGGCGCACTGGCCCCATCTTGGTGCCACACCACGGGCACTTAAGTAGGAGGAACCGATTGGCTGCAGTGTAATCAGAGCGCAGCTTCTTGAGCGCTGTCTCGGCGGCGCCCCACGTGTTCGGTGTCGAGTCGCCGCCAAGCCAGACCCCGATGCCGAATGGCTCCGTGCCAAGCTCCTCTTCATTATCCGCGCGCATGTCTTCGAGCACACAGATCAGCGACGACGCCCGCAGGAACTGTTGGGCGGTCAGCAGCCGGAGCGTGTACCGCATCAACGTGTCCGTGCCGGCGTCGCCCGGGTTACGCAGGCGGCGAGCGATGAGCGAGATCGCTGATGCACCGAGATACGCCTCGGTCTTACCGCCACCAGTGGGGAAGAAGATCAGGTCCACCACCGATCGCTTCGCATGCGTTGGGTCCACGAGCTCCGGCAAACTCGCCAGCACGAACGCGATCTGGAACGCACGCCAGCGGCCGTCCCGCGGACCAGGCACCGCGTTAGGATGCTCGCCGACCGGACGGTAGATGTCGCTCTTGTCCTTGACGACGTCGCGCGTGGCCAGGCGCGATCGCACCTGCTGATAGAGCATCGCGAAGTTGGCCAGCTGGAAGGCCCGCGCCGCCAGTGGATTGTTGAGGACGAGCTGCCAGCCCTCTTCCATTCGAGCGAGGGCTCCGCGACACAACTCCATGTGCCGGTAAGCAGCCTCGTGGAACCGCTCATCGAGGTCAGGAACCGAGGCCACACGATCCTCTATCCACCGCCGGTAGAGGCTAAGGACCTTCTCGACCTGGCCATCGCCCTCAGGGGTCTGGTCCGCGAGTTCGGCCATGCTGACGCTAACCGGCGTCCGACTGCCGTCTTCGTGGATCTCGAACACGTCTGGGGTCAAACTCGCCACCTCGTACGCGGGCATGGCATCAGCGGCCACCCACGTCACCTCGTCCGCGTCTGTCCAGGTTGCGGCGCAGCCGTGACCGATTGCGTAGGTGAGGCGCTCGCGGTAGAGAAGGGCGATCGACTTCTCCTCGTCGTCGCTATCTGGCTGCTCGACGTCCGGGTAAGGCTCGATCCGTAGGCCGCCATTGGCGGCTGCGGTGAATCCGATCTGGAAGAAGGCGCTGCCCGGTCCGGTACCGGACACTTCGTTGATCACAGCCAGCGTGACAAGCCGGAGATCAGGGGAAGACTCGCGCGGAACCGGACGGCTAAAGACGGTCAGCGTCGGCACCTTCTCGGGAGCCTTCTTTGGTTCCGTCACGACCGGCGTGGTCGGCACAACCTTGATCTTCTGTACGTCATGTAGGAGCGTGCGGCCAGAGATGGTCGCGTCCAGCTCGAACGGCCGGCGTACCCACCAGTCGAGATCCGGAACACCAGGGATACTCACCGCGATGCGGTCGTAGTACGCACCCGTCACCCGAACGCTGATCGCGCCATCTGACGGAACCTTCACCTTGAAGGAGATCGCCGTCGCCGAAGGCTTGCGACGGTTGGCATCGGAAAGGTCGAAGTCGTCGGAGTCGACCTCATCCCGCGGTTTGTAGCCCTCGACCTCGACCGGCTTCTGATCCGGATTCTCGTCGCTCTGTGCAACACCGTCGATGACGACGGGATCGTCAGCAATGGCTGTGCCGCCCGCGCTACCTCCGCTATAGAGCACGCCGATCCCGTAACGGCGGAGCGGGTCGGAGCGGGTCAGCACCTCCTCGAGGGTGGTCCGGTCATGGAACTGACCGTTGCTCGCCTCCTTCGTGTCGAAGGAGTAGCGCGGGCCGGAGCAGTCGATCGGACTGCCGAGTGGCGACTCGTCCTGTGCTGGCCCAAAGAGCTCCCGGCGTACTGCCGCTTCGACGATGTCGCGTGCTTCTTCCCCGGTCACAGCTCGCCCTCCATCCCTGCCCGTAGTGTGTCGGCTTCGATAAGCCCGTAGAGCCGGTCGGTCGCACGGGTGAGGCCGACGTACATCACCGACGTGAAGCTGGGTACGACCTTGCGGTCCAGATCCGTGACGATGACCGCAGGCGCCTCGAGGCCCTTGAAGGCCTGGATCGTTGCGTACTGAACCTCACCCTTGCGGCGCGCCTGGCCCGTGGCTGGGCGCAGTACCTGCCGCAGCCACCTGTCGGTCGTGGAGGCGGCTACCGACCCGTCCGCCAGCGGGCTCAGCACGGCAATCTCGTGTAGCTGGTAGTGCTCATCGCGCAACCGTTGAATCGCCTCGACCAGCAACGGCGTCTGATCCCTCCCGGCCTCGTACTTGAGCCACGCTGGGTTCATCCCGTCGTCGTCGCGGCGGAACTTCTGGTAGCCCGGCCTCAGCCCACTGAACATGTTGACGCTGAACCCGATGCGGGGGCGATTCCGGCAGTTCATGATCAGGCGGCCGGTCGGCAGGTGCGGCACTCGCTTGCGGAGCAGGTCACGGCCGGCGCCGTCGTCGAAGATTGCCTGGCGCTCGAAGTCCCCGAAGAGCAGCACGCGCCCCGACTGCAGTCCTCCTTTCACCATCAGATCCAGCACATCCAGGTAGGGCTCGCGAAGGATGTCCTGAACCTCGTCGACCACCAAGAAGTCGACGGCCTCGTCATCACCGGCCGCGACGATCGCTTCCATTGCCCGTTCCGGGAGCTCTTCGGTCCAGAACGTGGCTGAGGGGGCGACCGGTGGTGTTACGCCCGCGATGTCAAGCAGTTGGCGATGCAACGTTCCCACCATAAGCGCGTCGCCAGTTGGCGTGTCGTCCCGCAGGCGTCGGCCAAGCAGGCTGTTGAAGCAGATCAGCCGGCCCCGATGCCTGAGGACGACCTCGCGGCGCGCAGCTTCCATTGCCAAGAAGGTCTTGCCAGACCCTGCCGGCCCCGTGAAAAGCACCGCGTGGTTGTCGGCCATCGAGTCGAGCGCCTCGTACTGCTCCTCGACAAAGTGCACCAGGTCGCTCTCACGCGCATGCCGCAGATCGCCGGCCACGACTGCCGCCTCGAACTGAGGCCGCAGCACGAGAGCGATCCGGCGTGTCTCCGCTTCGCTGGGGCCGACTTCGCCGTACGCAACGTAGGTGGTCTTCGAGAGGTGCACGGTTCCCGCCTTCATCGTGCGCAAGATGGCCGCGCCAACCCCGTTCCTCAGGTCTTCCGAGTCGAGTACCTGCCAGTCATGCCACTCAGGCGACTCAGGCAACATCGTGCGGGCACGGACCGCCGTAAACCAGCCAGCGCTGAGGATGGGTATCGACCCCAGGTCGACTTGCTTCCTTAGCAGGTACTTGCGGATGCTGTGCATGGCGTCGGCCGCCTGCTTGATCGGCCCGCGTGCCGTTGGCGCATCGTTGCCGAGCTTCCAGATGCCCTCGTGGTAGTCGATCGTCAGATGCGACTTGACCTCGATGACAAGAATCCCGCGTCCTGGCACGATGACCACGAAGTCCGCCTCGCCCTCAGGCTTCTTGATGTGCTCGGCAATCGCGAGCGAGTGCAGCACGATCCAGTCATCCGTGCCATCGCACTCGGCCAGTGCCTTGTGGAGCGCTTGCTCGCCTGGCGCTGCCCCCGGCAAACAGTAGGCCGGAATCATTCGAGCCATTCACTGCTCCGATCTCCAAATGGCACCCGGGTCTGCTGCCGCGCCACGATCTCGGTGTACGGCGAGCGTGCGTGCACCCGGGCGACAACCATGCTTCGGAATCCTTCGCGCGCGATCGCCAAGCGCATGTAACCCTCGCGCTCGAGTGCCGCGAGGTCGGCCCGGCTCACGGCGTCCTCGAGTTCCTCGCGCAGGTCTGCAGTCGCCTGGTACACGGCTCGCCGGAGTTCCATCGCGTTCCGGTGCGTCGGCTCGACCGGAAGTCCCAGCCACTCCAGCAGAAGCACTAGGTCCTGCTCGTGCTTCGGGCTGATGAGCGTCGGCTCTATCCAGGCTCGGACCCTAGCTGCCGACCTAACCCCTTGAGCGCGCAGCTCTCTGATACAGGCGCTCGCGGACCGGACTGCAAGCTGCCTCGTTAGCGCAGCCTTCCAAGCGCGCTGCGTGACCACGATGTTGTCGGCGCGGGTTCCCATGCGTCGTAGTGCCGCTTCGTACATCGCGCCACGTTCGGTCGCGCCGTCGCGAAGCACCAGATACGTACCCTGCGCGACCGCGTCGACTGCGGCGTAGGTGACGCGCTCACCGGCCGGCTGACGCGGATCGAGCGTCCTGATGCGGTCGCCGTCATCTAGCCAGATCGCCAGCTGGCCGGCGAGCAGCACCTTCCACGCCTCGGCCTCATCAGCTCCCGGCTCGCGATCGCCAGAGGTGCGTCCACGCCAGGTTGGTTGCGGGTAGTAGATGTCCTCGGTCGGCTCGTCGCCAGGAACTGGTGACTCGGGCTCCGTCACGTCACCGACAACTCGCTCCTTGGCCTGGACCTTCATCGCGCCGTCGGCCTGCATCGCGAGCCGCGACGTCGGGAGCGAGCGGTGGCCGAACCAGGACGGCAAAAGGAAGGCCACCTCCTCGGTCGCCGGTGCCGTCACGACTGAGGAGGGAAAGAAGATCGGCGGGCCGACGACGTACAGCTGCTCAATCGCATCGCTCAGGCCGCCGAGTTCTCCTGGCAGGACCACGGGAACAGCCAGTGTCTCGAGCCAATCCTGTAGCCCTGCCCGTGCGGGGTTGCTGCTGGCGACCACAGCGCAGATTGCTGGATCGGCCTCTTCGATCGAACGCCGAAGCTCATGACCAACCGGCGAGTCCGTTTCTCGCACATCCTCCGCAGCGCGCGAGACCTCTTCCAGGAGTGCGTCGTCTGCTACCGCTCCAGCGAGCAAGCGCGCCTCGCGGCGCACGGCCCTCGCCGCCTCGATTAAGGCCTGGTTGCGGTCGCCAGGCTGTGGCTGTGTCATGCGCCGCCACCGCAAGGCGTTTGCTGCGCGAAGCAGATCGCCCCAGATATCGCTCCCGTTCTCGTCCGCCGTGTAGATAAGACGCCGGACGGCGGCGTTGAGCCGGGCACCTGCTGGATCACCCACGGCAAAGATCTCGACGCCGTGGCGCAGCACTGCAGCGGATGCCTCGTATCGGCGGATCACCTCCTGCACCCGGCTAGTCATCGGGCCACCGTGAACGCCAGCGCCTCTATACCCGTCGGCGGATGCCAATACAGCTCGTTCTTCAGCGCGATTGGCTGGCTGTTCGCGCTCCGAGCTTCCATGACTGTCTCCGCGGCGGCCTCACTCGCCACCGACCGGTCGATGACGCAGACCACGATCGGTACCGGGATATCGTTGAGGTACTTGATCGCCCCGTATCCGTCGAGGATTGCAGCTTGGTACGGTTCAACGAGATGCGGTTGCTCGGCCAACTTGGGCGCGGACACCACGGGGGTCGACCAAGTCGCAGCGTTTTCGCCGAGTGGCAGGACGTAGTTTGACAGCGGACAGTGCGCGTCGGCGGGATCTGCGGCGTTGCCTATGCACACCGCCAGGTCCTCGAGCAACCACGTCGCGGTCCCGACAAGAGCGAGATCGGCCGGCGGGACTGCCATACGCTGCGCCCAGGTGTCCGACGCGCCCACTAGGCACCCAAGGAAGCCTGGCGCGGGGAGGGTGGAGTACGCCGAGTCCGTCTGTCCTTCCAACTCCGCGGCAGCCACGTAGCGCGCAACGGGAAGAGTCTTGTCCGCGACATGAACGCGCGGTTCTCTGCCTTGTTCGTGCAGCCATGAGAATGCGCCAGTGTGGATCCGGTTGTCTGTCACCGCACGGATGCCCGTACCTGGCTCTGCCGCTCGAAAGACCTCAATCGGCGAAGCAAGTTCGGGCGCTGGACTCGACAGCATCCAACCACTGCCGATGAGCGCAGCAGCGTAGTCGCGCCGGGGCACCGAGATAGCAACCACCATCTGTCGTCCATCCAGTTTCGGCAGGTACCGTCTCAGCCTCGTGCCTAGGACGACGAGCGATCCGATCCATGGCGCCCACTCAGCACGCTGGCCAGAATCGTCCGCGAGGCCCAGCCTGACAGTCGACTGCACCACTGCCACCCGGTGGCTCCCTCCGACTCGAACGTTTTACCTTCTGGACAGATGCTAGGGCCGCCCACCGACAATTTCGGAGAAACGCGGCTCGCCAGCCTCCTCATCCGCAGGTACCTTCGGCTTGCCGCGGACCACCGTTATTGCCGACGGCGGGCATGCTGCGCTGGCCACCGGAGTGGCAGATACCAGATATTGACGATGGCTGCCGAGATGCGGGGCGGAGGCATCCGCCACTCAGCCAGCTGCCTACCGTCGAGCGGTAGCATGCAACAGTGGCTGAGCGCTGGATCTCGACTGAGTCAAGTCCAAGCCTGTCGGGACGCAGGAGCCGGGACACCGGGCCTGAGGTCGCTCTGCGTCGCGCCCTGCACGCCCTGGGGGCTAGGTTCCGCCTCCACCGTCGCCTCGCACCGGCGTGCACGCCAGACATCGTTCTACCTCGCCACCGCGTCGCCATATGGGTAGACGGCTGTTACTGGCACTCGTGCCCCGACCACGGCCGCACAAAACCGTTCACGGGTCCGAACGCCGAGATGTGGCGAACGAAGATGGAGCGGACCCGAGAGCGAGACGTTTGTGCGGTCGAGACCGCCAAAGCGCTCGGGTGGTCCGCGGTTCGCATCTGGGAGCATGATGTCCGTGCTGACGCCGACTCCGCCGCGAGGCGTGTTCTGGCTGCGGCAATAGCGGACACGATGAACCCATCCGGTCAGGGCTCAGACGGGCGTGGCACGCTCGACAGTCTCAGGACGGACGAACACGCCCAATGATCAGCGATCATGCTGCGGAACCTGCCAGACCCCGTTATCGTCGGCGCCCGTGACGGATGATGCCTTGCCCGGGTTCTCGCATGAGAGCTATGACGAAGGTGTGACAGCAGTCGTCGCGGAAATACGACGGTGTGACCCAGACGGAACGAAGATGGCGAAGGTCTTCCGGGCGACCTTTGACCAGCTCTACGACGGCCAGCGGACGGGACGGTACCGAGTCGACCAGCTCTTCAAGACCGAGAAGACGCACTTCGGGACCCTCATCGAGATCAATCTTCAGCGTGAGCTCCAGTTCAACGACGGCATCGTGCTCGACTTCGAGATCGCTGGCCACGAGGTCGACTGCAAGTACTCGCATACTGGCCAGTGGATGCTTCCGGTCGAGAGCTTCGAGCAGATCGTGCTCGTGACTCAGGCGGACGATCGGACCGCAACCTGGTCCGCTGGAGTCGTCAGGGCGAGCGAAGCGAACCGCCGCCTGGGCGAAAACCGTGACAAGAAGACCGGTCTCAATGCGGTTGGCCGCAGCCAGATCACCTGGGTGTTCAAGGACGCAGCCATGCAGCCGAACGCGCTCCTCCAGATGGACCCGGCGACGGTCTTTCGCATCATGTCCGCTCGCAGCGGGCAAGCTCGTATCAACGAGCTTTTGCGGCTCGCAACCAACCGGCGCATTTCACGCAACATCATTGCGACTGTCGCGCAGCAGGATGACTACATGAAGCGCGTACGCGACAACGGCGGCGCCAGAGGTGCGCTGCGGCCCGAGGGATATCTCATCCTGGGAGGCGACTACTCGATTCAGCGCAATATCGCCTACGCACTCGGGGCTGTGGTTCCCGAGCCAGGCGAGGTCGTCAGCGTGCGAGTCGAGCCCACAATCCCAGAGGTAGGTGTCGAGATCGCCGGGGAGTGGTGGCAGCTCTTGGCCGATGAGCGGCAGGCCCCGACGCCGGCACCGAGGGTGCCCAGGTGACCGATCAGGACCTTCCGGAGCCGGGCAGCGACGAGCTCCGAGCCCTTCTCGCTCCTGCACTGCACCTCGTGTACGCATACATCTACGCGCGGCGCGACGACCCTCCGACGATGGTAGAGATCCGCGATTACGCCGCTATGGAACAGGGGGCAACCCACTCCCAGACAGATCGCCGTGTCCGGGATCTCCGCCGCAAGTTCGACGTACAAAAGGTCGGCTCAGGTCGAGCGCCAGGCTACTTCCTTGCCGGACGGGCAGTCAGCGCACCACGATCCGGCATTCCACCAAAGGTCAGAGGCCAGGTCCTCAGCGCCCAGCGATGCGCGCAGTGCGGCAAGACCCCGCTGGAGGACCACATCAAGCTAGAGGTCGATCACAAGGTGCCGCTGAGTTGGGGCGGCACCGACGACATCGACAACCTCCAGCCACTGTGCGAGCAGTGCAACCACGACAAGCAGGCGTTCTACTCATCTCTCAGCGTGTACGACGACCAGATCCGCGAGGCTGCCCAGCGGGAGGAACCTCACCGGCGGATCGGCGACCTGCTGCTGGCGTTCCAGACGACCGGCATCGACGCTCCAGCCGATGTCGTGGGGGCGGTGGCATCGCTCAAGCAATACCAGGATGACTGGCAGAGGCGGATGCGAGAACTGCGTGTCCTTGGCTGGAACTACAAGACGATCAAGCGCAAGGAGAACGGCCGAATGGTCAGCTACTACCGGCTCACCGCATCCGCACCGTGGCCAACCGGCAACGTCGCGGCGGAGATTAGGCGCCGGCTAAAGGCCAAGACCCTGTAGGTCACCTCCGGACGACGCATAGGCCACGACAAGGCAAGCCCAGTGATCAGCTGATCCTCGATCTCGCCTTCTCGAACGCGAGATGCCGGAGGTGGTCTTCCTGCCCGACGAAGCCTTTGAACTCGCCAAGGACGTACGTGCGCTCTTCCCCTTCGCCATCTTCCTTGATGTGGAAGTCGCGCGAGAGCGTCCCTAGACGCTGTTCGACCTCGCGTGCGTCAACCGAACCACGAGACAAGCGAACGATCTGCTTCGTCGTCAATGGCTTGTTGGCCCCTTTCAAGGCGACGTAAACAGGGTCGTGCATCACTTCAACCACCGTTTCGCTGAGGTCACGCGGCTTTCCTTCACGCTTGAGCGCAGCAGCGATGGAACTGCCTACAGCTCGAGCGACCGGCGGCGGGAAGGCATTCCCGATCTGGCGGTAGCGGCTGGTCTTGCGACCGGTGAACTCCCACTGGTAGTCGTCGCTGTCGTCCCACCCCTGGATCCGGGCAACCATTTCTGTCGTCAGTTTCGGGACGAACGATTCGGGATAGTCAGCGCCTGGCGGCGCGTCGGCAACACCCATGGCGTCCACCCCGAGCTCTGCCCAAGCTCGCTTGGCTCGCGTGGGACCAAGGTCTGCCCCTCCGTGCTTCTTGGAACCGCCGACAATCGTGGGCGCGATTCCGCTTGCGCGTTCAGCCCATGCATCCGCACCCCGCCAGCCGTCCTCTGCCATCAGGTCACGGAGGGCCGTGCCGACGGTGCCAGAGAATGGAGTGGGTTCGGGCCAGTCGAAGTACCTTGCGTCATCTTCACGTAGACCGACCAGGATGAACCTCGGCCGAAGCTGGGGTACACCAAAGTCCCGGGCCTCAAGCAGCTTCCAGTCCGACCAGTACCCCAACTCGGCTAGACGGTCCTTCACGTGCTGCCGGTACGCGGCAAACCGGGGCATCGACAACCCGCGGACGTTCTCTAGAAGAACGGCGCGCGGCTGCATGCGACCTACTAACTCGACCGCCCACGCAAAGAGGTCGCGCTCGTCACTCGCCCCCAGCTGCTTTCCAGCGATCGAGAACGGCGGGCAGGGGACACCGCCGGCGAGAAGGTCGAGTCCCTCCGCGTACTCCATCGGATCCCAAACAGACGGATCTGCTACATCGCCTACAGCGACTTCCCAGTCGCGGTTCGCTTCCAATGTCCTTGCGGCGTTCTCGTCCAGCTCGACCGCCAAGCGATGCTCGAATCCAGCACGCTCAAGACCGAGAGACTGTCCCCCAGCCCCGGCACAAATCTCAACGACTGTCAGATCCCCCATAGCCACACCTCGCATGCCTCAAATTACTGCGGTGAACAGTTTCATCCGGGGCGCCACACCTGACGGATCCCGGCAAGATTAGTAGACACAGCAGCCGACACACCCGCGCGGGGTCCCTACGGCAGGCTGAGAGTGTCCAGACGCGCTATATTCGAACACATGACCAGTTGGGCGTCAATGTGGCTGCACCGAAACTGAGCGATGCGTCGGAGCAAAGTCGCGAACATGGGCTCCAAACCGTGCTCGTACTTCCGATCCTTGTCAGAGGGTCGATTGCTCGGCCCCATCGATCCATGCCCATCCCGTGAAGTCGTACAACGGCGTGCCGTCAGGCAGCTCACCCACTCGCGGAAACTCGTCGGCAGGCTCGTCATCGTCCGGACGTGACGAGACAAGGGTGTCCCCAACTTCTGTCACGTAACCCCAGATGCCGTTCGGGTCGTTTGCCCGCCACGCGTCCAGGAACGCACCGAATGCGCCTGCCGAAGCGATTGGCCGCAGCCAACCGTTCCAGCGATCTGGCAGGACGTGGTCGGCATCGAGCGCCAGCTCAGGAGTGATGTTCTCGGGGGCACTGTCGAGGTAGACATACATGCTCTTCAGGGAATCCGATCTATACCTGTACCGCTGACGTGTCATCGGTCAGCACGTCCCGCGATGGCAACTGCCACCCACCGTAGCGGCGTGAAAACTGCGAGGGCAGCAAACTTACAGGCCCCGGCGTACGCAATGAAGGTGAGCAGGTACAGCCACTCCGTCGCTCCCCGGTCGACCAGTACGGTCACCAGCCACGCGAGGAGTAGATACGCAAGTACGGCAAGCAGGGCTACAGGGATGGCCCACCTGATACCGCGGCGGGTTCGGAGGAAGGCGATGGCGATGTTGGAGGGGGCGTACGCCTTGACGTAGCCGTGGATGGTGGCGACTGTTCGCCAGATGAGCAGGAAGAGGATCGTGAGCATGGGTTGGCCTCCAGTCGGGGCAGGGCATGTGCTCCACGATCCGCTCGACCTGAACCCGACGACGCGGGCTGTGGATAACCGTGCGCCGACGCGGCTATCTGAGGACGGGCTGCGACCACACTGCGGTCTGCGTTCGCTCTGATGACGAGGTCGCGGCAAGGGTTGCGGCTCGACGCTGGGCGGCAAGGGCAACGATCCTGTCAGCTCGTTCTGCTTCGCTTCGCGCACCGGGGCCGAGCGGGATGTTGCTGATGATCTGGTACCGATCCCGGTAGGCGGCGATGCTCGCGACTGCGGCGATCCAGTCCCGGCGGTCCGTTGATGATGTCGGCGGCTCCCCCAGCCGCCGAGTCCAAGCAGCGCGTTCGAGCACTGCTGCCTCGGCGAGAGCGTTGGCTCGCGCTTCGATGAGGCTCTTGCGCTCGTCGAGTGCGTCGTGCATCGCGGTGGGCATCGCTCCGACCGCTTCGGGGACAATGCCCGCGATGAGGTGATGGCCTGAGGCTGCTTCCCTGCGGGTCGACGTCGCGTTCGTAGCGAGGCGGAGGCGATGCTGGAGGACTGCAGCAACATCGTCAGCGTCAGCAAGGTCGCGCTGGGCGACGATTCGCGCGAATAGCCCATCGGTGGCGTGGCCGTTGGCTTCTGCTCGGCGCAGCGCGGCCGTCAGGGGTCCGAAGGCGTCGCCTGCGACGACCTCGTCGGCTTGGGACTCGCTCAGGCCCGAGTGGCGGATGAGGTCAATCCAGCGGTCGCGTTGAGCGACGGCGGCGATGGTGTCGTACTCGGCTGCAAGCTGGGCGATTGAGCTCCAGGTCTCGTGTTCGGCCGTGATGGCCTGATGGGCGGAGAGCTCGGCGCTGGAGTGTTGGAGTACTCCAAAGAGCACGGTGCGGGCGTTCGTGTCGCCGTCGTCGGGGCGGCCGACGTGGGTGTCGTCGGGCTGATCGAGTGCGACGTAGGCGATGTTGGACTCGCGGCCGCGGGTCATGGAGACGTACAGGTTCTCCTTCGTCGTTCTCGGGGAGGCGAGGACGTGGGCCGTGTCGACGGTGATGCCTTGGGCGCGGTGGGCGGTAATGGCGTAGCCGAGGTCGACGTGTTCGGCGACGTAGTCGGCGGGGAGGATGAGCGCGGCGGCGTGGCCGGTCTGGCGAGAGACGACGAGGGTGCCGTCCTGGCCGACGTCGTCGATACGCCAGCGGTCGCCGTTGCGGACCCAGACGCCGCGTAGGGAGCGGAGGCGACGGTCATTGCGGCGGGTGATCACGATGTCACCGACTGAGGCGAGTTCGCCGCTCGTGAGAGTGACCTCCCTGGATGCCTGGGTCTGACCGGTGAGGATGCGTTCGGCTCGCGCGCGGGCGTTGAGCGCGTGGACAGTCTGGGTGGTTTCGGTGACGAGGATGCTGGTCTTTCCGCCGTTCTGGTCAGCGACCCAAGCGATGTAAGCGGCATCGAGCATCTCGTCCGTGGTGCCGTCCCGGAGGCGGTCGTGGCGGGCGTACGCGGTGACGGCTTCCAGACGGCCGGCGCGCAGGTCGAGGCTTGTTTCGCGTTCCCAGGCGTTCCTGAAGCGGTGGACCTCGAGAAGCTCTGGGGCATCTGGCCGCTCGGCTGCCAGCAGCGTGAACGCACCTCCAGCGTCGACGGATTGGAGTTGTGCCCAGTCGCCCACCAGCAGTACCTTCGCGCCTGCGATGGCGGCGAGGTTGGTGATCTGGTCGAGGCTGGTCGTGTCGGCAAGGGTGGCTTCGTCGATAATGACGAGCTGGCCTCGGTGCAGGCGCACGTTGCCGGCGGCGTGTTCGTGAAGCCACTTCGCGGTGTTCTCGCAGCGGATGCCGAGGTCTCCGGCGAGTACGCCGGCTGCGGCAGCGGAGGGTGCGAGGCCGACGACGCTGCCCCGACCGTGCTCGCGCCGCCAGGCGGTGAGGAGGGCGTGCATGGCAGTGGTCTTCCCGGCGCCGGCTGGACCGACAAGGAGGTCGACCAGTCTGCCGGAGGTGGCGATGGATTCGAGGGCGTCAGCTTGGTTGCGGGTGAGGCGGCGGCCCCGATGAGTGCGGCGTACGGCCCGGGCGATCGTTGCCGGGCTCAGCCTCGGGGCTGTACGGGACTCGGCGCGCTCCATGAGCCGACCCTCGGCGGCCATCACCGCGGTTGATGAGTACTTGGTGGCGTGGCGCGGCCGGAACACCGACGTGCCGTCTTCCCTCTGGAACTCAGGCGGGCTCGGGGCCAGTTCGGGCGGAGTGAGCGCGAACGAATGGCCCACGGACGCTTCGACGATCTTGCTGACGACGGCTTCGCGTTCGGCGGCGCTGGGAAAGCGCCAGTGCATGGTCTGTCGGGACGCTTCGGCCCAGAGGTTCCAGTGGCGCCAGGTCGACCGCTTCCGCTCGACCTCGGCCACGACACTGCGGCCGATCTCTTCGATGAGCTCAGCCGGAATCTGCTCGGCCCTCACGATCGCCGGGCGGCAAGTCCGCGTCAAGCCGCGCGCCCAGGACATTGAGTCGCTACGCAGGATCTGCCCTGCGCGGAGGCGCCACTCGGTGGTCAGGTCGAGCAAAGACCGCAGTTGCTTCTTGGGGCGGGTGGCAAGGGTCGCTCGGGCGCGGAGGGCGACGATCGTGGCGTTGCTGGGGCGGCGGCCGTGCTGTGCGACGTACTCGTCGATCATCCGGTTCTTCTCCACCTCGATGGCGCGGGACCGGTTGGAGAACTCCTTGATCAGCGGGTCGTCGATGCCTGCGATCTCCCATTGTGGGTTGTGGTCGGCACCTCTCCCCCGCTGCTCCCATATGAGTCCGAAGGTTCCAGTGATCCGGTCGGCGAGCACAGCGTTGTAGTACGCGGAAACGGCGGTGACCGCGGCGTGCATCGGGCGGCTGTCGAGGCTGCGCCAGCGGCCGTCGAGCGTAGCTTTGACCTTGTTGGAGATGACCACGTGGGTGTGAAGCTGAGGGTCACCGGTGCGCGAGTCCCAGTGGTCGAAAGCGGCCGCGATGATGCCCTCGACCCCGACTTGGGAGACGGCGCCGTCGGCGTTCGCGACACCGGCTCGGGTCGCGGCCACCTCGCGTTCGATGTAGTCGATGACGTCCGCGACTGCGGCGTGGTGCGCGGCCAGAAGCAGCTCCTCAGTGGTGGCGTCGGCGATGCCCCACAGGATCGAGACGGACTTGGGGACGCTGAAGGTGTAGTCGTACGCAGCGACTGCCCGTCGCCCAGATTGGGCTGCTTCCTCGGCTTCGATCCGTTCGGTCTCGGTCGCGCGGTCGTCGCCAGTGAGGGTGGAGTCGAGGTGGCGTACGCGGTCGGCGACTCGTTCCGCGGTCGACTTGTAGTCGGGGTACGCGCGGCCGAGTGGGTCGCCGGTGACGGGGTGTCGGCCCATACCGATCAGCAGGGCGAGCTGGGCCTCGGTGACTTGGGCACCTTCGGTGACCTGACCCACGCCGAACCCAGGTAAGCCGGAGCCGAGCCACCTGCCCGGAGGCGTTCCGGTTACGGCGTAGTAGTGGGTCAGCGGCGTGGACGCCGCGCGGTTGCTATCGGCGGCTGCCACGCTACGTGCGAAGTATTTGTAGCCATCGCCGGCGTGCATCACCCGCATCGACACCACCATGGACCTCACCTCCCTGATGGCCCTGAGGTGTGCACCAGCACCCGGCGAACCACTGAGGCGACTGGCGAGTGGCGTGAACCGGGATGGTGAATTCCCGATGGAGTGGCGCGAACCGAGACCGGCGGACGCTAGCTGGATGGCGTACGAGCCACCGACAGAAGATCCGGTGAGAAATGGGGAGTCGACGTCATGACCAATGAAGATATTGATCAGCGGCGCACTTCTCGACCGGTTCATCGGCGACGCGAGAGCCGACGACTCTGTCGGTGTCGTCGCATGGCCAGATGAGAAGCACCCCGGCCGCCTTGAGGCGCGAGTGGCCTTGAATCGAAGTCGTGGCTTCGAATTCGCGCCGCCTTTCGAGGAGTTTAGAGACGCCTGGCTGTGGTGCGCCGTCTGCACTGATTCCGGCTCTGTCGTTCGACACGCCAGCCACTTGCCCCAATGCCGGCGACCGCGACGAGACTCATGGCTTCACCGCCAGGACCGGGCAGGGAGCTTCCAGCAGGATCCGTTGGGCGGTGCTTCCGAGCAGGAACTTCCCGACTGCAGAGCGGCGGCGGAGCCCAATGACGATGAGAGTGGCCTCGTGGTGTGTCGCCAGGCCCAAGACGTCTTCAGCAGGGTCGATCCCTCTCTCCTCGCGCACTTCGTAGGAAACGTCCTCGTAGGGAATGAGCTCGCTCAGCAACCTGTGCAGCTGACCGTCGTCGTGAGGCCTGCCCTGGTGTGGGGATAGCTCCGTCTGGTGAGAGCGGACGACCAACAACCTTGCACGACGGAGCCGGCTTTCCTCGACCCCGAGGCGAAGGGCTGCTTCACCCGGAGGTTTGGGGGTGTATCCAACGACAACGGTGTTCATGGACGTTTCCCTTCCTGAAGTTGGCTATTGAACCTCGGCACCACGAGTGCGGCTCATGGGTATAGGCCGCGCGCGGCGTGTGCTTTGTAGACTCGCTCCACGGCAAGGCAGGTCGCCGCCAAGCGGAGTGAGACGGCGTGCTCGACGGCATAAGAGGTCACTAGGCGCCAGGCACGTTGCATGCGGTCGACGAGCTTGTCGTTGACCTCGGCTTCACTCCACCAGTACGACTGGTTGGCTTGCACCCACTCGAAGTACGACACGACGACACCGCCTGCGTTAGCAAGAATGTCGGGAACGACAAGAACACCCAGCTCGGCAAGGGCCTTGTCGGCCTCGGCGGTGACTGGTCCGTTGGCGCCCTCCACGATAACTCGCGCCCGCACCTGTTGAACGTTTCCAGCGTGGATCGCTCCCTCGACGGCGGCAGGCACCAATAGGTCAACGTTTGCCGTCAGCACGTCTTCAGCATCTATTGACTTTGCGAACGGGAACGCTGCAAGTCCGCCTGAGTCGTCGACGTGTGATTCCAGCGCTGCGACGTCAAGGCCGTCTGGGTCGGCGACTGCGCCGGTGGCGTCGCTAACAGCCACTACCCGTAGACCTTCTTCTTGCATGAGCCGGGCCGCGGTGCGACCGACCTTGCCGAAGCCCTGTACCGCTGCTGTCGCACCTGCCGAGTCGATACCAACATGCCGGAGTGCTTCGAGGGCGATCGCCACCACGCCGCGTGAGGTTGATGCACTTCTACCTAGCGACCCTCCTACATCGAGGGGCTTTCCCGTTACAACGCCTAGGACCGTGTGCCCCCGGCCGACAGAGTAGGTGTCCATCATCCACGCCATGGTGTTCTCGTCGGTTCCAACATCCGGGGCGGGGATGTCATGGTTCGGGCCGATCACTGGCGCGATCTCTGATGTGTAGCGCCGGGTGATCCGTTCGATCTCCCCGGTGGAGTACCTCCTCGGATCGACTCGGACACCGCCCTTGGCACCCCCGTATGGAACGTCGAGAAGGGCGCACTTCCAGGTCATCCACATTGCGAGGGCTCGGATCTCGTCCAGATCTACGTTGCGGTCGAACCGTAAACCTCCTTTGTACGGTCCACGCGAGTTGTTGTGCTGGACGCGATATCCCTTGAGTACCTCGATGACTCCATCGTCGCGACGGAGCGGGATACTGACGCTCACTTCCCTGCGCGGGGCAGACAGCAGTGCGTGCACGGATGGGCTGAGGCCCAGGGCCTGCACGGCTTGGGCGAGTTGCGCTTGTGCATCCCCATGCGCTGATCCGCCTCTGCCTTTGCCGAAGGAAGCTGGGCTGTCAGCGACATGATGCGATGCTTCGTTGGTCAGCATGGACTCTCTCTCAATCCTCGTCCGCGGCGATCCCGCGCCGGCGGAGCCTGATCCCGAAGATGAACGAGACTGCGGTGACCGCGATGAACACCATGAAGATCGGACTCTCAACGAAGAAGGTCGGCGAGATCTGGATCGACTGCTCTGTCCGCATCTCGACCAACGGCCCGAGGATGAACCCCATCACCAATGGAGCGATTGGTACTTCCCACGTGGTGAAGAGCCATCCGACTATGCCGAAGATCGCGCAGATCCAGACATCGACCAAGCTGTTCTGCGCCAAGTAGGCGCCGAGGAGACAGCACGCGGCGACAATGCTCATGAGGATTCCGGTCGGGACCGTGATGAGCTTGGCCCAAAGTCCCACCAGCGGCAGATTCAGGATGAGCAGAATGACGTTGGCGATGAAGAAGCTGGCGATGACGCTGGCGACGAAATCCGGATGCTGTTCGAAGAGCACCGGGCCGGGAATGATGTCGTAGACAAGCATCGCTGCGAGCACCAATGCCATTGTGGCGCCGGTCGGGATGCCCAGGCATAGGAGAGGGACGAAGCCCGCCATGGCGGCTGCGTTGTTGGCGGCCTCGGGACCGGAGACACCTTCGATCGCGCCGCGTCCGAACATCGACTTCCCACGCCTGCGTGCTCGTTTCTTCTCTGAGGCGAAACTCAGGAACGACGCGATGGTTGGGATCATTCCTGGTAGGAGGCCAAGGGCGAATCCGGACCCGGTTCCGCGAATTCCAGCGCCGAGACCCGCGGAGAACTCCGCGCGGGTGGGGCGCAGCGATCCGACGGCCAAGGCTCCCTTCAGCTTGGTCGGGGGCTTCAGAATCGTGCGAGTGACCTCGGCGAGGCCGAAGAGGCCCATGAGGACCGGCACGATGTCGAAGCCCTGGAGGAGTTCGGTGGTGCCAAAGGTGAGGCGCGCCGCGCCGGAACTGAGGGAGAAGCCGACGGCGCCCAGCAGCATCCCGATCCCGCAGGCCGCCACGCTGCGAGGGAGCGAATTGGAGGTGACGCCGATGATGGTGACGAGGCTGAAGATCAGAAGTCCGAGCATCTCAGGCGGGCCGAAATCGAGCGCGTACCGAGCGAGTGTTGGTCCGATGAGCCAGACGCCGAGCGTGCCGATGATGCCGGCGATGAACGAGGTGATGGCAGCCATCGCGAGGGCCGCTCCCCCACGCCCTCTCTTGGTCAGGAGATTGCCCTCAAGGGCCGTGGGTATGGAGGCAGCCTCGCCTGGGATGTTGAGCAGGATGGCAGTGGTTGATCCGCCGTACATGCCGCCGTAGTAGATGGAGGCCAGCACGATGATGCCCGCAACTGGGTCGAGATAGGTGGTGAGCGGGAAAAGTACTGCGACGGCTGTGACCGGGCCGAGTCCAGGTAGTACGCCGATGAGGGTTCCTGCCAAGCAGCCCAGGAGTGCCAGCAGGAGGACGGATGGGGTGAAGACGGTCGCGAAACCGCCGAGCAGGTCTTGGAACGACATAGTGATATCAGCCCCTAGAACGGGAGTCCGATGACGCCGGTCGGCAGGAGGACGTTGAGAGCGTCCATGCCGACCACGATGACAACGTCGACGATCACGGCGAGGGTGATGGCAACGAACCAGCGTCGGTGGTCGATGAGAATCAGGAAGGCAGTGATGAAGAGGGCGTTTGCTAGCGCGAAGCCGATCCAGGGCAGTGCCCAGGCGTAGACGAACACTGCCGCGAAAAAGATGACGGCTTCGCGCACGTGGGACTGCGTCATGACGTCGCTGTCATCTTCACCCACCGGAATTGCTCCGGCAGAGCCCGAGTCCTCTGGAGCCTGGGGGATTTCGGAGTCGCCTGCGTCCTGGGTCGCGTCCGGCGTCCTGACTAGAGCACCGGACGCGACCAGGGCTGAGACCACCATTAGGTACCAGCCTCCGTATCTGGCCTCCCCGGTTTCTCCTTGCAGGACGAGCCTGAGTGCCTCAGAGGCGCCGACGAGTCCGAGGAAGATGCAGAAGATGGGAAATCCGAGTTGGCTGATGCGCCCTCGAGCGCGCAGCCCCCAGGACTCCAGGTTGGCCATGGAAGACATGTCAGTTACCGACTCGCTTCCGGAGGTCAGCGAAAGTCTCGACCTCGGAGTCGACGTAATCGGAGAAGTCTCCAAGGGTGATCGGGTCTGCGACGACACCGACGTTGGCGAGAGAGTCGACTACCGCGGGGTCCTCGACGATCTTCGAGATGACATCGGCCAGGCGGTTCTGGACATCCTCGGGCAGATCGACCGGGCCCGAGATGCCGACCCAATAGGCGAGGTTGATGTCGGGGTGGCCGGCTTCGTCAGTGGTCGGAGCGTCGGGCAACTGCTCGAGGGGCTCGCTGCCCGTCTGTGCGAGCACGCGGATGTCGCCGCTGGATGCGAGGGCGAAGGCGGCAGAAGCACCACCCACGCCGTAGTCGATGTCACCGCCGGCGACTCCTTCCATCGTCTCGCCCGCACTTGAGTAGTTGACGGTCTTCACGTCCGTAATGCTCACACCGGCTTCCTCCAAGACAGAGAGGTTCGTCAGGTCGGATGTCGTGGTTCCGCCTGAGTAGGCGGTGTGCAGCGAACCTGGGTCCTTCGACAGTGCTTCAAGCAGGTCGTCGAGGGTCTTGTATGGCGAGTCCTTGTCGACGGCGATGGCGTGGGGGCCTGAGGTCACTCGCCCGACGAACGTTCGCTCGTCCCATTCGAAGGGGACGTTCTCGCCGAAAGACAGGATGGAGCTGGAGGCAGCACCGTCGGCCAGCAGCGTGTAGCCGTCGGCAGCAGACTTGCGGACGTAGTCGACGCCGACGATCGTCTCGGCGCCGGGCTTGTTGACCACATTGACGGGTACGCCGAGCTCGTCTGACATCGCCTTGGCGATGACTCGGGCTGTCAGGTCGGTCCCGCCACCCGGGTCGAACGGGACGACGAGTTCGATGGGCTTGTCAGGGTAGCTCTCCGAGGACTCGGTGGCACCCTGCTGGGGAGTGCAGGCGCTCAGAACGGTGGCGGCGGCGAACACGCCTACGACGCCGATGCGGACTAACTTCATTGCGTGCCTTCTTTCGGGATGTGTTTATCGAGGGCCGAGGTCTTGCGACGGGACGCGTTGAATGGCGACGCCTCCGGTCGAGCAAAGCGTGCGGAAGCGATAGCCAGGGCCAATCGCACAGGTGGAGTCCTCCTGCAGAAGGACCGCAGGCCCGTCCGTCCAGGTCGCGTCGCGAAGGTCTGGTGCCGAGTAGATCGGGGTCGAGGTCTGGGTTCGTGCGTCCCACCACACCGGCGTCGCCTTTGTGGCCAGGTCGACCCCGGATCCCTGCGCGTACTGGAGTTCGAGATCCTTGCCGCCGACGTCGATGGCGCAGGTCACCCGCAGACTGACGAGTTCGATGTCTTCGCCAGAGACGCGGTACCCATTCAGCTGGGCGTGCAGGTCATCGAACTGGTCGGTGATGGTCTTGACAGTTCCGGCGTCCCAGGGGAGCTCTGGCAGCGTCGTACGCAGCGCATGTTCCTGCCCGCGGTACCGGAGTTCTCCCTCGATGATGAAGGTCGAGGCCCCTGACTCGCCCTGCTCGTCGCGCCATGCCTCCGCCTCGCTGGTCAGCTGCCTTGCGATGTCGGCCAAGCCCCCGATGGTCTGGTCGCCGAGCGTGGACAGGAAGGACCTGACGAACTCCTTGCGGAGATCGGACACGAGCAGACCCAGCGCGCTCAGCATGCCCGGGTGCGGCGGGATGATGATGTTCTCGATCCCGAGCTCTTCGGCGAGCGCGGTCGCGTGGAGGGGGCCCGCTCCTCCATAGGCCACTAGCGTGAGCGAGCGAGGGTCGATACCCCTGGCGACGGTCGCACGTCGGGCGGCTAGGGCCATGTTGGTGTTGACCATGTCGAGGATGGCGTGGGCAGCGCTGATGACGTCCAGGCCGAGGGGCTGTCCGATCACCCGGTCGATGGCTTCGACGGCGAGATCCCGATTCACGCCGAAGGAGTTGCCCAGGCGAGCTGCCTCCGGAAGGGTTCCCAGTACGACGTGAGCGTCGGTAACGGTCGGTTCGGTGCCTCCCTTGTCATACGAGGCGGGGCCCGGTGTCGAGCCGGCGCTGCGTGGCCCGACTTGCAATCGCCCGCCCCGGTCGATCGACGCGATGCTGCCCCCACCGGCTCCAATTGCCTCGAGGGCGACTGTCGTCCCCAGTACGGGGAGATCTTCGAAGTGGCGGATGCCCACGACGTCGGGCGACCCTTCACGGAGGACGCCGATGTCGGCGCTTGTGCCGCCCATGTCGAAGGTCAGGATGTCCGGCCTACCGTGCTTCTGAGCGAGGTTGATCGCACCGAGGACGCCACCTGCTGGACCCGACAGCAAGGTGCGAGTTGGGTGGACGGCCGCTTCTGACATCCGCACGACGCCGCCGGATGACTCCATCAGGTAGGGCTCGGGCTGCACACCGGCGGCCCGTGACTGGTCGGTGAAGCGACGCAGGTAGGTCGTCATCGTGTCACCGAGAGCCGCGTCCATGATGGCGGTGGCGAACCGCTCGTACTCGCGAAACTCCGGGACAGATCCTGAGGAAGTCCAGACGCCCACGTTGGGGTGCGCTTCCCTGATCCATCCGGCGACGCGGTTCTCGTTCTCGTCGTTGACGTAAGAGTGCAGGAGGCAGACGCAGATCGTGGCGGCGCCACGATCGATCAGAGTCTTTGCCTGCTCGAGCACCTGGTCCTTCTGGGGCGGCGTCACGATCTCGCCGGTGTAGTCCATGCGCTCGTCGACTTCGAGACGGAGCTCCTGCGGGACTGGGACCCAACGCGGCGTGAAGTTGAGGTTGTACAGACTGTTCCGGGTCTGCCGGCCGATGGCGATCACGTCGGAGAAGCCGCGAGTGGTGATAAGGCCGACGACGTCGAGGTCGCGCTCGATGACCGCGTTGGTGGCGACGGTGGTTCCATGGATGAGAGCGTCCACGTTGATGCCAGGCCGACCCGCCTTGGCGAGGACCGTTTCGACCGCCGATCTGATGACGGCTGACGGGTCGGGGTAGGAGCTGGGTACCTTTGCGATGAAGGTCTTGCCCTCGGCGATGGCGAACACATCAGTGAAGGTGCCGCCGATGTCGATTCCGATTCTCACTTCTCATCATCCTTCTGCGTGTTGCTTAGCGGATCCGTTCCTAGGTTTGTGGCGCCGAATCCACCTCCGCCAGCGGTCATGGCTCTCAGCACGGATCCGGGAGTGAGGGCTCTTCCGTTTTCGGCACGGGTGAATGCCTCTTCGTTCCCGCATTCCGGGTTGAGCAGGAAGGCCAGAGGCTTGCCGCGCTCGCCTCCTCGCAGGCCCCAGGGTCCCGATGTCACGCGGTCGCCCTTGACGGTCAACCGGATGCCGTCGGAGATGGTCTCGATCTCACGAACGATGCCGACACCGCCGCTGAAGCGCCCAGCGCCTCCGGACTCATGACGGAGCGAGTATTCGGTGATGCGAAGCGGGAAGTTCTGTTCGACTGATTCCACCGGCGTGTTGGCTGTGTTCGTGATGTGGGTCTGCACCGCATCCTGGCCATCCGCGTAGGGCAGCGCGCCAGCACCGCCGGCAATGACCTCGGTGTAGGAGAACTGCTTGTGCCTAACGGTGTCGTAGCCGTTGAAGTTCACCGAGGCGATCGACCCGTTGGACGCGGCCGGGATGACGTCGGGCAGGGCTTGGCTCAGCGCGCCGTACATGGCGTCAACCGCACGCATGCAACTGTCGGATCGCTGCAGCACTGGAGCAGGAGTCTTGGAGTTCAGGATCGAGCCGTGGGGAATGGTGATGTCCACAATCCGGTAGAACCCTGCGTTGGCGGGCAGCGTGGGGTCGAGGATCGTCTTGATCGTGTAGTACACCGACGCCTCGACAGCTGCCCGGGCGGTGTTGATCTGACCAGCGACCTGATCGCCGGTACCGGTGAAATCGACGTGGATCCTGTCGTGGTTTACGTCGACTGCGACGCGGATAGGAATGTCGGCGGTACCCGCCCCGTCATCGTCCATCTTGTCTTCGAACTCGAACCGTCCCGTCGGCAACTCCTGAAGGGCCGCGCGCGCCTGGACCTCGGCCTTGTCGAGCCAGCTCGCCGTTGCCTCGATGACGGACTCCGGGCCGTAACGCTCAAGGAGCCCGGTGTATCGGCGCGCCCCTAGCGAGACGGCGGCGAACTGGCTTCGTAGGTCGCCTAGTCGTTCGTCGGACACGCGGGTGTTGAGTTCGATGAGACGCAGCAGCCCGTCATCTGCCTTACCGCGGTCGACGATCTTCAAGATGGGCAGCCGGAGACCTTCGGAGTGGATGTCCCGGGCCCTCCACGGGGTTCCGCCGAACTCGGCGTGGTGCGCGACCGCGGCCGCGAAACCCACCAGGTCCCCGTTGGCGTGGAGCGGGGCGACCACGGACACATCGGGCAGGTGGGTGCTGCCGCCGAGGTAGGGGTCGTTCGAGATGAAGATGTCACCCGGGTTGATGTCACCTTCGTACTGGGCGACTACACCTGGGATGAAGCCGATCATGGAGCCCATGTGGATCGGGATGTGCTCTGCCTGTGCGATCGAGTGCCCTGTTGTATCAAGGAGGGCGGTGGTGCAGTCTCGTCGTTCCTTAATGTTGGGCGAGTAGGCGGCCCGGATCATCGCGGTGCCCATCTCTTCGGCAATGGCCACCAGGTTGTGACCGATGATGTCGACTGTCACAGAGTCGAGCTCTGTCGCTGTCATGCGAGGGGACTTCCCTTCTTGGCGGGTGGATCTTGCTGAGTTCCGGCACGGCAGGTGATGCGCATCGTCATCGCCCTGGAACGCGGAATGGGTTGAGAACGGACGGCTTGCGGCCGGTCGAGAGCCAGTCGGCGATGTGACTTGCCATCGACGGGGCAATAGCAAAGCCGTGGCCGTGCCATCCTGCGGCCACGAAAACTTGTGAGTCGGAATCGATGTAGTCGATGTAGGGGAGACCGTCGGGCGTGTAGGTCTCCGGCAGGCTGGCGTGCGCCTCCAGGAGTTCGCCTCCCGCCAGCGCCGGGAGTGCGGTGGTGGCGATGTTCAGGCTTGTCTCAATCATCCGACTCACGGTTGTCCCGGATTCCTCGCCTGCGTCCCACTTACCCCGCATTCCGCCCGAGATCATGGTGATCCCATCCGCAAGAGGCTTGATCGCGAGCTTTTGCTGCAGATGTCCGATTAGATGCTTCGGCTGGTAGTTCTCCTTCGCCCGGTACATGAGCACCTGCGGGACCATCGTCCAGAGCGGCAGAGGTTTCTGGCCGCTGCGTTCCAGCAGGGCGTTCGTGCCGTAGTTGGCGGCAAGGATGACTGCACGTCGGGCATGGAGGCGCCGGCCGCCGCGCACCTGGGCCCAGGGTCGCGGGCCAGATCCGACCTCCTCCACCATCGATTGCTCAAGCACTGCGGCCCCTGCACGTCGCGCGGCAGCCGCGTAGGCCTGTGTAGTCAGTTTCTGACTGGCGATGCCCTCATCAGGGCAGTGGAGCGCACCAAGCTCGTCCGCGTTGATACCCGGCTGGACGTTCTGCAACTCCTCGCTCCCGAGAAATCGGGTGTCAATGCCATGCGCCCGTTGGAGTTCCTCGTGGGCGCGGGCTTGAGCAAGCCCGATCTCTCCAACCTCGGGCATCGGGCTGATCAACGTGAGACCGCCGAGCCGCTCGAATCCGCAGTCAGCTCCAAGTCGATCGCTCAGATGTGGCCAAAGCTCGAGCGCCTCGCGGATAAATGGCAGTTCGCGTGAGTTGCGCAGTGTCGCTCGCACGCCACGCTTGCCGGGTCCGCCGGAGGCACGCTCCGCGAGCCGCCCGCCCTCAAGGAGGACGACTGAGGAGCCTCGCTCGACCAACTCGTATGTGAGAGCGGCTCCGTATAGCCCTCCCCCGACGACGATGAAGTCCGGTTCTTCCACGTGGGACGATTCCTTCGGTCTCAGGTCCGCAGACATTCTTGTAGTGTTTACTTCATGAATCTGGACATAGAGTAGTATTTCCTACGAAAGATGGGAAGAGGTACCTCGCAATGACTTCGAACGCGCCGCTGCACGAGCGCATCGCAGCCGTCTCCCTGACTGCCACCGAGGCCCGGGTGGCTTCGTTCATGGCAGTCAATCCGGCCCTGGTTGCGGTCTCCTCGACCGCAGAGGTGGGCCGCTTCACCGAGACCAGCGATGCCACCGTGGTCCGCACTGCCAAGAAGCTGGGATACTCGAGCTTCCGCGAACTGCGACGCTCGGCCCTTGACGTCTCGGGCAGACACCGGGATCCCTCGAAGGTTCTCGACGACCAGATCCACCAGATCGACGGCACGGACTCCGGGGCGTCGATCGTCCTGCGCGACACAAGCGACCTGCTCGCGCGGCTTGATGACAGCCTCGACCGCGAAGCGTGGAACATGGCCGTGTCGGAACTCACGAAGGCACCGCGGGTCATCACCTTCGGCATTGGCCCGAGCGGCTGCATCGCCGACTACTTGGCCATCTCGCTGCAGCGCATCGGCAAACCAAGCCTGAGCGTCAAGACGACCGGATTTCGGCTTGCCGATGACCTCCTGGGCATGTGCCCCACGGACGCACTCGTGCTCTTCGTACCGCTTCGACGCTTCAGGGAGATTGACGTCCTTCTCAGCCATGCAAGGGAGGTCGGCGCCTCCACTATCGTCGTCAGCGAGACCCTTGGAGAATCTCTGCGATCGACCGCCGACATCGTGCTTTCCACCCCTCAATCGACAACCGGTACAAGTGATGGCGTCATCGCGGGCATGGTGCTCGCCCACGCCCTTGAGTTGGCGGTGGCGAGCCAGGACCAGCAGGGCGCAGTCCAGTCCATGCAACGACTGAACACCCTTCGCTCCAGCATCGTCGGCGGCGAGTTGGAGGCCGACACCCAACCGCCGGCCGAGAGTCGATGATGATCGCACGTCGCTCGCTTGCTGCACCATGAGGTCAACTCGCGAACCGGTCTAGGCCGAACGGAGTCAGTGAAATATCCCGGGATCCGGTGAGGATCTCATCGCACACCACCTGCGCCAGGTGAGGCGCAAGCGTGACCCCGCTGTGCGTGGCCACGGCGTAGACCCTCTGCTCGGAGCTGACCCAGTCCGCGATCGTCACACCGTCTTCCGGCAGCACTCTCGTGCCGAGCGTGACGCTCTCGATTGTCGCTTGCTCCAATGCCGGGTACCACTGGCGCGCCCGATCAAGGAGGACGTTGGGAACACTCCATATCCTGTCGTCGTCGTGGCTCCACTGCGCTCCAGTCGGAGAGTCCGTGAGCGTCACTCCCCCGTTGCGGCCAGGCCTTAACGCGATGCCGGCCGCGTGGATCATCCGACCGAGACCCAGTCGGGTCGGGGTAGTCGTAGCCACTAGCCCCACCGTGGGTCGCACGCCTCCGGCAGCTTCCCAGTTCAGAGCCGGCCGCGTGGGGAAGTCCACTCCGGAACCGGCGAGGATCGACCTTGTTCCGTTTCCGGCTGCCAGGATGATGCGGTCCGGCACGATCTTCTCGAGGCTTCCGCTGGGCGTCCGCAACGTCGCCTTTCCGTCAAACGAAAGGTCCGTAACGGCATGGAAGGGCTTGAAGACCGCTCCAAGTGCCTGCGCCGCTTGGAGGAGGCGCGCACACATCGTGGGCGCGTCGATCCACCCCTCCCGGGGGTAGTGTGCGGCACCCCGGACACTGTCGGCCTGCATCTCGGGCTCAAGTTGACTGACCTGCGCAGCTGACAGCATGCGTGCCTCGTAGCCGCGCGACACCAGGGCCTGGACCTTGGACTCCAGGAGCGCTTCCTGGTCCGACGAGGTGGCGAGCTCGAGGTTGCCCACTTGGTGGAACCAGTCGGCGTCGCCAAGTCCTCGCTCGTCACGGGCACGTTCGTGAGCCTTTAGGCCTAGGAAGTTGAGCCGTTCGTAGTCCACCGGCTTCTTCTTGTTGGCATTGATCCACGCGAATGTCGCCGAGGAAGTGCCGGACATCACCTCCCCCGCGTCGACAACCGTCACCTGCGCGTCCCGCTTGGCCAGGTCGTAGGCCAGATTGCAGCCGATGACGCCTGCCCCGACGACTGCGATGTGTGGGCGTCGGTGACGCCACGTCCTGTTCTTCATGTAATGACCGTACAAATGAATTTTTGATTGGTCAATAGAGCCGGATCGCCCCGACGTCCGGACACTCATCGCGCTTCATGCCGTCAGCGCGCGGACGGCATGAAGGTGCAGCCGCGTGCAGCGGTCGCGCGACGGTCCGGGCCTCCACGTAGGAGATCCGGGACATGAGTGAACCCCTGAGCTACCGGGGCGACGAGGGAGCCTTCAGGCTTGGGAGAAGGGGACTTCGAGGAAGAACTCGGCGGAGCCCGGCCGCACCAGGACGGTGACTACCTCGATAACGGTCCGGTCCTCTTGCATCAGTTCACGGCGCCGCTGCAACGTGGGCGCACCCTCCGCACTCTCAAGCAGGGTGGCCTCCGTCTGGCTCAGCGCCACGGGGTCGAGATAGATGCGGACGGCGTCAACCGCGACCTTCTTCTCGCGGAAATAGTTCAAGCTAACGAGGTGCTCCAGGTCGCGCTCGAGTAGGTCAGGCGCTACCGCGAACAACACGACGTGCCGTTCGATCGAACTCGGTTCGTCGCGCGCATCAAATTTGCGGCGAACTAGCTCAACCACTGCCGTGTCGGGCGATGCGCCCGGCAACTCCAGCACCGCGTCCCCGGCGCGAGCGATCCGCGCCGAAATCACCTCATGCCGCCCAGGCAGACCCGACTTGGCTGACTCTGGCGACGCAAAAGAGAGTAGATCGACCTGACGGCGAACGTCCGACACGATGGTGCCCTGCCGTCGCCGACGCACCGCCAGGCCAGCGCCCGCCAAGTCGTTCAGCACCCGTTGCGCCGTGTGTCGGCTGACGCCGTAGCTCTCCCCCAACTCCTTCTCGGTAGGCAACTTCGCACCGGTGGGAAGCGCTCCCGAGCGGATCTGCGCCTCAAGGTCGCGACGGATCTGAACGTAGAGCGGCTTCCCCATAAGTCCCAGCCTAGACGGCGCACGGCAATGGTCCGGTCAAATCATCGCTCTCGACGCAGCCCGAGCCCCTGCCAGCGCGCGTGACGGGGCGTTCGCACGACGGAACGGAGTGGACGCACTACCTCGAAGAAGTCGTCCATGAGGCTGGCCGTCGGCCTCATCGCGCAACTGCGCGAACGCCGCCTGCGACGACCTTCCCGGACACGGCGAGTCGCATGTTCCGGCAGAAGAACTCACTCCCCGCACACCTACAGGACCGGTAACCCACGAGTTGATTCGCGGCCTTTCCCCTCGATCTGCCAAGCGTGTGCTGCCGTCAAGGATGCAGGGGGATCCCGGGGATGTCGGAGCACCTTGGGAGCGACGCGGACTGGGCCAGAGGGCGGCGGATCGGCAAGCTCAGCGACGGTCCGCTAACAGGTGCAAACAAAGATTAGCGTTGCAATTTGGGTAAACCACAGTGAAGACTGAGGACCAGACTGCGTCGCCGCTGGGCACCAGCGCGGCGCATTTTGCGTCCTCCAAGCGGAGGAGGCAGGTACCCCACCATGAGGATCTCGGCAAGAACTTTCAGCGTAACGACAGCAGTTCTACTGTTCGCCGTCGTTACTTCTTGCGCCCAGTCACCGGACGGGACGGGTCCGACGAGCAAGCCGGACCCGTCGTCGAAGGAGCCGACGTCGACGTCGCCGGAGTCTCAAGAGGATCGCGCTTCGGCCGATGCGGAAGACGCCGTGCGGGCGTACTTCAAGACGGTCGATGCGCTGCAACAGGATCCGGGCGAGGACCTTGAAGGGCTCTCCAAGGTCGCGGTCGGCGTACAACTCAACGCCCAGAAGCTGTCGATTGAGCAGCTACGGAAGGCCGGGCGGCATCAGACCGGCAGCACGGACGTCGCTGAGATGAAGGTGCAGTCGGTGAGCTTGGACAACTCCGACCCGAAGGCCGGGAAGGTGCCGACTGTGACGGTGGATGCCTGCTGGGATGTCAGCGACGTCGATGTCGTCGACAAGAGCGGGAAGTCGGTGGTGAGTCCGGATCGACCGGATGACGGCTGGACCCGTTTCACCGTGGCCAACTACCACTGGTCCAAGAATCCGAGCGGCGGCTGGCGCATCGCCAACGGCCAAGACCTCGAGCAACCGTCATGCAAGGCTTCCTGACACGCGTTTTCATCATCGTCCTCCTCGCGGCGGGCGCAACTCTTCTCGGCACCGGCACGGCGTCGGCCGACACTCGATGTCAGCAGACCAACAAGTCGACCGGCGAGTGCATCCTCTGGGTTGAGACCGGACCGCCTGGTGACGGAGATGGCGGCGGATCGGGTGGTGAGGGGAAGCCGGCTGGCTCGACCAGTGGACCGAAGGACTCCGGCTCGGGGAACAGTTGCTACTGGGACCCGGCCAAGCAAGGAGTTGCCGGGCCAGCCGCCGGTCCCGTGCCGTGCACGTCGCCGTACGGCACCTGGAGCAACGACCGCAACTGCTATGTGGAGGCGTACGACCCTCCTCCCCCACCGGGCGACCCTGCATGGGAGGGACACGAACCCGATGACGGCGCGGTCTACAACTGCTACCAGCCACAAACCTCGCTGCTGGTGACGTTCTGGTCCCAGACACCTCCAGCGGCTGCGGACGCCGGACCATCGCCACGCGAGGTCGCGCTGATGGCGATCGAGAAGATGAACCTTCGAGCCATCGATATCGGGATCACCCCGGAGGCCAGCGAGAACCGCGTCGGGCTGGTCGGGATGCCGGTGTGGCTCTGGGTCAGCGACCCAGATCCCAGCACGTTCGGACCAGCGACAGCATCCGCTTCCGCTGGAGGGATCACGGTGTCCGCAACGGCGCGGGTGCATGAGATCACCTGGGACATGGGAGATGGCACGCAGGTCGTGTGCCAGAGCACGGGGACGCCGTACGAGCCGAGGTTCGGCAAGCGGAAGTCGCCGGACTGTGGCCACGTCTATGAGAAGTCGAGCGCGCATCAGCGCGGCGAGAAGTACACCGTGACGGCGACCTCGGACTGGGTGATCACCTGGGCCGGCGCGGGACAGACCGGGACGATCCGGCTGGGCGGCCTGGCCCGGTCGGTCGACATCACGGTCGGGGAAGCGCAGGTGCTCGTGAGCTGAGGCCCGTGAGCAGGAGAGGGACCACCGATGACCAGCACCACCGTACGCAACGACCGAGCCACGTCGTCCGATGCCCCGAAGGCTCTGCCGCCGCCAAAACTGCGTCGCCGTCCATGGCTCTCCGTCGCCGCCGCGGCCGCCATCGCGCTCGGCGCTTTCGGTGGCACCTGGGTCTGGGCAGCGACCACGGACACGGTCGAGGTCCTGGCCGCGCGTACGACAATTCCTCGCGGTGCGCTGATCACGCAGGACGACCTCGAGCGGGTGCGGATCACCACTGACCCAGCTCTTGCTCCCCTTCCGGCGAACGCTCTGGATGACGTGGTGGGCAAGCGAGCGGCATACGACATCTTGTCCGGGGGCCTGATCACTGCTGAGGCTGCGACGGATGACCCGGTGCCGGGTGAGGGGAAGTCAGTTGTCGGGGTGGCGCTGACTCCGGCGCAGGAGCCCGGGGTGGCACTTCGCAGTGGGGATCTCGTCCGTGTCGTGGTGGCTCCGGCCGTCGGCGAGGAGGTGCCGAGCGGAGCACCGCAGTTCTCCGAGGCGGAAGTCGTCGAGTCCCACCGCGGCGAGGATGGGACGCTGGTGGTCAGCGTGATGGTGCCGCACGCCGAAGCGACGCTGCTGGCTGCACGTGCCGCGAGCGGCAATGTGGCGCTCGTGCTCGACTCCGGGGTCGAGTGATGACGGTCATCGCACTCGCATCGGCAGGCGGATCACCTGGAGTCACGACCACGAGTCTGGGGCTCGCTCTCGCATGGCCACGTCCTGTCCTCCTCGTCGACGCAGACCCGACCGGGACAGCTGGGGTGTTGTCCGGGTTCTTCCGCGGCGCCTGGGCGCCGGAGCTGTCCCTGATCGACCTAGCCCTGAGTCCCCTCGGCGTCGCTGACGCGCTGCCCACGGTGGCACAGCGGCTGAAGGGGACAGCGGTCTCGATCGTCGCCGGCATCCGCGACCACGCACAGGCGACCGGTCTTCGTGACCTGTGGGAACCACTGACCGAGGCGCTGGCAGACCTGGAGGCGACCGGCCAGGATGTCATCGTCGACGGTGGCCGGCTGGGTCTGCCCGGCTACCCGGAACCGCTCCTCAACGCCGCGGACCTGACGCTGATGGTGACCCGTTCGCCGCTCCCCGCACTGGCTGCAGGGCGAACGTGGTCTGCGACCGTACGCCGTCCCGACTCCGGCTGGCGCAACCCGGCAGCGCTCCTTGTCGGTGAGGGCCAGCCCTACAAGGCAGCCGATGTCGCCAAGGTGATCGGTCTGCCCGTGCTCGGTGTCCTGCCGGATGACCCGGCGGCGGCCGCGGTCTACTACCGAGGCGCTCATGCACCCTCGCGGTTCGAAAGCGGGATGTACGTCCGCTCCCTGGTGGCGCTGACCGAGGTCATCCAGGCGGCTATCGCCCGCAGCCGTTCCCAACTGGTCGAGCAGGTGACTCGATGAACGACCACCACCCGCCCACCAGCAACATCGAACCGCCCGACCCGAGCCACCTGCCGCTGTTCACGCCACAGCGAACTATGCCGGCACCGGTCGCGCCACGGAACGGGCAACGACTGAGGTCTGGACCGTTCGCCTCCTCCGAGAACGGTGATGGTTCTATCGACGTTGACTGGTCGCTGGTCGCCGCGCTGCGCGCCCAGGCCTCGGAGCAGCTGAGCCAAGCTGTCGCCGCTGACGGTGCACGTCTCGACAAGGAGTCGCAGGAGGAGCTGGCCAAGGCGATCGTGCTGGACCTGATCGAGGCCACGATGGCCGACGACATGGACGTCGGCGCCCCGACCTGGAGCGCAGCGAAGCAGCGCGCCGTCTTCAAGGCTGTGCTCGACTCGCTCTTCCGGCTCGGCCGGCTGCAGCCTCTGGTGGAGCGCGAGGATGTCGAGAACATCCTGGTTACGGGCTGCGATGAGGTTTTCCTCGAGCTCGTCGACGGGACCCTCCTCGCCGGGCCGCCCGTGGCTGACTCGGATGAGGAGCTGATCGAGTTCCTGGTGTTCCTGTCATCTCGCAGTGAGGGCTCATCACGGCCGTTCTCACCGGCGCGACCGACGTTGCATCTGACCTTGGGTGAGTACGCCCGGCTCGCCGCCGTCGCCTGGCGGATGCCTCGGCCCTCCATGGTGATCCGCCTGCACCGGATGGTCGAGGTAACCCTCAATGACCTGGTGGACATGCAGATGCTCACCCCGGTCGCGGCCTCGTTCCTCCGCGCCGCCGTCAGAGCCCGCGAGTCGATCGTCGTCTCCGGGGTCCAGGGGGCTGGCAAGACGACCCTCGTCCGTGCGCTGTGCAACGAGATCCCGCCACGCGAGGTTCTCGGAACCTTCGAGACCGAGTACGAGCTCTACCTGCACAAGCTCAAGACCCAGCACCCGATCGTCTACCCGTGGGAGGCGCGCCCGGGCTCGGGCGAGTACGGCCCCGACGGACGCCAGGCAGGCGAGTTCACGCTCGATGAGGCTCTGTATGACTCCTTCCGCTTCAACCTGTCGCGCCAGATTGTCGGCGAGGTCCGCGGTAAGGAGGTCTGGCCGATGATCAAGGCGATGGAGTCGGGCCCCGGCTCGATCTCGACCACCCATGCCTCTGACGCCGTCGCGGCGCTGCGCAAGCTGGTCACCTGCGCCATGGAGGCCGGGCCTCACGTCACCCACACGCTGGCCTCCGCCAAGCTCGCTGCCACCCTGCGCCTGGTCGTCCACCTGGAGCTGCACACCACCCAGGTCGCCGAGGGTGAGTGGCAGCGGACCCGCCGCGTCGCGGAGATAGTCGCGGTCGAGCCCGGCGAGCATGAGCTCGGGTACGCCACGACTCCCGTGTTCACCACCGACTCGGCCACCGGGATGGCGACGCCTACGACCATCCCGGACCGATATCGCGCCCTCACCGCGTATGGGTTCGACTACGCCGGCTACCTCGCTACGCAGACTCCCTACCGCCCGGACGGTGTCTCATGACGCCGCTCATACCCGCGATCTCCGGAGCACTGATCGTCGCCGGGGTCATCGGACTCACCGCAGGCCTTCGCCGCGTGCCGGTTGTCGAGCGCGTCCCGACCCGGTCGAGGTCGTTGAACCGGATTCGGTCACTCCCCCGCCAGACTCGCCTGTTGCTCGCTGCCGGGTTCATGGCCGGTGTGCTCGGCTGGCTGGTGACCGGTTGGCTGCTGGCCCTCGTCATCGGCCCGGCGGCGGTCATCGGACTCCCTTACCTCTTAGCCACTTCGCCCGCCAAGGCACGCATCGCCCGCCTCGAAGCGCTCGAGGAGTGGTCCCGGTCCCTCTCGGGCGTGCTCACCGTCGGAGTCGGCCTGGAGCAGGCACTCATCGCCACGCTGCGCTCCACCCCAGCACCGATCGCTGGCGAGGTCGGGCGCCTCGCAGCTCGCCTGCGTGCCCGGTGGCGCACTGAGGATGCGCTCCGGGCCTTCGCCGATGAGCTCGATGACACCACCGGTGACCTGGTCGCGGCGAACCTCATCTTGGGCTCCCGTCGCCGTGGGGCTGGTCTCTCGGCCGTGCTCGACTCGCTGGCCGAGTCGGTCGCTGCCGACGTACGCGCCCGGCGTCAGGTCGAGGCCGACCGTGCCAAGCCGCGCGCGACCGCGCGGTGGGTGACGATCATCAGCGCCACCGTGCTGCTGATCCTTGCGCTCTCCGGCGACTACGTCGAGCCGTACTCCACCCCACTCGGCCAGATCATCCTGACCATCCTGCTCGCCGCGTACGCCGCGCTCCTGGTGTGGATGCGCCGGATGGCTGAGGGCAAGTCGCCGCCCCGAATCCTCGGCAACCGCCGCGAGCTCACGGAATCTGAACTGTCATGACCGGTCTGCAGATCATGATGGCCTCCGGCGCGCTGATCGGACTCGGCATTGTGCTCCTCCTGGCCCGCGTCCTGCCGGCGCATCCCGATCCGGTCGACGCGCTTGACCGGCTCACTGCCAAGTCGGCACCGACCCGGGCGGTTGCGGCTGCGGCGAACCGGACCGAGCGGCTCGGCACCTGGGCGATCCGGGCTCTGCCGCCGGCGATCTGGGTGCGTACGCCAACGCGCGAGCTCGCGCTCCTACGGATCTCGCTGGCTCGGTTCTACGGCGAGAAGATCATATTCGCGGCACTCGGGCTGGTCATCGCGCCCCTGTTCGCGGTCTTCCTCTCACTCATCGGCCTCGGGCTCCCCGTCGCACTCCCGGCCATCGGTTCGATTGCTCTTGCCGTGGTGATGTTCTTCATCCCGAACTACAACGCGATCGACGATGCCCGTGCAGCGCGGCTGGAGTTCACCCGGGCGCTGGGGGCCTATACCGAGCTGGTCGCTCTCGAGCGCAACAACGGATCCGGCGTACGCCAGGCCATGGAGGCCGCCGCCGAGATCGGCGACTCGTGGGTCTTCACCCGGCTGACCGAGGAGCTCACCCGCTCGCGCTGGTCCGGCCTACCGCCCTGGGAAGCGCTCCACGCATTGTCGGAGGAGCTCGGCCTTCCCGAGCTGGATGACTTCGCCGACATCATGCGCCTCTCTGGTGAGGAGGGCGCGTCGGTCTACTCGACCCTGCGCGCCCGCTCCGCGGCGATGCGCACCGCCATGCTCAACGACGAGATCACCGAGGCCAACGCCGTCGGTGAACGCATGTCCATCCCCGGCTCACTGCTCGGGGTGGTCTTCATGGGGCTGCTCCTGGCTCCATCACTGCTTCGGATGGTCATGCCCACCTGAAGACGTACGAAAGGGCTCACGGACACACGAAACGAGATATCTCCTCATGCACCGACTCATCATTTTCATCCTCGGACTCATCCTGATCGGCCAGCACCACCTGGACGCGGCCATCGAGGGTCGCCGGCGGCGCGACGAGCGCGGCTCAGTGACGATCGAGAACGTTCTGTGGGCCGTCGCCGTGCTCGCGATCGTCGCCATCGTCGTCGCCGCGATCAGGACCTTCGTCACCAATGAGTCCAACAAGATCAGATAGGCACCGCCGGGCTCGCGACGAACGAGGCACCGCCTCGATCGAGCTCGTCATCCTGCTACCCGCCCTCTTCGCGGTCATGTTCCTCGGAATGCAGGCCGCGCTCTACTGCCACGCCCGCACGATCGCGGTCGCCGCTGCACAAGAGGGTGCCCGAGCGGCCGGCGCTGAGGACGCGACCTCAACCGACGGCAGGCGATCGGCTCGCGCCTATCTCACCGATGTCGGCGGAGACGCACTGAAGGCGAGCCGCGTCAGCGTCACCCGCACCGGGACGACAGCCACAGCGACAGTCACCGGGCGGAGCCTAAGCGTAGTGCCCGGGTGGCGGCCGCAAGTTCGGCAGTCAGCGAGCGTGACCGTCGAGAGGCTCACGGCGCCATGATCTTGAGACGACGAGATGAGCGTGGATCCGCGGCGATCGAGGCAGCCATCGGCGTACCTGCCTTCGGTCTCTTCGTCGGCCTGATCATCTTCGGTGGACGTATGGCCGTCGCGCACGAATCGGTGCAGTCGGCCGCAGCAGAGGCTTCTCGTACGGCTTCGATCGCCCGGTCCTCCTCCGACGCGTCGCGAACAGCAACCGACGCGGCGCGGGCGAGCCTCAAGAGCCAAGGGATCAACTGTCGTACGGTCTCGGTTCGAATCGATACCCGGGCGTTCCAGACCGCCGTCGGAGAGCCGGGCGCGGTGGCGGCCACCGTAACCTGTCGGCTGGATCTGACCGACCTGTCCGCGCCCGTTCCAGGGAGTCGAACGATCCGGGCCACGATGTCCTCGCCGGTTGACACCTGGCGGGAGCGAGGTGATTCAAGGTGAATCACCTCCGCGATGAGCGCGGTTCGGTCACAGCCTGGATGGCGACCGGATCCTTCGTCATGGCCACCCTCGTCGGGCTGGCCGTCGACCTCGGTGGGCAGGTTCATGCCCAGCAGCGAGCCCACGATGTCGCCGCCCAGGCAGCGCGCACCAGCGCCCAGGAAGTGCAGGCGGCACCCGCCGTCCAGGGCCGGTACGCCCGGATCGACACCAGTGCTGCACACCAGGCAGCCCAGGCGTACCTCTCCGCCGCCGGCGTCCGGGGCACGGTCTCGATCAGCAACGGCGACCGGATCGTCGTCGAGTGCCGCGACACCTACCGCACCAAGTTCCTCGGAATCGTCGGGATCACCAATGTCACGGTGAATGGCGAAGCGACCGCCCACCTCGTACGCAGCCTCGGAGGTAACCAACGATGATCACCAGGCTCCGCGGACTCGCCGCCTCCCTCGCCCTTGCGTTCTTCGTCATAGGCGTTCCGATCTTCCTTGTCTATACCCGGTCGCTGCCTGACTTCAGCGCCTTCGCCTGGGATCGGCTCCAGGACCGCGACGACGGCACCCTGGCGCTCGCGGTCATCTATGTCGTGTGCTGGGTCTGCTGGGCGCTGTTCACCATCTCGGTCTTCGTGTCCGCAATATCGATGCTGCGAGGGATCCGAGTCCCTCGCCTGCCGGGACTTAGCCTTCCCCAGGGTGCCGCGAACCATCTCGTCGCCTCCGCCGCGCTTCTGTTCATCAGCGCACCCGCAGCGACGCAGACCATGACAGCGCCCTCGGCGGATGCGTACGTCCCTCAGGACGTGCCCGTCCAACTCGTCAGCGACTCCTCAGGCGACGACGAACCACGTAACCCGACTGCCGCCGAACAACCCACGCAGCCCGAACCACAGGCGACGGCCCGCGGCGCGACCGTGGCCTACACCGTCAAGCGCGGCGACAGCCTGTGGCGGATCGCGGAGAAGCACCTTGGCAGCGGCGAGCGGTTCAAGGAGATCGCAGCCCTGAACACCTACGTCCTCTCCAAGAATCCCGACTACCTCGAATCAGGTCTCGTCCTGCGCCTTCCAGCTCCCGCGAAACCCGTCGAGAGGACCGACGCAGGCGACGGCACCTACGTCGTCGAGCCGGGTGACACTCTCTCGGAGATCGCTGAGGAGGAGTTGGGGGATGCCGAGAGATATCGCCAGATCTTCAACGCCTCCACCAGCACGGTTCAGCCCGACGGAGCTCGGTTGACCGATCCCGACCTGATCCACCCAGGCTGGACACTCCAACTCCCCACGACAACAAAACCCCAGGTCAGAGAGGGAGAATCTCCCATATCGCCGCCTCCGGTCCCGCTCTCCCCATCGACATCCCCGACCCCTGAGACATCGCCGCAGACGTCACCTTCGACATCCCCCTCACCAGCCCAAGCAACACAAACACCCGACGACACGAGTGACGACGCCTCACACACTCCAGCCTGGGTGCTCCCCGGACTCACCGGTTCCGGCGCGGTCCTCGCCGGCCTGGTCTTCCTCGCGCTGCGCTCCTACCGACGCACCGCGCTCCGCTTCCGCCAGCCCGGCCACATTCTCTCGACTCCCGCAGAGATCACCGACGTGGCAAAGACCGCCCAGTTCGCCGGCAGCGTCACCGGCCCGAACATCCTTGGCCTCAACCACCTCCTCGAGACGCTCGAGGAGACGGAGAACCCGTTGCCAGCGCTGAGCTGGGTCGCCCTCGGGAGACGCATCGCGACCTTGCACCTGACAAGGAACGCGCACCTTCCGAACCCCTGGACCGGCGACGGACAGATCTGGACGGCCCCGCTGCCAGAGAACGCACCCGATCCCGAGTACGCCTGCCCTTACCCCCTCCTCGTCGGGATCGGCTCCAACGACAGCGGCGACCACGTCTTGCTCAATCTCGAAGAACACCCCTACATCACCCTCACCGGCGACACTGCCAGGAAGGCAGCGTTCGCGAGATACGTGAGCGCCGAGCTCGCCTTCAACCCGTGGTCGATCGTCACCACCGTCGACACCTTTGGCGAGGCCACTGAAGTCACCATGTGGTTCGACGACCTGTCGGGAACGGGCCAGGGCCGGGCCAACCACCACGCGGCCCACGACGACCGCTTCGTATCTGAGCTCGCCCAGGTGCTCGACCCCAAGTTCGCTCAGTCAGAGATCGACACCTACCACGCCATCATCGCGACCAGCGACCACGCCGACCTGGCCCAGCAGGCGGCCGAGATCATCGCGGCGTACCCCTCCCGATCCGGCGCCGCGGTCCTTCTCCTCGCAGACAGAACCCCACCAGGGAGCACCCCCATCGACCTCAACCAACACGGACGCCTCCACCTACCCGCCCTGGACCTCGACCTGACCGCGGCCGGGCTCACCGAATCCGAAGCGGCCGCCTGTGCCACCCTCTTCAATCTCGACCCGGTCCCCGGAAACATCACGGTGCCCATCTCCAGGAACGCGAACGACCAGAAGACCACCACCGACGAAGCCGGCGCGCTCGTCCCAGATCAGACCGAAGCGCGCCCCATCGACCAACCAGCAGGTCCCGATTCGCTCCTGCCTAAGGAAACCAAGCAGTACGTCGCGGCCGCGGCCACCACGACGGTCGACATCGATCAGCTGGCTCCCGTCAGGACACGCCCACGTCCAGGCCTCTCGGCGGCCGCCGAGTCCGCTGGGCTGAACACGTCTGCGGACCATGATGCTGTCGCATCCGAGGAGGAAGGTACCGAAGGCACCGACGACGATCCGACCCTCGACGACGCCGTCGACAGCTGGTACGACGACGGCTGCCCTTACCCCCGCCTCACCCTCCTCGGCCCGCTCGTCGCCCGAACCCACGGCGACCACAACGCGGTGGCCCGGCGACGCCCGTTCTACCTCGAGCTCCTGACGTACCTCGTCCTCCACCCCCACGGCGTCACCGGCGCCCAGATGGCCGAAGACTTCGGCCTCAAGATCCAGCGCCTGCGCACTGACATCGCAGAAGTACGCAAGTGGCTCGGCACCAACCCAGACACCGGTGGACTCCACCTGCCGAAAGCCGACGCGGCCGACGCCACCGGCGCTCGCGGCTCCTCCCTATACCGGGTCAACGGCGTCCTCACCGACTGGGACCTCTTCAAACGACTCCGCGCCCGCGGCCAACGCCGCGGCGCCGACGGCATCGAAGACCTCGTCGCCGCCCTCGACCTCGTCACCGGCGAACCCTTCACCCACCTACGGCCCGCCGGATGGGCATGGCTCAACGACCTACGCACCAACGACATCGCCCAATGCGCCATCGTCGACGCCGCCCACATCGTCACCGCCCACGCTCTGGAGAAGCACGACACCAACCTCGCCCTCGTCACCGTCGAGATCGCCACCAAGGCCTCCCCCTACGACGAGATCTGCCGCCTCGACCTCGCCCGCGTCAAAGCCGCCACTGGCGACACCACTGGCGCCGAGGAGATCGTGCGACAGGAGGTCTTCAACCGCACCGATGATCACCAAGGCCCAGTCGAAGAGTCCGCCAGGACTCGAGCAGTCGCTACCAAGGCCGGATGGATCCGCGGGGACAGCCAGCCAGGTTCTTGACGCGAGGGCGAGTCAAGCCGACCATCCATCGAACGTGCGTTCGAATTCGTGTTCTAAACTCGTACCATGGCCAGCCCACCCAAGAACGACAGATGACCGCCGTACCGCCCCGATCAGCAGCGCCTCGTCTTCGTACGACAGCCGGGAAGGCTCCGCCCCCACCTTGGCCTCGTCGTCACCTGGCCGGTCGCCGGCACCGGCAACCGCTTCCTCGTCGCCTACTGGGACGACGGCCGAATGCCGGCGTCCGGATGGCCTGGCTCAAAGGACAGGAACTCTCCCCGATCAAAGTGGACCCCAACTGGCTCGACGGCCCAGCACCCTGGAAGACCGACAGGGACGTCCTGCGCTACCGGAGCAGGTAACTCCACGGCAGGGACGAGCCGCACCCGAGACAGACACCCAACCCGAGTCCGTGTCTATCCACTCCCGCCGCAGTCGGCGAACGAGGTGGGTCATCCTCGGGCGGCGCCGGTCCGAGAAGCGAGCGGATTGCTGGATCGCGTGATCCACATCGTTGCGGGTCACGAGGCGAGTCGGTCGTGGACCTGAACCGGATGCTGCACGTCACCACCAGACCTCGCCAGGCGCCCGGGTTCGTCGTTGAGCTCCAGCCGCGACGTGCGGCGCCCCATCAACTGGCCGATTCTAGGTCAAATGCCGAGGACCACCCCAAGGAGCTTGGTGAAACTGTGCTCGGTCCGCGCATAGATGTCCGCCAGACCCAGTTGGGAGCCGTCGCGGTAGAGGACAGTCCCGGTCGTCACCTCGACAGCGAACTCGATGCCGGGCGCGTTCGCGTGCCAGAACCCGAACTCATCGCCGGCCTCCACGGACCTACGAATAGCCGGGTAGCCAGCCAGCCACGAAGCCGGACCGGCGCCGTACCCCGAACTGTCGATGGTGCTCATCGAGATCTCTGCGGTCTCTGCAAGCACTTGAAGACGAGCGACTGCCGTCAGAAGCCGGTAGACCAGGATCTTCGGAGTGCTCGGCGGGAGCTGAGCCACGGGTCCCAGCCGGACAACTTGCTCCAGATGACTTACGAAGTCTCGCGGATCGGCGCCAAGATAGGAGGTCCACTCCGCCGGCTCCCAGTTCGGATGGCCGACGCCGCCCTCGATGGCATGGACGTGGATGCGGCCGCGACGGTTGAGATCGATGTGGAGCCCGTTGCTCGAACGAATGGCAAGACAGTCGTACGTGCCTCCCGCAGGGTGGTAGCGCTCCACCGTCAGCTCCGGATGCCTGCGCACGAGGTCGGTGGCGAGCTTCCAGGAGGCGACCTCCACGACAGTCGCGTGCAACGGCGGGTAGGGGGTCGCAGGCGTCACCAGAGATACCGACTCTCGAAGCCGCTGGCGACCTCCGGAGAGTGCAGGACTCCCGGTCTGACCAGATCCTCGATCGTCATCACGGCGAACGTTTGGTCGTCTGCCAGCACATCAAGGAGGTACGCCTCGCCGGCCTCAGCGAAGGACGGATTGCGGACGGGGTGGACCAGCACGTACTTGCCGGCGTGCCATCGGGCACCGTCCTGATACTGCAGCATGGCGAGCAGGAGCAGGTGGTCGCGCCAGATCTGCTGAAGGCTGGTTCCCAGCACGACCTTCTCCCAGCCGGGTTTGAAGACGCCTTCGTCGCGGGCGCGCTCGGCGATCTCCCGGTACCGAGGCATCTTGAGCCTGTTCTCAGGGATCGCCGGGCGCCTGGCGGTGAGCGTGTCGGGTGCCGCTTCCCGCACGGCGTGCTCGTGATACTTCGTCTCGATCCCGACCACGGTCCGTGGTCCGTCGTCGCTGCCGAAGAACAGTGCGACATCGAAGGCGGTGCCGTCGTTGGTGAAGTCGAGGCTTTGGCGTCGTGGAGAGTGCTCGAACTTGACGCACAGTCCGGCCTCTTCGACCCCGAACAGCTTCTTGCCGACGTTGGTCAGCCGTTCGCTGTCCTCGTGCAACTCGCCGAAAAGGTTGAAGCACATCGGCATAGAGGAGAGCAGGTCGTATCGCAGCCGGTCCTCCTTAAACTGCTGGCCCGGCTCGGTCCGCATGGTCTCGGGCGCCGAGCGGTGACGAACTGCGTTCCTGATGTCGGCGCTGTCAAGGAAGTTGCGGAAGTCCTCATCGCGCGGTCCATCGGGTCGGAGTTTCGAGCCGTTCTTGACCGGCTCACCGTTGCGTCCTGGATGACCGCCAGCGCGATAACCCTGGCCTTCCCCCCAGCGTGCCTGCCGAAGTCGCGCCTGCTGTTTGAACGCGGTGAGGTCAGGTCGTCCCGGCACCCGATCCGTCTTGGGGAACCAGCAGTTCGCAGCGCGCAGTTCGTCGTCATCCACCGAATCGACAGCCGTCACCCCGTCAATCCTTCAGCAACCGACCCCGGAGTGGCACACATGGCTTGCCGGCCACCGATCTTCGGTATGGACTCTGCCCAGCCAGTCACGGCAACCAGGAACGGAACTGTCGGCAGATGCCGCGGCTGGGGAGGCATGTCGTTCAACAGGCAGGGTGGTTTATCTGGCGTCAGATTGGTCTAGGCGGGCCTCGATGCCTTCGCTTCCAGGCGGTCGCTCAGCCTGCCAGATGTCATCGAAGATCTCCTCAACCAGAGGCCACAGATGCAAGAAGCCATCCTCGACCGACCCGATGGAGGAGGCCAGTTCCCCGGACACCACGAACTGATGGGGAATCACCCGTCCGGAGGCATCCTTCCGATCCTGCGGATCCCGTAGACGCACAGCAACCTTCCCGGAGACGCGTGCCCAGGCTTGCGGCTCGTCGGATACCTCCGCGAAGGCGCGTTCGTACTCACTGAGCGGATCCGCCAGCCCGCCGCGGAGCAAGAACCTAAAACCCCAGGATCGTCCTCGCGTGGCCCAGATGATCGACTGGGACGGCCGTGCTGCGTCGTTCATTGCTTGCTCCGGAACAGCAGTCCATCAGCGACTCCCTGCTCCAGGTCCAACTTGAACTGTGTCAACGTCGCGGTCAGATAGTCCTTGCTCTCGAGGGCCTCGTCGTGGATCTCCTTGAGCTTCTCCCCAACCAATCCCACAGCCTTGGTCAGCAGCGGCCGCGCCGCCACAGCAACAAGGGGACCCACCTTGGGCAGTTTCGCGATCAGCTTCTCGACTGACTCCATGTGCTTGCTGACCAGGACAACCGCCAGTGCCTCTGCTCCGTCGGCGAGCTTATCCAGCACCCTCATCGGGATGTCGAACTTCTCAGCCCACTCGACCCGACGCTGAAGGGGCAGCAGACATGCAACAGGCAAGATGAGGTCAAGCCCTTTGCGCTCGGTCACGTCGATCTCGACTGGACCCGCTGCGGAGAGCTTGAACTTCGCCGAGGACAGCAGCATGAAGTCCTCGGCGACTGACATCGCCTCGGGGGTATCCACCATGCTCGTGAGCGTTTTCCGCAACTGGTCGATCTGGTCGGCGGCTTTGACGATCATCAGCTCACGGAAGTCGCTGACCCCCCAGTCCGGGAACAGGTCGGCCTTGGACAGCGCCATGACCCAGATGCGGGGAAACTCCACCAGACGATCGTCGCTCGAGTCCAGGAGGTCCTTCTGGCGAAGCACCTCCTGTCGGAAGTTGCCGATCAGCGATCGGAGGTACCGCTCCTCCTCACCCTTGTAGTCCAGCAGTTTCTGCCCATCGACGAGCAGAAACGCCACGTCGGATCTGACGAGGGCCTCGAAGGTCGTTGCGCGACGTCCCTTCTCGTCCTCGCTGCTTGGCTCGCCCTCGAACCACTCGCCTGGGTAGTCGTGCCAGACGAGACACAGCTCGTCGAACGGCTGTCCTGCGCTCTTCTGTGAACCCTTGAGCCGAAGTGAGAACCGATAGGTCGTCGCGGCGAACTGCGTGCCCGGCGGCAAGGTCGCGTCCCGCTTCATCCCCAGATAGTTCGCCAGCAGCCTGTGGCCCTGGCCAGCATCACCGGCGACCAGGTCCCAGAGGTCGTTGGCGTTCGCGCTGTCCTCAGCTGCACCGAAGAACGCAGAGAGCAGCACCGTCTTGCCGGAGCCAGCCTCGCCGAACACGGCGATATGCTGCTCCTGGACCTTCTTCACCATGCCGCGAAACTACCGCAGCCAGGCGCCGCCGGCTCGCGAATCCGGTAGGCGTCCACACGTGCCCTCGCAGCCTCGGCACCCGCCTCAAGGCATCACACCGAAAGCGCTGTTGGTACACCGCGCTCACCTGCGACACGGCCACGCAGCAAGGAGAAGGGTCTTGCCCCCAGATCCGCACCCAAATTGACCGGAAGTGTCACTCCGCGCCGCAACGGACCGCGTCCCGAGCTGCTGCGGCAAGAAGTGCTTGCTGCCGGACCTGCAGGCCGACGCGGTTCCAGTGGAAGATCACGACGCGGGCGAGGATCCCACGGATCCCAGCGTTGCTGGCTCCCGCCCGCCAAGGTTCACCGACCCGCCGTCGGCACTCCTCGATGTTCATCGCCCAGGCCCCCACGCTCGAGAATCTCGGATCTCTCGAGCAGTCGCCGCAAGGCGCCCCACGCGTCCTTGACCCCGGTCAGGCGCATCGCCAGGAGCGAGCCGCCCCGCGGCTTCGTCAGTTCCTGCTGGTCGTCGGTCATGCGCAGGCCCGCAAGATGGCGGGAAGATTCTCGACTTTGTCGAGAACTGCGCCTGACCACCGTGTGGTCTCACCGTAGGAAAGGGCATCTACGACACCTCTGCGCGCGACTCGGATGACCTTGACTCCCAGCCTCTCGGCGCCGTGGAGCTCGTCTCCGCCGCCGTCACCGACATACAACACGTTGGTGGGCGGCGCATCGAGGGCTGCAAGCACCTCCCGGTAGAGGCTCGGCGCGGGCTTCAGCGCGCGGGCTGTGCAGGAGAAGACCGCGTGATTGACGAGTCGCGCTGCTGGGCTGTGTTGCCAGGCTTCGGCGATCTCTGCGCTGGCATCGCTGATCAGCCCGACTCGTATCCCGGCGGTGCGCAGACACTCGAGCGCGTTTGTCACGCTCAGGTCTGGTAGCAATCGGGGTTGTGCCAACGCTCGCCAGGTGGCGGCGATGTCGTCAGCCGATGCACGGCTCCCCGTGTAGTCGATTAGGTGTTCAGAAAGGGCAGGGACCGTCGGCAGGGTGCCGTCGTGGCGCGCGGTCCACGAGGATTCCAGGTATGCGTCGATGGTGACGTCCCTCTGGGATGCCGCCTGCGCAAGAGCGGCGACAGCGGTGCGTCGATGAGTTGGGCTGGGGGCTTCGACGAGCGTGCCGAAGAGGTCGAAGATGACAGCGTGGATCATCGGGCTGCTCCTTCTGTCCGATCTTGAAGCGCAGGCGGTGTGCCTGGCTTTAGGCGATTGCCAGCACGTGGCGGATGGGCGCTGAGGGGCTGTCCGGGTCGATGAGCTGGGCCAGGTGTTCCAGGGGCGAGGTGGTGTCGATGAGCTCGATCGCCTCGGGTGTTCGACGGAGCACGTCGAGGCCGATGGCGAAGTCGCTGCCCTCACGCTGGCAGAAGGAGAACGAGCCGATGATTCGAAGCGAGCGGCGGAAGATATCTCGGAGGGCGGTGGTCATGGTGATGCCTGGGTGGTATGCGTTCTGCGCGATGACGGTTCCGCCTGCGCGGACAAGAGCGAGCGCCAATTCGAGCGGCTCAGCGCTCGCGCCGCTGGCAGCATCAACGACCACATCGAACGAGTGCGCCGATGCCTCGCTCGCAGAGGCCATCCGCACACCGTCGAGGACCATGCGAGGGGCGTGGCGTGTGATCATCGTGACCTTCGAGCCGAGGCTGCGTGCGTACGCTGCGGTCAAGAACCCGATGGCGCCAGCCCCGATGACGGCGATGTGTTCCGCAGTGTCGATGCGGCTGCACCGCAACCCGTGGACAGCGACAGCCATCGGGTCGGCTAGGACTGCGATCTTCCAGTGGAGATCGTGAATCGGATGAATGTTAATGTCCGGCACGCAGATCTGGGCTGCATAGCCGCCCAGCCTGTCCCAGCCGACCCTGACAAGGGACGGACACAGGTGGGTGTCGCCGACCGAGCAGGGTCGGCATTCGCCACATGAGATCAACGGGTCAACGGCCATCATGCCGCGAACGGGTTCGCTGGCGACGATCTCGTGTCCTGGTCGCCACACCGGCGGCAGGTCGAACGCCGCCGGGTGGCGTAGTTTCGGGATGTCGCTGCCGCATACTCCGGCGAGGGCGACGTCGAGCACCGTCTCGCCTGGGCCGGCGGTGGGTGGCTCGACGTCGTGGAGTGCGAGGCGGTTGTTGCTGACCTCCCACGCCTGCATCGAGCCACCCTCCTGGTTCAGCCGGAGATTCGGGCGAGCTTGCGACCGACCTTGAGGTAGGTGCCGCCCTCGCCGGTGACGCGTTCCTTGAGCAGCGCGGCGAGCGGCTCGCGGATGTCGTCGACTGTGAGGGTCACCTGGTCCTGTACGTCGCCAGTCTCGATGACGAGCCGGAGGCCGTTCTGCTCGGCCACGCGGCGTACGTCGCCGTTGCTCTTGGCGAAGCCAAGCTCCTTGAGGATGTCGACGACCGGGAGGTCAGTGTTGGTGACCTCGGGCAGGTCGTCGACGTCGCCGAAGGACTTCTTGGAGAAGCGGGACACGAACTCCTCGCGTGCCTTCATCGCGGCATCGACGCCGTGGAGGGCTGCGGTGACCTCGCCTGCGAGGACCTTCTTGAGGTCCATGGGGTGCAGGGTGCCGTCGGTGACGCGGGTGTTGACGAGGTCGAGCTCGGCGTCGGTCCACTCCGAGAGCGCTCGCAGGTATTGGTCGACGAGGCGGTCGGGGATGGACATCAGCTTGCCGAAGATCTCGCCGGCGGGTGCGGTGAGCGGGACGTAGTTGCCCTTGGACTTGCTCATCTTGGCGCCGGTGCCGTCGGTGCCCTCGATGAGCGAGGTGGCAACCACGATCTCGGAGGTCTGGCCGTGGATCTCCATGACCTTGCGGCCCATCTGCATGTTGAGGAACTGGTCGATGCCACCGACCTCGAGGTCGCAGTTGACCTCGACGGAGTCGAGGGCCATCGCGACCGAGTAGAGCAGTTCGGCCAGAGATAGGCCGTGGCCGGCGTCGAGCCGATTGCGGAAGTCGTCTCGCTGCAGCGGCATCGAGAGCGGGATCTTCGAAGTTGTCTCGATCAGGCTCGGCAGGGTGATCTTGGCCAGCCAGTCGCTGTTGTGCCGGAACTCCGCCTTGGTGAAGTCGAAGAACGGCGTGACCTGCTCGCGGTAAGTCGACAGGTTCCGGGCGATGTCCTCATCGCTCAGCGGCGGGCGCTCGTCTGAGCGGCCCGAGGGGTCCCCGATCTTGGCGGTGATGTCTCCGACAATGAACACCACCTTGTGTCCCATCCGCAGGAAGCGGGAAAGCACGATCATCGGGACAGCGTGGCCGAGATGGACCTCGGCACCGGTCGGGTCGATACCGAACTTGGCGACGAACGGACGCGAGTCCTTGGCGGCCTGCTGAATCCGCTCGACGAGGGCCTCGGAGCCAGGCTGAAGCTGCTGTGAGCGAGACTCGACGATGGCTGCCTGCTCCTCCGGGCTCAGGTCGGAGAGGTCCATCGTGCGTCGCGAGGTGGTCTCATCGAGTAGGTGCCTGACGACCTCGTCGGAGCCGAGATAGCCGTCGGTGAGCAGCGCGGTTGCTCGGGTGACGGACTGGCTCAGGCGGGACGTCATGGTTTCTCCGTTGTTCTCGGTTGGATTCTCGACCGGCTTGGTCGACTGCGGACTCATGCTATCGGCGGCCGGGCCGATTCCCTTGTCGATGTTCACCGTGGCCACCTTCCGATCAGGTCGACGACGTAGTCGGCCAGGTCCGCGACGGCTCGATGCCAGGCGGGGCCGTTCTCGCGACAGTACGCCGCCAACTGGCCTGTCCGATCGGCGTCGTAGGACGGAAGCTGGCACATCAGTTGGTAGGTGGCCGATCCGGTTGGATCGGCAGGCTCGTGGGCCAGCAGGTCGTGGACGGTCTCCGGCGGGGTGTTGACGTCGATGGCCGATCCTGGAATGGACTTGGAGAACTTGGGATGGCCGCCGAAGCCCTTGACCATCCGGGTGTAGATCGCCGACAGGGCGAAGTCGCGCCGCAGTGGCGCGCCGTGGTCGATGCGCGCGGCGGCTTGTTGGGCGAAGCGTACGTAGCGGTGCTCGTCGAGGCCGAGCATGACCATCACGGCGTCGTGGTCCTGGCCGAGTGCGACGAAGTCAGCCGCCATCAGCGACAGGGACAACGCGCGCCGGTGGGTCATCGACTCATCGACGATGCCGCGGGAGGCGTAATAGGCGTGGTTGTCCTCCTCGGCCCGGTCGAAGTCGGTTTGGTCGATGTATCGGCCCAGGAGGTACATCGCCTCCAGTGCGGGGAGATGGCCCTCCTGGGCGCGCAGGACGCCGCGGACCGCGTCGAATCCGAGCCGGATCGCGTACTCGGCGAACTGGGCGGCGAGCTCGGTGACCTGGGCATATGGTCTCGCCTTGCCGTTGTAAGCGTCGAGGTCGCCGAGCACGATCTGGCAGTTCTCGCCGCCGGTTTGGAGCTCGGTCATCTTCAGGATGTGCGAGATCGTGGCCAGGTGTGGAACTCCGGACATCCCGAACCCGGTCGTCACCACACGCTTCTCGACCGGGGTGAGCGCGAATGCTTCCCCGGCGTGATGGCACAGGTAGCGGGTGTTGAGCACGTCTGGGGCGAGCCCAGCGAGGCTGAAGTCGAAGTCGCGCAGGCCAAGGCGTGCGTAGCCGTTCTCATCCAGGACTCGGTCGTAGTAGGCCTCGTTGAAAGTGACGGCGGTGGTCATCGGATGCTCCCTACGTTGATCTGGTGGTCGGCGTCGCGCCGGTAGACGGTGGCTCGGTCTCGGTAGGTCTGGCTACAGGCGAACAAGTCGCGCTGCGTGGCCCACGGAGGTGGGTCCAGGACGAGCTGGTCGAGGCGGGTGCTGATCCCCTCGCAGACCTGCGCCATGTAGTCGGCGAACGCACCGGGGGTCGTCCGGTCGGTCATGCTCTGGGCATGGACGCGGTAGCGCGTCAGAGGGTCCCCGATCACGCGACCTCGGCCAGCGTCAGCCAGCACGTGAAGGAACAGTTCGTTCGAGATCGGCAAGAGCGCTCGCACGTCCCGGACCCGTGCGACCAGCGTGCTGGTCGCTCCTCCCGGGTGGTAGCCCTCGACGTACGCCGCACCGTCGGCACCGACGACGTACTCGCCGTGCTGGATGAGGCTCACCCTCGGGTCGTTCATCAACGGGGCGATGGTGGGCAGCTTGTTCGGTTGGAAGGCGTCGTCCGCGTCGAGCAGGGCAACCCATTCGCCATGGGCTTCTCGGATGCCGCGGGTCAGCGTGGCGGCGAAGCCATAGTGGTCCGAGCGTACGACTCGCAGATCCTCATAGCGGCCGTAGATCCGGTGGCTGTCGTCGGTGGATCCGTCGTCGACGACCACCACCTCCGCGAGGTCGTACGCCCCGGGCTCCTGGCCGAGCGCGGACTCGATCGCCTCGGCGACGTACTGGTCGTAATTGTGGTTGAGGATCACGATCGAGACCGTCGGCGTCGGGTTGTCGGTCACGTAGCGAGTCATGGTCATCGCCCTGCCTGGTAGGCCTCGGCGTGAACGGCGAGGGTGGCGGCGTGCTCGGCGCGGCGGTAGTCGGCCCAGGCGCGACGGTCGGCTCGGGTCCGCGACCCGCCGATCCGGTCGCGGGTGTTCTCCAGGGAGGCGACGAAGCGCTCGCCGAACTCGTACGGGTTGCCGTTGGTCCAGTCGAACCACTCCGGCTCCTCGACCAGTCCGGATCGCAGGTGGGCTGCGTGCTGGTCGCGCAGGCAGCCGACGTCTGAGGAGAGCGGGAGCAGGCCGAGGTCGAAGGCGAGCTCGAGCTGACCCGAGTGGGTGCCCCACCGATACGGCATGACGAGCACATCGGCTTGCCTGCCGGCATTGATGATGTCGTCGTCACTCGGATAGCCACGCATCGTGACCTCGATCCGTGGACAGGTCATGGCTGTGCGGGCGACGTCCATCGCATGCTGACCGGGGTCGGCCATGTGAGCCTGAGACAGTCCGCGCATCAGGAGATGCAGGCGATCCTCGGCGCCTGTGTGCAGCGCCCAGTTGACGAGGGTCGAGAGGTAGTCGCGGTTTGGGCGGAGCGCGCCGTACATCAAGAACCGGCTGGTGCCGTCGCTATCAAGGCGGTCCAGGCGCGCGATTGTCTCGGGGTCGACCACGTATCCGTGGGGCGCGACCCATGTCTTGGTCTCCTCGCCGACGATCCGATTCAGCTGAGTGGCTGAGCCGCCGGTGAGGCAGAGCAGTGTGGCGCCGGCCTCATGGACGAACTGGATCTTGCGGTGCAGGTCCTCGGTCGTGCCGAACATCGCGGTCAGGTCATGGATGGTGTGTACGACGCGTACGCCGGCGTCGTCGCACGCGGAGAGCAGTTCGCCGAGGACTGTCTCGTCCTCGAACTCGATGTGGTGCAGGTGCACGACATCGACCCAGTCCAGCGGCCGGCGGTCCAGGATCCAACTGGCACTCAGCGCGTCGGGGACGTGGTGGCCATTGGTAAGTGTGGTGCCGTTGATGCTGACGAACTCATGGTTGCGCAGTTTGCGGACGTACGGCGTCCGCGCGGGCAGGTGTGCGACTCGGAGCGGCATCGTCATCGGCTCAGTCCTTCGTGGTCGGCGGACAGGTCGTAGCTGGCCATCGCGAGCACGTCCGGCGGGAGGTCGAGACCGACTTCGGCGCGGTAGGTGAGGAATGCGGCGGCTTGGAAGCGTAGGGCGCTCGCCACGAGGCGTCGGTCGAGGGCAGCGATGCGGCTGAGCAAGTCGACGTGCTGCGGAAGGGCGTCCGCTGGGACTGCCCATAGGCACCACGTGGCTGCGTCCCACTCGAGCGGGCCGCGGTGCGGCCGCGGATCGATGGCCCATGCCCGGTCGACGGAGAAGACCAGGTTTCCGGTGGTCAGGTCGCCGTGCAGCAGGATCGACTGGTGCGGTGCGCGGAGCAACTGCTCGCTGTCGGAACGCATGACCTCGACATCGATCGGCGAGGTCTTGCCGAGTCGATGGTCGCCACCGACGGTAGAGCGCAGCAGCCCCCAGACCACCTCGTCGAACCCGAGCGCATCCGACGGCGGGATGGCCAGGCGAAGTCGGCCGAGCAGCGCAGCAACCTGCTCGGTCGTCCCCAGTCCGGCCCCGCGCTCCGAGCGGGCACCTTCGATCCACGGCGTGACGGCCACGTCGGCCCTCACCCCTTGCTTGAGGAGCGGCGGGGTGAAGCCGACGGCCGCCAGAGCAGCATGCTCGGCGAGGCACATCCGGGCCGGATGGTCGACCTTCACCGCAACCGTGGTGCCGTCGGATCTCGTGGCCTTGAGAATGAGCGATCCCGAGGCGCCACTGCGGATCCGCTCGCCCAGTCGGAGCCCGAGGAGTGCGGCGACCCGCTCGGCCGCCGCCATCGCATCCTCGCGCGGCCTCAGCATGGTCGAGATCGGCCCTGCTCGATCGCTCACTGCCCAGCCGCGACGGATGTGTCGGTTCATGCCCAAGCCGCCTTAGTGACTACGAGCAGTTGCGTCGTCAGCCCGCCGCCGCTGTCGTCGCTGCGGGTCAGCTCAGCGCGCTCGATGCACACCCCGAAACTGCGGACGAAGGCCTGGAACTCCTCTTGAGTCCACTCCCTGACGTGGGCGAGGTTGCGGGGCACCCCGATGTAGTCGGCACCGACACGCAGGTCGCGGGCGGGCGTGGAGAGCACCCCACATGCACATCCTCGATTGAGGAGATCGACGATGAGTCGCATGGTCGGCCGCGGGTCGATCAGATGCTCCAGCACGTCGGAGCACACCACTACCGAGTCCGCAACAAGATCATCCGTCAGTGGGAGGTCCGCGACCGTCTCCAGGTCGGCGTCGATCCAGGTTCCACGCTCACGGTTCGTCCGACACCAGTCGATGTTGGGGCCGTAGTCGACACCGACGATGTCGATCTCGGGTGCCGCCGCGTGGAGTGCGGTGAGCTTGTTGGCACGACCGCAGCCGAGGTCGATGATCACGCCGCGGCGGTGGCGGCGCGCGAGAGCGAGGGTCTCGGGGCAGACGTCCGGCTGCCAGGTGATGCCGTCGTCGACGTCGTCGGAGAAGTACGTCGGCGGGATACGCTGCTCATAACCCGCCGCGAGATAGTGGAGCTCAGGCGCCAGCCTCATCACGCACCACCGCACACCATCGACTCTGGCTGCGCGAGGCCGGAGTACAACACGTCTTGCACCCGCTGGTACGCCTCACCAGGTCCGAGGCTCGGATCACTCAGCGACACCAGGTAGGCGGCATTTCGCGCGACCAACGCTCGGTGGGCCGGCAAGCCATGACCGGCCAGCAACTCTCTCGTCCGGCTCACGGCCTCGCCGGCGTCCTGCGCCACTGGCAGCGGCATCTCGCTTGCCGGTAGCGACCTCACCCGTGGCGGATCGACCACTCCCCTGCGTACCCGACAGGAGAGCAATTCGCCGGACAAGCCAATCTCGTCGATATAGGCAGACGTCGGCGTGCGCGTGGCGATCACGTTGACGTCCCGCATCCCGAAGCTCGCGAGCACCCGTCCAGCGACCTCGACCTTCGGGTGAGCCAGCCCGAACAAGGTCACGTCCCCGCGCACCGGGCTCGCGAGAGCCGCCAGCCCGAAGGAGAACAGGTTCGGCGCGTGGAACCGCCCGCCGTAGAGCCTGTCGATGGCCGGGATGTTCGGCTCCACGGCCACGAAGGCGAACCCGCGTTCATCGAGGTCACGGCGAACATCGAGTGTGTCCGACCGCTCGACGATCCCGAGAGCCGCAGCCAGATCGCGCGAGCCCAGCGCCGACGACGTCGCGCTGGAACCGACCTTGACCACCTTCGCGCCAGCCGCCGCAGCGACCAACGCAGCCGGGGTCGAGACGTTCAGCATACGCACGCCCTTCTTGCCGCTCCCCGCGACCAGGACAACCCGGCGGCCCGGCACCGACACCATCGCGGCGGCACGCCGCTGACCGAGCGAAAGGGCGGCGTCCAACACTGCCTGGGCCGTCGCCGCATCCGGCCCGCGACTCATCGCCGCGGCCATCAGCGTCGCGAGCGCGATGTCCTTCACCCCACCACGCAGCTCCGCGGTCTGCACCATGGCGGAAGCGAACTGGTTCGCGGTGACGTGACCGCCGACGGCGATCTGGTTCAGCGTCGCCCGCAGGGCTGCGGGGAGCTCGTCCTTCTCCGTCGTGTTGGTGCGCGAGACCGGGCGTTCCAGCGTGACCGTCATCGGTCAGCCGCCTTCCGGCGGCACCCGATGCAGATGGCGGCTTCCCGGATGGCGGCCGCTGGCTGCGCGGGCATGAGGTTCCAGCGCCCGAGACGCCGGCCGCAGGCGGTGGAGACGTAAGAACTGCCCGAGGTGAACGCCCTGGCGGGCCGGTGCCAGAACTCCCCGTTCATGGTCTTGTAGAGATCAGCGGACAGGTCGGGCTGGGTGGCGTTCGTCGGCATGGGCGGGGCGAGGACCGAGATCATTCCATCTCCTTGGCGTCTGATCAGCAGGTTGGTTTGGGCGCTCCAACTGGCCCGATATCGACGCTAAGAGCGGATGAGCCGCACGACCCGGAAGGAAATTCCGGGGTCCTACTGCTGATTGCCGCGCTGGGGCAGACGAACAGGGCCATGGGATGGCACGCTCTTTGCATGCGAGGAATGACGACGCACTTCACGGTCGGCGAGCGCATCGCCTGGTACCGACGCCGTCGTGGGCTCTCCCAGGAGGTGCTTGCAGGCAGGGTCGGTCGCACCACCGACTGGCTCAGCAAGATCGAGAACGGCCGAATCGAGCTCGACCGCCTGTCTGTCCTCCGCCTGCTCGCAGACGCCCTGGACGTCACTCTCGCCGACCTGATCGCCGAGCCCTCGCTGATGGAGTGGACCGAAGACAGCGGCCAACACACCGTGCCGGCCCTCCGGTCGGTCCTCATGGACTACCGACCGGGCACAGGCTTCAGGCGTACACCAACCGAGGAGCCGGTTCACCTCGATGAGCTCGTGACAAGGCTCGACAATGCCTGGACCGCGTACCAGGCGGCTCGCTTCGGATATGTCACCGCCCAACTGGCCGCGCTCATCCCAGATGCGAAGACCGCAGCCGCGGCCTACGACGGGGACGAGAGCCGAGTGGCATCCGGTCGGCTCGCCCTCGCCTACCACCTGTCTGCGACGCTGCTCACGAAGCTAGGCGAGACCGACCTTGCCTGGACTGCCTCGAACCGGGGCATGGAAGCCGCACAGACCAGTGAGAACCCCGTCGTGATCGGCTCACTCCTGCGTTCGCTCTCCCATTCGCTCCAGTCCGCAGGCGAGTACGCCGAGGCCGTACGCCTCACACATGACGCCATCGATTATCTCGATCCTCATATGGCTAAGGCCGGGCGCACCTTGACCTCGGTCTACGGCATGGCCCTGCTCGCGGGATCGATGGCCGCCGCGCGTGCCGACGACCGCGCGACCGTCCGCGACTTCCTCGACGGAGCCGGCCGGGCTGCCACTCGCCTCGGCTCCGACCGCAACCTGATGTGGACCGCGTTCGGGCCGACCAACGTTGCTATCCACCGCGTATCCACCTCGATGGAACTCGGCGACCTCCAGGTCGCACTCTCGCTGGGGCCGACCCTTGACACCAGCGCGGTGCCGACCGAACGTCGCGTCCGGCACGCACTCGAGGTGTCCCGTGCGTACAGCAGCGCCAACCGTCGCGACGAGGCGATCGCCACCATCCTCGAGGCTGAACAGGCCGCACCCGAACAGGTCCGCTACCACTACCTCAGCCGACACCTCGTGCAGACATGGATCCGCACCCAGCGCGGCAAGCCCGCACTCCACCTCGTCGAGCTTGCCCAACGCGTCGGTGTCGCCTGACGCCAGCGTCGGCTCAGACCGACTCCGCGACGAGGCGACTCGTGTACCCGGCTTCGACGAGCCGCTCGTACGCCGCCCTCGTCTGCTCGTCGACCTCCTGCGGAGCCGCAAATCCCTTTTCGGCGTATACCCACAGCCGCTGGGTGTCACCGACCAGCATGTCGAGCACACGCTTCTCGCTGCCGATCGACTTGATATAGGTGTCGAGCTCCTGCGAGCGCGCCGAGCAGACGATGTCCAGCTCCGGCCACACCTTCTTCGCCGTCGCGTATGCGCGCCGCTGCTGATACGGCCGACTGATCAACGTCGCACTCGACACGTCGATGTCGTGCTCAGCAAGCAACTCTCGGCTCAACGCAATGTTCTGGCCCGTGTTCGTCGCCCGCGGCTCCACCAGAATCGCGCTACGCGGCACCCCCAGTTCCTCGGCCCGCTCAGCGAACTGGACCGCCTCTCCGCGCGGGAAGTCCTTCACCGTCGTCGGCGCGTTGGCACCGGTGAACACGATCAGCGGGAACCGGCCTGCGTGGAACAGTTCGGCGGTGTGCTCGGCCACTCCGATGTCGTGGCTGCCGAGAGCGATGGCGACCTCGGTCGGGCGAGGCTCGTCACGGATCTGGTGGAAGTCCCACAGGACCTGGGCATCGTCGAGAACGGTCGATGGCATCGGCTCAGTCTGCCACGTGCAAGAGCCCGCGTGGCGCGCAGGCAGGCAGAGGCCGACCCACTCACTCCGAAACGCGACGGCAGAGCCAGGAACAGTGATTGGGTGGGATCGACTCGAAACATTCGCCGAGTACGGAGGCGCTCTGTTCAGCTACCGCAAGGCTCGGATGGATCGATGGCACGTGGTCAGGGGAGACCGCACGGCCGACATGGAGGCAAGCCGCGCAAGGGTGGTCATCAGTGGGAGCCGTGTGCCGGGATGCGACCCGGCGGTCCTCGACGAAACAGTGGCCGCTCTCGCCAGGTTGGTCGCAGTATCCGGCGCAACCGTCAATCACGGGCCCGTCGGCATCGGGATCGAGGTGGTCACCTACGTTGCCGACCAGTTCCGGCCAGCCGGGTTCGCGATGAGCGCAGCCCGGTTCGGCCGCGAGAACATTGTCCACGGAGCCGATCTGATGATCGTCGTCGGCGGCGCCTCAGGCACAGCCGCCGAGGTCACGATCGCCCAAGCCCTGGGAATGCAGGTCCTCCCCTTCGGGCCGACCGGCGGAACGGCCGCCCGTACGCTCAAAGCCATGCGCGAAGCCGACCACACCGGTGACGGGTATGTTGCCGAACTCATGACCTGCACCACGCCGACCCAGTTCACCGCTCTCGTCGAGCACACCATGAACGAGATTGGAACCCTCCTGTGAGCCGTCCCTACGTTCTTCTTTCCGTGGCAGCGTCGCTGGACGGATACATCGATGACACCACGCCAGAGCGGCTGTTGCTGTCGAACGACGAGGACTTCGACCGCGTCGACGAGGTCCGCGCCGGAGTCGACGCGATCCTGGTCGGCGCCAACACCATCCGTGCTGACAACCCTCGCCTCATGGTTCGGTCCGACGAGCGCCGAGAGAAGCGCATCGCCGATGGGAAGACGCCCACCCCGATCAAGGTCACCATCAGCAATGGCGGCGAACTCGATCCTTCAGCGAAGTTCTTCGCAACCGGCGACGTCGACAAGATCGTCTACACAACTCAGCCAGGTGCGCAGGAAATGAGCGACAGGCTCGGCGCGGTCGCGAACGTCGTAGATCTGGGCGGCTCGGTCACCGCCGAAGCGCTGCTGGATGACCTCGCCGAGCGCGGCGTAGAGAGACTGATGGTCGAAGGCGGCGGAACCGTCCACACTCTGTTCCTCTCGTCCGGGGTAGTCGATGAACTGCACCTGGTCTTCGCACCGTTCTTCGTCGGCGACGCGGCCGCTCCGCGTTTCGTCGGCCCTGCTGGCTTTCCTCAGGACCCCAGTCACCGGATGCAGCTCGCCGAGACGCGGCAGATCGGCGACTGCGTACTCCTCCGCTACCTCCCCCAGCGCCCATGACCGAAGCCACCGATCTCGACCGCACGCTCCTGCTACGCGCGATCTCGCTCGCCGACAACTGTCCACCCTCCTCGACCGCGTTCGCGGTCGGCGCCCTCATCGCGACGGCGGATGGACGAGTCCTCGGCGAAGGCTGGTCCCGCAAGGGCGACCTTCATGAGCACGCTGAGGAGGCTGCCCTCGCCGACCTATCGACCAAGGACCGTCCCCTACTGGCCGAGGCGACGATGTACACCTCGCTTGAGCCGTGCAGCACCCGCGCCTCACGACCGGTGACTTGCACCCAGCACATCCTGAACGAGGGGATCCCCCGGATCGTGTACGCATGGCGCGAGCCTTCGATCTTCGTCGACTGCATCGGCGCGGAGACGCTGGAGGCTGCGGGGCGAGAGGTCATCCAGCTCGCCGACCTCGTCGACCTGGCCCGAAAGCCCAACCTTCACCTGTTCGACGAACCTGGACCCGAGTGAGGGTCTCGCACTCACTTCTCGGTCTCCTCATCGAGACGATCTGAGCGACACAACCGGCATCCCCCTTCGCATAGCCCACCACCGACAGTCTCACGACAGACCCCGAAGACTGCCAGCGACCGCCTCCGCAAACCCTGCCGCAAAACTTCTTGGGGGATGTCATCTGACCTGCGGAAACGCCGAGATACCCCCAACGCTCCCCGGCCTGGGGGTATGAACCGGGTGATGGGGGATGTCCATCGTTGAGGGCATGAACGTCCCATCCACACCCACCGCGACACGGGTCGCCGAGGCATTGCGGGAAGCGCAGACTCAGCAACTGCGTGACGCCGCGCTGATCCTGGCTGATGCCGGCGTTCCGGTCTTCCCGTGTGCCCCGTACGGCAAGCAGCCGCTGACCCGCAGTGGGTTCCTTGCCGCCACCACTGATCCTCGCCAGGTCGGCCGTTGGTGGCTGCGCTCCCCCGCCGCGAACATCGGGATGCCGACCGGCGCCGCATCCGGCGTCGTCGTGGTCGATGTCGATGTCCACACCACCGGCAACGGGTTCGGCGCCTTCGCACGGGCCGAGCGTGCCGGGATCACCTCTCAGTGGTCCTTCCTGGTTCGTACGCCCTCGGGCGGCATCCACGCCTACTTCACCCCAGCCGGTCACGACCAGCGGAACTGGCAGGCCAACGGGACCCACATCGACCTCCGCGGCGAGGGCGGGTACGTCGTCGTACCGCCCTCACAAGTCCGCGGCCCCGGCGCCAACACACGTTCGTACGAGCTGATCGCGATAGCCCAGCACCGCGACAAGCCGCTCGATGTCGACCGCCTCCGTGACTTTCTCACCCCACCACGTCAGGTGCATGAACCGGTTGGGATGCCCTCTCGCGGGGCACGTCCAGATCGGCTGGCCGCATGGATGGCGAGCCGCCCCGAGGGCACCCGTAACGGCGGCCTGTTCTGGGCGGCGTGCCGGATGGTCGAAGACGGGCAGCGCTCCGACACGACGCTTTCGATCCTCGGCGACGCCGCCCGGTCGGCGGGCCTGGGCGAGCGCGAGGTCGAGTCGACGATTCGGTCGGCCTACCGGATCGCCTCCCGGCTCGGTCCGGGGAGCCGCTTGGGCCCTAATCAAGCCCGCAGGGCGACGGCGAGCAGTGAGGCGGTGGCGCTGTGAACAGCGGAGTCTTCTACCGGCGCCACGCGATGCCGCCGCGCCAGAAGCCGGTCGACGTTCCCCCGTCCGAGGTTTCCAAGCTCGCCATCCACGGCGACCCCTCCCAACAGACACAGGAGCCCACACCCGAGCGCGAGCAGAACGCGGTCCGGTGGTTGCGGCCCAGCGAACTGCCCACGATGGTCGCCAACCGCTATGTACGCCGCCTCGTGGGCGCGAACGAGGCCGCTGTGCGGCAGGCGCGCCAGCTACCACAGCGTGCAATAGCGCGTGTGCGCATCGCGAGAACGCGATCCGCGAGCAACGCCTCGCCAGACCGAGAGGGAGGGGTCGGGCTATGAGCTTCGTCGACTCCGAGGGACTGCGGTCCCTGCTCTTCCGGCTCTACGGCGCTGGCTCCGACGCCTGGCGCGACGATCCCGAGGTGGCCGAACTGATGGCGTACACGATGGAAAAGTACGGCGCACTCGCCCGCCACCACGGGTTCGAGCCCGCGGACGCGGCTGCCGCGGCGTACGAGGTGCTTCGGACCCGTCCCGTGCGGAAGGCCGATGATCCGTGGGCGGTGGTCACCCACGCGGTTCAACTCACGATGAGCGTCGAGGACCGCGCGGCCGGACTGCTCTGTTCGGAGGCTCGAGTACGGAAAGCTGACCTGGCTGGGTTCCACGATGCCCAGCGGCTCAGCGACCGCGAGCACTCCCTGGCCGACTACCACCCGGCCTTCCAAGTGGCGCCCGCCCACGATCTCGCCATCCTTCTCGCTGATGCCGAGCGGGCGAAGAAGGAACAGGAGAAGGAGAACGCAGCCAAGACTCGCCGAGATCACGAGGCCCACGACGGCGGCGAGGAATCTGACGAAGACGCCGTCGGAAACGACGATGAGCCGGTCGGGGATAAGCCCGAGAAGGAAGCCCCGAACGCGTTCTTCGCGCTCGACCAGATCGTCGAGATCCTCGTCGAGTTCGGCTGGCCGGAGCAGACCGCACGCGCGGCGATGGAGTACATCGGATCGCGGCTGATGATGTCGGGCACCAGGCAGGCGGCGTACGAACGCCTGCGCCGCGAACGCCAGCCATGGCTCCGCTTCGACCTCGACCTGGAAGTCTGGGGGACGCTCCTGCGCGCGGTTCTGGGCTCACCGGACCCTGACCGAGCCAAGACACTCACTGGTAAGGGCATGTGGTGGCGGCTCTGCAAGGGCCACGAGACCGAGCAGGTCCTCGCTGACACCTCCCTGCGCCGGGCACTGGTGACCTCAGCGCGCTACGTCCGCCGGAGGAGGTCTCATGTCTGACCTCGGACACTTCGAGCTCGAGCGGACCCTCGACTCGATCACCATCGGCGTACGCCACCGTAAGGACCTCGGCGACCTGGCAACCCTCAAGGAGTCCATCGAGAGCCTCGGCCTGCTCCAGCCCATCACCGTCACCCCCGATGGCACCCTCCTGTGCGGACGCCGACGGCTGGAAGCGGTCAAGGAACTCGGTTGGCGGACCGTGCGCGTCTGGGTACGCTCCGGGATCTCCGACGACCTCAAAGGTCTGATGGCTCTCCAGGACGAGAACCTGCTCCACAAGCCGTTCTCCCCCACCGAGGCCGAGACGCTCTACCGGGAACTCAAGAAGGTGCTCGCCGAGGACGCCGCGCGACGTCAGGAGGCGACGCGTTTCGGCGCCGACCCCACTGCCGGCATCGGGGTGGAAGGCGGTGCTGATGAATCATCAGCACCGTCAGGGGCTGGTTACACCCGCAATCAGGCGGCCACGCTCGTCACCGGAGCCAACTCCCACCAGCGCCTCGAACGCATCGGCCGGATCAAGGACGTCGCCGACGACCCCACCCGACCAGCGCACGTACGCCAAGTTGCTAGCGAAGCTCTCGACCAGATCGACCACGGCGCACCGGTCTCCTCGACGTACGAGCGAGTCATGGACCTCGCCCGCCAAGCCGACGCCGACCCTTCCCTCCCCGACCTCGACGCCCTCGCCGAAGAAGCACTCAAGCGGATCTCCGAGCCTCGTACGCGACGTACCAACCCGTCCGGCACCCCGCGCAAGTCGGAATGGTCGACTCGATCCTTCGTCCTGATGTGGACCGACCTGAACGGCTGGTGGACCCACTACGACGCCGCCGAGATCGGCGCAGACCTCAACGACGACGACTGGGAGCTCCTCGAGCGGATGCACGCCGAGCTAGACGCATTCGTCGAAACCGCTCGCCGGGCTCGCGAAACCAAGGTGCCAGCGGGCACGGCTGCGTCCTAGGATTCGGGCATGTTGCTGTGGAGACCACCTGACGCCGGGTTCCTACCCAGGCGGCGGTGACCTACCTGCAATCCCCGCGGGATGGACGCCGTCGCAGGAACCCGGAGCGTCACATGTCCCGTACCGATAAGACCCAGCCCTTCCGCGTCCGCCTGTGGGATGGCACCCTCACCCGCATCGCTGTTCACGACCACAGCGATGGCGCCTGTGATCTTCCTGCGACCTACCGCGACGACCTCGCCCAGTACGCCACCGATGGAGGTCGCTTCTCTCGCGGCACCTGCTACTGGGCCATGCACTTCACCGGCACCATGGCGTGCTGTTGCGGAATGTGCCACGACGCTGCTGGCCTTCGCGCTGAGCGCCGCGCCGACCGTCACCGCACCCGCCGTGAGCTCGCCGACCTCGTGAAGGAGGCGAACACCGGCTGGCACGACTTGGACTGACGAGGCGATGGACCCGGTGGGCACCTTGCCCGCATGAAAACTTCCACGAACGAACGTGCCTCTGGCACCGCCGGGTCCCTTCACCTTCAGGTCCGCTACATCGGCGACAGCCCCGAGGAGGGCGGCGGGTTCCGCCGCAGCTACCGCTACCAGATCAATGACACCGACTCCCCCGACGGCCCCGTCGTCGGCACGGACCTGTACTCCGGAGTTGGCGCTCCCGTCGACGCCCGGGCCGCGTTGGCCACCCTCGTTGCATTCGTCTCCGCTGCTGGTGAGGCTTACGGCCACACGATGCGTGGCGGACAGTCGGAGAACCAGCATCTGTTCCGCCGAGGTATCGCTGAGGCGGCGTACATGAACTCTGATGAGCTCCAGGTCCTCGCGATGGACCTGGAACAACTCTCCACGCGATCCGCTCAAGCCGACACGCGGTCGACACCTCGGCCGGACACGCCGACCCTGTAAACCTCGGGGGTCACGGCGCACCTCTTCTGCAACCCACTCATTCAGGAGAAGTGATGCGAACTCGGACCTACACCGCCCGACATCGGCGACTCCCCCTTGCGGCTGTCCTTGTCGGCGGCCTCAGCGCCGTGCTCTTCATTCTCAGCGGCATTCTGATCGCGACCACCGACGACGCACACGCCCCGAACCAGCGCCCGCGCCAGGCCCCGGAACCGCTGACATCTCCGCCCTCGGGTGAACCATCAAGCGCAGGTCACGATGAGGCTCGGGCTTTCGCGATCGAAGCGTCACAAATGGTCTTCGACTGGGACACGACCACCTCCTCGAACACCGACGGCTACTTCGCACGTCTCGTCGCGATCGCCGACCCAGGCGGAGTCGAGTCCGACGGGCTGGTGGCTGACCTGACCACCTACCTGCCGAACCCGGAGGCGTGGCGCGAACTGCGGGCGTACGAGACCCGTCAGTGGCTCGACGTCACCTCCGCCATGGTGCCCTCGACTTGGGAGGCGACCGCTCGCGAAGGTGAGGCGTACGGGCTCGAGCGTGGCACGACGGCGTACACGATCACCGGGATCCGTCGCCGCGCCGGCACATGGAACGGCGAACCGGTGACCAGCCGCCACCGGGTCAGTTTCACCGTCTTCATCCTCTGCGCGCCGCGCGACCCATCCTGCTACCTGCTCCGGCTCTCCCGACTCGACCACCCGCTGCCGTAGAAGGACCGACGAGATGCGGAAGGTGCTCATCGGGGTAGTCGTCTTCCTGGTTCTGATCGCTCCGGCTGCCCAGGCAAGTGCCGTCACGCTCGCCGCGACTTTCGCCGCCAAGCCCAACGCGAGCTGCGGCCTCGGGGAGACCGGACCCGTCCCCAACAGCCTGACCGCCACAGCGGCAGACGGGGTGAAGATCCGTCTGGACCGAACCCAGCTCACCCACGCCGCGACCATCTTGAAGGTCGGTGGACGTACGCCCGGTGTCGGACGTGACGGCGTGCTCGTCGCGTTGATGGCCGCACTGACCGAGTCCAGCCTCCGGATGCTCGCCAACACCAGCGCCTGGCCGCAGTCCGCGAGATTTCCCAACGACGGGAACGGTGGCGACCACGACTCGCTCGGCCTCTTTCAGATGCGACCCCTCGCCGGGTGGGGAACCGTTACCGAGCTCATGAACGCCACCTACCAAGCACGCGCCTTCTTCGGCGGCGAAGGCGGGCCCAACCGCGGCTCACCCCGCGGCCTGCGCGATATCCCCGGCTGGCGCGGCCTCCCCAAGGGCGCCGCGGCGCAAGCCGTGGAGGTCTCGGCCTTCCCGGACCGTTACGCCCGCTTCGAACCAGTCGCTGAGCAGATCCTCGACGCACTGACCGTCCGCACTGACGGCGGAACCGGCTCCCCGGAGGTCCCCGAGACTGGCAAGGTCGTGTTCCCGCTCCCCGCCCGATCGTGGACCGCGACCAGCCCGTTCGGGATGCGCACCGACCCGGTCACCGGAGCCCATACCCTGCACACCGGCTCCGACTACGCCGCACCCAACGGCACCCCGATCCTCGCCGCCGCCGACGGCGTCGTGGCCTTCGCCGGCGATGTGACCTCCGGCTACGGCCACCTCATCCTCATCAAGCACACCGTCAACGCCGCCACGGTCTACTCCGGCTACGCCCACGTGTACGCCGCCGGCATACACGTCCGCAAAGGACAGCGTGTCACCGCCGGTCAGCACATCGCCGACGTCGGCACCGACGGCAAGTCCACCGGCCCACACCTCCACTTCGAGATCCGGCCAGGAAGTCCGTACGCATCCCCCATCGATGCGCAGCACTGGCTCACCAAACACGGCGCGACCCGTAGGTCGGCATCGGCATCCAAGGAATTCTTCGAAAGTTGCTGACAACCCCTGGGGGTATGGTGCATCATTCCTTTAGCCCCGCTGGTGACCCGAGACTCCAGCGGGGTTCCTTCTCCCCGGGTGCTGCCGCGCACCTGCTGGCCATGAGCCCACCCCTTGCCCTTGGTCATGTCCACCCAGACCTCGGCGCCGTTTCCGGAACCGGTGACCTGCGCGACATCGTCGGAGCACTTCTCACCTACGCCTTGCTGACCTCAGTCACGATGCTCATCATCAGCGCCATCACCTGGGCCATCGCGTCAGCGTCGGGAAACTGGCACGGTGCCTCACGGGCGAAGGTGGGCGTGCTTGTGGCCGTCGGAGGTGCGGTCCTCACCGGCGGAGCGCTCGCCTGTGCCACCTGGCTCGTCCACGTCGGGGCCCGACTCTGACGACCCTATGCCCGTGCGCTCGGTCTACATCACATCCGACCAATCGACACCAAACTCGGCGGCGTAATAGCCGTCCATCTCCCGCTTGACCTCCAGGTGGTGCTCGACCAGATCCTCTACGCCCTCCAGGTAGTTTGCGACACCGCACATCGCCTCGTGGAACGCCGAGAGGTTTACACGATCGAGATCAGGAAGTGTCGCGGTGCCGTCCAGCCGCGCGCCGTACCGGATTTCCTGCCCGTTAGGATCAATCTTGTCGAGTTGGCCGATCACGCGACCCGCCGCTCGCGTATCCGGACCTTTAAGGTCGGGCATGTGGTCGTGCATAAGTTGCATGGTCGACGACCAGAGTTTGCCCACCGAATGTTCGGGCTTCTCCCTCGGGGCAAGGCCACCAAGGGCGCGCAGACTCGCGAGCACGACCTTGAGCTGGAGCTCGACATAGTGACGCCAGCAAAGGGCATAGGGGTAGAACACCGTGTCCAAGTCGGCGATGTCGCCCCCTTCGAGCATCGCGTCATAGAGGATCGCCGCACCACGGCGGAACCCGACGGCGCGGTAGTCGATTCCACATCTGCGCTGCCACCCCAAGTCTGAGAACGCCAAGTACGCGCCAGGGCTGCGGAGCAGATCATGTCCGGAGTTGGGCCACAGAAGTCGATCGACGTTCGTCACTGCACCAGGATTCCACCTCGGCGCCGCGGTTTGCCACCGACTTTCACGCTCGCTACAAGGACATCCGGTGGATGAAGACCACCTAGCGTTCGTCCAACCCCTACTCATCCGTGGAGTCATCGTGACCTTCCACCCGCCGATCCACAAGACCGTCGCGGCCGAGATCAGCATCAGCCCGAACTCCAACGGCCTGCCCGGCATCGCCCAACTGCGCGAGATCGTCGGCGCAACGATGACGATCGGCCTGATCCTCGCTGTCCTCGCCCTGATCATCTCCGCAGTCGTCTGGGCCCTCGGGTCGAACACCTCCAACCCTCACCTGGCAGGCCGCGGCAAGCTCGGTGTCCTGATCGCCCTCGGCGCCGCGATCGTCTGCGGCGCCTCGGTCAGCCTGGTCAACTTCTTCTGGAACGTCGGCCAGGCCGTCTGAAGACGAGGAGCGAGCGATGGGTCTGTGCGACGTACCCGGCGTCAACGAGGTCTGCAACCAAGCCACCGCGGCCACCACCAGCGCCGTTGAAGGCTCCTTCACCTGGCTCGCGACGGCGATGGGTGAACTGGCCAAGGCGGTGTTCGAGATGACCTGGAAGGTGCTCGACGACACGACGTATGTCGACGTCACCTCCAGCGGCTACACACGCGTCTACAACCTGATCTTCGGCATCGCGCTCTTGATCATGATCGGGTTCTTCCTGCTCCAGGTAATGGCCGCGATGATCCGGCGCGAACCGGCCGGCCTGAGCCGAGCCGCGCTCGGCCTGGCCAAGTCGATCCTCGGCTCCTTCCTCGCCCTCGCCCTGGTCGGCACTGCACTGGAAGTCACCGACCGGCTCTGCATCGGCATCGTCCACGCCACCGGCACGAACATGAGCGAGCTCGGCGACCGGATCGCCGTCCTGGTCGCGGTCGGCACCGTCGCCGGCGTCGCCAACCCCGGGGCCGCAACCCTGGCGAGCGTGTTCCTGACCAGCCTCGCCGTCGGAGCGACCTTCTTCATCTGGATCAGCCTGCTCGTACGCAAAGCCCTCCTGCTCGTCGCGATCGTCTTCGCCCCCGTCGCCCTCGCCGGCTCCTCGTGGGACCACGCCCGCGCGTGGGCCGGACGCTGGGCTTCGTTCGTGATTGCGCTGATCCTGTCCAAAGTCGTCGTCGTGGTCATCTTCCTCGTCGCCAGCACCCAGGTCTCTGCCCCGATCGATGCCGACCTGAAGTCGCTGAGCGAACCCCTCTCCGGCATCGTCCTCCTGCTCATGGCCGGGTTCGCGCCCTACATCGCCTACAAGGCGATCAGCTTCATCGGCTTCGACATGTACCACGCCATGTCCGCCGAACAAGAAGCCAAGAACGCCCTCAACCGCCCCGTCCCTCTCCCCGCCCGCGCCCCCAGGACCCAGCCCCGCAAGGTCCTCGACGAGGGCGGTGGAGAAGAAGGAAGCAGCACGCCGCCGGCAACTCACTCGCCGAAGCCAGGCTCGAGCTTGACGGTCGTGGAGGAGCCGACCACGGAGATGGCCACAGCGCCCGAAGCAGCAGCGCCGGAGACGTCTGCGGCCGTCGCGGGACCCGCCCCCGCGGCCGCGTTGGGCGCCGAACTCGTGAAGTCCTCAGCAACCGCCGGACAGCAGACCGGCCAGACCATCGGCGGCGCCGCAGACGAACAGGCGACCGCTGGCGACCCCCCTCCCCCGCCTCGCGTACCGATGCCCCACACCGCCGACCCGACCCCAGGCGACCAGCGATGACCACCGACCTCGCGCCGGTCAAGTTCTCCCGCCTGTCGCACCGCGGCGTACTCCTCGGCCTCTCCCCCAGCCAGCTCGCCACCGTCGGCCTCGCCGCAGTCACGCTGGTCATCGCCCTGAATGCGGGCGGCACAGCTGCCCTCGCCATCGCAGTCCCGATAATCGGCGCCTGCACCGCTGTCACATTCCTGAAGGTCGGCGGACGGCCGGTGATGTCCTGGCTTCCGATCGGCACCGTGTGGCTCCGGCGTTCTGCCACTGGGCAGCTCGCCTACCGCCGCAACATCACCCGCCCCCGCCCGGCCGGAACACTCGCCCTACCAGGTGATGTTGCCCGGCTCCAGCAGTGGGAGGACGCCGAGACCGGCGCCGTGATGGTCTACGACCCGCACGCCGCCACCCTCACCGCCATCGTCGCGGTTGCCCATCCAGCCTTCGTACTCCTCGACCCCGCCGAACAACAGCGTCGTGTCACCGGCTGGGGGCGCGTACTCGCCACGGCCTGCCGCTCGGGCCGCCTCGCCACGGTCCAAGCCACCGAACGTACGCTCCCCGACTCCGGCAAGAGCCTGACCGAATGGTGGCAGACCCACGGCACCCACGATGACACCTGGGCAGCCCGCACCTACGCCGAACTCATCGATCGCGCCGGTCCCGCCTCCGAACGCCACGCCACCACGATCTCCATCGCCCTCGACATGCGCACGGCCTCCCGAGCAATCCGAGCAGCAGGCGGCGGTCGCAAAGGCGCCGCCGCGGTACTCCGCCAAGAGATGAGGACGATCACCGCCGCGCTGCGATCGGCCGATCTCAACCCAAATGGCTGGCTCACCCCGGCCGACCTCGCCCTCGTCCTCCGCTCCGCCTACAACCCCGACAGCGCTCCCATCCTCGAGCGTCATCCAGAGGTGGGCCGCGACCTCACTGGGGCTGGCCCGGTCGCGGTCACCGAGACGTGGGGCTCACTCCGCTCCGACTCGTCCCACCACGCTGTGCTCTGGATCAGCGAATGGCCCCGCTCCCAGGTCTACCCCGGATTCCTCGCGCCCCTACTACTCACCTCGGGCGTGCGCCGCACCCTCACTCTCCTCTACCAGCCCATGCGCACCGACGCCGCCGCCCGTGACATCCGCAGGAAGAAAACCGAGTACGTCTCCGATGCGGCCCAACGCGCCAAACTCGGCCAGGTCGAAGACGCCCAACAGAGCGCCGAATATCGCGACGTTCTCCATCAAGAAGCTGAACTCACAGCCGGCCACGGCGTACTACGCACCACCGGCCTCATTACAGTCACCGCCCCAGATGAACACGAACTCGAGAAGGCGATCGCCACCATCGAGCAAGCCGCGATCCAGGCCTCTTGCGAGACGCGTCGGCTCTGGGGCCAGCAAGCACAGAGTTTCGCCGCCGGGCTTCCGCTGAGCCGTCAGATCACAAGATGACCGTGCTTCCGGGGATGCCGGAATTCATCCAGATCAGGACGGGACCGAGCGCCCTACGGCATCCACCGGACCTGTCACGGCTTGCGGGAACAGGACGCCAGCGTCACGCCACGCCTCGGACGCCTTCGCACCGGACAACTCGTGATCGACTCGGAACTGTGCCCGAGTGGAGCTGGCCATCCGTGCCGCCGCGGCCGTTTCCGCCAACCGTAGTCGACCGGGGTCCGAGTCGGGGTCAGTGTAGAACTTGCCATCCCGCAACAAGGCCTTTACTGCCTCCATACCTGTTGCCAACCGGTCCGCGATCTGCTGCCGGGTCACGCCCGCAGCCTGCAGGTCGGCGGCCTGCAGGCACCTGGCGACCCGCTCATCGCGGGCGGCAGCGTTGTACGCATTCCGGCCATGCGCATCCCCAGCGGGCTTCTTATCGGCCGCACGCTCGGGGCCGGCCACGATCGCCAACGGTGACCACCGCCACCCCGAACCCACTGTGCCCTCGGCCGGGAGCCAGTCTGCGAACACTTCCGGCAGCCGGGGCAGGTCCGCGTCCACGATCTCGACCAGCCGCAGTCCGTGACCGGCGGCGAGCGCCCGCTTCTCGACCATCTTTGCCGCATAGACCGGGTCGTTGGGCATTCCCCACAGCTCCACCAGAGTTCCGTCCGCCAGGATCCAATCGGCGCGCCGCTTCCCAGATGGGTTGTAGAGCGAGTCAACCGGGTAGAACGGCTCCCGCTCATGGACCACCTGATGTAGGTGCAGGAAGTCGCACACCGCCTTCTCCCGCAGCGAGAGGCACAAATGCCCGTCGCGTGCCCGGATGACGGTGCCGCGGCCGGTCCTCATCCCCGCTTCAAGAAGCCCAGCATCGGCCAGCACCGGCGTCCACGGAAGTCGGCGGTCCACCGCGAACCGGAGCATCAGCCGCGTGTCTAGGCCCCGCCCGGTGACCGGACGGGCAGGGTCAACGTGCACGGACTTGAGCTGGTCTGCCAACATCGGGGCGTCGTCGAACTCGATCTCAGCGATTCGGCGCACCGCCGCCACAACCCGGTCACGTCGCGCGGACTGGCCTTCGGCCGGTATGGCCCCCTCGCCAGCAGCGATCAGGCAGGCGTGACAGTAGGCGACCGGGTCAGCACAAATCGGCGTCGTGAACTGCGTAGCCCGAGCCCCGCAGAGCCGACACGGCACCGACTGGCCGGTCAGAGTAGTCGGGCCGAAGAGGGTGGTTCGCTCGCGGACGTACTGCTCGAGGAGTGCGAACTCCTCGGCTGTCTCCAGGCCGGTCTTGGTGGCCCGGCCAGGTCCTTCCGTACGCAGCCATCGAACCGTGTCCGTGGGCAGGACAACGTCATCTACCAACTGGCGTGCCGTAGCCAACAAGCTGACCGGTGGAATGGCCTCGGGCCCAAATCCCCTTGGGTCCTGGGCGAGGAGATCGTCGCCGTATCCGAACCCGTACCGGTCCTTCCGGTCCGGGTCTATTCGATGGAACCAACGGGTCTCGGCCTCCAGAGCCCACGGCGCCGTCGGGATACGGATCTCGGCCACATCCAGGCCCACCCGGGCCACATAGACGGCCACTGCCGGCACCAGGTAACGATCCTCGACCCACAGCACCCGGGTCGTCGGGTTGTAGTGCCCCAGGGTGGTCCGATCGGTCGCTTCATCCGCGTTGCGGGCCCGCAGGTCGAGCCCCTCAGGCCGCCAGAACGTCCAAAGGTTGGGGACCGCCCCGGTCGGCCACTCAGCGATGTCGGCGATCACCTCGACCTGCTCGGGGACGCCACGTCCCGGCGCCCCCGTCGCGCAGACGGTGAGCGGGCTGGCGGGACGGGCTACGGGCACGCCAGCCCGGTCCAGGTGCGGCAGGACCGTCTCGCGCAGACGCTCATCCTCCAAGTAGAGGTTTCCCTCGAGGACCTCGCCGAGACGCAAGCCTGTATCGGCGTCAAAGACGGTCAAGGCCCTGAACGGTCCGCGTCGCCCGCGTGGCCGGGCGGCCAGCAGGACCCTCTCCGTTGCTGCTGGTTCACTAGCGTAACTGTTGAGACGGCGTAGGGCTTCGGCGGTGGCGGCGACAGGGGCTCCATCGCGCCGCCAGGTGCCTGCGGTCCGAGGAGCGTCGGCTGCCAGCGCGGGCCGACCGGTGCCGCGGGATGGCTGTGCGGCAGGGGCGATTGAGGTGACGTCGAGGGGTAGCCCGCTGGCCGAGCGCGGACCTGACTCGTGCTCGCGCAAGAACATCTCGATCGCGATCCCGATGGTTCGAGGCTGCGGGAGGTCAAGGTCCATGCAGCCCTCCTCCCGCACGAGCCCGGTGGCCACGAGCTCCCCACCACAGGTCGTAGCTAGCCGAGCTAGCGCCGGGATCATGCCCATCCCGATGACGCCGAGGTCGTTGTCGCTGAGGTAACCGAGGTGGCGCGCCCTCCGGGCCGCGACCCTCTCCGCGAGACCCTCAGCCGGAGACGCAGGTCTCGCGACGGAGATCGCGCTCGGGTTGTAGCTGTTGTCGTCTCGGTGGATCAGCCGGACCAGTGTCCGTACCAGCGAGCCCTCGTCGTCAGAAGAGCGACGCCCACGGCGCTTTAGGACCCGCCGGGTGAATGCCTCAAGGTTTGCCTCGGAATCTGTCCAGGTGGTGAAGCCAAGCCCGCGCGGGGCCACGGCGAACGGATCAGGGTCAGGGGCGCTGGCTGGGGGCAGAACTATGTTGTTGCCGTCCCAGCAGAGCTGGTAGCCGTTGCTTGTCACCCCGGTGTCGTCCTCTTCTCCTCGCACGAACTAGCCCCGAGGGCATCGTCAGCTGGTGCTCGCGCGGTGTTCCTCGCTGCAGTGTTACACCGTCCGGCCCGGCCCTCAGCAGTTTCTCTGATCCCGTCACCTACCTATACGAGTCTTCGACGCCCGGAACACGCGCCTGATCGCCAGGGCCCGGTGGAGTGCAGAATGCAACGTCAGGGTCGAGCATCGCACCTCCCCGTTGACCATCGACCAACAGGAGGACACGATGCCGACCTTCAACGACCCGACCAAAGACGCCGAAGGCGCCCGCCAAGCACTGCGCGGCCTCGCGCACGCCACCCGCAACCTCGAGGACCCCTCCACCGTCTACGACCTGCTCGGCGCCCTCTCTCAGGCGATCACCTCGGTGGGGCAGACGCTCAATCAGATCGGCGGCTTCCACGACACCCTGAAGCGGCGCGACATCCAGCCGGTCGTGGCCGACAGCGCCCGCACCGGGTACGCCGCCTCATACCAGGTGTCGTGGGAACTCCACCGCGCAGCCGAGATGACCCGCCAGATCGCCAAAGCCGTCGACCACGCCCACGAGATCGAGGCCGGAATCGCCTACTCACGACCCGTCGAACAGGCCGCCCGCGCCAACAGCACCCCCGGGAACGGGGTCACACTGTGATCCGAGAAGAACGGCTCCACGCGGCCACGCTGGTGTCCCCTGCCCACGAGCGCCGGCGAGACCGCAAGAGACGACGCCGTGCCACCGCCCAACTGCTCTCCGACTGGCACGCACGGAACCGGGCCACGGTCCTCAGCACAGATGCCGAGGACCAGCCTCGACTGGTCGGCCGCGCCGGCGAGGCCGGACCGGCCATGCTGCGTACGCCCGGACGGCTCCGCCTCCCGAGACACCAGGACACCTCCGCAACTTGGGCTGGCGCGTACCCCTTCCTCGCCGAAGGCGGGCTCGGCGCCGATGGCATCTTCGTTGGCCAAGACCTCTACTCCGGCAGCTCCTTCGTCTACGACCCCTGGGTCCTCTATGCCCGCGGACAGATCACGGCGCCCAACGTCGTCCTCGCCGGAATCGTCGGCTCCGGGAAGTCATCGCTGGCCAAGAGCCTCTACAGCCGGTCCATCCCGTTCGGGAGACGCGTGTACGTCCCCGGCGACCCCAAAGGCGAACACACCCCCGTCGCCGAAGCGGTCGGCGGACGCGCCATCGCCGTCGGCCACGGCATGCCCAACCGCCTCAATCCCCTCGACGAAGGTCACCGCCCCGCAGGGCTCGACGACGTCCAGTGGGCAGCTCAGGTCACCGCCCGACGGCGCGACCTGCTCGGAGCGCTCGCCGAAACCGTCCTCGAGAGGACCCTCACACCACTCGAACACACTGCGATCGACGTCGCGCTCGCCGCGGCCGTCCGGTCGTACAAAGTCCCGATCCTCCCCCTCGTCGTCGACCGGCTACTCTCCCCCGACCCCGTCGACGACCCCGACCACCGGCTCACCGATGATGGCCGTCTCGCCGCCCACGCCCTCCGCAGACTCGTCGCCGGTGACCTCGCCGGACTCTTCGACGGACCCTCGACCGTACGGTTCGACCCCACGCTGCCGATGATCTCCCTGGACTTGTCCCGCGTCACCGAGAACGCCATGCTGATCTCCGTATTGATGACCTGCGCCTCAGCCTGGATGGAATCCGCGCTCCTTGACCCCGACGGCGGGCAGAGATGGGTCGTGTACGACGAAGCCTGGCGCCTCATGTCGCACCCCGCCCTGCTCCGCCGGATGGACGCCCACTGGCGACTCGCCCGCCACTACGGGATCGCCAACATGCTGATCTTCCACAAGCTCAGCGACCTCGACAACGTCGGCGACTCCGGCACCGCCATGCGCGCCCTCGCCTCATCCCTGCTCTCCAACGCCGAAACTCGCATTATCTACCGGCAGGAAGCCGACCAACTCGGCAACACCGCAGCGGCGCTCGGTCTGACCTCGACCGAGCAAAGCCTGCTTTCAACGCTGAGCACGGGTCAGGGGCTGTGGCGGATCAAAGATCGATCCTTCGTCTGCCAGCACCAACTCCATCCCGCCGAACTATCCCTCTTCGACACCGCTGGGCGCATGCGCGATCGCCGCTAACTGGTCATTCCTGCACCTGCCATCCAACGCGCCGTTCCCGAAACTGAGGTCGCCCGACGGTCGAATCTGGCCGCGCCCGTTCGTGGAACAGTAGAGAGCGGGCATCCAGTCCGCCCTGCCCTTCGAGGAGCCAACATGGCGAACTACATCATCTACTTCAACGCCCCGTGGTGCGGCGACCACACCGAAGAATGGTTCCAGAGCAGAGTAGAGCCATCCAGCGCCGTCAGCCGCGAGATGATGGAGCCGGCGTCTGGGTGTTCGGCAGTGGCCTGGCAGACGGCCACACCGTCCACAGCGCCGACGCCACCAGCGGCACCACCCTGGTCACCGACGGCCCCTACGTCGAGACCAAGGAGCACATCGGCGGCATCGTCGTCGACGTACCCGACGTCGAGACCGCCAAATACTGGGCCGGCCGACTCGCCGAGGGGTGCGGCTGGCCACAAGAAGTCCGCGGGCCAGTCCTGTAGGTACCGCAAGGTCGAAACACCGGACCAAGGATGCGCAGCGCATTGCTCATGCAGGTCGAGTAGCAGCAGCATTCGGGCGATCAGACAGCCATCGTCGAGCACGACGTGCCTTCCAGCGACCCAATCGATCTACAACGGGTTTGTTGGAACTGGACACCGGTCAGCGTCGCGCGCGATCTGGCGACGCTGACCAGTCCAGTGCTCCTACCTCATGCGCTCAGTCACAACGAGCGTCGTTCCGTCGAGAGTGTCTCCGACAGCGGCCGTCGCCCACGTGGCGATCTGGCTGTGGCTGGCTTCGAGCAGCGCGGTGAGATCGGCGGTTCGTGGGCGGTCCGAGAACGAGGCATCGAGGAACGTCGAGCCCGTCGCTCCGATCGCCTCGCCGTCGTCATCGACCTCGTCGACTTCCCACCGGCCGATCGAGATTCCCCACGCAGGCAGGCCAAACGGGTTCACCGACATCTTGGGCCCGACCTCGAGATAGAAGTCGTGGTCTCCGGAGTCGTCGTCGAACGGATCTATGAAGAAGTCGAGGCCCTCCAGACTGATGGATACGAATGCGTCCGGTGAGCATCGCGTGTAGGCGTCGAGCATCATGCGGAGATCGTCAGCGGCGATCTGCCGGTCTGCGTCCGTGTCGTAGTCGTCGTGCTGATCGAGATGCTCACGGTCGCGCTCCTTGAGCCCGAGGTCCTCGGTGTAGACGAACGGCTCGTCGCGTTCCCAAAGGCGCTGACCGGGTACCTCTGACACGTCTGCACCCTCCTCCTCCGCGAGGGCGACCCGGAGCCACTTTGCTTCAGTCGCCAGCTCTGCCTCGACGGCCGTGCGCACCGGCGGTGGCACCGTCGTCAACGCCTGGTCGAGATCGGCGAGAGCGTCGTGCAGCTGCCACATTGCCAGGACGTACCAGAGGCTGTGGGCGCCCTCGAGAAGCTGTGAGCGGTCCTTCGGATTGGACAGCACATCGAGGTGGTCACGCGGATAGTCGTCTGCAGGTCCGAAGCGTGTGTCCCAGGTGCTTACTGGCGTGGTCGCGCTTGCCGAGACCCGGTTGAGTGCGTCCACGATCGGCTCCGCGAGAGCGACAGACTCCACGCTCGTGACGGTCGACGATGTGAGTCCGGACCGTCCACGGAACGTCGCCAGGATCTGGACCTTGCCGCGGTGGGCATGGTGCGAATAGATGGCCATTACAGGTGGCTCCCTTTCGGCCAGCGCACACAACGTGTGCGCCACAGCCTGAAGTAACGAACGAGAAGGCGGCGGTAGCGCAGGCGCAATCCAACGCTCCATGCCGTGAGATCGACGGTGGTGGTTCAGGTTCATTCCCGAACTCCTTGCCTTCCCCCCACAGTACACGGTCGACCATGCCGCCTCACGTTGGTTCGGATACGCGTGTCACCTACTCGAACGTGCCTGACGTGCGCGGAGTATGCGCAGTTCCTTCCCCGCTCAGACGTCCCGGTTTCGAGGGCGTCAGGCGCAGGCTGCCGTTCCAGGTCGATGTTGTAGAAGCCTTCTTCGGTGCCGGTCGGGCATCGAACCCGCTGACGCGGACCCACGGGAGCACCTGCTGTTCGACACGACAGCTGGAGGCGACGATGTCGACGACACTCACCGAGCGACAGGCACGCAAGCAAGCCGAGCGCGAAGCGAAGCTGGAAGCGGTCCATCAACGGCTGACGACCGCGGTAGAGCAACTGGTGACCGGCGACGACTGGCGCCGCGCGCTGGAGTTCTCCGCGAAGTTTCGGAGCCGCAGCTTTCGGAACTCGATGCTCATCGCGGTCCAGCATGCCGAGGCGTACGAGCAGGGTCGCGTTCCGACGCCGTTCCCGACCTATGTCGCCGGCTACAAGCAATGGCTCGCCCTCGGTCGCCAGGTTCGCAAAGGAGAGGCCGGCTACCAGATCCTCTCGCCTAAAACGGCTCGGTTCGCCACATCCACACCGTCCGATCCCTCGTCCTGGCGGCGACTCGCGACCAGCGAGAAGGCACAGCCTGGCGAGACGCAGCAGACCCGGATGACAGGAGTCCGGTTGGTGTACGTCTGGGACATCTCATCCACCGAAGGCGACGATCTGCCGACTACCCCAGCGCCGCAGATCCTGAAGGGTGAGGCACCCGAAGGGCTCTGGGACGGGCTGGCAGACCTGATCACCGGGGAGGGGTACGAGCTGCGATTGGTCTCGAACGCCGCGGCGATCGGGGGCGCAAACGGGCTGACCGACTTCCAGACCCGGGAGGTCTCTGTCCGCGTCGACATGGACGACAGTGCCCAGATCAAGTCGCTGTGCCATGAGCTCGGGCATGTTCTGCTGACCGACCCTGATAGCCCGGATGCACCGTTCCATCGCGGGATCGCCGAGGTAGAGGCCGAGAGCGTCGCGCTCATGGTTGGCGCCGCGCACGGCATGGACACCTCCACCTACAGCGTCCCCTACGTCACAACCTGGGCCCACACCGTGCCAGAGACCAACCCCGTCGATGTCGTCCAAGCCACCGCCGAGCGCGTGCGCCGAGCAGTGCTCGGGATCCTTGACCGACTCGACACACACCAGACCGATACCGGGGCACCGCCCGGACTCGAACCTCGCGCGTCGACCGCCAAAGCACCCCAGGCCGAACACACCTTGCAGCACGTGAAGCCGAGCGAGGCGATCGGGCTATGACCATCCCGCGTCACCCTCACCTCCGAATCCAGATCGATGAAGCTGGTGCTCCCTCCTTCACGCTCAACGGCGACGCCTACACACCCCCTGGCGGCCCTCAACTGGCAGGCCGCGAGTCCGTACGCGGCGTCCTCGACGCCGTTCGCACGGATCTCGGCGCCATCCGGGTCGAAATCATCGAGGCCGACGGCAGCGTCTACAGCGGCGTGCTCGGCCCCGACGACGTCACGGAGGCATCCGGCCCGACGAGCGTCGAGCCCGATACGTACGCCTCAGGGTTTCTGCCCGGCGAGCCAGTCGCTGTCGCGGTGATCATCAGCGAACACCCCGCCTCCGACGACGGAACCACCCACGTACGTCTACCGGCAGCCGTGCTCGCCCGCCACGGCGGCACCGTGATGCTGCTGGGCCGTTCCTCAGGCACCCTCACCTTCCTCGGAGCCGACCGATGAACCCGAACGCCCGGCCCATCGATGACGCGTTGGTCAACCTGGGACTCGGCCTCATCGCCGCGCTGGCGGGCCTCTTCACGATCCTCTGGACGGCGGCAGAGGTGACCAGTCACCTCACCGGCGCGCGTGTACGTGGGAAGGGTCTGGCCACCGGCCTCGACGTGCTGAACGATCCGTTGAGTCCGGCCGGGCAGCAGCCCGTCGCGTACTGGCTGATCGCCACCGCCATCTTCGCGGTCCTCGGTGTGCTGGCCTGGTTCACGTGGCGTCTGATCGGACTCACCCACCACCGGACCGCCCGTGACCCTCGGCGTCTCGCGGGCATCGCGACGAGCCGGGACGTACGCGCCGCGGCGTCCCCTCGAGCTCTGCTCAGACGAGCCGCGAATCTTCGAGCCAGCCTCGCGGAGCCACGGCCCGAGGATGTTGGCTACATGCTCGGCAGGTCCCGGGGCCACCAGGTGTGGAGCTCCGTCGAGGACTCGATGCTGATCCTCGGTCCACCCCGCTCGGGCAAAGGACTTCACCTTGTGATCAACGCGATCCTCGACGCCCCCGGCCCCGTGGTTACCACCTCCACCCGGCCGGACAACCTCACCGCCACGATCGAGGCTCGCGCCGACCGCGGACCGGTCGCGGTCTTCGACCCCCAGCGCCTGGCCGAAGGCGCCCCCTCAGGGCTGCGCTGGTCTCCCGTACGCGGCTGCGAGGACCCACTCACCGCGATGATCCGCGCCACCGGGCTGGCCGCCGCCACCGGCCTCTCCGCAGGCGGAGTCGAAGGCGGCGGGTTCTGGGAAGGCAAGACTCGCACCGCCCTGCAAGCCCTACTCCACGCCGCCGCCCTCGACCAACGCACCGCAGCCGACCTCTACACCTGGACCCTTAACCCCTCGGTCGCCACCGACGCCGTCGCGATCCTGCGCAGCTCCACCGGAGCCGCGGACGGGTGGGGCGACTCGCTCGAGGCCATGATCAGCGCCGACCCACGTACCCGTGACTCGATCTGGATGGGCGTCTCGCTCGCCCTCTCTTCCCTGGCCGACCCCCGCGTACTCGACACCGTCACACCACGCGACGGTGAAGCCTTCGGTCCTACCGAGTTCCTCACCAACAACGGCACCCTCTACCTACTCGCCACCGGCGCCGGAGCCGGCGCCGCCTGGCCTCTGGTCGCCGCGTTCATCGAAGACCTCGTCGAAACCGCTCGCCACCTCGCAGCAACCTCGCCCGGCGCCCGGCTCGACCCACCGCTCCTGCTCGCCCTCGATGAGATCGGCAACCTCTCCCCCCTGCCCTCCATGCCCGTGCTGATGGCCGAAGGCGGAGGCACCGGGATCACCACCATGCCTGTTCTCCAGTCCTTGGCTCAGGCCCGCGACAAGTGGGGCGACCACGCCGCCAACGCTATCTGGGATGCCGCCATCACCAAGGTCCTCCTCGGCGGCACCTCGGCAACCAAAGACCTTCAAGACCTATCCGCGCTCATCGGCGAACGTGACGAGCACACCGACACCCTCACCGTCGGCGACCACGGCTCCCGCTCTATGCAACGATCCGTACGCCGCGTCCCAGTCATGCCGCCAGAGACCATCCGGACGCTGCCGTTCGGGACAGGCCTGCTCCTGCTACGCAGCACCCCGCCCATCGTCACCGACCTTCGGCGATGGACCGACCGCGGCAACCGCGCTCACCGGAACGCAGACCACACCGGACGCGAGTGATTCGAGGGGCCCGTCACCGAAGGGCCGTTCTTAGTGGGCGGCCTTCGCCGCAGCGACATCGACAATTCGGTCAAAGACGGCGTGCTGACACGAGCCACCTGCGTCAGAGGATGTGTAGGTCAGGACGACTAAACCGTATTCGCGGACGATGTAGGCGAGGCGGGTTGAGCCCGAGCGGCCGTCACTCGCGGTCCACGACTGCACGATCAGTACGCCGCGGTCTCCGCTGCTCAAGCCACAGGAGCGCAGCTGCGACTCCACAGTCACGCCGTCGTTGACCACTACGACATGCCCGCACTCGCTGGCCTGCCGCCCGAGAAGCTCGCCGAGACGATCAGCCTCGAGGTGACGAACGGAGGCGACCTCCTGCTGCAGTCGCACGCCGCCGCTAGATGCCCACGCCACCTTTGCGTTGACGTCGGCCGCGCCCCAGCGTGATGATTCCAACGCCAGCTTGTGCGTGGCCTGCCCACACTCAGAGCCACCCGCCGCCGCGTCAGGAACGGCGCCAGTGCGTACCGGCACGTCCGTCGCATGCCACGTGCCAGGCAGATCCTCAGCGACGAGCATCGCGTTCGTCACATCGGCCACCGTGAGAGCCGCGCCCTTCTCGTCGGCCACACCTGGATGCGTACAACCTGACGCCACTGCCGCCACCAAGGCGGCACTGCCGAAGGTGCTTCGAATGGACATCGGCTGACTCCGTAATCGCTGGGTATCCCGCAAACGCGGGCGAACTCCTCAGCGAGGTGTCCGCCGTCATCCCGAACCTGGCCGGCGAGGACGGGAAGCCGAGCCATCGGGGCCGGACGCTCCGGCGCACCTGGTAGCCGAGAGCGTCCACGGCCCGAGTGAGCGCGACCACGGAAGGAGGACGACATGACGATCCCGACCCAGCTGAGCTTGCACGGGTTCATCGGCACCGTTCCGCACCTGACCTTCGGCGATACCGGAGTCGCGCGGTTCTACGTCCGCGTCGGAGTCGATCACTACCGCAAGGAAGCCGGCGGCAACCTCACCAAGCTCGACCCGACCTTCCACAGCATGGCGATGTTCGGAAGGAAGGCCGAGAAGGCGTACAACCAGTTCCAGGTCGGTGACCAGTTCATCGCTTCCGGGTACGTCAACGAGTACCAGGTCGAACGCAACGGCGCTGTCGAGCAGCGCGAGGAGTTCATCGCCCGCCAGATCGGCCACGACGCCCACCGCACCCGCTACACCGTCACCCGCGGACCCTCACCTTCACCGCCGACGCTAGCGGCGCAGGCGCCAGCGCGGGCCATGCAGTCCACCTGAGCGCCCGCCATGGCCGAGAACTTCGCCGCCGACGCCCACCTCGAGCCCGAGCCCTGGCACCCACCCGAGGACGACATCGACGAGGCTCCGTTCAACCACCAGGCCCTCGAGATCCCCGAGCCAGTACGCCCCATCGACTGGAACAGTCTCACCGCCGAGGAGGCAGAGGCGGAGTGGCGCGACCTCGACGACTGGGTCAACTGGCTCCGCCGGACCTACGGGCTGCCAACCACGATCATCCCGCCGCTGTGGCACCGCCACGACGAGCTCGTCTGGGAGCTCTCCGCACTCCAGACCCATTGGCGTGAGTGCTACGACCCCAACGCCTCCGGCTCAGCGCCGCTGCAGTGGCACCGCGACTTCACCGAAGCCCGCGCGCGCCTACGCGAGTGGGTCGCCACCTGCGGTACGCGCATCGACCGCGACCGGCCCACCCGCCAAACGCCCTGGCCCGGCGAGGCGGACGCATCCACCACCGCCGAGAGCCCAATCCCCAACCGCCGCGCCGACTTCGAACAGTTTCTGACCGAAGACGCGGCCGCGCGTAAGACCGCGGAATGAAACGTACGCCCCCACAGGCCACTCCCAGGGGCGGGTTCTCCACGGGACACCGAATCGCACCCCGTCAAGAGCGCACCGTCACTCAGCCTGCACCTCATCAGCAGCCACTCCGCGAACGGAGACCGTCATGTTGCTCGCACACGCCGTCACCCTCGCCGAAGCGCGTTCCTACCTCGCCGCGCTCGCCGACAACGCCCACACCGTCGAAGGCTCCATCGCCTACGAACGCGTGCTCCTCCAGCTCGACCTCGTCCACGGCGACCAGTCCCCCGCCCACGAAGACATCCTCCCCGGCATCCTGCCCACCGACCTGGTCTACCGCCTCGCCGTCAAGACCATCGAAGACCTCGTACGCCACGGCGTCGACGCCATCCAGATCGAACTCTTGCTCGCAACCTTGGTCGAGGCCCGTGAAGCCGACACCGCCGTGAACGGCTGCACCGGACGGTCGTGATGTACGGCAAGAACGGCGGCCAGCTCCGAAACGCGCTCGTCACTCTGCTCGGCCAGTACCGGATCAACCACCACCTGCTTCGCGAGGTCACCCGAATCCAACCTCAACGAGGCGTCGAAGCCCGACAGGTCGAGGCCTCGGCCCAAATCCTCCGCTACCGCAGGACCATCCTCACCTGGTGCCACCAGGCACTCGTGCAAGCCGACCCGAACCCGAAGGGCGTGGGCCGCCGAGAGCAGTACGAACCACCCGACTGGCTTCGCGTTGCGCTGGCACGACTGCTGGACAACACCTCTGCCTCGCTGCCATCCATCTCGGAGCTCACCACCGAGCAAGACATCAGGACCCTGGAGAACTGGCGCCAAGCCGCGAAGGCAGCAGCACTCGCCGAGCACGACTTCGACGGCGGCCTCGGGGACGGGCTCCTCGACCACCGCGAATGGCTCACCCTCGTCGGCGACGTCGCCGACATCACCAAGGCCATCCAGATCCTCGACCACCGCTACCGCAACCTACCCGGGTGGGAGCGCCTCAAGGGCGTACGGGGCCTCAACCGCTCCATCCAGGACTGCGCCACTCACAGCCAGGCCCGTTACGGCATCCCCGACTACAACATCGACTGGCGTGGCTGGCACCCACCACAACCAGAGATCTCCCCGGACGCCGACACGATCACCGAAGTCCTCGCCGCTGAGCACCGCCTCCTCAACTCCCTCAGGACCGTCCCCTCGATGGCCAACCTCCGCCACCTGCTCGCTTCCCAGCGCGAACTCTCCAATCTCGCAGTCCAACGTGCCCGAGACATCGCTCCCGAACAGGCAGCGCATTTCCGCAGGCGCGAGCAGAACCTCGGCAGGGTCTCTAAAGCCGCCAGGACCGCCGGCGGCCTGGCCGGCACGGGCGCCAGCGCGACCCAGCACAGCGCAGATGCAGTGAGACTGCTAGTGACGATCCCCACCAACGAAGCGATTGACGTCGACGCGATCCGCAACCTGGTGAAGCTCTTCCGCCACGTCGACAACACCCTGTGCCGAGCGATCGAACACGGCTTCAACACCCGCATCTACTTCGTCCGCAATACCTTGCCCCGGGTCGATCCAGGCGACGGACTCCTGGTCCACCAGGCATGCCAGACCTTCGAGCCACTCCAGCACAAAGGACGCGCTCGACTCATCGCGGTCGCCCGCCGCTACCTACGCGCGGCCCCGGCCCCGATGTCCGCGCCCGGGACCGCGGCGATCACCCGAGCCGACTTCCGCACCGCGATCAATCACCGCCGCAACAACGGGCGCGGAGTCACGCCGTAGGCCGCGAGTAAACAGCGACCCGCCGAGGCGAGCAGACCACGCGGATCTGGACACACATGCGGAGATACGACCCGCCCTCGTCATCAGCTGGGGTCAAACGTTGCGCCCATAGATCAAGGCTCTTCGCCACGAGAGCAGTCTCGTCCTTGAAGTTGGATCCAAAATTTTACTGTTCGCTGAGTCACCGGCCTGGGGCTATACCGCTCTTTGGCTGCGGGAGTACTGCACAAGCCATTCGGACGTAGCCCCGAGTCCTCCGAACGTATAGAAGTGCAGACCCACCTCGCCGTGCTTGATGGGGTCGTATCGGTCCCTGAGATCGTCGATGAAGAGGTCCGGGCCGGCGGTTCCGAGGATGTTGGTGATGGAGAAGCCGTACTTCTTGGCGATCGAGGCGCTCGATCCGACGCCGAAGCGCTTCGCGTAGCTCAGCAGACGGCGGATTCCAGCCGGGCCTGGGACCCCGATTCGGATAGGTAGGTCAATCCCTCGATTGCGCGTCTGCTGCACCCAATCCAGCGTAAGGTCCAGGTCGAACCCGAACTGCGTTGTAATCGCGCCCGAGAGCCCACGGTGCTGCAACGAAGCCACCTTGGCATGCAAGGACGACCACAGGATCTCCTCTGAGATGTGCGGGTGCCCATCGGGGTAGCCAGCGATGCCAACGGACTTCACTCCATACCGCTCCAGAAGGCCTGACTCAATCAGGTCGAGCGCATCCTCGTAGGGACCCTGTGGCGAAGGCGGGTCACCGGCGACGACAAAGACGTCGTCACTGGCCCCGTGCGACTGGAGTTCTGCGAGGAACTGTTGCAGGACCTCATGCGATTCCAGACGCCTGGCGGAAAGGTGCGGCACCGGCACGAACCCGACCCGGCCAACGGCGTCGGCGGCTTGGACGCGCATGGCAGATGACTCGTTGCCAAGGAAGGTGATGTTGACCCGGGTTCCTCGCGGCAGGTGTCCGTCGAGTTCGGCGATGTGGTCAACATCCTTAGCGGTCATCTCCAAGGACGGATCACCCAGAAGTAGCGTGGTGTTCGAAGAGGTCGGCATGTTGCTGCCATATCTGTGAGGTCGGGTTGGGGAGGGCGCTGTTCGCACCCTGCATGGGATCCAAACGGGTAGCTGCCCGGACCCACTTGCCTAGGACTCGAGGCCCGCGTGGCACTCGGAAGTCACGGGCCGTTGCTCAAAGTGCGGCTGTGCGCCAACCAGCGGCATACTCACGACGCGAGACGGTCGAGTACGGCAGAGGTGCCACGGTGGCTCGTACTTCGAGCTGCCGGTGAGGGATGACGGTTGTCTTCTGGGTGCCTCCACCAGGCTCACCCCAGACGACCTTGACCTCGGCTCCGATCTCGATGTCGGGATCGATGGTGGCAAGCGAGAGTGCACACTTCTCGTTCTCGCTGTATCCGGCATAGAGGGAGAGGCCTACGTTCTTGCCATGGGCGTCGAGCACCGAGTCGTACTGCCAGGCTCCGAAATTGGCCAACGGCTGCTCGAAGAAGAGGTAAGGCTCGTCCTCGAACTGCGAGGCGTAGATTTTCGTCATGTCTTCGGGGTGCCACACGAGCGTCACCTTGCGACGCTGCGCATCGGTGTCCAGCTTCTCGAGCGCCGTGCGTCCGATGAAGTCATGATCGAACTTCACGAAGCCGCCGTAGCCCAGCTCCCACGGGTTCAAGTAATAGTCGTCGATGTAAGGCGTGACGAAACTGCCGGCCAAGGAGCTGGCGCCCTCGAAGCCGTTCGCGGGCAGCCAATTCCGGTAGTCACGCAGACCCTCGCCGGTGTAGATGCCGGGGACCGGACTGGGGATCCACCCGGACTCGAAGGTCGATGGCGCGTATGCACGAGAGCCGCACTGCTCCAATCCGAACTCGGCGCCTGCTACGAGGATCGCTTCGCGAACGCGGTCATAGCCCTCGTACGGCCCCCAGATCTCCAAGCCAGGCGCCCCGGCCATACCGTGACGCAACGTCCTCACCTGTTCACCAGCGATGTTCATAGTGCCCATGTGGAAGAACTTGAGCTTCTCCACGGGGCCACCGTTGACCTTCTCGATGATCTCCCAGGCGTTGGGCCCCTGGATCTGCATCCGCCAGTGCTTGCGCGAGACCGCCTTGCCGAAGGGTCGGTTGGGCGTTCGGTCGTCGCGCTCGAGCTCGACTGCATAACCTCCACGCTCAGCGTGATACGCCAGCCAATTGGCCCCCCCATAGCGCCCAGCGAAGATGAAGGACTCCTCGCCCTCGCGGAAGAGGATGCCGTCGCCGACGACGTGACCCGCAGAGGTCGTCGGCACGTACTGCTTGGCAGTCCCGACGCGGAAGTTCGCCACACTGTTCACCGCCGTGTCCGAGATCAGTTGGAGCGCGCCGGGGCCATCGAGGGACAAACTCACCATGTGATGCGATTGATCGAAGAGGATCGCCGTTTCACGCCAAGCGAGCATCTCGCGCCGCCAGTTAGTGAACTCGGGGGGGACGACGGGGTAGGTGTATGCCCCGATCTGAGAGTTGCGAAGGTGCTCGACCGGGTTGACTCCAGTGTCGAGGAGCTGCTGCAGCGACTGATTCATGAGTGGTCCTTCTTGTGCGATGGATGATGAGAGAAACGGGTCCGGTTGTCGAAGTCCGGAGTTCAGGCGCTTGAGATGACGGGCCCGACTGACGACCCAACGGCGGCTAAGACGTCCTTGGCCCATGCGATCGCCAAGCCGCTTGCGTCCTCTCGGCCTGAAGCGTCGTGGCGTCCGTAGCCACCGACGCGCTCCGCGCCCAGGGCCCTAAGTCGACGATCGAGGTGCTCGCTGCCTTGGCCGTAGTGCTCGTACGTGCGATCTCCCATGCCGAACATCGCATAACGAATCCCGGTCAGTGGCGGGCCTTCGGCGTCGAGGGCCTCAGCGAACGGGCGAGCACTTTCAGGGAGGTCGCCCTCGCCATGGGTGGAGCAGATGATGAGATAGAGGTCTCGCGCTCTGAACTCGTCGAGCTCAAAGTCCTGCAGGTCCACGGTCCTCACCGCATGCTCGTCCTCGAGGGACGCAGCCACGTCGTCGGCGACGAGTTCTGCGTTCCCACTCTCGGTGCCGTACAGGACAGAGATGTTCATCTGGCCGCCTTTCGTAGCCGAAGTAGCAAGTGGTCGACCTGGCTCAGTTCGCGGACTTTGCGACGGCATCGTCCGGGCGGCGCAGATGCCAGTTCATGGGCGTCGAGGTGCTTCCACTCTGAGAAGTCCACGGACTTGTCCGCCAGCCGCAAGATGGCCTCGGGACCTCGCTTGTCGGAGGCGGCGGGGAGGATTGCGTCGACCTCGGAGGCCAAGTCCTTCGCGATCGTCCGGAGGCTGGGAATGGTGCCTCGGGCACCGGTGTTTGCCCATCCGGTGAGAAAGAACCGCGGGTCGTCCCTGGCTGGGCTGGCGCCCGCGAACCCGACGGCGCAGATCACTGTGTCTGCCAGAAGCGCTTCCTTTCGGCCAGTCCTCCCGACCGTCAGCCCTTGGACGCGCTCGTCGCCGCTGATGCACAGTGGCTCGGCATCGAACGTGAAACGGACGGCCGTCGATCCACCGCGACCTGGCTCCTCGGTCCGAGCGAGAAGCAAGGAAGCCGAGGAGTTACCTCCTTGAGCTGCACCCTGCACCAGCTCGCGGTCCAGCGGCCCCAGCACGATGTCGACGTTCGGCAGCGCGCAGATCTCGCGGATCATGGCCGTGTCCCATCGCGTTTCATCTGGGCCACGCCTACTGACGACCTCTATGTCACCGACACCATTGGGAAGCGTGTGGTGGAACACATCGTCGAGGTCTGTCCCGACCAGGTCTTCGGACCGTTTGGCCATGAGGCGTACGAGGTCAAGGCTGACGTTGCCCGCGCCGATGACGACGACGCGCCCCTGGATCCGGATGTGACCCCAATCCTGGAGTGGGTGGCCGTTCCATGCGCGGGTCACCTCGCCGGCGTGGTACACGCCGGGTAGGTCCTCGCCCTCGATGTCGAGTCGGCGATCTTCTGTGAGTCCTCCTGCCCAGACCACCGCGTCGAAGGCTTCCAGCAGTTGCTCGGTGCTCACATCGTGGCCGACGTGAATGCCGCCAGCAAAGCGGACCGACGCGGCGGAGAAGAGGCGATCGAACTGTGCCGTGATTGCCTTGGCGCCCTGGTGGTCTGCAGCCACGCCGTAACGGATGAGACCGAACGGCATGGGAAGCCGGTCGATCACCGTGACTTCGGCGGACGGGCGCCGGCGCGAGATTGCCTGCGCGGCGTAGCAGCCGGAAGGCCCTGACCCGACGATCGCTACCTGGGCGCGACTCATGCGGGGTCCCACGTCACCGGGAGGGCGGTGGTGCCCCGGAACACCCATCCTCTGAACTCGGTCGATCGGGGATCCATGACCTTCAAACCCCGGAGGTCGGCGAAGAGCTTGGGAAGTGCGATGTCGCCGACCATGGATCGCGCAAGCCAGTTGCCTGCACAGATGTGAGTGCCGTTGCCGAAGGCGAGGTGGGTGACGGATTCACGAGAGAGGGTGAACCGGTCTGGATCCGCGAACTGGGCAGCGTCCCGGTTCGCTGAGGCGACCACCACCCCCACCGTGGAACCCGCTGGTACGGGGACGCCGGCGATCTCGGTGTCCCGGGTGATCAGGCGCGGGTACATCCCCACAGGAGAATGCAGGCGAGCGGTCTCCTCGAACACGGCGTTCCATGAGCGCTGTCCGCCCAGCACGAGCTCACGTTCCATCGGATTGGCCGACATCGACCACACGGCGCTCGAGATGATGTGGCTCGGCTCGTTCATCCCGCCGGATATGGCTAGCCTGATGTTGGATCGGATGTCTTCGTCAGGAATTGGGTTCCGAGCGTGGAGCAGCGCAGACAGAACTGAGTCGTCGGGATTGTGGCGGAGCCGGAGTGTTGCCTCGTCGATCGCCTGGTCGATCTCGGCGCATACTCGGCGGGTTTGCTCCCAGACCAGCGGGTCTCCCGCGACATTGCTGATTCCTGCGATGAGCGTGTGCGACCAGTCCATCATCGAGGAAGGATCCACTCCGCGGAATCCGATGACGGCGCTGAGGTTGTCAGCGGCGAATGGTACGGCGAACTCGCGGAACAGGTCGGCGCCCGGCCCTAGATCGCGGACGACCCCGATGTACTTGTCTGCGTTGGCGTTGAAGATTCGGGCCCAGGTTCCTCGGATCGTCCGTGGCCTCATCGAGGTTCCCATGGCGGCGCGATCCACCTTGTGCTCCGGATCATCCTTGCGCAGCATGGGTCTCCCCATCGAGCGGATCATGGTGGAGCGCCCAGGCTCCTCCGCGGAGCTGAAGGTCTGCTGGTCCATCTCGATGTCGAAGCACTCGCGGAACGTTGTGACGAGATACCTGTCGAGCGCAGGGACGTAGGCTACCGGGCTCTCCTTCCGGAGACGTGCGTACGCCGGGTAGGGGTCGACCTTCAGCTGCGCCGGGTCGATCCAGTCGGCAATCGGTGCGGACTGCGGCATGCCTGACATCGGGGTCCCCTCTCAAACGTTACGTCTGTCATGTTTCCCGACATCAAAGCGAAGGAAAAGCGGATATCTTTTGGCTGATTCCCAACTTCTGTACCACAATGATCAGATGAGTGGCCCGATGTTCACCCTGCGTCAGCTCGAGCTCTTCTGTGCGGCAACGAGCACTGGCTCCTTCTCCTCCGCCGGGGAGACGATGTTCGTGACACCAACGACTGTGGCGGCGGCCGTCGGAGAGCTCGAGCGCGTCCTCGACACGCAATTGCTCAGCCGCCGCCGAGCTCAGGGGGTTGTGCCCACGGCAGCCGGAGTTCACCTCTTTGAGCGAGCGAAGGCACTTCTCCTTGAGGCGGACGAGGTTCGCCATTCGATCTCGAGTAACTCAGGCGAATTGACCGGTCCCCTGTCGATCGGCTGCTACTCCACGTTGGCTGCGACCGTGCTGCCCGCATTGGTACAGGGATTTACCACGCTTCACCCACGTATCGAGGTGTCCTTCGTGGACGGCCCTTTGGACCACCTGGTGGACCTGTTGCAACGGGGAGAGCTGGATCTGGCTATCGGATACCGCGTCAACCTGCCTCCGGACGTAAACGACGCGACGTTGTACGAGTCGACGCAGTACGTGTTCCTCAGCGCGGACCACCGCTTCGCAGACGCGGAGAGCGTCTCGCTGGCATCCCTGGTCGACGAACCCCTCATCATGTTGGACCTGCCACCCAGTGCGACGCACACGATGGACCTCTTCCATCAACAGGGCCTGCAGCCGACAGTCGGTCATCGCACGGCGAGCTTCGAGCTGGTCCGCTCATTGGTTGCCCGAGGCCTCGGCTACAGCATCCTGCTTCAACGACCTCGCTTCGACCACAGTTATGAGGGTCTACCGATAGTCGCGAAAACGATCTCGCCCGGCTTCCCGCCGTCCGCAGTGGTCATGTTCTGGCGCAGTGACGTGCGACTTACAGATCGCGCCGACGCCCTGGTCTCCTACGCTCAGAAGACCATAAAAGGATAGTCGATGGCCCGACACGAGGCAGCGCCCATTGCGTCGACGTTGGCCCACCTGTGCCATGGCAACTGCACCGCTGAGATCTTGACCCAAGCCGCAAGCGGCGTCGATCGGGCATGTCAGAACGAGGCACGAATCTAGTACGCACCACCGGATCCGACCCTCAAACAACCGATCGGCGGCAGTCGCGCCATCGCGGGCACCGGCATCAAACGATGGCCGAGCACCTCCAATCAGCCACTCTGGTTTCCCCGGACGGGAATCGCGCCGCGATCGCAAGCAGCGCCGCGAGCTAGTTAAGCGACTCGCTTCTGACGACCGGACGCTGCAGCGGACGCAGAGGCGGCCGAATCCGAAGCCCCCGCAGCGGAGCGCCGCACGACACGACCGCTACCTCGCTCCGGCGAGCCGGGCCCCGTGGCTCTCGGTACTCCTGGGAGGCTCCGACTCCCCACCATCAGGACACCTCAGCCACCCTCGCCGGGGCGTACTCCTTCCTCGCCGAAGGCGGACTCGGCGCCGACGGTGTCTTCGTCGGCACTGAAGCATGCCGGGTGTCTGGAGACTTCATTAGTTGGAGGATGAAGTCATGGCACGTCCGAGTAAGTACCCCCAGGAACTGCGTGAGCGAGCAGTCCGGGCAGTCACGGAGTCGGTGGAGCAGGGTGAGTATCCCAGTTTGTTCGAGGCGATCCGTACGATCGCGGGCAAGCTGGGGATCGGGTCGGCTGAGACGCTGCGGAAATGGATCCGTCAGGCAGAGGTCGATGGTGGCCCCGGGCAGGCAAGACCACCGAGGAAGTGGCTGAGACCTAGTCCCCGTCTTCTACGGCCTTATGGCCACGGTGAACTGACTGGGGTGTCGGGGGTCGGGATCATTGCAGCCAGCTTCCTACGCCGCTGGAGCACCACCCACTACCTCGGAGACTGAACCAGTACGGGACCGGGGCGGTAAGGAGCCTCCTTGGCGACCAAATCACCGAGGAGGCTTCGACCCGCTGTCAGCGGTCGGAGACCGCAGCCACCGAGGCGATGAGCACCGCTCAGCAGCAGATGTCTCGCTCGTCATCAGGTTGAGCGTTGGAGTCGCCATCACCCCGCCAACGTTGACGTCACCTTCATCGACTCGAGCCTGGCAGGACTCCGTCGCAGGCGTGGACAAATCCAGCGACGACCCGACTCGAGGAGCCCGTTCGACACGACGACTCGCTCGGCATTGTTGTAGTCCACCTCGCCGGGGGTCATCGGCATCGATGGGCCATCCCTCCGTCGCCGCAGGAGAGTCGGCTCGAATCAGACGTTCAGTGCGCCGGCCCGACCGCGGACTTTCAACGGGGCGCTACCTGGCCTAGCCCCGTCGCTGCAACCACTTCGCTGCCCGCGTTGTTCGACCAAACATCGCGACATCTCTAGACACGCCCGCCGACTCCACCGTACGTTTGGACAAACGTACAACCAACCCAGAGACAATTCGTAGCGCCAGGAGCAGGACATGCAGATCGTGGTCAGACAGAACGAGGCTCGTCTCGCCGAAGCGACAGACACCCGAGAACTGAAGGTCGTCGTGCCTCACGACACGCCTAAGCCCGATCTCGATCGCCTCCTGCGCGACAGCGGCCTCGGTCAGTTCGACCAGACGTCTGGCCATGCGTGGATCCGGTTGGAACGAATCGTGCGCGAGGCCGTCGCGGGCGGCTGCCACGAGGATGCCGTGTCACGGATGATCTCGCTTGCCGAGCAGCACGGCTGGGTCGCGGACAACCTTGTACGCGCCCACGTGGAATACACCGCACCGGCCGGGACAGGCTTTCGCGACGTACCCGCGGAGCAGCGCACAGGTTGGTGGCGGAAGGTCCTCGGCGAGTACCCGACCGGGGTTGCCATCATCTCAGCACTGGACGACAAGGGTACCCCGCAAGGCCTGGTCGTCGGGACATTCTCGTCGGTGTCGATGGACCCGCCCATCGTCTCGTTCATGCCGATGCGGAGCTCGCGGTCCTACACCGCGATCGCGAACTGCACCCGGTTCCGAGTAAGCGTCCTCGGCGCGGCTCATGAGGAGCTGTGCCGATCGTTCGCATCGGCAGCGCCAGAGGACCGCTTCGACGTGGGGAACTGGGTTCCGGACGAGCACGGGATCCCACATCTGACGGACGCACTCGTGTGGTTCGACTGTGTCCGTTCCCAGACCATCGCCGCTGGCGACCACGACATCGTGCTGGGCGAGGTTCACGACCTCGGCGTCGGGGGCGGCAGTGCCGGCATGCCCATGTTGTTCCTCAAGGGGGGTTATGGGACGTTCACGATGCCACGGCTCGACTTCGACGCTCGACACCTCGGCACCCACCTCCGCGTGGCCGACCGCATGAGTGAGAGTATCCATCGTCTGGCAGAGGAGATCGGCAATACAGTCACGCTCTGCTCACTAGCCCAGGACAGCGTCGTCGTGCTGTCCGCTGCCAACGTGGGCGTCTACAGGCAGACTATGGCACCGGTCGGCGCCACCTTCCCGTTCGCAGCTCCTATGGGACTCGTCTTTGTGGCCTGGGACGAAGGCGTCCGCCTCGCCGCATGGCAGAAGGCGGGTCGCGCAGTCGGTTTCGCTGACGAGGTTTTGCTCGACCAGATGGTGCGGCGCGTCCGCGAGCGCGGCTACGCCGTCAGCATCGGACCGACGATGGCAGACCGGTTCTCCCAGGTCATGTCGGACCCGACTCGGAGCCACGACGACATCAATCAGCTCTGGCAGGAGATCGCCAGCGACTACGCCGACCTACGGGAGAAGTCCGATTGGGCGGCACACGTCAGCTCGATCCAGGTCCCGATTTTCGACGCCGACGGCGTTCCGGACCTAGCGCTCGTCGTGGCAGGTATCCCTCCGGGCCTTACGGAAATGGAGCTGGATCACATGGCCGCCCGGTGCAGGGAAGTGGCTCGCGAACTGACCTACATGGTTGGCAGAACAGCCTCGTCCCGACAATGACGCCCGGCGCTCACTGACTAGTGTCACTCCCCATGATGGAGAAAGACGCGCGAGCACCCCAAACCAATGTCGAGAGCAGCCGTCGCGACCAAATCCTCGACGCGGCCTGTCGAGTCCTTGCCCAGCAGGGCGTCCGAGGATTCACCCATCGCGCGGTGGCCGGGGAAGCCGGTGTCCCGCTCGGACTTACGACCTACTACTTCAAAGATCGTGACCACCTGCTCGTCTCGACGATCCGCAAGGCCCGAGTGACCAGCGGGGAGCGCATCACCCGCAGAATCCAGGAACTGGTCGCCGAGCACGGATTCTCTCGCGGCATCGCCACCTACATCGAGGACGAGACGACACAACACTTCGACGAACTGATCCTCGACTACCGGATATACGTGTCGGTGCTCTTCCAGCCCGCACTCAAGGTGGAGATCGCCGCCTGGCATCCCGAGCCCGAGTTTGCTCGACACGTCGATGACGCCACCGCCGCCATGGTCAGTCGCCTGATCGAGGGATACCTCATCCACGCCGTAGTGAATTCGCGGTCCTTCACGGCCGACGAGGTACTACCAGCCGTCGAGCGACTCACCATTCACTGACGAGCGCGCCCGCGCCCTCAACCGCCTTGCGGACCCCACAGAGTGTGCGGTGACGACCCCGATAGTGACAGGCCACCCGGCCAAACGCGCCCGATTCAAAAAGCTTCGCCCATTACATATGCAACGGATCCGAAATCGGATACGGTCGTCCATGACAGTTGTAATGGGCGTCGCGCGATCGTCGCCCTTCCTGGTCAGCAACGGAGGGTTCGATGACAATGATCGCTGCTACAGCTGGCGAGAAGCGTGGTCAGCGTCGCGGCTCCGGGCGCCTTCTGGGGCCAGCGTTCGTGGCGGCCATTGCCTACGTCGACCCGGGCAACGTCGCGACGAACCTCTCGGCAGGCGCCCAACACGGATACCTGCTCGTCTGGGTTGTAGTCCTCGCCAACGCGATGGCAGTCGTGGTCCAGTACCTGTCGGCGAAGCTAGGTGTCGTCACGGGCAGCACCCTTCCAGAGCTGCTGGGTGAGCGTCTCGACGGACCTGCGCGCCGACTGTACTGGCTCCAGGCGGAGGTGACGACGGCCGCGACGGACGTCGCGGAAGTCATCGGCGGCGCCATCGCCCTCCAAATCCTCTTCGAACTACCCCTCTTCCTAGGCGGACTGGTCGTAGGCCTCGTCTCTATGGCGGTCCTCGACGTCCAGTCGCGACGTGGGCAGAGGCCATTCGAGTTCGTCGTCATTGGATTCTTGGCTGTGATCGGCGTCGGATTCGGCGTCGGACTGCTCGTGAGCCCGGTCGACTGGGCCGGCACGGCAGGTGGGCTCGTGCCTGGACTCGCCGGACCGGACACTGTCCTGCTCGCCGCTGGCATCATTGGAGCGACCGTCATGCCTCATGCGGTGTACGTGCACTCCGGGCTCGCACGAGACCGTCACGGGCGGAGCTCTGATCTCACGCGGATTGCTCGGCTCCTTCGGGCCACACGGTTCGACGTCGTCGCCGCGCTTGCCGTCGCCGGTGGAATCAACCTCGCCATGCTGCTGATGGCGGCAGGTGCGCTTCGAGGCGTTCCAGGCACGGACTCCATCGAAGGCGCAGCGGACGCCATCGGCACACACCTTGGCACCGGCATCGGGATCCTTTTCGGCGTCGCGCTGCTGGCATCGGGACTGGCTTCAACCGCGGTCGGATGCCATGCGGGAGCAGCGATCACTGCGGGACTCCTGCACGTGCGCGTGCCTCTGCTGCTGCGCCGGTCGATCACGCTCGTCCCAGCGCTAGTCCTTCTTGTCTCGGGCGTCGATGCGACCTGGGCACTGGTCATCAGCCAGGTGGTGCTGTCCTTCGGGATCACCTTCGCCCTCATCCCGCTTGCCTGGTACACGAGCCGGCCCGAGCTCATGGGGTCCTTCACGAACCGTCGCATCCTCCAGGTCGCCTCTGTCCTCGTGACGACCATCGTCGTGAGTCTGAACGTCGTGCTACTCGCTCTTGCCGTATGACCCCCTCCCCCGTCCCCAGAATTCTTAGGAGCCAGCCGCATGCTCACCCAAGACCAGATCGAACAGCTGGCAGACGAACTGCTGGTCGCCGACCGGGACCGTGCAGTGATTCCTCTGCTCAGTTCACGAAACCCAGGCATGACCGTCGATGACGCCTACGCCGTCCAAAGCCTTTGGGCAACCCGCAGGGCCGCGAGCGGGCACCGCGTCGTGGGACACAAGATCGGTCTGACATCGAAGGCGATGCAAGCTGCGACAGGTATCACCGAACCTGACTACGGAGTCGTGTTCGAGGACATGGTGCTGGAGAACGGCGCAACGGTGCCTTTCGACCGCTATTCCAACGTGCGGATCGAGGTGGAGATCGCCTTTGTGCTCGAAAAAGCCTTGAATGGTCCTGGATGCACCATCGTCGATGTCCTTGACGCGACCAAGTACGTGGTGCCGGCTCTGGAGATCCTCAACTCCCATATCGACCTTTCGGGCCGCACGATCGTCGACACGATCAGCGACAACGCCGCGATGGGGGCGATGGTCCTCGGCGGACGGCCGGTGCCCGTCCATGCGTTCGACCTGCGCTGGATCGCCGCATTGCTGTATCGCAATCAGACGATTGAGGAGACCGGCGTCGCGGCGGGTGTACTCAACCACCCGGCAACAGCGGTCGCGTGGCTTGCCAACAAGCTCGGGCAGCACGGCACGGGACTTTCGGCGGGTGAGGTGGTGCTGGCGGGCTCGTTCACGCGACCGATGTGGGTCGAGCGTGGCGACACCGTGTCGGCGGACTACGGCAATCTAGGAACCGTGACATGTCGATTCGTCTAGGGGCCACATTCTCCGAGCTCCTCGCCGGATCCTCGCGACCCCTCGCGGGGATGTGGGTCTGTAGTGGGAGCCCGCTCGTCGCTGAGATCTGCGCAGGCAGCGGGCTGGACTGGCTGCTCATCGATGCCGAGCACAGTCCGAACGGGCTGGAAACACTTCTGGCACAGCTCCAGGCCGTGCACGGATACCCGGTCACACCGCTCGTTCGCCCGCCGGCCAACGACCCGGTCATCATCAAGCAATACCTCGATATCGGTGTCCAGAATCTCCTCCTCCCCATGGTCGATACCGCCGAACAGGCCGCTGCGGCCGCGCAGGCCGTCGCCTATCCCCCCATAGGCGTTCGTGGAGTCGGTAGTGCTCTCGCGCGCGCGTCTCGATGGGGACGGGTCGATTCCTATCTCGAGCAGGCGCGTGACAGCGTCTCCCTCGTTGTACAGGTGGAGACCGCAGTGGCCGTCGAGAACGTCGATGCCATTGCGCAGACTCCGGGGGTCGACGGTGTTTTCGTTGGGCCCTCTGACCTCGCTGCGTCGATGGGTTTACTCGGGCAGCAGGGTCATCAAGACGTGGTCGAGGCCGTCCTGCGCTGCATCCGGAGTGCCCGTCAACGCGGGGCCAGAGTCGGGGTCAATGCCTTCGTGCCTGCGTTGGCTCAGCGGTATCTCGAGGCTGGGGCGGATTTTGTGCTCGTGGGTGCCGACGTCCAGTTGCTGGCGCGCGGGAGCGAACGCCTCGCGTCCGATTTCATTCCCGAAGGGACCTCATGACCATCGAACGTCCAGGCAAGATCATTGCCGTCCACCTGAACTATCCCTCGCGGATTGCGCAGCGTGGCCGTATGCCGAAACACCCGTCGTACTTCCTCAAACCGTCGACATCACTTGCCGCGAGCGGCGACACGATCGAGCGTCCGGCGGGCACCGAACTTCTGGCGTACGAAGGTGAGGTCGCCCTAGTGATCGGCCGGCGAGTGCGTCGCTGCACACCGGAGGAAGGGTGGGCCGCCGTCGCAGGAATAACCGCGGCCAACGATTTCGGCGTCTACGACCTTCGATCCGTGGACAACGGATCGAATCTTCGCAACAAGGGCGGCGATGGGTTCACGCCGCTGGGACCGGACGTCATTGATGCCGCCTCAGTGGATCCGAGCGGCCTACGCCTGCGGACCTGGGTGAATGGGACCCTAGTGCAGGAAGACACTACCGCCGAACTGGTCTTCCCGTTCGGTCTGCTGGTCGCGGATCTCGCTCAGCTGATCACTCTCGAGCGGGGAGATGTCATTCTTACAGGCACTCCTGCCGGCGCTTCGGTCACGGTGCCGGGCGACCTCATCGAGGTCGAGGTGGACGCACCGACGACGAGTGGTCGTCCGACCACGGGGCGCCTCGTCACCCGCGTGGTCGAAGGCAGCGTGCCGTTCGAGGACTACGGGGCAGGGCCCAGCGTTGATGACCTGCAGCGCGTCGAGGCGTGGGGAAATGCGGAGAGCGCGGGAGTCACTCTGAAGGGCGCTTTCGTACTGACGGATGAGTTGCGCAAGGTGCTGAGCGGCGTCGCAGTGGCGACCATCAGCGCCGAGCTCCGCAAGCGCGGCTTCCCACACGCGACCATCGACGGGGTGAGGCCGCTGACGCCCGGAACTCACATGGCTGGCACCGCGAGGACACTGCGGTATGTAGCCCACCGCCCCGACCTCTTCGATCAGCACGGCGGTGGCCAAAACGCCCAGAAGCGGGCAGTCGACTCACTCCGTGCCGGCGACGTGCTCGTCATGGAGGCGCGCGGCGACACGTCCGCCGGAACTCTCGGCGACGTCCTGGCACAACGGGCCAAGTTTCTCGAGGCGGGGGGCCTCGTCACCGATGGTGCGGTTCGAGACTCAAGCGCTGTGGCAGCCATCGGGGTGCCGACCTTCTCGTGCGGAGTCCACCCGTCCGTGCTGGGGCGTCGCCACGTGCCCTGGGAGGTCGACTCGACCATCACTTGCGGCGGCGCCACGGTTCAGACAGGCGACCTCATCGTCGGCGACGACGACGGTGTTGTGGTCGTCCCAGCCCACATCGCCGCTGACGTCATCGCGGCGGCCGCCGAGAAGGAATCTCAGGACGCGTGGGTCGTCGACCGGGTAGCCGAAGGCAACCCGCTCGACGGTCTGTTCCCCCCGGGTCCTATCTGGCAACGTCGCTATCAGGAGGACAGAACGAGGCGTCATGACGCTTGACAAGTCACAGCACGCCTACAGGTGGATCCGCGAACGCATCGAGAGCGGCCAGTTTTCACCTGGCTACCGCCTTGTGCTTGACGCAATCGCGCGCGAGACAGGCATGAGCAAGGTGCCTGTGCGGGAGGCGATCCGGCTACTCGAAGCCGAGCGCCTCGTGATAGTCCAGCGCAACGTCGGGGCTCAGGTGGCTTTCATGCACGAGGAAGAGTATCTGCACACGATGCAGACCCTCGCACTGGTCGAGGGAGCGGCAACCGCCATGTGCGCGTCGAATCTCGATCCCCGGCGCTTGGCCCGCGCTCGGACGATCAACGAGCAGATGGATGCAGCTCTGAATCGGCTCGACCCGCAGAGGTTCTCGGAGCTAAATCGATCTTTCCATGCTGAACTCTACGGCGACTGCCCCAATCCGCACATCCTCGACCTCGTGCACCGGGGCTGGAATCGCCTAGCGCTTCTGCGCGAGTCCGTATTCGGTTTCGTTCCTGAGCGAGCAGCGAAGTCAGTGCGGGAACACGACGATCTGCTCCGCCGCATCGAGGCCGGTGCATCACTCAGCGATATCGAGAACGCCGCTCGTCGGCATCGACTCAACACCCTCGACGCGGTGCTTGCACACCACGACGCCAGACGTTCTGCCGATGCCCTCGCCCCCGACCTCACCGCCTGAACCAAAGGAGACCAGTTGTCCACGCACGTACCGGCCGGCCTGCCCGACCGCATCCAGCACTTCATCGACGGTTACCTAGTCGACAGCGTCGACGGAGGCACCTTCGACGTCCTTGACCCCATCTCAAACCGGCCCTACGCACGAGCCGCAGCAGGTAAGGCGGCGGACATCGACCGCGCGGTAGCTGCGGCGGGGCGCGCCTTCGAGGGTCCCTGGCCGCACCTCCTACCGCGCGAACGCGCCAAAATCCTGAACCGAGTAGCTGACATCGTGGAGTCCACGGACGAGCGTCTGGCTGAGCTCGAGACCTACGACACCGGCCTACCCATCGCCCAGGCCTTGGGCCAGGCACGACGATCGGCCGAGAACTTCCGCTTCTTCGCCGACCTCGTGGTCGCTCAACGGGACGACGCCTACAAGGTCCCTGGCCGCCAGATCAATTACGTTAATCGCAAGCCCAAGGGCGTCGCCGGCCTCATTACGCCGTGGAACACGCCCTTCATGCTCGAGTCCTGGAAGCTGAGCCCGGCCTTGGCCTCCGGGTGCACGGTCGTCTTGAAGCCTGCCGAGTTCACTCCACTCTCAGCCAGCCTCTGGCCAGAGATTTTCCGTGAGGCAGGGATCCCTGACGGTGTAGTCAATATCGTCCACGGCCTCGGCGAGGAAGCTGGCGACGCTCTGGTCAAGCACCCAGACGTTCCCATGATCTCCTTCACAGGAGAGAGCCGAACCGGACAAATCATCTTCGGCAATGCGGCCCCGAATCTCAAGGCTCTCTCCATGGAGCTGGGCGGCAAATCCCCCGCGGTCGTCTTTGCCGACGCCAATCTAGAGGAGGCTATCGACGCGACAATTTTCGGCGTCTTTTCCCTCAATGGAGAGCGCTGCACAGCTGGCAGCCGAATCCTCGTCCAGCGGCCCGTCTACGACGAGTTCGTGGAGAGGTACGCAACGCGCGCGCGAAACATCGTCGTGGGAGACCCGAGCGCCCCAGAGACCGAGGTCGGCGCGCTAGTGCACCCCGAACATTACGACAAGGTCATGGAGTACGTCGAGATTGGCAAGACCGAGGGCCGTCTGGTCGCTGGTGGGGGCCGGCCTGATCATCTACCCCACGGCAACTATGTCTCCCCGACCGTCTTCGTCGACGTGGCACCAGACGCACGGATCTTCCAGGAGGAGATCTTCGGCCCGGTGGTCGCGATCACTCCGTTCGACACCGAGGAGGAGGCCCTGGCGCTGGCGAACGGGGTTCGGTTCGGTCTGGCCGCCTACATCTGGACGAACGACCTACGCAGAGGCCACAGCTTCGCCCAACAGGTCGACAGCGGGATGGTCTGGCTGAACTCCAACAACGTCCGCGACCTGCGCACCCCCTTCGGCGGCGTCAAGGCGTCCGGGCTCGGACACGAAGGCGGCTACCGCTCCATCGACTTCTACACCGACCAGCAGGCGATGCACATCACGCTGGCCGAAACCCACACGCCCCGTTTCGGTATCCACTGAACAACCAAAGGAGAACCCCAATGACTGACCCGATCCCCACCCCGGACGTGGCTCCTCCCGATGTCGTGCGGGCGGCCTACATGGAGCTCATCGTCAGCGACCTCGCGGCGTCGCGGCGGTTCTACGTCGACGTGCTCGACCTGGTCGTCACGGAGGAGGATGACGAGGTGATCTACCTCCGCAGCCTCGAGGAGTTCATCCACCACAATCTGGTTCTGCGCAAGGGACCGGTCCCTGCCGTTGCCGCGTTTGCCTACCGGGTGAGATCAGCAGAGGACCTTGACCGTGCCGTCGCCTTCTACTCCGAGCTTGGTTGTCGTGTGGAGCGCAATACCGACGGCTTCACCAAGGGCGTCGGTGATTCCGTCCGCGTCGAGGACCCTCTCGGATTCCCCTACGAGTTCTTCTACGAGGTCGAGCATGTCGAACGCCTGGCCTGGAACTACGAGAAGCACACCCCAGGAGCCATCGTCCGTATCGACCACTTCAACCAGGTGACTCCGGACGTCCCTCGCGCCATCAGCTACATGGAGGATCTGGGGTTCCGAGTCACAGAGGACATCGAGGACGGCGACGGTACCGTCTACGCCGCGTGGATGCGACGCAAGCCAACGGTGCACGACGCCGCGATGACCGGTGGCGACGGGCCGCGCATGCACCACGTCGCCTTCGCCACCCACGAAAAGCACAACATCCTCGCAATTTGCGACAAGATGGGAGCTCTTCGCATCAGCGACATGATCGAGCGAGGCCCTGGCCGCCACGGGGTGTCCAATGCCTTCTACCTGTACCTCCGTGACCCCGACGGGCACCGCGTCGAGATCTATACCCAGGACTACTGGACCGGCGATCCCGACAACCCCCTCGTGACATGGGACGTCCACGACAACCAGCGCCGAGACTGGTGGGGCAACCCGGTGGTGCCGAGCTGGTACACCGATGCCTCGCTGGTCCTGGACCTCGACGGCAATCCGCAGCCATTGGTTACCCGCACCGATTCCAGCGAGATGGCGGTGACCATCGGAGCTGACGGCTTCTCATACACCCGTGAGGGCGACACCGAGCGCGGATTCAAACTCGGCGAGCAACTCTGACGACCACGCCACCACAGGAGTGACGACATGACCAACCTCGAGTACCTCACCGGTTTCGGAAACCACCACGCCACAGAGGCGGCCCCAGGGGCTCTTCCTGAGGGCCGCAACAGCCCGCAGAGGGCCCCGCTCGGGCTGTACGCCGAACAGATCAGCGGGACTGCCTTCACCGCGCCTCGTGGGCACACCTTGCGGTCTTGGGTGTATCGCATTCGTCCGTCGGCGAACCACCCCCGCTACAGCCAGGTCAACGCCAGCGCGCTGCATGCAGCCCCGATCGGGGGGACGGCGGCCCCTGAGCCGAACCGGCTTCGTTGGGACGCTTTCCCGATGCCGGAAACTCCACGCGACTTCGTAGAGTCTCTGTTCACCATTGGCGCGAACGGCGACGTACGCGCCCAGGACGGGGTGGCGATCCACATGTACCTGGCAACCAAGTCCATGGATCGTGAGTACTTCGTGAACTCCGACGGCGAACTTCTCGTCGTCCCCGAGTCGGGCACCGTCCGGGCGCGCACCGAATTCGGCGTGCTCGAGTTCGGCCCAGGCGAGATCGCCGTCATCCCGCGCGGCATCAGGTTCAAGGTCGAGCTCCCAGACGGCGTTGCCCGCGGCTACATCATGGAGAACTATGGCCAACCCTTGACCCTCCCCGAGCTCGGTCCGATCGGGGCAAACGGCCTCGCGAACCACCGGGACTTCCTTTACCCGGTGGCTTCGTTTGAGGACAGGGACGAGGACTGCGTCCTCTATCAGAAGTACCTCGGGAACCTCTGGGCTGCCGACTACGACCACTCGCCGCTCGACGTCGTTGGGTGGCACGGGAACTATGCCCCGTACAAGTACGACCTGAGCAAGTTCATGGTCATCGGCACGACCTCATTCGACCACCCCGACCCGTCGATCTACACCGTTCTGACGTCTCCGAGCGCGGGCGTTCCCGGCACTGCCAACGCCGACTTCGTCATCTTCGCCCCGCGATGGCTCGTAGGCGAGGACACCTTCCGGCCGCCGTGGTACCACCGCAACGTGATGAGCGAGTTCATGGGCCTGATCCACGGTGTCTATGACGCGAAGGCCGAAGGATTCGTCCCGGCTGGCGCAAGCCTGCATAACTGCTTTACCTCCCACGGCCCGGACCGGGAGACCTACGATGTCGCCAGCACTATCGACCTGAAGCCTCACAAGGTCGACGACACCATGGCATTCATGTTCGAGACCCGCCTGCCGGTGATTCCTACCGGAGAGGCAATGTCAGCGGCGAACCTCCAGCCACACTACGACGAATGCTGGAATGGCATCGAACGGCACTTCCATGGCTGACCACGCCACGACAAGCCTCCAGGAAGTGCTGGCGACAACGGCTGACCCAATTGCGGGCGGGTTCGGCAATCAGACACTTCCCTACGGAATCGTCCGTCCCAGCGGCGGCGCGGCACGTGTCGCGGTAGCTGTCGGCGACGCCGCTATCGACCTCACGGTTCTTCTCGAATCCCAGGCCGAGTTTGCCCAACCCAGCCTTAACGCGTTCATGGCCCAGGGACGGGAGAGGTGGCAGCATGTCAGGCGCGTCGTGCAGGACCGTGTCGAGCGCGGGGTTCGACCTCAGGATCCAGACGTCCACGTCTTGAGTGAAGTCGACGTCTTGCTGCCTTTCGAGGTGGCCGACTTCGTGGACTTCTTCTCTGGGATCGAGCACGCCAGCAACGTAGGTCGGATTCTGCGTCCGGACGACGCCGATCCCCTCAAACCGAATTATCGCCACCTTCCGGCCGGCTATCACGGCCGGGCCGGCACAGTCGTCCCCTCGGGGACCGAGGTTAACCGTCCGACCGGACAGGTACCGACCGCCGACGGTCCCGTCGTCCAGCCCAGCGACCGGCTCGACATCGAGGTCGAGCTCGGATATGTGGTCGGCGTCCCGTCGACGCTCGGTGTACCAGTGAGCGGACATGCATTGCGAGACCACGTGTTCGGCGTCGTGATCCTCATCGACTGGAGCGCACGCGATATCCAGGCCTGGGAGTACCAGCCTCTTGGCCCGTTCCTGGCCAAGTCCTTCGCAACCACCATCAGCCCTTGGGTGGCGCCTCTCGAGGCGTTGGACTGGGTCGAGGGGCCACGCCAGGAACCCGCCGTTTTGCCCTATCTCGAGGTCGCTGAACCGCGGAATCCTGCCATCTCATTCGAAGTAGAGCTGAATGGCACGATCATCAGTAGGCCAAAAAGCGGCGGCCTCTACTGGTCCCCTGCCCAGCAGCTCGCGCACATGACAAGTAACGGAGCTTCGCTCCGGACCGGGGACCTCTACGGCACCGGCACTATCTCATCGCTCGGCGCGGCTGGTATGGGCTCGCTAATGGAACTCAGCCTAGGCGGCACCCGATCGTTCGCACTCGATGACGGCACAACTCGCACCTTCCTCCAGGACGGCGACGAGGTCATCGTGCGGGCCTCAGTGACGGGCGACCCAGCGCGCACCCTTGGTCAGACTCGCACACTCATCGCGCCGGGACGCGGCTGAGATCGCACCTGCGGCATTAAGCAATACACTAATCTTACATCCGTAATGTCGATCACGACCGCCTCGGTCGTTAGGAGACCGAATATGAACCACGTCGAGCTACCCCGCACCGAACTCTTCATTGACGGGAGTTGGGTCGCCGGCCACGGCGATGGGTTCGTGGTGCAAAACCCCACGAACGGCTCGCAGCTCGCCGAGCTGCACGGCGCAGATGCCGCGGACGTTGACCATGCAATTGCTGCAGCACGCCGTGCCTTCGAATCCGGGCCATGGAACACCATGTCCGGTGCCGACCGCGGTCGACTAATTAGCAGACTTGCCGATCTCGTCGAGGAAAACGCCGAGCGGTTCGCCGGACTCGAGGCACTCGATGTGGGCAAGCCCTACAAGGACGCCCTGATGGTCGACGTCGCCATGGCCGCTGAGACGTTCCGCCACATGGCTGGCTGGGCCGACAAGATCCAAGGCTCGGTCATCCCAGTGCCGGATCACATGGGCAAAGCCCGGCTCTCATACACCGAGCGTTTGCCCTTGGGCGTCGTCGGCGCGATCACGCCATGGAACGCCCCCACCATGATCACAAGCTGGAAGATTGCATCAGCATTCGCCGCGGGGTGCACCGTGGTGTTGAAGCCATCAGAGGAAGCTCCACTCGTCACCCAGCTCCTTGCCGAACTGGTGGCCCAGGCCGGCTTCCCCCGAGGGGTGCTCAATGTCGTGAACGGGCCTGGGAACATCGTTGGCGCTGCTCTGATCGAGCACTCTGGAATCGACAAGCTGTCTTTCACCGGCTCCCCCGAGGTCGGCCGACTCGTCGGGATCGCTGCGGCGCGCGCCTTCAAGCCGGCGACCCTGGAGCTGGGCGGGAAGTCGCCCCAGATCGTCTTCGCGGATGCAGACGTGGCAGCCCTTGCACCGGTCGCTGCGATCTCCCTCTTCGCCAACAGCGGCCAAACCTGCGCAGCCGGCACCCGTGTCCTCGTCCACCGGTCGAAGCTCGACGAAGTCGCGGAGGCACTGGCCGCCGAGGCAGCGAAGCAGCGCCTCGGGAACCCTTTCGATCCGACAACCACCATGGGGAGCCTGATCAGCGAGCGGCAGCGTAATCGCGTCGTCGATTACATCGACGCCGGCCACGCCGAGGGTGCCCGGCTGATTGCCGGCGGCGGAACCCCTGACCGACCGGGCTACTTTGTCGAGCCCACCGTCTTCGTCGGCGACAACGACATGCGGATTTCCCGGGAGGAGATCTTCGGCCCCGTCGGCACAATCATCCCGTTTGACGACACCAACGACGCCGTTCGTCTCGCCAATGCCACAGCATACGGCCTCGCAGCCGTCATCTGGACCCGTGACATCAACGCCGCGATGATCGCATCGCGTGGCATCAAGGTAGGCACCGTATGGGTGAATTCCTTCGGTCCGCCTCACCCCGCTACGCCGTGGGGTGGCATGCAGACCAGCGGGCTGGGCCGTGAACTGGGCCTCTCCGGGGTGTTGGCAAACACCGAAGAGCGGCTCGTCAATGTCGTCTACTGACGTCCCAAGGACATGCCGCGCACGTCATGCGCGCGTTTGTCCACAGACGTCTCGGGTGGTCTCCGTAGAGCCGAGTGCCGAGGGGGTGCCCGTTCGGGAGGCGGTCGCATCAATGCAAGGCGCCGGATGGATGCCTGTAGGAGGACCGATGCACGGCACCGAACCTGCTCCGCGTGAAACGGTCAGTCGGATACTCGGACGTGGGAGTCAATGGTCTCCACGACGTTGTACGAGCTTCAGACCGTGAAGGCGAGTGACAAGCCGATCCGGGGCCAGCGCGACCGTCAGGGCGACATCGAGCAGGATCTTGCCCGGGTCGTGCACCGCCCGCGGCTTGCGCCACGGCGCTAGGGCCCGCGATATCACCGTGTCCAGACCGGCCTTGCGGACCGTCTCGACCAGCAGCACCCCGCCGGCCTGCGAGACGACCCCACGGCCGTCACCCTGCACGCGCACACGCGAATAGAACCCGTCACGCTCCTTCACCTGGAAAGTGCCTCCGACAGCGGCAGGAACAAGGACCTCGACAGTCCTCATTCTTGCTGTTCAGAGGCACTTTTCGCTTGTCCGCCCATCCGTCGGACACCGGGCTTCATGAAAGCCCGATAGCGCGCCACGTTGACCTGTTACCGGCGAAGCTCACCGCCCGCCCCGGTGCGCACTCGGGCTGACGCCGCGCGCCTTCTTGAACGCCGTACTCAGGGCGAAGGCGCTGGAGAAGCCGACCCGGCGTGCCACGGCGCCGATCGTCGTACCGGTTTCGTGCAGCAACTCGGCGGCCTTGTCCAGGCGTTGCTCGCGCAGATAGGTCATCGGGGGTAGCCCGACGAGGTCGGTGAAGTTGCGGGCCAGAGCCGCGCGGGACACTCCGGTCGCGGCCGCGAGCGACTCGACCGTCCATGGCCTGGCGAGATCGTCGTCGAGTAGCCGTAACGCGTGTCCGACCACAGGGTCGCTGTGGGCGCGGTACCAGGCGGGGGTCTCGGCGCCGGGGCGGGTGAACCAGGCGCGCAGAGCGGTCATGAGCATGAGATCAATGGTCCGGTCGAGCAGCGCCTGCTGTCCGGGGGCCGGTCGGATGGCGTCCTCGAGGGCCGCCGAACCGACGGGACAGTTGCCCTGCGCCGCAGGGACGAGGGCGAGCGGTGGCAGCGCGGCGAGCAGCCGCGCGGGGGCGCCCGCCTCCACGGTGCACAGACCGTTGAGCAGCAACGTGTCCGCGTCGTCCACGGTGACGCGGCCGTCCTCCGGCCCCGGGCGAAGTACCTCGCAGTGCCCGCCGGGCCGCACGACGCCGTCCGCCTCGACGTGCGTGTCACTCGCGATCGTGTACGGGGCACCGCCGCTCAGCACCCCCACGTCCCCGGGTTCGAGTCGCACCGGCTCACCGCCCTGAACGGTCACCCAGACCGTACCCCGCAACGGCACGGCGAGCGCCAGCGGGGAGCCGTCCTCGAAGCGCACACCCCACGTGCCGGACAGGGCGGTGCGACTGAAGACCGCACCCGTGGTCCGTACGCTGCCGAGCAGCTCGGCGAGGGGGTCCGTACCGGTCGGCGGGAGGGCTTCCACGCAGGTGAGCCTAGACGAACGGGCATGCGCGCGAGCGTGCTGACCATGGCCCGCGGCCGGCGCCGGCGGGTTCACTGAGTACATGAACAACGAAACGATCCTCGTGACCGGCGCGACCGGCAAGACCGGCAAGCGCGTCGCGCAGCAGCTGCAGGACCAGGGGATGTCCGTGCGCCCCGCCTCCCGGACCGCTGCCCCCACCCCCTTCGACTGGAACGACCGCACTACCTGGGCCCAGGCGCTCCAAGGCATCTCCGCGATGTACCTGGTCGCCCCCTCCCTCGGCAGCGACCAGGCGGCCGCCGACATCGCCGCCCTCGCACGCGAGGCGGCCACGGCCGGTGTACGGCGCGCGGTCCTGGTGTCCTTCCCCGACACCGGCGCATGGGGCTACGACAGCGTGCTCGCGGCCGAGCGGTCGCTCGCCGAGGCGGGCCTGGAGTCGAGCGTGCTGCGGCTGCGCTGGTTCCACCAGAACTTCCATGAGGACTTCCTGCGCGACCCGGTGCTCTCCGGCGACGTACGCCTCCCGGCCGGGGACGGCAAGGAGGGATTCGTCGACGCCGACGACATCGCCGCCGTCGCGGTGGCCGCCCTGACCGAGGACGGCCACGACGGTCAGGTGTACGAGCTGAGCGGCCCGCGGCTCATGTCGTTCGCCGACACCGTCGCGGAGATCGCGCGCGCCACGGGCCGGGACATCCGCTACACCCCGCTGACCGCGGACGAGTACGCCGCCGAGCAACGCGCCGTCGGCGTACCCGAGGAGTGGGTGCAGCAGCTCACCGCCCAGTACGACGCCATCGCCTCCGGCGCGCTTGCCACCCTCACCGACGACGTCTGGAAGGTCCTCGGCCGCCCGCCGCGCGACTTCGCCGAGTACGCACGTAACGCCGCCGCCGAGCAGGCCTGGGGCGCGTAACGCCTGGTCGACGCTTCACGCGGCCCGGCGGATCGCTTCCAGCGGATACGACGCCGTCCGGCTCGCGTTCCGGAAACGGTCGTAGAAGTCCTCCATCACCGCGGCGACGGGTGCGTGCCGGGCGAGGAGGTCAGCGATCACCGCCGGAAACCCGTCGTCCGGCGGGCCCGCCTCGGCGCAGGCGCGCACGAACGCCGCGCGCTCGCCCGCGTCATGTCCGTCCAGGGCGACGGACAGCCAGTTCACCAGGTGCGTGGCGGCGTAACTCCGGTCGTACGAGCGGTGCCGGTCGAAGAAGTCGGCTTCGTTCGTCTGCGGACCGTCTCGACCAGAAGCACCCCGCCGGCCTGCGAGACGACCCCACGGCCGTCACCCTGCACGCGCACACGCGAATAGAACCCGTCACGCTTCTTCACCTGGAAAGTGCCTCCGACAGCGGCAGGAACAGGGACCTCGACAATCCTCATTCTTGCTGTTCAGAGGCACTTTTCGCTTGTCCGCCCATCCGTCGGACACCGGGCTTCATGAAAAGCCGAGGTTAGCGAGCAGCGACAGGAAGGCGACGATGGCGCCCCCAACGATCCACGGACGCCGCCGACCGAAACGTGAAGCCGTTCGATCGGAAAGGCGACCCGCAAGCGGACACGCGATCAGGGACACTAGACCTCCGATACCGAGGATCGTCCCGAGAGCTCCCGTCGCGGCGGTGGCATCGTCGGTGATGTGTTGGAGCTTGAATGACATCGACACCACCGCTGGGGGTGATGAGTGCGAGGTACAAGCCGAAAAACGCCTGGCCAATGCCGGAACGTATCGACTCGGGGTCGACACGGACGTCGAGTCCTCAAGCCGACCGCCGGTCAGAGGCGGTGCGCTCGAGACTGGCGTCGTCGCTTGAGAGGGCTGGGTGGGCAGCGAGTCGATGGGACCTTCTTTGTCGCATCAGTCTCGGCACCTCGCTGGCGAGGAGGTCGTGCCGCTGAGATGCGGCGGACCACTACATGCTGACGATTCGCCACCATGGCACCGAGTACTTTCGCGCAAAGCGACTAGCAGCGTCGCGCCCGGTCATCGCTCGGGCAACCTTGAGACCGTGCAACCCGCTCGCCTCGAATCTTGGCGTCGATCCGGAAACCAAGGCCCTGCCGACGACGACCCGCCACACCTGCCACCGCGCCGCCAGCTTGCCGCTGACCAGGCCAGATGCGCTCAAGCCCGGCAAGGTCGACACCCTCGACAAAATCGAGACCACCTGAAAGAGATGGCGACTCCGGCCGGCCTGGTGCGCGAATTTGCTGCCCTACTCGAGCCAGCCGAAGGTCAAAACGCCGGGCTGACCAATGGATGACGACGGCGTGCGCGGCGGACGCTGGCTCAGCTGCGCTCCTTCAGCCAGGACCTGAAGATCGACCGTGCCACAGTCGACGCGACGGCGACGATGCCCCTCAGCGAGTGACGGCCGGCCCCGAGATGATGGGCTCGAACATGCGCCGGAACCCGGCGATGGCATTGGCTGCGCCGGCTGGGTCATCCGGCCCCAAAGCGACAATCTGAAATACGATGCCTTCACCAATCGCGTAAACGGCACGCACGAGTTCCATGTCGGGCTCTAGGCCCATGTCCTTCAGGGACTGCTCGGTCAGGGACCAGTAGTTTTCGTACAGCGACTTCACGTACGGGCGCAGGCTCTTTCGCTGTTTAGACTCGAGGATCAACTGGTACTGGAATGCGTGCACCTGTGGGGCGATCTTCACCGACTCGACCAGGGTGTCGATGTAGCCGTGTGCACTGTCGACCTCACGCAGAGGGGCAAGACTGATCTCGAGGCACCGCGAGAGTGCCGCCTCGAGGACTGCGTCGATCGATTCGAAGTGGTGCTGGACTGACCCGTGCGTGACACCTGCCTTGGCAGCTAGTGACCGGTACGTCAGACGCGTCAGCCCGCTCTCTGCCACCAGTGCAATCGCTGCGTCGATCAGAGCGTCACGGCCGCCCGCGGATCTCTCTCCCACCAGATCCCCCACAACCACTCCTCTAACACCGTCCACTTTCGAGTTCCGCACAGGCTACACGACCTCGCGTTTCATACGCAGGGCCCTGGCAGACCGCACTGGCCCTGGCCCTGGCCCGGCCCCGGGTCGGTACCGGCTCCACGCCTTACCCGAATCGGTTCAGACCGGAAGGGTCGTGAGGTCGACACGGCTGCGGACCTCCTTATACGGCGTGCGGGCAGTCACAGCGCGGATCTCCCGCTGTGCGCTACCAGGATTACCCCAGACGACCGTCACTTCGACACCCGGCCGCGTGTGCTCGATGTCGAGCACGGCGTGGGAGATCATCTCCCGGAAGTGTGCGCTGTAGCCGCGGGAACTGGTGTTGCCGACTACCTTGCCGTCGACCAGCACCTTGTCGAAGTACAGGTATCCGCGCGGGTCCTGCGGCATTTCCATGAAGTCGGGGAGATCGCCGTCCGGACGGAAGTAGGAGGCGAACACGTCGACGACGTCGTCCGAGTTCCACTTCAGCGTGCAGAGCGCGCGCTTTGGTGAGGCAACCTCCGACCGGAGCGCCTCGTCGCCGCGGAACGTGTGGTCGAAGTTGATCCGGTTCGCCCAACCGAGCTCCACGGGGCTGCGGTATAGCTCGGCGAGGTCTTCAACCTCGTAACTGCCGGCCGTAGCCCAGTACAGATCATTGAGGTCCGCAGCCATTTCGCCCATCTCAGCGAGGTAGCCGGCGCCGTCCTCGTCGAAGATGGCCGGAAGATAGTCGAGTAGGAGGGTCGGGTAGCCGGCTTGCAGGTGATTGAGCATTCCGACCCGTCCCCCCATCTCGCGGATGCCGTACTCCTGACCGGCCTCCACGATGGTCTGCCAGATCTTTGGGCCATCCTCGTTCTCGACCTGGACCTCGAACCCGATCTCGCCGCTCATGCCCTGGCGCAGGATCCGCACGTCGACGCCCGCGATCGTGGTGTCCACGTTGCGCATGTACTTCATCTGGCGCAGCGGGGCGTCTGTGAGCTTCTCGAGGATGTAGAGGGAGTTGGGTCCCTGGACGTGGTACTTGTCCTCCTCCACGAACTCCATCTCGACCTTGTAGTCGCCGTTGCGCCGCCAGTGGTCGGCCCAGAACGTGCTGTAGGCCAGCACCTCTTCCTCGCCGGTACGGGTGAGGATACCCTCCTCGACCACTTTGCCGTCGCGGTTGGTATGGATGATGTGCTTGGACTGGCCGATCGCGAACTTGTTCATCGTGTTGACCGAGCAGTCAGCGAACAGACGCAAGACATCCGGGCCGGTGTACCGCAGGGTCGGCGTAGCCCGGGACCAGTTGCCGATGTAACAAGTTTCCTTCCACGATCGCTCCTCCTCCACCCAGTCGGTGAACTGGGGCGGCCCCCAGATCTCACCGTGGTAGCGCGGCAGCTTGCGCCTGAACTCAGCGGCGGTAGTCGGAAGTGATTCGCTGCTCATCTGAGCCTTCTTTCGGGACGGGTTACGCGGTCAGGATGGAACGGTTAGGTCGGCTGATCGGGAGTGAGCCGACCGGGAGATCAAGTCGTGGAGTAGCTCAGCCGCTCACAGACGTCATGCCCAGTGAGGTCGACCAGCGTCGACCACTCCCGGTACGCCTCGGAGGCGACGCCGGCCTCGGCACCAGCAGGATTGGAGTGAACGACAATGTCGCGCCAATCCTCGGTCCCGTCGACGGCCAGGAGGGTAGCGCTGACGAACCCCGGCAGCTGAGTTGCGAAGTCTCGCTCGAGCTCGGGCCGGAGAGCCAGCAGTCGCTCACTGGCGCCGGGCTTCGGCCGCAGATAGGCGGTTACTACGGTGAACTGCTCGGACACGGTTCTCCTTGCATAGTGATAGCGGAAGTTTCTGCCCTGATTTAGACGAAGCGATTCTGCGGGCGTGAGAGACCGAGGTTCTCCCGAAGGGTTGCACCGCGGTAGTCCTTGTGGAAAAGTCCGCGCGCTTGCAGCTTCGGCACGACCTCGTCGACGAAGATTTCCAGTGAACCGTTGGCGTCGGCAAAGGACACGTTGAATCCATCGGCCGCGTTCCCAGTGACGTGCTCTTCGATGTGGTCGGCTACTCGGTCCGCGGACATCGCGACGGCGTCGAATCGCATCGCGACCAGCGCCAACTCGCGCACCGTGAGGTTCTGCTCTCGCGCCATGCCGAGGTAGTAGTCCTGCATGGTCTTCGACCATGACTCGGTCTCCGGCACGTCCGGGACCGGTCCGTCCAAGTCGTGCGGGGTCAGGTCATAGTCGATGAGACCCTTGAGACGTTCGATGCCGATCCGCGGATCAGCGAGCGCATCGATGCGCGCGAGCTTCGCGTCGGCCTCAGCTTGGGTGGATCCCACGACGATGCCGAGAGAGGGCAGAACTTTCACGTCGTCAGGATTTCGACCCTCGTCAGCGGCCATCCCTTTGACCTTCGCGTACAACTCCTTGGCGGCATCAAGCTCGAGTCCGTATGTGAACAGGAGCTCGGCAACCCGTACCGCAAACGCCAGGCCACTCGTCGAGGAACCAGCTTGGGCGATCACCGGGTGTCCTTGCGGAGGTCGGCTGATGTTGAGCGGCCCCTCGACTGAGAAGTACTTACCGACATGGTTGAGCGAGTGGAGCTTGCCAGGCTCGAAGAAGAGGCCAGAGTCCTTGTCGCGCCTGAAGGCGTCGTCCTCGAGACTGTCCCAGAGGCCACTCACCACGTCGTAGAACTCTGAGGCGCGTTCATAGCGCTCCTCGCGCTCCAAGACATGGTTGTTGAAGTTAGGTGCCGCTTCACCTGTGGACGTCACGACGTTCCAGGCTGCGCGCCCCCCAGACAGGTGGTCGAGCGAGGCGAACATTCGCGCGATGTTGAACGGTTCGCTGTAGGTGGTGCTCGCCGTGAGAGCGAGGCCGATGCGGTCGGTGACCATAGCCAGCGCCGAGAGGAGCGTAAAGGGTTCGTAGCGCGCCGCGTTTGATGTGAGCGCGAGGACCGCCGGGTCCTTCTCCATTGCCTGCGCCAGGCTGTCAGCCAGGAAGAAGCAGTGAAACTTCCCCCTTTCGGCTGTCTGCACCATGCCTTTGATGCGCTCCAAGTCCATGGCGGGATCCGCGGGTGCATTCGGGTCCCGCCAGGCGCCGGGGTGCATGCCACCCCACGCGTCGACGATCACCGACAGGACTGCTTCGCGTTTGGCCACTGTTCCTCCAGGTCGTGCTCGCGACGTGTCACGGGTACCGCTCGGCGACACCGCCTCGTGCTGTCAAAGTGCTCACCACGTGCGTCCACGCACGAGCGAGAGCTCATCTTCATTGGGCTTGGGTTGAGTTCGGGTTGCTGGGTCTAGCTGGGGAAATTGTTTTCAGTCGAACACCACGGTCCGCACACCCACGAGAACAACGCGGTCCTCTGCGTGCATACGCACGGCGCGTGAGAGCACACTCCGCTCGGTGTCACGGCCGATCTCAACGAGCTTCTCCGCCGTGTGACTGTGTCCGATCCGGTGCACGGCTTGCTCGATGATGGGACCCTCGTCAAGGTCTGCGGTGACATAGTGCGCAGTGGCGCCGATCAGTTTGACGCCTCGCGCATAGGCCTGGTGGTAGGGCTTCGCACCCTTGAATCCCGGCAGGAACGAGTGATGGATGTTGATGGCGCGCCCGGCGAGCACACGACAGAGATCGTCGGATAGGACCTGCATGTACCGGGCGAGCACGACGAAGTCGATGTCGTTGTCCTCGACGAGGTTGACGAGCTCCGCCTCGGCTTCCCGCTTGGTGTCCATGGTCACAGGGATGCATACGAACTTCAGGCCCGCGTCCTCCACGATGCCGCGAAGGTCCTCATGGTTCGACACGACGACCGGGATGTCGACCGGCATCTCGCCGCACTTCCATCGGTAGAGCAGGTCGACCAGGCAGTGGTCGTACTTCGACACCATGATCAACGCGCGTCTGCGCACAGCCGCGGGCCGCATGTTCACGTGGGGAGCGAACGGCGCAGTTCCATCCAACACGCTCTCGCGTACAACGTCGAGCGACTCCGGGGACTCGAACTCCGTCCGGACGACGAAGGTCCCGGTTTCGGGGTCCGAGAACTGTTGACTGTCGGTGATGTTTCCCTGCGCACGGACGATGCTCGCACCCAAGGCACGTACGATCCCTGGCCGGTCCAAACAGGTCATGGTGAGGACGTAACGTTCCACGGCGCGCTCCTAGAGATTCGGATCTGGGCCCCGTCGATCATGCCGGGGCATCTACTGCATGTCGGCGGCCGGCGTACGCCATGCGCTACCCGTGCCGACGAAATTCGTGAACGGCTCGTCGTGCCCAGCCGAGCTTGGGCGACGCACCATCTGACGTACATTACACACGTAATGTTGCGGCCCGTCAAGGAGATTTGGAGATCTGCGTCACTTCGATAGTGATATGACGACGGGCCGTCACCCGCGTGGGATGACAGCCCGTCGTTATGCCCCGGTCCGTCGACTAACTGGCGTCGTGATTCGTTTCAGCGGCCGGGTAGGGTCGGATTCGCTCATCGACGCCGTCGAGATGGGCCGTGCGGACATCCCGGAGATAGCCGCCCTGGACGAAACTGGGCGTTGGGACATCAGCCTTTCGCTTCGTCGCGTACTCCAGTGCCGACCTGTATCCGTGCTGCTCGGCCTCTGGTTCTGCCCACAGGGGTCGGCCGTTCGGGCGGAAGTGCGGCAGGACCTGCTCGGAGAAGATCGTGAGGCACTTCTCGACCAGCCAGCGGTGCTTGATCCCCATGGAGAATCCCAGGAAGAGCCGACCTGCGCCGGTGTCTGCGATGAGCTCCTGAAGCTTGGCCGTCACCGTCTCGGGTGACCCTGCGACCAGCCAATTGTTGTCGACAAGGTCGTCATAGGTCATGGACTTCGTGTCCAGGCTGAAGCCGCTACCAGTGATTCCGCGGTAGGACTTTGCGGACGTGTACCCCGGAGGAAACTTGTCGTGCAGTGGCGCCTCGAAATAGTTCTGGTAGTTCCACAAGATGCCGGCCTCGCACTCGCGGCGCGCCTCCGCATCCGTCTCGGCGACGTGGATCTCAACGACCACCGCACATTGCTTTGGGTCTGGTTCGTAGCCCTCGCCCCGACAGAGGTCCCGGAAGCGGTTCATCACTGCAATCATGGCTCGCCGCTCGTTTAGGACGGTCTGGTACGTATACCGCCGTTTTGCCGCCAACTCGAGTGTCTCCAGCGAGCCGCCGCCGGGCAGGTTGAACTCGATCGGGTGGGCCGGCCGCGGCCAGATGTTGACGTAGTTGTGGTCGAAGTACTTCCCGTGCCATTCGAAGGGTCCCGGCTCCGTCAGCGCCTTGACCAGGAGGTCGTGCCCTTCCGCGTGGCGTTCGCGGGCTGTCGCGGGGTTCATCCCGAGTGAGTGGTACTGGGCGCCAAGTCCGATCGGCAAGCCCACCAGCAATCGTCCCTTCGACAACACGTCTGCGAGCGCAATCTCCTCGGCCAGTCGAACTGGCGACTGGTAAGCATTCATGAGTGGCCCGTTGACGAGCAGCTTGATGCGGTCGGTCCGTGCAGCCAGCCACGCAGCCGCCATCAGCGCATTCGGCACCGAACCGATCGGACCGTTGTGCTGCTCGGTGAAGCCTGCCCCATCGAGCCCGAACCGCTCCATGCTCGCCAGTAGTTCCAACTGGGTTTCGAGGACACGCTGCCCGTGGATCGGGTCGTAATGGCTGTTGGGGAGGTCCACGTAGGCGGTCTTCTTCGGGCGGTCACCCGCGTAGGGGATGTTCGGATATCCACCTTCGACAATTCCGTAGAACTCCACCGGCTGCTCGCTCATCTTCTCCACTTCCTCTCACTCGCCTCGACGGGCGACGTGCTTAACGATCTCGGCGACGAGGTCGGCGGGCTGCTCCATAGGCAACCCATGCCCGGACGCCTCGCCACCAGGGCCTCGCACCGTCACCAGGCGAGCATGCGGCAGGAGCTCGACATACCTCTGGCCTTGGCCGTTACCAGCCAGCCGGTCGTCCTCGGCGGCGACCACGAGGGTCGGGATCTTGACCCTGGCCAGTCGGGTGTCAAACTTCCGCTCATACCGCGGGTTCCACATGAGTAACGCCGATGTGCTGTTCTCCTGATACTGGTGAACCGCGTCAGCGAGTGGCCCCTCTTGCTCGAAATCGTCGGCGTAGCGCTCGGCCCGACCGTTGAACATTCGGTCCGCCTCTTCCTCAGCCGTGAGGCGGAAGAGGTCCACGAACTCGTCGCTCTCGGCCAGCACCCCAATCGGAGTCACCAAGGCGAGCGACTTGAAGCGGTCCGGGTAGTACACAGCCAGGTTCGCAGCCAACCAGCTGCCGAGGGACGTGCCGACCAGATGGAAGTCAACAAGCCCGAGTGTCCGGAACAGGGCGTCGTAATGGAGGACGTAGTCCGCCCATGAGTCTTGATCCGAACCGCGGGGGGTGTCGCCGTACCCGGGGTGCTCTGGGGCGATGACATCGAAGTGTTCAGCCAACTTCGCGTGCAGCGGCGTCCAAGCTCGCGTGCCCCCGCCGCCATGCAGGTAGACGAGCGTCTCTCCACGGCCACCACGGCGGAATGCCGTGGGGACGCCTTGCACGTCGACGATCTCAGGGACGGTCCAGCCATCCCAAGCACGACCTTCGAATGCACTGTCCTGCACTGACGTCACTTCATATCCCTTCTCGAAACGATGGTCTGGCGCACGATCCACGACGACGCATAAACCAAGCGCCATCCCGATGATGCGAACTCGACTGCCGGCAGCGCACCGACGAGTCGTGACTCCCATTTCATCGGATCATACATTTGTAATGTCGAGGCTGCAATGGACGTGGTCAGCCGCCCCATTGCAGCTCCGCAGCGTTGAGGGTGTTGCGGAGTAACATCGCGATTGTCATAGGGCCCACGCCGCCGGGCACAGGCGTGATGAAGGACGCCTTGGGCTCGACCTCGTCGAAAGATACGTCTCCGACGAGGCCGTCCGGCGTCCGGTGGATACCAACATCGACGACCGTTGTTCCCTCGCTCACGTGCTCGGCCCCGATGAGCCCGGGAACGCCGGCGGCGGCGACCAAGACCTGCGCTCCCCGCGTGATCGCCCCGAGGTCTCGGGTCCGGGAGTGGGCCACCGTCACGGTCGCATTCGCCTGTACGAGCATCTGGGCGAGCGGACGACCCACCAGGGCCGAGCGCCCCACAACCACGACCGACGCGCCTTCGAGGGTTATCGGTAGCCGGGCTAGAAGCTCCATTACGCCTAGCGGCGTGCATGGTCGCAGACCATGCTTCCCCTGTGCCAGCAGGCCGGCGCTCAGGGTCCCGAGGCCGTCGACGTCCTTCACAGAGGGGATCCGATCGATCAACGGCTCCCGGTCCAGATGCCCGGGTAAGGGAAGTTGCAGGAGGATCCCGGACACCTCCGTGTCGACCGCAAGCGCATCGAGCAGGTCCTCGACCTCCGTCTGCGTGGCGTGCGCCTCCAGATGATGGTGCCGGTCGACCATGCCCGCAACCACGCAGGCCTTGCGCTTGCTCGCGACGTAGACGGCAGACGCGGGGTCGCCGCCCACCAGCACCGTGGCGAGTGCCGGCCGAATTCCGGTCCGGTCCACGAAGTCCGCCACGTCGCGCCGGACGTTGTCCCGAACGTCCTGAGCAATCTTCTTGCCGTCGATCAAGGTAGCCATAGTTCCCTCTCTCAGTGGTGGAGTTCTCGTTGTCGGGTGGCCGGCGCGGGCGCGACCAGTCGGGGAAATAGCCCCCCGGCATTCCCGTAGTGGATCGCCTCTCGCGTCGCGGGTGGCAGATCCAGGCCGTTGAGACGCTTGACCGTGTCTGCCATCTGTCCAGGGGGCCCAAAGGGGTAATCCGTGCCAAAGAGAATCTGGGTGTCCGGCACGAGCGCGCGGAGCGCGGCGAAGTGAACGTCGTCCGCAGAGAGAGCCGTATCGAAGTAGAGGGTTCGGAGCAGATGCCGCAGATCGCCCCCCACCCCGTCGCCAAGCCTGCGGTTGTTGCGTAGCAGGACCTCCAACCGTCCGGCCAGGTAGGGCAGGGCCCCTCCGGCGTGGGAAAAGATCCACCGAATCGACGGGCGGGCAGCCACGGTTCCCGATACGAGCAGCGACGCGATCGTCCTGGTGGTGTCGAAGGTGAACTCCAGCATCGACGGCGCCATGCTCGCGACGTCTACCGGATTCGCCGGCGAGGTCGGATGGACGAAGACCACCGCTCCTCGGGCATCGAGGTGCTCGTGCAACGGTAGGTACGCGGCGTCACCCAGGTAGCGGCCGTCGTAGCTCGACAAGAGGCAGACGCCTTCGGCCTCGAGGACGTCAAGGGCATGGTCCACTTCAGCGATCGCGGTGTCTACATCGTGCATCGGGACGGTCGCGAACATACCGAAGCGCGTTGGATGACGACTGACCATCTCCGCCGCAAGATCGTTGCAGCATCTAGCCAGCCGAGCCGCGTCCGCTGCCGGCAGCGTGGCCAGGCCCGGCGAACTCACGGAGGTCACTGCGGAGGCGATACCTGCCGCGTCCATCAGGTCCAGCGAGTCGGACTCACTCCACTTCGGCAGACGACCCGACGAGCCCTGCGATCCGATGACACCAGCGCCCACGGCCGCGACGTACTCTGCGGGCAGAATGTGGTGGTGGACGTCGATGTGGCCCCGGATTGACGTCATGTCGAAGGCACCGGTGTGGGCGGAAGCGTCTCCGCGAGATCGGTCATGTCGACGGGCGTCGTCGTGTTCGTCATCAGCACCTTGCGGCGGAAGTACCTCATGATCGCGCTCGGCCCCATGCGGGACTCGCCGAGACCGGACATTCGGAACGAGCTCTTCTCGGCATCCAGCACAATAGCCGTCGTCAGGGTGGTGTCCTGAAGGCTGATTCCCCCGGCGTCGATGCGTTCGCCGATCCGGCGCGCTTCCGCCTCGTCCCCGGCGATCACGGCGCCAGAGAGTCCAAATGAGGTGTCGTTCGCCAGCCGAACTGCCTCCTCCTCGTCGTCGTAGGGCATGACGGGGATGACGGGCGCGAAGGTTTCCTCGGTCATGACGTCCATGTCGTGACTGACGTCAACCAGAACGGTGGGGCGCATGTACACGCCTCCCCCGTGCTGCTCGCTCTTGCCGCCTGCGAGGATCCGCGCACCGCGGCTTACTGCGTCGTCGAGCTGGGCGTCCGCGATTTCTGCCTGCCGCGCCATAATGAAGGGCCCGACGTGTCCGTGGGAGTCGTCGGGATAGCTTAGCCGGACCTCCTCAGCTGCTTGGACGAGGCGCTCGACGAACGCCTCGTATCGGCTGCGGTGGACGTACACGCGCTCGATGGAGTGGCACACCTGGCCGGTGGCGAAGACGCTTCCGCGGACCACGGCAGTGACGGCCCGATCGAGGTCTGCGCTTGCGGTCACAACAACAGGGTCCTTCCCCCCGAGCTCGAGGAAGCACGGGATGAACCGGCGCGCGCATGCTTCGGCCACCTTGCGGCCGGTCGGCACACTGCCCGTGAAGCAGATGGCGTCGGATCGCTCGATGAGGGCCTGGCCCGTCTCCCCCGCGCCCTGGACGAACGCGAACACCTTGGCCAGTTCGGGGACGGCTCGGACGGCCTCCATGAGGGGCGCCGAGAACCGGGGCGCGAACTCGCTGCATTTCACCACGACAGAGCAGCCAGCGAGGAGGGCAGGGATCGCGTCGACGGTCGAGAGGAAAATGGGCTGGTTCCACGGACTGATTACGCCGAGCAAAGGATAAGCGCGCAGCTGCGACCGGAAACTGACATTGGTCCAGATCGTCGAGACTCCCTCTCGCGCGTTGCCGGCGATCAGGTCCTCGGCACGGTCACACCAGCTCCGGATGCCGTTGATGGTGGCCGCAACCATGTCGCCCGCCAAGCGGAACCTGCCGGTGTCAGCGCTCTCGGCAGCCACCAGCGCCTCACGTCGCAGATCCATCTGGTCCGCCCAGCAGCGCAAGACCGCAGAGCGGTGGGCCACTCCGGCGGCTTCCCAGGCCTGCTGCGCCGAGCGGACACCGTCACAGATTTCGTCCAGCTCGCTAGCAGACGGTGGCTGGATCTCATAGTCGTACTCACCAGTGCGGGGGTTACGGACCGCAATGACAGGGGCAGCGGGGGACATCTCACTCCTCAGTTTGGGCTGGCGCAGCTCAGGCGTCGAGAGCCGCACGACGGGTGGCATCGGACTTGTACGGAACGGGCCGAACGGTCGCTCGTATCTCTGTCTGGGGCTCGTCAGGGTTGCCCCAGAGCACAGTGACCTCCGTTCCGGGCGTGCTGTGTTCAAGGTCGAGGAAGCTCAAGGCGAGGGCCTTGCGGAACGTGATGCTGTAACCGGGATATACGGAGTGCCCGATCTCGACGCCGTCTTTGAGGACCTTGTCCACCCAATTGAATGAGTACGGCGAGTGCGGGACCTCGAAGAGGCGGTACACGTCGCCGCTGTCGAACATCGAGGCGTAGATGCGCTTCATGTCTTCGGAGTCGAACTCCAGGGTCACGCCGGTGCGTTTGGGGTTGGCCAGCTCGTTGCGGAGTGCTTCGGCCCCGATGAACTCATGGTCGAACTTGATGTACCGGGACCATCCGAGCTCGACTGGACTGCGGTAGAGGTCCTCGATGCTGTCGCCGTCCCAGCTGCCCGTGAAGGTCGGATTCCAGGCATATCGCATGGGACCTTCGAGCCATGTGCCCACCCACTCAGGGGGCAGGTTGTGATCCATGAACGCTCGGTAGTCCTCGTTGCCCTCCCCCACCAGCGCGGGGAGATAGTGAACGGTGGCTGTTGGGAAGTACGATTCGAGGTGGTTGATCTGCATCCAACGCCACCCACGTTGCCGAATGCCGTGCTTCTCGCCGGCCTCGAGCACAGCCCGCTCGAGGGCTTCTTTCTGCGTGATCGGGCCGTGCAGCTCGAACCCGATGTCGCCGCCCATTCCCTGCCTCAACACCATCGCGGGCAGGCCCGCGATGCGTGCAGGCTTGGTCCACATGAACTTCAGGTCCCGCAGCGAGGTGTCTGAGATCTCCTCAAGGATCTCGAGGGCCTTTGGGCCAGACACCTGCAGCTTGTGGGTACTGGGGAATGTAGCCGTTGCGTCATAGCCGCCGGTCTTCATCTTGAAGTACGTCCACTGCGGGCTCGTGGCATTGAACTCGAAGTCCTCCTCGCCATGGCGCATGAGCACTCCCTCGGTGACGACCTTGCCGTTCTCATCGCACTGCACGCAGTGCTTGGCCTTGCCGACCGGGAAGTCGATGAAGCTGTTGATCGAGGTGTCGGAGAAGACCTTCAGCGCTTCGGGACCTTGAACACGAATGGCCGGAACGTACGACCAGTCCCCAAGGTAGGCCGTGTTTTTCCATCCCCATTGCTCGTCCTGCCAGCCGGTGTATTCGTGCTGGCCGTCGCGCTTGCTGAACTGACTGGGATGGCTGCCCCGGAAAGCCCGAAACTGCTTGCTGTCGGTCATGAATGCTCCTTGCACTTGTGGTCCGACCACCCACCGAAAAGGCGGCGGCCAGGTCGTCAGGGCCAGAACTCACCGCTGCCGTTCAGTCATTCGAGACTGCGGATGAGCCCTCGACGATGAAGCCGACATTACAGGTGTAATGTGAGGTCGGTCAAGCGAGAACCCGTCGTTACAAATGCTTCCCGCCGTCCACGAGCAAAGTGGTGCCGGTAGCGATCCGCAGGTGCGTGACGGCGCCGATAACGCAAGTCGCAACGTCGTCGGGGTGTACGACCACCCGCAACGGCGTCGTCGCAGCCTGGGCCACGATCTGGTCTCTGCCACGGCCCCCCACGAAGTCCGTATCGACCGCAGCCGGTGCGACACCCAGGACGCGGACCTCCGGACCGAGGGCTCGGCCCAGGGACATCGTCAAGTTGTCCAGTGCTGCTTTCGACGCGCAGTAGGCGATGTTGCTGCCGGACGCCGTCAGCCCGGAGACGGACGACACATTGATGATCGCAGCGTCCCCAGTTGCCTTGAGGAGCGGGACGAAGGCACGGATGACGGCGTAGGGCCCGGCGACGTTGAGGCTCATAAGCGACTCGAACAGCTCGGGCGTCATGGTCTCCAAGTCGTTGTGCGCGACGCGCTTGGTTGTCCCGGCGGAGTTCACCAACACGTCGCACCTTCCGTAGATGTCCGAGACAACGGCTGCAACCGCCGCCAATGCCCCCGCGTCTCCCAGCGGTATCTGCATGGCTCGGTGGTTGTCACCGCCAAGTCCGGCCACGATCTCCGATGCACGCTCCGCGCCTCGGTGGTACCCCACGACGACCGATGCGCCAGCTCGACTGAGCGCCCGGGCGATGGCCGCACCGATGCCGCTGCTCCCGCCCGTGACGACGGCAACCTTGCCGGAAAGGTCAAAGGCTCCGAGCGCACCCTCGCGAATTGACTGCTCCACGCTACGCATCTCGGCGGTCATCCCAGATGCCCCGTGAAGCCGGCGGCTCGGTTCCCGAGCGCAACCAGCTGGGAGGGCCTGTTCGTTCGCACTTCGCGTGCACCTCCGAACGCGCGCGCAGCCCAAATAGCTCCGGCGCCGATCATCCGCAACGGTTCCGGCTCCCACCGACGAGGCACCATGTTCGTCCACGGAAGACGAGTCAGGTCGGTGTCACGGCCCAACACGAGGTCTCGCATGGTCCGACCCGCCAGGTTCGAGGCGGCGAGCCCTTCTCCGACGTATCCTCCGGCCTCCCCCAACCCGGTTGACGGATCGAGGCTGACGTGCGGAGCCCATTGCCTGGTGGTGCCGAAGACCCCCTGCCAGCTGTTCGCGACCTGTACGCCCTCCAAGAACGGGAAAAGCCTTACCAGCTCGGCGACATAGTGGGCCACCACCTTAGGAGATGCTGGCCCGTCAGCGTCGGTGCGAGACGCCCAGTGGTAGGGCACCCGCGGATCGTCTCCGCCGATAGTCAGGCGGTTGTCTGTGGTGAACTGAAGGTGGAGGAACGGATGCTCAGCAAGTAGTGCTTCGTGGCCGGTCCAGCGCAACTGCTGCAACTGGGACTCGGTCAGCACCTCCGTGGCAAGCATGGAAGTGTGGATCGGGACAACCGAGCGCCGCTCCCCCTCTAGGGACCCGGTGTACGCCTCCGTCGCTCGGATGATATGACGCGCCCGCACCGTCGCCTGGGCGGTGTCGGCTCGGCCCGGCTCGATCCGCGTTACCTCGGAGCTCTCGTAGATGACCCCGCCGTGACGTTCGACGGCGACAGCCAAGCCCCGCGCAAGACGACCGCCGTCAACACTGGCACAGTGAGAGCTCCACCGCGCGCCCAGCGCGCTCTCCACGTTGATTCGATCCAGAACCTCGTTGCGGTCGAGGAATCGGGAGTCCTCCGGGCCGAAACCGTAGTCCCGGTCCTCGGCGACCCCGGCCTGGAAGTTGCGCGCCTCCAACGGCGTCCGCGCGACCATAAGGATGCCGTTGGCAGCGTAGTCGCAATCAATTGATTCGCGCTCGACCACCTTGCCGATCTCATGAACGGAGTTCTGGATGGCGCGTTCCATCCTCACTGCAGCGTCACGCCCTCCTCCTCGCCTAGCCCAGAATTCGCGGGACCCGTTGACCTGGGCAACCACCGCCCCACCATTACGGCCAGATGCTCCGTATCCGGCGACCTTGGCCTCCAGGATGACGACACTCAGGCTCGGATCTGCAGTGAGTAGCTCTAACGCCGTCCAGAGACCGGTGTATCCAGCACCAACGATCGCAACGTCAGCTTCGCGATCCTCTGTCAATGGTGCGCGCTCCGGGATCGGCGCCCCGTGGGCGTCCTCCATCTGGCGCCACCAGTGCGACAACAGCGACTTGTCCATGGTGTTTCTCGACTTTCTAATCGGTCTGGGTCGAGCTGAGCGCTCGACCGAGTCATTCGGAATGCATCGAACCTCTGTGTGCAACCTCAGCCGTAGGCGCGGGCCCGCTCGCGTTCTGCGACCGGGTCAGGAGCAGCCTCGGCTAGCGCATGGTTCTCCACCGCTCCACCTCCGCTGGACTGGCACCCGCGCAACGCGACGGCAGCGAACTGACCCCTTGGTCCGGCCCGGCAGACGCGCTCGAGGGCATGAGGAGTCGTCGGACGCGCAGATCACTGAGCACCCGGCCTCATCGCGGTGGGAAGTGAACGAACCGCGAGCACCTCCTTACGGGCGACGTGCGCGATCGCGAAGACCGAAACCGCTGGCGCCGCCATGTCGACCGGCGAAGAGCTAGTCATTCCTCACCGACTCGCTGGGCGCCGCGTAGGTACCGGGTCGCGAACCGAAGTGGCCGAGCTTCTCGGCGACCCGAACGGCCAAGACATTTGCCCGAACGTCATGGACCCGCAGCCAGGACACCTGGCCCGCGAGGAGAGCGCCGGCAGCCGCTGTCGCCACGTCACGCTCATCCATCGACGCCGCGAGCTCGGGATCGGAGTCCGAGCTCGCCAGAAAGGACTTCCGCGATACGCCGACGAGAAGTGCATGTCCCAGTTCGGCGAGAGTGTCGACGGATTCGAGCAGGCGCCAGTTGTGATGTGCGTGCTTGGCAAAACCGATCCCGGGATCGAGAACGATCTGCTCCCGCTTGACACCGCGGGATACGAGCTCGGAAACTCGAGCCGAAAGTTCGCGTCGCACCTCGGCGACAACATCGCCGTAGGAGGCCCGTCTCTGCATCTGAGCACTGTGACCACGCCAGTGCATCACTACGTACGGAACGTCTAGACGAGAAACCGCAGCAGCCATCTGTGGATCAGCCAGACCGCCGCTGACGTCGTTGATCATACGAGCCCCGGCCGCAACGGCAGCTTCTGCCACACATGCGCGCGTCGTGTCGATACTGACTGAGACACCAGCACTTGTCAGCGCCTGGACGACTGGCAAGACCCGCTCCATCTCGACCTCGGCGGGGGTCCGGCTCGCTCCCGGACGTGTCGACTCACCGCCGACATCGACCATGGCAGCGCCCTGCGCGGACAGCAGGAGGCCGTGCTGGATCGCAGCCGCTGCCGCTAGATGTCGGCCGCCGTCCGAGAACGAATCCGGAGTGACGTTGAGAATGCCCATGATCCGGCACGTGGCGCCCCCAGCCAGACTCTCGGGCACGCACCTGGGAATCAGTCTCACCATGCCCTCGCATTCATCGAACCGCCCGGACCATCCACATTACACTTGTATTGTTCGAATGTCAGCGACTCCAAGGAGTGAATACGATGAATCAATCCATAGAGACGTTCTTCGCACGGATGTCAGCGCGGCACTCTCGGTGTTTCTGGCTGGACGGCGCCGGCGGTCGAACATGGTCCGGAAGCCGCTCGATGATCGGATGGCTCGACGATGCGGACGTCTCGATCAGCTTCAACGCATCGTCGCGCCAGGTGACCCGCCACACCGGGGCAAGTTCCGAGACCGTTGGCGACGACGTGTTCAACGCCCTCGAGCACGAGATCCAGTCCGGCCCCCCTGACGCTCAGTGGTTCGGCTACTTCGGATACTCGAGCCGAGGCGACCTCCCCGCGCACGTCGACACCGAGCAGGCCGACGCAGTCTGGATGCGGCCTTCTCGCGTCCACGTCTTCGAGCATTCCCCGATCGACCCCAGGCTGCGCGCCCGCTCATCTCCCGCACCGGTGATGCCGGATCTCATCGACCCAAGAGAGTATCGGGCCGCGTTCGCCGCGGTGCAGGAGCAACTCCATGCTGGGAACAGCTATGAGGTGAACCTAACATATCGCGTGACGACCAGTAGCCCAGTGAGTCCGACCGCTGCCTACTTGCGGCTTCGATCACTCAATCCCGCCCCTTACGCGGGCTTCATTCAGCACGACGTGCCCGGCGCACGCTCGTGGCTCTTAAGCTCCAGCCCCGAGCGTTATGCCCGGATAGGCGATGACCGTGTCATCGAGGCCAGGCCGATCAAGGGAACAACACCTCGCGGCCAATCCCAAGCAGAGGACCAGCAACTCCGCGAGCAACTAGCAAGAGATCCGAAGTTCCGGGCCGAGAATCTCATGATCGTCGACTTGCTGCGAAACGACCTTGCAACCGTCTGTCAGTTTGGGACGGTCACAGTACCTGACCTGATGTTTGTGGAGTCCTATGAATCCGTGCACCAGTTGGTGTCCACAGTGCAGGGCCAACTGCGGCCCGACATGACGACGGTAGGGGCGATCCGTAAGCTCTTCCCCGCCGGCTCCATGACCGGCGCCCCGAAGCGACGGACGATGGAGATAATCCGCAGCGTCGAGCCCACTCCGCGTGGACCATACGCTGGGGCGTTCGGCTGGATAGGCGCGGACGGCCGCGCAGACCTTGGGGTCGTCATCCGGTCCCTGACGACCGCAGGGGACGGCCAGTGGCGGCTAGGCACAGGGGGCGGCATCATCGTCCACTCCACTGTCGAGGACGAGCTTGCCGAGTCGTCCTGGAAGGCCGCGCGACTGCTGGAAGCCCTTGCAGGCTTCCGGAAAGATGAGCACTCAACGGTTGGAGTGTGATCACGTTGGAGGACAAGTCGCTATCAGGAAGCTGGGTGGTGGCGGGAATCCCGAAGGCGCCGACCCCGCACGCTGCAGAACTGCAGGTCCGCAAGAGTCAGATTGAGCACACCTTCGTCGAGTCCTTCAAGTATCGACAGTCCTCCGGCTACGACGAACGCGCTCTCCAGCGGCCGGTGCGCACATACGGTGAAAGATGGTTTCGCAACCCGGTTGGTGATGCGCCACTGTTGCGACCCACCCCTCTGATATCCCACCGCGGCATGCGCTGCCCGCTCAGGTCCCGTCGGGGAAAGCGATCACCGACAGGAAGCGCACCGGGAGCCGGACCAGCTTCGTCGGCCCGTGCGCACCCTCGCCATCCAGCGTGAGCGAATCACCCGGCTCCATCCGGTAAACGGACCGGCCGTGGCCGTAGTCCATGACTCCCTCAAGCATATGCAGGAACTCGGTCCCGGGATGCTGGAAGAGAGGGTAGACCTCGCTGTCTTCGGAGAGCGTGACCATCAGGCACTCCAACCGCCTATGCTCACCACGCAACGCACCGAGCAGCTCGTAGGCGTGGCCCTGCTTAGTGCCCGTGCGGGTGATCTCCGCGCCCTGTCCCGCCTTTGTGTACGACGCCTCGCGCTCGCCGTCCGCACCACGGATCAGCGCGGAGACCGGGACATCGAGTCCGTGAGCAAGGCGGGCCAGGGTGCTGAGACTGCACGAGGTCTGTGCGTTCTCGATCTTCGACAGCATCGCCTTGGAGATGCCGATTCGGTCGGCCAGCTCGGTCACGGAGAGCTCGTAGCGCAGCCGCAGCGTGCGTACGTTCGCACCGATCGCATTCTCCAGCGCAAGTTCCTCTGCCACCGCCCCAGGGGCGCGGTCGCGTGCGATGCCAGTGGTGTTGCGGATTAGGTCGTCGTGCTCGGTGCTCACGCCGGAAGCCTAGGCTGTCGAGGGTCTGCGGGTAGCGAGGCGCTCGAGCGTGCGTGCCAGCGCGAGTGCACCGTGCTCGGCGTCGACGTCCTCGACCGCCTCGTCAGGAGCGTGAGAAACGCCGGTGGGGTTGCGGACGAAGAGCATCGCGGCCGGCACATGGGCCTTGAGTATTCCGGCGTCGTGGCCGGCGCCCGTCGCGAGCACCGGAGCGCCCGGCAGCACCTGGCAGAGCTCGTCGCGCAGCGCGGCGTCGAAGTCGACCGTAGCGCTGAACGACTCCTCGACCATGACCGCGGTGCACCCCTCCTCCGCTGCCGTGAACTTGACCTCCTGCCGGATCCGCTCGACGAGGGCGAGCGTGGTGGCGTCGTCATGATGACGTACGTCGAGCCAGAGGTCTACGCGTGAGGCGATGACGTTGGTGCCGCCGGGGGTCGGCACCAGCCGGCCGACCGTCGCCCGCGCGTCGGAGACTTCCCGGGCCAGTCGCCGCACTCGGACGACGAGCGCACCGGCGGCGACCATCGGGTCGTGACGGTCGGTCATGAGGGTGGTGCCGGCGTGGTTGCCGGCGCCGGAGAGGGTCACCCGCCACCGGCCGTGGCCGAGGATCGAGGACCCGACGGCGACCGGCTGGCCGAGGTCGATCAGCCCGCGGCCCTGCTCCACGTGGAGCTCGACGAAGGCCCCGATCCGGCTCAGGGCCTCGGGGTCCGGGCCCAGGTGCTCCGGCGTCGCGCCCGCCGAGCGCAACGCCTCCGCGAACGTACGCCCGTCGGGGTCCGCCAGCGCCAGCGCACGTACCGGGTCGATGGCTCCGGTCATCACCCGCGAGCCCAGGCAAGCGACGCCGAACCGGGAGCCCTCCTCCTCGGGGAAGACGGCGATCGCCCGGGGCCGCCCACCGACACCGGCGGCAGAGAGCTGGTCGAAGGCGACCAGCGCGGACGCGACGCCGAGCGGGCCGTCGTAGGCGCCGCCACCGGGGACGGAGTCAAGGTGGGAACCGGTGACCACGGCGTCGGCGTAACTGCCGTCGGGCGCATGCCAGGCCCAGATGACACCGTTGCGGTCGGTGGTCACCTCGAGCCCGCGCTTGTCGGCATGTGCGACGAACCACTCGCGCAGGTTCAGTTCCGCTCCGGACAGCACGGGCCTGGAGTACCCGCCTCGCACCACATCCCTCCCGATGTCGGCGATCTCGGCGAGCAGCCCGCTGACGGTATCCGGGCGCGGGTCGCTCACCGCATCTCCCCCGCGCCGACGTACGGGTGCGGGCTGCGGAGCAGGTCGCCCTCGGCGAACCGATCGAAGCGGAAGTCGCGGGCCGGTACGTCCGGGTCGGTGCTGTCGCCCTCGAGCACGAGGTCGGCGACCAGGTCCCCGACCGCCGGGCTGATCTTGAAGCCGTGGCCAGCGAAGCCGGCGCAGAGCACCAGCCCTTCGGGGCCGACCGGGGCGATGACCGGGTTCCAGTCCGGCGGGACGTCGTAGACGCCGGCGTAGGTATGGGTCACCGAGGGGTCGGGGAAGCCCGGGAAGCGGTGCATGACCTTCTCGGCATACTTCGCGATGCCGGCCTCGCTGGCGAGGTTGGAGTAGTCGTCGGGGTCGACGTAGCGGTTCTCGTGGTCGCCATGGTCGCTGTTGCCGACGAGGAACTGGCCGGAGCCCTCGATCCGGCAGTACTGGAGACTGACCAGGTCGGAGACCACGGGCAGGTCGACCAGCGGAACGCCGGCGTCGACGATTAGCAGCTCCGAGCGGTAGCCCTCGATCGGGAAGTCGAGGCCGAGGTCGGCGAGCAGCTTCGCCGACCACCAGCCGGCGGCGACGATCACGGTGCGGGCCTCGATCACCTCGCCGGAGTCCAGCGCGACGCCGGTGACCCTGTCACCCTCGGTCATGATGCGCGCGACGGGGGTGTTCTGCCGGACCTTCGCGCCCTTGTCGCGGGCGACTTGCCCGAAGTGGAGCGCGAGCTGGGAGGCGTCGGCGTACCCGCCACGCCGCTCGATCGCCGCCGAGGCGACGTCTTCGACGTTCATCATCGGCCACAGCGCGGCCAGCTCATCGACGTCGAGCATCTCCGCCTCGATGCCCAGCGACTGATGCATTGCGATGTTGGCGCGCAGCGGCTCCTCGTTCTCCTCGCCGACGATGACGGTGTAGCCGACCTGCCGGAAGCCGACGGCGTCACCGAGTTTCTCGATGACCGGCAGGCTGCGCCAGGCCATCGCGGCGATCGACGGCACGCCGTAGTGAGCGCGGACGATGCCGCTGGACTTGCCGGTCCCGCCGCTGGCGAGGCTGCGCCGCTCGAGGACGAGTACGTCGCCGATGCCGCGCTCGGTGAGCGCGCGAGCGATCGAGAGGCCGATCAGCCCGCCGCCGACGATGACGACTTGATTGCCGGTCATGACTGATGCTCCTTGAGTTCTGGGATGTGGACCTCGGCGACGGGACCGCCGGTGAGGTGGAGGGTGAGCGGCTCATCGCCGGCCACCGCGACCAGCGGCGCCGGCCGATCGAGCAGCACGACCGCCCGGACGTAGGCCGGCAAGCTGACCGTGCCCTCGTGGCGGGCCACGACGAGCGTGCAGGTGGAGGTCGCCCGGTCGGTGATCAGGTTGAGCGCGGAGGTCAGCCGCGCCAGGTCCTGCAGCACCACCGGAGCCTCACCCGCGAAGCTGACCGGCTGGAGAGCACGGGCGTGGTGCGGATGACTGTCGACCACCAGCGTGTAGCCGCCCTCAAGGGGCAGGTGCACCCGGTCGCTGCCGGGGAACGACGAGAACGGGCCCGGTGCGGCCAGGTCGGCGAGACTGAGTCGCCACCCTGGGCCGGCGAGCAGCTCGCGGGTGCGACCGAGCCCGTTGCGCCACGGCACCGGCGCCACGTCCCCGCTGTCGATGAGAGAATGCGCCGGCCCGGGCATCGGCTCAGAACCCGCCCTGGCCAGGGATCCAGTTGGTGCCGGCCAGCGGAACCCGGGCCATCGCGGCGGTTTCGATCGAGATCGCGACCAGATCCTCGGGCTCGAGGTGCTGCAGGTGTGCCTTCCCACAGGCGCGCGCGATGGTCTGTGCCTCCATCGTCATGACCCGCAGCAAGTTCGCGAGTCGGTGCCCACCGGCCACCGGGTCGAACCGGGCGGCCAGCTCGGGGTCCTGGGTGGTGATGCCCGCGGGGTCGCGACCGTCCTGGAAGTCGTCGTAGAAGCCAGCTGCCGAGCCGAGGGCCTCGTACTCGGCGGCGAGGTGCGGGTCGTTGTCGCCGAGCGCGATGAGCGCGGCCGACCCGATCGCGACCGCGTCCGCGCCGAGCGCCATCGCCTTCGCGACGTCAGCGCCGCTGCGGATGCCACCGGAGACGACCAGCTGGACCTTGCGATGCAGGTCGAGCTCCTGCAGCGCCTGGACGGCCTGCGGGATCGCGGCGAGCGTCGGGATGCCGACGTGCTCGATGAAGACGTCCTGGGTGGCCGCGGTGCCACCCTGCATGCCGTCGACGACGACCACGTCCGCGCCGGAGTGACAGGCAAGCTTCACGTCGTAGTAGGTACGGGTCGCGCCGACCTTGACGTAGATCGGCTTCTCCCAGTCGGTGATCTCGCGCAGCTCGTTGATCTTGATCGCCAGGTCGTCGGGCCCTGTCCAGTCGGGGTGCCGCGACGCAGAGCGCTGGTCGATCCCCTGCGGCAGGGTGCGCATAAGGGCCACCCGTTCGGAGATCTTCTGCCCGAGGAGCATGCCGCCACCGCCGGGCTTCGCGCCCTGGCCGAGGACGACCTCGATCGCGTCGGCCTTGCGGAGATCGTCGGGGTTCATCCCATAACGGCTGGGCAGGTACTGGTAGACGAGGTGCTTGGACTGGCCGCGCTCCTCGGGGGTCATGCCGCCGTCCCCGGTCGTCGTCGACGTGCCGACCTCCGACGCACCACGGCCCAGCGCCTCCTTCGCACGACCGCTCAGCGCACCGAACGACATGCCCGCGATGGTCACCGGGGTGGCCAGGTGCAGCGGGAACTTCGCGAAGCGCGAGCCGAGGATGACGTCGGTGTCGCAGCGCTCGCGGTAGCCCTCGAGCGGGTAGCGCGACATCGAGGCGCCGAGGAAGAGCAGGTCATCGAAGTGCGGAAGAGCCCGCTTGGCGCCCCCGCCGCGGATGTCGTAGATGCCGGTCTCGGCGGCCCGCTGGATGGCGGCGATGGTCTGCCGGTCGAAGGTGGCCGACTCGCGCAGCCCCCAGTTCCTGGTAGTCATCAGTAGGCCCCCGTGTTGTCGACGTGGAAGTGGTAGAGCGAGCGCGCCGACCCATAGCGCGTGTACGCCGAGAGGTCGTCGCCCTCGAAGCCGGCCGCCTTGAGCAGCCCGGCGAGCTCCTCGACGTGCTCGGCCCTCATTTCCTTGGCCACGCAGTCGGCCCCGAGGGACGCGACGGTTCCGCGTACGTAGATCCGGGTCTCGTAGATCGAGTCGCCCAGGCCCTCGCCGGCATCGCCTCGGACAACTAACCGTCCGGCCTGCGCCATGAACGCGGAGCTGTGACCGACGTTGCCGCCGACCACGATGTCGACGCCCTTCATCGAGATGCCGCACCGGGCGGCGGCATCCCCCTCGATGACGAGCAGACCCCCATGGGCGGTGGCGCCCGCGGACTGCGAGGCGCTGCCGCGCACCACGACCGTTCCGCTCATCATGTTCTCAGCGACGCCGGTGCCGGCGTTGCCGGCGATGACGACCTCGGCCTGCTGGTTCATCCCGGCGGCGTAATAGCCGACGTGGCCCTCGACGCTCACCTTCACCGGGGCGTCGAGGCCGACGGCGACGCTGTGCGCCCCCGCCGGCTTGTCGATGACGATCTCCCCGTCGAGATCGGCCGCGTGCAGGGCGGCGTTGACCTCGCGCAACGGCGTGGCCGAGAGGTCGAAGATCAGCGGGTCCATGCGTACACCACCTCGGGCTCGGGTTCCCAGATACGGGCGTTCTCCACACCGGGCAGCCCCGCGAGCGCGCGGTACTCGCTCGCCATCGCCACCCAGTCGTCTGTCTCGGCGATGACCGCTGGCTTGCACGCGATCGTGTCGCGTACGACCGCGAAGGAGTCGCGGTTCGACACCAGCAACGTGTAGAAGCCGTCGAAGGTCGCGCACAGCTCCTTCAGCGCAACCTCGACATCCTTGCTGTCGGCCAGCGCCTTCGCAACGAAGCGAGCGCCCACCTCGGTGTCGTTCTCGCTGTCGAACTCGATGCCCGCGGCGCGCAGCTCGCGCCGTATGGTCGCGTGGTTCGAGAACGATCCGTTGTGCACCAGGCACTGCTCCGGGCCGACCGCGTACGGATGCGCCCCGCTGGGCGTCACCGCCGACTCGGTGGCCATCCGGGTGTGACCGACACCCTGCCACCCCTGGGCGCCGGCCAGGCACCAGTCGCGAGCCAGGTCGCGCGGCGCACCGACACCCTTGAGCACGGCGAGATCGACACCGAACCCGGCGACGAGCGCGTCGGGGAAGGCGGACCGTGCGGCAGCGAGCAGGGCCTCGGAGGTGACCGGCGCGGTCACCAGGAGGGTCGCGTCGAGCAGACGTACGTCGACCAGGCTGCCCAGCGACGTACCGATCGCGGTGGCGACCTCGGCGGCGGGCAGATCGAGCTCGAGCAGCGAGACCGCGCCGTGACCCGCGGGGGTCCAGGTCGGGTCTCCGTAGACGGCAACACCGGCGGAGTCGGCGCCGCGGTCCTGCATCTCACCCAGCATGTCGGCGAGCATCTCCCCCAGCCGGGGGTAGAGCTCGGGGTTGCGCAGGTGCAACCCGACGATTCCACACATCGTGGTCAGTTCCTCTCGTGTCAGCTCGTGTCAGAAGGCGGTGAGGTAGCGGTCGATCTCCCACGCGCTGACCGCAGCGTGGTATTCGCGGAACTCGGCCCGTTTCAGGTCGGCGAAGTAGTCGGCGACCCCGGGGCCGACCGCGTCGAGCACCCCGCAGACCACCGGGTCGGCGACCATCAGGTCGATGGCCTGCAGCAACGTGTCGGGCAGTTCGCCGGCCGGACCGCTACCGATCGGCCCCGGATGCACGCCGCGCTCGATCCCGTCGAGCCCGGCACCGAGGGCTCCGGCGACGGCGAGATACGGGTTCGCCGCAGCGTCGCCCCCGCGCATCTCGATCCGCTGGTTGTCGGGCACCCGGATGTAGTGCGTACGGTCGTTGCCTCCGTACGTCGGGGTGCGCGGCGCCCACGAGGCGCCCGAGGCCGTGGCGACTGCGCCGGTGCGCTTGTAGGAGTTCACGGTCGGCGCGATCAGCCCCTGCAGCGCCTGGGCGTGCTCGAGGATCCCCCCGACGAAGGAGTACGCCGTCGGCGACAATCCGAGCCCGGACTCGTCCTCCCCGGGGAAGACCGCCGTGTCCTGGGAGGTCAGCGAGAGGTGGAGGTGCAATCCGCTGCCAGTCCGGTCCCCGAAGGGCTTCGGCATGAAGGTCGCGACCATGCCGCGATCGGCGGCCATGACGGAGAGCAGGTAGCGCAGCGTGACGACCCGGTCGGCCGTGGTCAATGCGTCCGCGTACGCGAAGTTCTGCTCGAACTGCCCGTTGCCGTCCTCGTGGTCGTTGGCGTAGTTGCCCCAGCCGAGATCGTTCATCGCGGTGGAGATCGAGGTGAGGTGGTCATACATCCGGAAGACGCCGCGGGCGTCGTAGCACGGCTGGTCAGCGTCGTCGGCGGCGTCGGCCGTGCGGAGCGAGCCGTCCTCGTTGCGCTGGACGAGAAAGTACTCGACCTCGGCGCCGACCCAGGGCTGGAAGCCCATGGCCGCGGCCTTGGCGATGACGGACTTCAGGATCACTCGCGGTGCGTACGGCCACGGCCTGCCGTTGACGTGGGGGTCGCAGTGGACGAGCGCCAGCCCCTCCTTGACGAACGGGATCGGTGTGAACGACGTGATGTCGGGGATCGCGATCAGGTCGGGATCCTTGGGTTCCTGGCCGATGGCGCCGACGGCGTACCCGGCGAAGCCGACGCCGTCCTCCGCGAGCTCGTCCACGGCCTCAACCGGGACCAGCTTGGCGCACGGCTTGCCGCGCAGGTCGACAAACAGCGCGAGGATGAACCGGATGCCCGCCTGCTCGGCCAGCTCCTTCAACGTCTCCATCTTCGACTCCGTTTCTTATCGTGAATCACTGTGTATTCACAGTGAACATCATCGATGTTTCCTTGTTGTTTCGCAAGGACGAAGGTCCAGGCCCACTCTTCGCTCCGGCACTCATGCCGGGGCGATCGAGAGCACTGGACTGGGCCGAGAGTCTCGTCTGCGCAGCCAGCGACATCGCGACCCCGGCCGCACGTGTTAAAGCCGGACGAAGGCGAGCAGAAGGTCGCACACACCTAAGTCTCAGCGCGATCGAATGGCGCATGTGAGGACGCGTAGTGTTCCCCGCGGACACTCGGCCGTTGAGAAACATGGCGGATCAGGGCATCGTGTGGACGATCCAGGTGTCTACAGTTCCGTCCAGTGCCTGCCACCAATGGAGCACTCGTCGACGCGGTCTACTGATCGAGCACGGTCTCGTAGCGATTCTGCGGGCGTGGGAGTCCCAGATTTTCCCGCAACGTTGATCCCACGTAGTCGCGATGGAAGACCTCGCGACGCTGAAGCTCTGGGACGACGTGGTCCACGAAGAGCTCCAGTGACTGGATATGGTCAGCGAAGACCAGGTTGAAGCCGTCTGCGGCCTCTGTCATGACGTGCTCTTCAATGTAGTCGGCCGCACCCTGGGGAGTCATGGCCACCGTGCCGAACCGCACTGCAACCTGCGCCAACTGCCTAACACTGAGTGACTGCTCCCGCGCCAACTTGAGGTAGTACTCCTGCATCGTTTGCGACCAGTGCTCGTTCGTCGGGAAGTCGGGCACCGGCCCATCCAGTTCAAAGGGCGAGAGATCGAAACCGGTGAGGCCCTTGATCCGCTCAATGCCGATAGAAGGGTCAGCCAGCGAGTCGTACCGCGCCATGCGATCGTCGGCCTCCGACTGCGTCCGGCCGAGGACCAAGTCCAACGCGGGAAGAACAAGCATGTGATCGGGATCCCGGCCCAGCTCGGCAGCCTTGGCTTTGGCGTCAGCATAGAAGCCGCGGGCCGCATTGAGCTCCGCTCCGAGGGTGAATAGTACTTCGGCCGTCTTGACAGCGAAGGAGAGCCCGCTGGGCGACGCGCCGGCCTGCGCGATCACGGGATGGCCCTGAATCGGCCGACTGATGTTCAGCGGACCCTCGACGGAAAAGAAGTCTCCACGGTGGCCCAGTGCGTGAAGCTTGCCGGGGTCGAAGAAGTGGCCGCTCTCCTTGTCGCGCAGAAAGGCGTCGTCCTCGAGGCTGTCCCACAGACCTGAAACCACGTCGTAGAACTCAGCGGCTCGCGCATAGCGTTCTTCGCGCTCGAGCAGGAAGTTGTTGAAGTTCGACCCGGCCTCGGCCGTGGAGGTCACGATGTTCCAAGCCGCGCGACCGCCGGAGAGATGATCCAACGAGGCGAACAGGCGAGCAATGTTGAACGGTTCTGCGTACGTCGTGCTCGCGGTGAGCGCGAGACCGATCCGATCGGTGACGGTAGCCAGTGCCGCGCACAAGGTGAACGGCTCGTATCTGGAGACACTGGCTGTTCTGGAGAGGAGGCCCGACTCTTGCTCCAGGGCATGGCCCAGGCTGTCGGCAAGGAAGAAGGCGTGCAGTTTGCCCCGCTCTGCCGTTTGCACAAGTCGCTTGACGCAGGCGAAGTCCATCGCCGGGTCGACGGGCGCGGCCGGGTCCCGCCAAGCTCCGGGGTGCATTCCGCCCCAGGAGTCGACGATGAGGGACAACACTGCTTGACGACGAGCCATGGGAACTCTCCTGGAAGCGGGGCACTTAAGCCCGGGGGAACTGGGGGGTTGCCGCGTGCATGTCGGCCGAGAACATCAGACCTGGGGACGCATTCACGACGTCCGGGATCCGGGCCACCAGACCAACGTTGGTGATCTCGAAACCGGGGAACGGCGCGTAGCGCAAGTGGTGCTCGGGGGTGCCGAGGACGTGTAACTCATCGGCTGTCTCTGCCTCGGCGATGGGGAGGATTTCGATGACACCTTCGAAACGAACACCCTTGTCGGTGTCGAACGCGAAACTCTCCCGCATACCAGCGACACGATCTATCGGGATGACTCGAGAACCGGATTCCCAGTCATACGGGGCCTCAGCTATGACGGGCGTGACCCCGCGGATCGGCTCGCCAGCCACGACTCCTATGCGTCTAGCTGCCTCGAGCAGAGGCGCCCCGAGGGTCGCAGGCATCTTCATCATCGCGTCTGCATACGGCGCGAACTCATCGGCAGTTACGCCGACCCCGATCTCGTCACCGATGGAGCCCGAGAGCTGAGCTAGAGACAAGGTGCTAGTCACCCGGATGGCATGGATCCCAACGCTGCTGGAGGCAACAAGAGCTGGAACCTGAACCCACCAGGTGTCTTGAACCCCACTCGCCATGAAGCTCGACCCGCCAGCGATGGCCTTGGCCTCGAGGTCAAGAGCCCACGAGTCGTCGCGCGCGAACAAGTCCGGATGGAGGGTGATGACATTGACTCCGCGATCGAGGATCTCGCCAGCCAACGCCAACTGGGAACGAGCGTCGGTCGATGCAGCGAGGACGACGATCTCGGGCTGGCGGTCGAAGGTCAACAGCTCGGATACGGAGCCGCCGATACGGACATCTGGTACGCGCGAAGAAGTCGTGAAGGACCGAAGTGACCTACCCACCTTATTGCCCACATCTACCGCGCCAACAAGTTCGTGGCCGAGCTCGCAGAGGTGGTCGATGATGCGCGCGCCTTGCGCGCCAACTCCGGCGATGGCGACTCGATACTTCTGTTGCTCGTTGGTCATCTGGCCCTCTCGTCGGCTTGACCTTACGGATGTCATGTTCTCTTGACCTGACAACAAGCCACCCCGCTTGCCCGACAGGAGATTACACTAGTAATGTTCGACGTCGTCAAGGGTTTTGCGCGGCGCGGTCGACCACATCGCCCCAACGAGCCGATCCAGGACGAGAACTTGGACATCACCGGCAGTTCCAGTTTCGGTGTCTTACCTTCAGGAAGGTTGGTTGGCGGATGGCAGACACCAGACCACCGCACTTGAGGGCGCCCTCGACATGCTGCGCGCCGGCCGCACTCTCACTTGGACTCGATCGCGACGACCGGGACGGGCGGTCTTGTGGGTAGCGAAGGAGGTTGGCGTGATCAGGCCAAACTTGATACACCACTTCCCGACCAAAGAGAAGCTCGTTCTGCCGGCATCGGGCACCTCATCGACTCTTACGAGCAACACCCCGAGGACTGCCTCGACGAACCCCTCGCATCAGCCAGCCCCGAGAAGCGCATCGAGGCCTAGCTCGTATGGGCCATGCACAGCGAGTTCGACCGCGCCGACCAGGCGATCTTCACAGATCCGCGCCACCAGGAATTCCTCACTCAACTGTGGGCCGAACGATTTGAAGGGCGGCTGACAGGCGCCAACGACCTTGACAGTGGTCTCCGCGCCGGCCTGTCGGTTCGACTGCTGACAGAGGGCGCATGGTGCGCCGATGCGACTGGCGTTCCCGCTCCGAACGAAAGACCGCGAGGAAGTCCTCTCGGCAGCATACAACCCTCTCAAGGAGGCTGAAAAGTGAAGAAATGGTACTTGTTGTCCGGCGCGATCGGCACCGAGGTTGCTGCGTCTCTCGCACTCAAAGCCGCACTGGACTATCCCGTGTTTTACGCAGTGGTCATCAGCGGCTACACCGCATCGTTCGCGCTCATGGCCGGCACACTGAAGGCCGGAATGGGTCTGGGCGTCGCCTACGGCATCTGGGGAGCCCTCGGTGTCGCTGCGACCGCAACGCTCTCGGCCATCATCTACGACGAAGCGCTTAGCGGAGTGATGGGGCTCGGGATCGCACTGGTCATCGCCGGCGTGGTCACCGTTGAGCTGGGCTCACAGAGAGCAGCCTCGACCGAGTCGCCGGAATGCCGTGGTCGTGAGCAGGAGGTCGCGTGATGGTGTACCTGTTCTTGGCTAGCGCGATCCTTTCCGAGGTCGGAGCCACCCTTACGCTCAAAGTGGCGTCCACGGGTCGCAGCACTTGGTACATAGCCACGACAGCCGGGTACGTGCTCGCATTCGCGTTCCTGTCCCTCGCCCTGGCAGGCGGCATGGGGCTCGGCGTTGCCTATGGCATCTGGGCAGCCGCCGGTGTTGCCGTCACCGCCTTGGCCTCTCGCGTGCTGTTCAAGGAGCCGTTCACCCGATTGATGGCCGGCGGCATCACCTTGATCGTCCTTGGTGTGTTGCTGATCGAGTTCGGCGCCACACACTAGCCGAGGGCATCAGTATGGCGCTCCAGGTCCGAACGACCAGCCCAAGTGCCGTCAGATCGATCGATCCTGAGCGGCTTCCGCGCCGGGCAATCTGCATTACATTGGTATAGGAACGCGGTTGCATGATCCCGAGTTGCCGCCAGCGTGTCCGAACTGCTCGTTCTACAACCGACGGAGAATCATGTCAATCGCACGCTCCCCCACTGTTCTGCATTCCTCGTGCGCGGTCGTTGTGGTTGCCACAGGGATCTCTGGGCTCGTGGCGGCACGGGAACTGGTACGCGCCGGCGTTCCGGACGTACTCGTGATGGAAAGCCCGCGATCGAGTCGGCAGACGTCTTGACGAGTTCCGTCGTCCCAACGGCAAGCCACCGATGAGAGTGAGACGCCCGCCGTGACAGGCGCCTCGCGTGAAGGCGACACCCACCGTGCAACGCTTTCCCAAGTGGCGGATCCTTGCGAGGTGTAGCTCTGGACCTCGTCCAGGCAGTGAAAAGGGGACGATGCCCGGCGGGCCGAATCGTCGTTCGACCCGCCGAGCATCGCGGTAGCTCATTGGCTCAGTACTCAGTACCGATACGCTCATACACTTCTGGACGCGTCGAGCGGAGGGTCATCGCGACAACAACGGCGAGTGACACGGATACGACCACGACGCCGATAGCGATGACGGACAACGTCCTCGATCCGCTCATCAGGTCGAGGTTCTTCGTGCCCACAATCAAAATCGCAATCATCCCGACGGCAGCGATCACTGGAGCGATCGCGCGCTGCCATACGTTCATCCCCTCCGACCGGTTACGAAGCAGATATGCCGCTATGGCGACACCTGCCAGCGCGTACAGGGCCAGGAGTGCATAGCCCGTAGCGCCCGCCATCTTGGTGAACACGACGATCGGGTCCTCACCTGCCACTGCGGTGACGATGATGAATCCGAAACTGATGATGCTCAATAGCAGGCTGGCGCGGTGGGGCGAGCCGAAGTGGCGGTGTGGCACGCCGATCAATCGCGGCAAGACGCCATCGCTACCCAGATTGAACAAATACCGGCTGATAACGTTCTGCAGCGTAACCAATGTCGCGAGACTGCTTGTGACAAACAGGATGTTAATGAGGTCGTAACCGAACTTGCCCATCATCAGTTGGGCATTGTCAAGAAATGCTGTCCCAGGCGAAGTGGCTATAGTGTCCAAGGCTGCGTCCCTGCCGACGCCCTCGATCAACAGCCAGGACCCGACCGCATAGATGACCGTGAGGCTGGCGATGGAAAGGTACGTCGCTCGTGACACCACCTTGGTCGAGTCGCGCACCTCATCGCGGAAAATGGCAGTCGTCTCGAAACCCACGAACGCGATCATCGCGAAGAGGACTCCGATGGCGAATCCGCCAGAAGTTAGCAGCCCGGGATCTAGCGACGGTGGGTGCAGCTCCCCTACCGCGCCACCTCTGGCGAGGACGAAACCGTAGTACACGACCAACACACCGACTTCGAGGAACAGGAGGACGCCGATCACGCGCGCGGATACATCGACGTTCAGATAGCACAGAACGCCCACGATTGTGGCGAAGATGAGGCAGTACAGCCACCAAGGCAGGTCAGGACCATTGAAGGTGTTGACAACCATAGACTCGACAGTGGGACCCACGAACAGCAGTCCGTAGAGGCCGCCGGACGTGTAGACAACAAGGGCCAGGAAGGACGCTCCCAACCCGATCGGGCGACCAAGTCCCGCGGTGACGAAGGTGTAGAGCGCGCCGGCGCGGGGAATCACCCGCGACATGGCAGTGAAACCGATGGCGAAGATCGCAAACAGGGCCCCCATGAGAACGAATAGAAGCGGGGTACCCAGCCCGGTTCCGTAGCCGATGACCAGCGGAACCGACGCGACCATTAGCGCGAGCGGCGCATTGAACGCCAGGACTAGGCAGACGAGTTGGACCGTCCCCATGTTGCCTTGCAGCCTCTCGGGTAATTCGCCCGCTGTCGCGGTCGGCGCCCCCTTTGGGGTCGCCTTGAAAACGTCACTGAACATCTGGCAGAACTCCTTCAGTGTGATGAGCGGGGCTACGCAAGCGCCGCGATGCGGGTTGTGCAGGCGACGATCACGAGCCGGGAGCCTTGCTGCTGCCAGCCATCAAAGTGCTGGAAATGTTCGGCGCCGTGGCGGGTGCGTCGTGGACTGCGATTGCTGCCTCATACCCGAGCGCAGTGAACATTACAGATGTCATGGTAAAGTGTCGCAGATCACAGATTACGTTTGTATAACGCTTTGGTTGTGAGGAGTCGGTATGGTGCGGCTTCACGGGCGAGGACGGCTGCTCTCGCCTGCCGTGACAGGCCCTGCTCGACGGTCGGCCGGCTCGGATCTCCGGGACGTCCGGATGGGAACGCCGCGAGGCGCTCCGTGAACTCGGCAAGAACCTGTACCTCAAGCAGCTCCGCCCGCTTTGCGCACTTGTGGGAGTTGGGCGTCTTCTTCGACGACGCCGACGTCGACCAGGCACGGAGTGCCCTCCAGAGCGCGTGTCAGACCTTCATGTCCGATGCGGCGGGCGAGTCTCACGTGACGGAACACGACGACGATCTCGCGCGACTGAACGAGTCCCAGTATCGAGACGGTGGACAATCGGAGTGGGAGTCGGCCCGGAAACTCCTTAACGAAGGAGCGGAGGCAGTGGTCGAGGCGCACGACATGCTCCACCGCGTCGGTCGGGCACGTGGTCTTTAGAAGTGGGAGCGCACATCATCTCACGCTTGCTACCAGCTCCGCAGCAAGGCGGGAGTTACGGAGAGTCGCTTGCAGATGCACTGAGGCCGACATCATTCCATGTTGGTCCAAAGAACAAACGTCACCGCAGCCAGCAAGAGTGTGCCTGAAGTTGCGTTCGTCGCCCTGTGCTCGCGAACCCTTCTCATGACCGCGAGCCCAGGGCCCTGTCGGATCACCGCACAGCCGCCTGACGTCGTGGCAGCGCCACAACTTCCGTTGCCTTGAACCGGCGCACCGACCCGATCCGATAAGCACGGAGGACGCCCCGCTCGGCCCACCGGTCGACGGTGCGCAGTGACACTGCATAGTGCTCCGCGACTTGGCGGGCGGTTAGCCAGTGAACGTTTGGCTGGGGCATGACGCATTCAACTCCTGGATGGCATCAGGTAGACACCAACAGGTGCGACAAGACCTCCTGAGCCGACCAGCCCTGTCCCCAGAGCCTGCGGATCCCAGGATTCGAGACGCCCGCGCTAAGAATTCCGGTTCGGCGCAATTTCGGCGCAATGACCAAAACGCAAAACTGGCTCTGACCGGTTTACCCAGGTCAGAGCCAGTTTGTTTCGGTCGGGCTGACAGGATTTGAACCTGCGGCCCCTTGACCCCCAGTCAAGTGCGCTACCAAGCTGCGCCACAGCCCGAAACTGCGAGTGGATTTCTCCGCTCGAAGCGATCCGAACATTACCGCACGGCTTCGCGCGCTCACCAATCGGTATCCCCGTCCGGCGGGTCGTCGGCGGAGGCGAGGGCCTCGGCGGCTTCGTCGATGATGGCGCGCATGGCCTCCTCGGCTCCTGCCGGGTCGCCGTTGCGCACCGCGATCGCCACCTTCTCGTGCAGCTCGATGGCGGTCGGGTTCGGTTTATCGGGCATCAGGTGGTGGTGCGTACGTCCCGCGAGGAGCTCGGCGACGAGGTCACCGAACGCGGCGAGCATGTCGTTGCCGCAGGCGTTGAGCAGGACGCGATGGAAGGTCGTGTCGGCCTCGAGATAGGCCTCCAGGTCACCGGCGGCGGCGTGGACGACCATGTCGGCCACGGATCGGGCGAGGTCGCCATGGTGCTGCGGCTCGGCCCGCTCGGCGGCGAGCCGCGCCGCGATCGGCTCGAACCCGAGACGCAGCTCGGAGAGCGACAGCAGCTGCTCGCGCCGGCCGTCGCCATCGAGCCGCCAGCGGATGACCAGCGGATCGAAGACGTTCCACTCCTGCCGCGGGGAAACGGTGATGCCGACACGCCGCCGTGTGGTGACCATGCCCATCGCTTGGAGGACACGCACCGCCTCCCGCGCGACCGGGCGCGAGACGTCGTACGTCGCCTGGATCCCCTCCAGCGTGAGAACGGCCCCTGGCGGCAGCTCGGCGGAGACGATCCTGCGTCCGAGCGCGTCTCGGACGCTCTGGTGCAGTCGATTTACTGCCTCACCGCTGGAAGTCGTCACTGCGGCATCGTCGCACAATCCCAGCGCGACTTAATCAGAATCCTTTATGACACCCCGCCTTGCCAAACGGATGCCTTTTGATGCACCCTGTGACGCGTGACACAGAACCCCCTCCTCGTCGTCATGGGAGTCTCCGGCTCCGGCAAGTCGACCGTCGGCGCTGCGATCGCGCAGCGCCTCCGGGTCCCCTTCGCCGACGCCGACGACTTCCACCCGCCGGAGAACATCGCGAAGATGGCCTCGGGTCGTGCGCTGAACGATCACGACCGGCAACCGTGGCTGGAGACGCTCGGCGGCTGGCTCGCCGAGCACGAGCAGACCGGGGCGGTGCTGAGCTGCTCGGCGCTCAAGCGCAGCTACCGCGATCTGCTCCACAGTCACGCCAGCGGCCTCCGGCTCCTCCACCTCAGCGGCACCCCGGAGGTGGTCGAAGCGCGCCTGGCCGCCCGCGCGGGGCACTTCATGCCGCCGTCGCTGCTGCGCTCGCAGTTCGCGACGCTCGAGCCCCTCGCTCCCGACGAGCAGGGCACGACCATCGACATCGACCAGGACATCGACGCGATCGTCGATCGCTACCTCACCACCATCAACCCGACCTCGAACCTGACCAGGGAGTCCGCATGAACATCCTCGCCGCCGCGACCGAGCCGGTCGCACCGGTCGCATCAGGAGGCGTACTCCTCGCCGCCGCACTGGCCTCGATCGCCCTGATCGTCGTCCTCATCACCTACGTGAAGCTGCACCCCTTCCTCGCGCTCCTGCTCGGCGGCGTCGCGGTCGGCGTGCTCGCGGGACGCAACGTGATGGACGTGATCACCTCCTTCGGCGAAGGCTTCGGCGCGACCGCCACCAGCGTCGGCCTGCTGATCGCGCTGGGCGCGATGTTCGCCAAGCTCCTCTCCGACTCTGGCGGCGCCGACCAGATCGTCGACACGATCGTGGGCAGGTCCTCGGTGCGTACGCTGCCGTGGGCGATGGCGCTCGTCGGCGCGATCATCGGCCTGCCGATGTTCTTCGAGATCGGCCTGGTGCTGCTGATGCCGGTCATCTACCTGGTCGCCCGTCGCGCTCAGGTCTCGCTGATCACCGTCGGCATCCCCACCCTGGCGGGCCTCTCGGCGATGCACGGCCTGGTGCCGCCGCACCCGGGTCCGCTGGCCGCGATCGGTGCGCTCCAAGCCGACCTGGGCACGACGCTCGCGCTCGGCGTACTGGTTGCCATCCCGGTCATCGTCGTCAGCGGGCCGCTGTTCGGCCGACTCGCGGGCCGCTGGGTCGTCGTCGACGCGCCGCACACCTTCGACGCCACTCCGGTGAACAACCCAGAAGGCGACACCCGTCGCCCCTCCTTCGGCGTCACCCTGTTCAGCGTCCTGCTGCCGCTCGTGCTGATGCTCGCCAAGGCGATCGTCGACATCGCCATCAACGACCCCGAGAACCAGGTCCAGCAGGTCTTCGACGTGATCGGCTACCCGCTCGTGGCGCTGACCATCGCGGTCATCGTCGCCATGTTCACGCTCGGCCGCGGGTCCGGGATGGACCGCCGCCAGATCGCGAAGACCGTCGAGCTGTCGCTGCCGCCGATCGCGGGCATCCTGCTCATCGTCGCCGCCGGCGGTGGGTTCAAGCAGTCGCTGATCGACACCGGCATCGGCACCCAGCTCGCCGATTGGGCCCAGGGCTCCGGCGTGTCCGCGATCGTGCTGGCCTGGGTGCTCGCAGTCCTCATCCGCCTCGCCACCGGCTCCGCGACCGTCGCCACCATCACCGCCTCGTCGCTGGTGGTCGACCTGGTCGCCAACATGCCGGCCGCCGAGGTCTCGCTCGTCGTGCTCGCCGTCGGCGCCGGCTCGGTGTTCTTCTCCCACGTCAACGACGCCGGATTCTGGCTGGTCAAGGAGTACTTCGGCCTCGACGTCGTCCAGACGATCAAGTCCTGGTCGCTGATGGAGACGGTGCTCTCCGTGTCCGGTCTGGTGTTCGTGCTGGCGCTCAGCCTGGTCATCTGACACCCGCCCTGGCGAAACTGTCGGTGCTGTCCGACACAATCACTCCTGACACATGGATCACACCCACCACAGGAGCTCACCGTGTCGGACTTCCCCCTTGCTGACAACACAGCCCCGGGCAACACAGCACCCACCAGCAAGCTCGACCCGATCTCCCGCAAGGGCACCCCTGCCCATCGCACCAAATCGAAGCGGGAGGGCGCCGGGCGGCGCCAGGGCATGCCGGTGCAGGCGATCAGCCTCTCCGTACCGGCATCCCTGGCGGCGCAGTGGAAGACCTACAGCCAGGAGGTCCCGCGCTCGCTGGTCGACGTCATGCTCGACGCCGTCGCGGCGACCCGCCCCCGGCTGCCGGTCCTCCTGCGTGCCCACCAGGCAGCGCTGCGCGAGAAGACCAGGCCCGTCTCCGACGGCACCTTCATGCGCACCGTCCCGCAGCCGAAGCGCCTCGAGGACCCGTACGTCACGATGCCCCTGCGTCTGCTGGCGACGAACGTCGACGTGCTGGATGCCATGGTCCACGAGATGGCCGCGGAGTCCCGCTCGCAGCTGGTCGTCGTGGCGCTGACAGCGTGGCTGGCCGACCGGCGGGCCGAGGAGCAGGTCTACGCAGAGCAGCTCGAGCTCGAGGTGCCCGAGGACCCGTTCGATCGTCCCTGAGCGCGGCGGGGACGGGCAGACGACCCGTCCCGGCTGCGCCGGGTCTCAGAGCACCTTGGTGCCGTACATCTCCCCCAGCGGGTCGGCGAGGAGCTCGAGGCGCTCGCCGTCGGGCCCCTTGAAGTAGATCGACGACTTGGACTCGACCATGTAGTCGATGCCCGCGTCATCGAGCTTGGCGCGCAGGTAGTCCCACTTCTCCGCGGTCACTGAGATCGCGATGTGGTGCAGGCCGCCGAACACCTCGGCGTACGGGCCCAGGTCGAGCCCGGGAAGGGTGAAGAAGGCCAGCAGGTTGCCCGCCCCGACGTCGAAGAAGAAATGGTCGGAGCCGGCGTAGTCGCGGTTCTCGAAGATCTCGGTCAGCGGGAACTCCAGGAGCCCCTGGTAGAAGTCGATCGACCTACGTACGTCCGAGGAGAGCAGCGCGGTGTGGTGGATGCCGCGGGCCGTGCTGGCCGGGCGGAGGCCCTCCTCCCGGAGGTACTCCTTCTTGATCCGCTCACGGTCCTTCGTGATGAAGTCCATGTCGATGCTCATCGTGCTCTCCTCAGCCATAACGTTTCAGATCCAGTCTAGTTTCTGCGTCAACAGTTGCCGGTAGTGGGCGCCGGTGCTGAAAGCACAAGTTCCGACTCGGTAAGGTGTGCCTTATGGATGAGGTCAAGTGGCTCAGTAACGACGAACAGGTCGCGTGGCGCTCCTGGCTCGCCGTCAACGCACAGCTCACCTCGCGGATGAACCGCGACCTCCAAGCCAAGAACGGCCTCTCCCTCGCCGACTACGACGTCCTGGTCAACCTGACCGACGTCCCCGACCGCTCGCTGCGGATGTACGAGCTCGGCGACAAGCTGCAGTGGGAGAAGAGCCGGCTCTCGCGCCAGGTGATGCGGATGGCCGCGCGCGGCCTCGTCGAGCGTCGCGAGTGCCTCGACGACCGGCGTGGTGCCTTCGTCGACCTCACCCCGGCCGGGCTCGAGGCCATCGAGGCCGCCGCCCCTGAGCACGTGAAGCTGATCCGCCAGGTCATGTTCGACGCGTTCACGCCCGAGGAGGTCGCCGCCCTGACCAAGCTCTACCAGGGCGTGCTCGAGCGCCTCGAGGTCAAGCCCGTTCGGGACGCCGCGGACGGCTCAGCCGCCTAGCCGTCTACCCCACAAACGTGGAGCAGGCCCGCAGGTCACCATCGGTGACCTGCGGGCCTGCTCGTTGCACTGCTAGCGCTTGCGCTTCTCCCGGACCCGCTGCTGGAGCACGATCGGGGTGCCGGCGAAGCCGAACTCCTCACGCAGGCGACGCTCGATGTAGCGCTCGTAGGAGGCGTCGAGCTTGCCGCTGGTGAACAGGACGAACGTCGGCGGCGCGGTGGAGGGCTGGGTGGCGAAGAGGATCTTCGCCTGCTTGCCGGACCGGACCGGGTGCGGGTGCTCGGCGACGAGGCGACCGAGGAAGGAGTTGAGCGCGCCGGTGCCGATCCGGGTCTCCCAGCCCTCGAGGGCCTTGTCGAGAGCCGGGACCAGGCGGTCGACGTGCCAGCCGGTGCGGGCGGTGATGTTGATCCGCGGGGCCCACTGCACCTGGACGAGATCGCGCTCGATCTCGCGGTCAAGCTGCCAGCGACGGTCCTCGTCGACGAGGTCCCACTTGTTGAACGCGATCACCAGCGCCCGGCCGGCCTCGCGGACGGTCTGCAGGATGCGGATGTCCTGTTCGGAGATCTTCTCCCCACCGTCCAGGACGAGCACGGCCACCTCGGCACGGTCGATGGCGGTGGTGGTGCGCAGAGAGGCGTAGTACTCGTGGCCCGAGGCCTCCTTGACCCGCTTGCGGATCCCGGCGGTGTCGATGAAGCGCCACTCGCGGCCGCCGAGCTCGATCAGCTCGTCGACCGGGTCGACGGTGGTGCCGGCGACGTTGTCGACGACCGCCCGCTCCTCCTGGGCCAGCTTGTTCAGCAGGCTCGACTTGCCGACGTTGGGCTTGCCGACCAGCGCGATCCGGCGCGGACCACCGATCTCGGTGCCCTCGGGAAGCGGCGGCGGGTCGGGGAGCACCGCGAGGATCGCGTCGAGCATGTCGCCCGAGCCGCGGCCGTGGAGTGCGGAGACCGCCCAGGGCTCACCGAGCCCGAGGTTCCACAGCGCTGCGGCCTCGGCCTCGGTGCGCAGGTCGTCGACCTTGTTGGCGGCCAGGATGACCGGCTTGCCGGACTTGCGCAGGATGCGTACGACTGCCTCGTCGGCGTCGGTGATGCCGACGGTCGCGTCGACCACGAAGAGGACGGCGTCGGCCAGGGAGACCGCGATCTCGGCCTGGGCGGCGATCCGCTCGGCCAGGCCCTGGGCGTCGGGGTCCCAGCCGCCGGTGTCGACCAGCGTGAACGCCTTGCCGTTCCAGTCGGCGTCGTAGGAGACGCGGTCGCGGGTCACTCCGGGTACGTCCTGGACGACGGCCTCGCGACGACCGATGATCCGGTTGACCAGGGTCGACTTCCCGACGTTCGGGCGGCCGACGACCGCCAGCACCGGCAGAGGCCCCTCCGGGGCCGTCTCGTCGGTCTCGGTCAGGTTTCGTACGTCCTCGGCTGGATAGATCGAGACGGGAACGTCGGGGTCAGTCATTGTTCTCCTCGCTAGGTAGCGGACCGGGCAGTTCGCGACCGGTCAACGCCAAGGCATGGTCCTGTTGGACCTGCATGTGCTTCTGGAGCAAACCCGAGACATGCCCGACTTGTTCCCTGGTACGCGGCCAGCCTACGCGCTCGACGTGGAAAGGCTCACCATAGACGATGTCGATCCGAGCACCTTTGTGCGGCAGCGACGAGATCCCGCCACCCGGATCGCGGCTGCCGAGCATCGTCACCGGCACCACCGGGGCACCCGACGCGAGGGCGAGATAGGCGGCGCCGCGGTTGAAGTGGGACAGGTCGCCCGCGCCGCGGGTGCCCTCGGGATAGATGCCCATGGCGTTGCCCTCGCGCAGCACCCGCAGCGCCATCTTCACCGCTGCCGGGTCGCTGCCGAACCGGTAGAGCGGGATCTGGCCGGCCCAGCGCAGGAACGGCCCGAGGAACCAGTGCTCGAACATCTCGAGCTTGGTCAGCGCGTGCACCGGACGCGGCGTGAAGATCGCCAGCAGCGGACCGTCGATGATGCCGATGTGGTTGGAGGCGAAGACGACCGGCCCGGTCGCCGGGATGTTGGCGGTCTCGTGCAGCCGCACGTCGAAGCGGCGCCGGATCAGCCGCCGGGCGTAGACGTTGATGTGGTAGAGCGCCCACCGGCTCGGATGCGGGACCCCGTCGGTGCGGGGAAGCTCGGTGCGGGGCGTACCCGCGTGCGGGCTCGCGCTCACTCCCCCGCCTTCTCGGCGAGGTCGACGACGAGGTCGATGACCTCCTCAAGCGTGTAGGGCGTCGTGTCCAGGTGGGTGGCGCCCTCCGGCACCACCGCACCGCCCTTGGTGGAGTCGATCTTGTCGCGGTTCTCGAGCGACGCGCGGACGGCCTCCGCGTCGGTGCCCCCCTCCTCGGCCGCGCGTCGCGCGGCGCGGGCGGCGGGGTCGGCGGTGACGTAGAGCTTCAGGTCGGCCTGGGGCCAGACCGCGGTGCCGATGTCACGGCCCTCGACCACGATGCCGGAGCCGGCGGCGAGCGCATCCCGGATCTCCTGCTGCTGGAGCGCGATCAGGCGGGCGCGAACCTCGGGGACAGTGGCGACCGGGGAGACGGCCGCGTTGACCTTGTCGCTGCGGATCTCGACCGAGACGTCGGCCCCGTCGAGGGCGATCGTCGGGCCGAGCGGGTCGGTGCCGGAGGTGATCACCGGCTTGCCTGCCGCGGCGGCGATCGCGTCAGCATCGTGCACGTCGATGTCGTTGCTGAGCATCCACCAGGTCATCGCCCGGTACATCGCACCGGTGTCGAGGAAGCGCATGCCCAGGCGGTCGGCGACGCCGCGCGAGGTACTCGACTTTCCGGAGCCGGAGGTGCCGTCGACGGCGATGACGATGCGTGCGGGGTCAGTGGTGGGATTGCTGCTGCTCACGGGCGGGAGCCTACCTGTGAGCGACCCAACCCCGGGACTCCAGAACCGTCTGCATCCGGTCGGCCGCGTCGGCGGCCACGATCAGCTCCATGACACCGACCGGGCGGCCGGGGTCGTGGTCGATGCGTACGTCCTCGATGTTGACGCCGCTCTCCCCCGCGTCGGCGAAGAGACGGGCCAGGTTGCCGGGCTCGTCGGGCACCGTGACGTAGATGGTCGCCTGCGCGGTCTGCGGCCGGCCGTGCTTGCCGGGGATGGCCCGGGTGCCGGCCTGCCCCTCCTTGAGAAGTACGTCCAGAGCGGCCGCGTCACCGGTGCCGACCGCCGCGATCATCTCGTCGAGCTGGGCGCGCACCTCGGTGAGCAGATCGGTCACCGCGCGGGCGTTGCCGGCCACGATCTGGCCGTAGAGGCTCGGGTCGCCGGCGGCGACGCGGGTCACGTCGCGTACCCCTTGGCCGCTGAGGCCGAGGTGTCCCTCCGGTGCCACCGCGAGCCGGCCGGCCACGAGGGCGGCCATCAGGTGCGGGACGTGGGAGGTGCGGGCGACGGCCTGGTCGTGGTCCTCCGGGCTGAGGGTGATTGGAACGGCGCCGCACAGCGTGGCGAGCTCGCCGACGAGCTCGGTCCCCTCGGGATCGGCCTCCGCGTGCGGCGTGACCGCCCAGGGCCGCCCCTCGAACAGGGTCGCGGTCGCTGCCAGCGGCCCGGAGCGCTCGCTGCCGGCCATCGGGTGCCCGCCGACGTAGCGGCGTACGTCGCCGGGGCCGTGCTCGCGCACGTAGGCCAGCGGCGACGCCTTCACGCTGCCGACATCGGTCACGACGGCGTCGGGGCTGTCGGCGAGCGCGCGGGTGATCACCTCGCCGAGGTGGGCGGGCGGGACCGCAACGACGACCAGCTGCGGCGTGTCGCCCGGCTTGCGGCGGCGGCCGGCCCCGAGGCCGGTCGCGGTGCGTACGTGACTGGCGACCGAGTCGCTCAGGAGGACGTCGAGGCCTGCGGCGGCGCAGGCGAGCGCGACCGAGGTGCCGAGCAGGCCGACACCGACGATCTCGACCGGGCCGGTCAGAGTCGACAGCCCTCCCCCTGCTTCCCCGGTCTGTGTCATGCCTCCAAGGCTAAAGGGTCGGTGCCGCCGGACCCTCCTCGTCTCAGCGCCTGTGGTGCGCTATCGCGATCGGCGACCAGGGTGTGCGATATCGCCTGGCGATCACGAAGGCTGGTAGCTGCCGATGGACCAGGAGTTGCCCTCCGGGTCGGTGACCGTGCCGCCCCGGCCGCCGTAGTCCTGGTCGACCATCGGCCGGCCCACAGTGGCTCCGGCGGCGACCGCCTTGTCGAAGACGGCGTCAGGATCGTCGGTGACGAGGTAGGCGGAGGAGACACCGACGTTCTTGATGCCCCCGTCCTCGCGTACCTGTCCGAACATCAGCCCTCCCCCGCCGGGCCAGAGCCATTCCGCGTGGTGCACGATGCCGCCCTCGCGGTAGGTGGCGTGCTCGACGAAGCCGATTGCGCTCAGCCACGTCATCATCGCCTCGGCGTCCTCGAACGCCATCGACTGCCAGTACTTGATCTTCGCTACATCGTTCTTCTGCTCAGTGCTCATGCATCCGAGTCAACCGCCTAGGCGTCGGCCAGGTCTTGAACGAATGGGAACTCCTCACGCAGCCAGGTCGTCGGCGTACAGCCACCGAACTCCTGCCACTCACGTGTCAGGTGCGCCTGGTCGGCGTACCCGCAGACTGTCGCCGCCCGAGCCAGCGGCATCCGGCCGACGAGGCCGCGGGAACGGTCGAAGCGCGCCAGCCGCTGGAACTGCTTCGGCGCCACCCCGGTCTCGGCGCGTACCAGGTCGCTGATCCTCCGGCGGCTGTAACCGACATCGTCGGCCACCTCTTGCACGCCCGCTCCCCCGGTCAGCAACGCCAGCGCGCGCCCCACTTCTGCCCTCGGACCGGGCTCGCCCTGGCGGGCCAACGCCTCGACCAGGCTGTTCACGACCAACCGCGCCCACTGCCGCGAATCGGCCTCGGCCAGCCGCTCCGGAAGATGACGTACGCCGCCAGGTGCCGCAACCTCGTCGAGGGCGAGGAGCTCGCCGTGCCACGCCGCGGCCGGCATCCCGAACAACGCCCGCACCCCCGCAGTGGTCAGCCCCAGCTGTACGCCCCGCTGGGAGCCGTGGTGATGGATCGCCGCCGGCCGAGTGTGCAGCCCCGAGACCAGCGACCAAGCCGTCACCGGCTCGGTCCCACTCCCCCACGAGGTCACCAACGGCTCGTCGACCGACAGCACGAAAGTGATCTCGGTCGACGGCATCCCCCGGTGCACCCCCGGCGCCCCGAAGTCGACGTCGTAGGTGACCAGCGAGGTGACATAGGGCCGCAGGACCTCCGGCACGGTCATATCTCGATGGTGCCACGGTCGGAGCGGGTTGCCCATGCACTATCGCCGCTCGCGAGGACCGTGTGCGATAGCGCCGGGCATTGTGGCCGCTGCGATGGTGGCCGCTGACCTGTTGCGGCCCAGATCTCACCAGGAGATCTCAACCGCCCGAGACATGTACGCCGCCTTCATCACCGCCACCAGATCGTCGACATCGACCCGCCGCTCGACACCGGCCCCGACGTCGCGGACCTGAACCTGGCCGGCGTCAACTTCGACCGCCCCGATGACCGCGATCAACGGCTCACGCCGACGACGAGACTCCCGGATCCTGCCCCCGAGAGAGCCGCCCGCGTCCAGACGCGGACGGAGGCCCTCGGCGACGAGCGCGTCGACGAGCCTGCGGGCCGCGGAGTCCTGGGATGCGGAGACCGGAAGGACGGCGATCTGGGCAGGTGCCAACCACAGCGGAAGACGACCCTGGTACCGATCCAGGAGCGCGGCGGTGACGCGCTCCATCGACCCGACGGTGCCACGATGGACCATCTCGACCCGCTGCTGCGAACCATCGGCGGCGTCGTAGCTCAGGTCGAACCGCTCGGGCTGGTTGAAGTCGACCTGGACGGTGGCGATGGTCTCCTCGTGCCCCGCAGGGTCGATGACCTGCAGATCCAGTTTGGGTCCGTAGAAGGCGGCCTCGCCCAGCGCCTCGACGACCTCGACGCCGGCATCAGAGGCTGCCTTCCGCAGCGCCACCTCCGCACCGTCCCACTGATCGACGGAGCCGAGGTAGGACGGGGACGCGTCGCGGAGGGAGAGGCGTACGTAGTCGACGCGAAGACCGAGGATCTCCTGGGCCTTCAGAGCCGAGCGCAGCGCCTTCGCCGCCTCCTCGGCCACTTGGTCGGGGCGGCAGAAGACGTGGGTGTCGTCGAGGTTGATCTGGCGTACCCGGCTCAGCCCTGAGAGCACCCCGGAGCGTTCGGCGCGGAACATCGGGGCGAGCTCGTGCAGCCGGATCGGGAGCTCGCGGTAGGAGTGCTGGCGGGCCTTGTAGACCAGCGCATGGTGGGGGCAGTTGGCGGGACGGAGCACGAGCTCGTCGCCGCTCTCCCCCGCCGGACCCGATCCTATGGCCATCGGCGGGAACATGTCGTCGGCGAACTTCGCCCAGTGACCCGAGCGCTCGAAGAGCGCACGTTTGCCGAGCACCGGGGTCTTGACCGGTACGCAGCCGTCGGCCCGGGCCAGATCGGCGGCGAGCCGCTCCAGCTCGGCGAAGATGACGGCTCCGTCGGGCAGCCAGAGCGGCAGCCCGGAGCCGGCCAGCGGGTCGGTGGCGAAGATGGCGAGGTCGCGGTTGAGCTCGCGATGATCGAGGTTCATGGGTGTGCTCCTAGGTATCGGCCACGGAGCATCACCACCAGAGACGAGAACCGCCCCGGAGCAATGCTCCGGGGCGGTCTGCGAAAAGTGGACAGCAGGTCAGCGCCGGAGTGGGTCCGGCGTCGTCGTGCTCATCGCGCGCTGCTGCATGCCGATCACCTTAACGGCTCGGGCCGGCGTACGCATCGGGGTTTCCGGGCTCTCAGAGCTCGGTGGTGTCGAGGAGCTCGCCGAGCTCCTCGCGGGAGAGGTCGCGCATCTCGCCGGGCTTCATGGTGCCCAGCCGGACGGGGCCGATCCGGGTGCGGGTCAGCCGGGTGACCGGGTGGCCGAGGTGGTCGAGGAGGCGCCGCACGATGCGGTTGCGTCCCTCGTGGATGACCAGCTCGATGATCGACTTGTCCTTGCGGGTCTCCATGATCCGGGCCTTGGTCACGGTGACCGGGCCGTCCTCGAGGGTGACGCCGGCGAGGAGCCGCTTGCGTACGTTCGGGAAGATCTCGCCGGAGACCTCGGCGACGTAGGTCTTGTCGACCTCATAGCTGGGGTGGGCCAGCCGGTGGGCGAAGTCACCGTCGTTGGTGAGGATGATCAGGCCCTCGGTGTCGGTGTCGAGACGGCCGACGTGGAACAGACGCTCCGGGCGGTCGGCGACGAGGTCGGAGAGGTTGCGGCGGCCCTCCGGGTCGCTCATCGTCGAGACGACGCCCCGCGGCTTGTTCAGGGCCAGGTAGACCTTGCCGGAGATCGGCGGGAGCCGCTTGCCGTCGACGCGTACGACGTCCTTGCCGGGGTCGACCTTGGTGCCGAGGCGAGTGACGACCTCGCCGTTGACCTCGACGGAGCCGTTGAGCATCAGGATCTCGCTGCCGCGCCGCGACGCGATGCCGGCCAGGGCCAGCAGCTTCTGGAGCCGGATCAGGCCCTCGTCGTCCAGCGGCAGATCGTCACGCTCAGGCAGGTCGCTCACGCGGCCACCTCCGTAGCGCAAGCGCCAGTGTACGGACGCAGCCGCGTGATGATTGTCTGGTTCACTCGCTGACGCTCGTTCACGCCTGCGATTCTGCCGCATCCTCAGAGTCGGACCCATTCGCCGCGCCTTCTACGGGCTGCGCCGCCAGCGCCTCCTGGCTGACCTTCTCCGTCAGCTCCTCCTCCATGTCCGCGAGGTCGGGCAGATAGGGAGCCAGCTCCGGCAGCTCGCCGAGGTCGGTGATGCCGATCCGCTCGAGGAAGTAGCCGGTGGTGCGGTAGAGGTTGGCGCCGGTCTCGTGGTCCTGCCCGGCCTCCTCGACGAGGCCGCGGGTGAGCAGCGTACGCATCACACCGTCGACGTTGACGCCGCGGATCGCGGAGACCCGGGCGCGCGAGACGGGCTGCTTGTAGGCGACCACGGCCAGCGTCTCCAGGGCCGCCTGGGTCAGTCGGGCCTGCTGACCCTCGAGCACAAATCCCTCGACGACGGCGGCGTACTCCTCGCGGGTGTAGAACCGCCAGCCACCCGCGACGTTGCGCAGGTCGAAGCCACGGCCCTGCTCGGTGTATTCGGCCGCCAGGGCACCGAGAGCGTCGACCACCGCCGCCGTCGGGTGGCCGACCGCCGAGGCCAGCGAGGCCGCCGCCAGCGGCTCGTCGGCGACCATCAGCACCGCCTCGAGCGCGGGCCGCAGGTCGGCGAACTCGATCGCCAGGGTCTCCTCGGTGGTCTCCCCTGTCGCAGCCTCAGTCATCGTCCTTCTCCCCGTCATCGGCGCCACCCTCCGCGGGCGGCTGGCCCTCGAACTCGTCCTGGATCAGCTCATCGACATCGAGCGCCTCGTCGCCGGTCCAGCGTACGGTCAGCTCGCCCAGCGCGGTGACCTGGTCGAAGGCGACCGCACCCTCGCGGAAGAGCTCCAGCAGCGAGAGGAACCGGGCCACGGTGGTCAGCGTGTCCGGCGAGTCGGAGCACAGGCCACGGAAGGTCACCTGTCCCCCGGCGCGCAGGCGCTCGATGACCAGCGCCGCCTGCTCCTTGACCGACACCTTCGAGCCGTGGATGTGGGACAGCCCGATCTCGGGCGGCCCCGGCTTGGGTGCCATCGCGGCGGCGGCGAGCTGGGCGAACTGGTCCAGCCCGATCCCGATCAGCACCTCGGGCAGCAGCCCGGCATAGCGCGGCTCGAGCTGGACCGAGCGCGGGTGGCGCTTGGACTCCTTCGCGAGCCGCTCGCCGAAGACGGCCGCGACCAGCTTGAACGCCTTGTACTGCAGCAGCCGCGCGAAGAGGAGGTCGCGTGCCTCGAGCAGCGCGAGGTCCTCCTCGTCCTCGACGTCGCCCTGCGGCAGCAACCGGGCCGCCTTCAGGTCGAGCAGCGTGCTCGCGACCAGCAGGAAGTTGGACGTCTGCTCGAGATCCCAGGACCCGCTGTCGGCGGCGCCCTTCTTGACGTACGCGATGAACTCGTCGGTCACCGTGGCCAGCGAGACCTCGGTGATGTCGAGCTTGTGCTTGGCGATCAGGCTGAGCAGCAGGTCGAAGGGGCCCTCGAAGTTGCCGAGGTGCACCTCGAAACCACCGGAGCCGGTCGACTCCTGCTCCTCGGCCCCGTCCGGGCCATCCGTCATCGGTACGGCCGCCGTCGGTGCGGCCGTCTCACCATCGAGCACCGTCACTCGGCGAGCCGGTGCACGAGGGCACTGTCGTCCCCGTACTCCTCCAGGTCGGCCAGCACGATCGCGAGCGCCTCGCGCACCAGCCGGCCGCGGTCGACCGCGATGCTGTGCTTGGCCCGCAGGTTTAGCCGGGCGTGCTCGAGGTCGAGCAGCTCCTCGGAGGTGATGTAGACCGTCATCTTCTCGTCATGACGTACGCGGCCGCTGGACCGCTTCTTGGCGGCCGGCGTCTCCTCGGCCGGCTCGGGCACGGCATGCACCGGACGGGCCTTCGCCTCGGCGGCGGGCCCCGCGGCGGCAGCGCCGTCGGACGTACGCCGGAAGAGGTCGTCGGCGGCAGGAACCCTCACTCGCCGCGTTGCCATCGGGCCAGCACCTCCTTGGCGAGCATCCGGTAGGAGTCGGCGCCGGTGGAGCTCGAGGCGTACTCGGTGATCGGCTCGCCGACCACGGTGGAGTCGGCGAACTTCACGGTACGGCGGATGACGCTGTGGAAGACACGGTCACCCCAGCCGTTGACCAGGGTCTCCATGACCTCGCGGCTGTGCATGGTGCGGCTGTCGTACATCGTGCCCAGTATTCCGTCGATCTTCAGACGCGGGTTGAGCCGCTCCTGAACCTTGTCGATGGTGTCCTTGAGCAGGGCGACGCCACGCAGCGCGAAGTATTCGCACTCCAGCGGCACGACGACGGAGTCGGAGGCGGTGAGCGCGTTGACGGTCAGCAGGCCCAGGCTCGGCTGGCAGTCGATGAGGATCACGTCGTAGTTGGCGACGGCCGGAGCCAGGGCACGGGCCAGGGTCTGCTCACGGGCGACCTCCTGGACCAGCTGCACCTCGGCGGCGGAGAGGTCGATGTTGGCCGGGAGCAGGTCGACGCCGTCGATGCCGGACGGGACGATGACATCCTCGAGCGTGATGTCACGCTCCATCAGCAGGTTGTAGACGGTCAGCTCGATCTCGTTGGGCTGGAGACCCAGACCGACGGAGAGCGACCCCTGCGGGTCGAAGTCGACCATCAGGACCTTGCGGCCGTGCTCGGCCAGCGCGGCACCCAGGTTGATGGTGGTCGTGGTCTTGCCGACGCCACCCTTCTGGTTGACCATCGCGACCGTACGCGCCGGGCCGCCGGTGGCGGGGCCGGGATCGGGGAGGTTGGGCCAGGGGCGACCGGTCGGGCCCATCTTGTTCTTGCCCGGCTTGTCGAACGAACCCGCGTCGGGCTCGGGGGCATTGGCGCGCAGCCGGGCCGAGGGCGGATAGGCCGGCGGCGGTGCTGCCGGCGTCTGCGGAGGCATCTGCGGCGCGGTCGCGCCACCTGCTCCGAAATAGCTGTCTTCCATTCCTCCACCCCCGGTTCAGTTGCCGCGGCCCTGGGACGATCACGGCTAGCGGGTCTATATGTCGACACGGCGACTCTAAGACCCGGATCTGCGCGACTGTAGGAGCCGCGCCGGGCGTGTCACAAGGCAAATCCGGGTGATTCTGCTACGTGACCCGAATCTGTTGATGACCTGTGCACTTGGCGCCGCGCCAGCCCCACAGGAAGGGCCTTCGCTGTGGAGAAACCTGTGGATGAATCTCCGCTCGAACAGCGGGTCTCAGTGCGACCGGCGGCGCTTCTGGAACTGGTCGTACGCCTTGCTCGCAGCGTCCTTGATCTTCTTCTGGTTCTCGGGCTTACGAGCCTCGTTGGCGATCTTGGCGATGGCCGCGACGACGACGGGGTTCTTCAGTAGCTTGCGCACGCCCCAACGCTAGCGGAACGGAGCAACCCGTCACAGCCGACGCATCGCCACCGTCGCCAGAACCAGCTCGCCCGCCTCGTCACTCGCGTCCAGATCGGCCACCGCCTCGATCACCCAGTCGTGGTCGCCGGCCGGGTCGTCGAGGGTCTGGGTGATCCGCCACACTCGGGTCGAGTCGTACGCCTCGTCATCCTCGTCCACGCCCGCGGGAGCGCCGCGCTCGGCGGCCCAGGTGAGCAGCTTGGGCGAGCGCGAGTCGGCGGAGATGCCCACGTCGTCGTGCTCGGCGAAGTAGGCCTCGAGGGCGTCGTCCCAGCGGGACCTGGTCATCACGACGTCGCGCGCTGGCTCGACCCGGTCGGCGGCGGAGCGCTCCAGCGACATCAGCGTGTCGAGGTCGTCTCGCGAGACCGCGTCGACCCGGGCCCACATCGCGTTGCGGACCATGATCTCGAACGCACGGGTCTGCTGGGACAGCGACCGCGGCGGCGGTGGCGCCTCGTGGTGGGCGACGGCCGACGGGATGTGCTCGGGGTCGGAGAGCGCCTCCCACTCGTCCAGCAGCGAGGAGTCGGTCTGCCGGATGGTCTCCCCCAGCCACTCGATCAGGTCCTCGATCTCGGGGCTCTTGTGACTCTCGGGGAGGGTGTGCCGGAAGGTGCGATAGGCGTCAGTCAGGTAGCGCAGGACCAGACCCTCGGAGCGGGCGAGCTGGTAGCGGCGTACGACGTCGGTGAAGGTCATCCCCTGCTCGTACATCTCGCGCAGGATCGACTTCGGGTCGAGGGCGTCCTCGGGCAGCCACGGGTGGGTGCCGCGGTAGACCTCGAAGAGCGCCTCGAGCCGCTCGGCCATCGGCTTGGGCCAGGTGATCTCCTCGATAAGGGCCATCCGCTCGTCGTACTCGACGCCGTCGGCCTTCATGTTCTCGATCGCCTTGCCGCGGGCCTCGTGCTGCTGGGCAAAGAGGATCTGGCGCGGCGGCTCGAGGACGGACTCGATCACCGAGACGATCTCGAGAGTGTGCTCGGGCGACTCCGGATCGAGCGTGTCCAGCGCGGCGAGGGCGAAGTGGGCCAGCGGCTGGTTGAGCGCGAAGTCGGCGGGAAGGTCCTCGGTGAGGACATAGCGCCGGCCGTACGCATCAGGCTCGGCGAGCCTGGTCAGGACCCCGCTGTGGACCAGGGAGCGGGTCAGGCGCAGGGCCCGGCGGGCGAGCTTGAGCTGGGTGCGCGGCTCCTCGTGGTTGTCCATGGTGATCCGGCGCATCACCTCGAAGGCGTCCTCGTCGCGGGCGACGACGTTGAGGATCATCGAGTTGTCGACCTTCATCCGGCTCTGCAGCGGCTCGGGGGCGCCGTCGACGAGCTTGGTGAAGGTCGCCTCGGTCCACACGACCGTACCCTCGGGCGGCTTCTTGAGCTGGGCCTTGGAGTTCTTCTTGCCGGCCTTGCGGCGCTCCTCGGACTTCGCCTTGGCCTTCTCGTTCTCGATGATGTGCTCAGGCGCCTGGACGACGACGTAGCCCTGGGTGTCGAAGCCCGCCCGGCCGGCTCTTCCCGCGATCTGGAGGAACTCCCTGGTCCGCAGGATGCGCTGGCGGCGGCCGTCGAACTTGGCCAGGCCGGTGAAGAGCACCGTGCGGATCGGGACGTTGATGCCGACGCCGAGCGTGTCCGTGCCGGCGATGACCTTGAGCAGCCCGGCCTGGGCGAGCTGCTCGACCAGCCTTCTGTATCTGGGCAGCATGCCGGCGTGGTGGACGCCGATGCCCTTGCGCAGCAGCTTGGAGAGGGTCTTGCCGAAGCCGGCAGCGAAGCGGACCGGTTCGAGCCGCTTGGCGATCTGGTCCTTCTCCTCGTTGGACAGTTTCAGCCAGCCGGCGTTGAGCAGGGAGGTGCCGTGGGTGACGGCGTCCTTCTGGGTGAAGTGGACGACGTAGACGGGAGCCTGGCCGGTGGTGACGAGCTCCTCGAGAGTCTCCTGGAGTGGCGTGAGGCGCCAGTCGAAGGTGAGCGGAACGGGTCGTTCCGCCTGGTCGACGAGGATGGTGTCGCGGCCGTTTCGCCTGGTCAGGTCCTCGGCCAGCGGCTTGGTGTCGCCGAGGGTCGCGGAGAGCAGCAGGAACTGGGCCTGCGGCAGCTCGAGCAGCGGCACCTGCCACGCCCAGCCCCGGTCGGGCTCGCCGTAGTAGTGGAACTCGTCCATGATCACGAGCCCGACGTCGGCGTGTTTGCCTTCTCGCAGCGCAAGGTTGGCCAGCACCTCGGCCGTGCAGCAGATGATCGGGGCGTCGGCGTTGACGCTCGCGTCACCGGTGAGCATCCCGACGTTCTCGGCCCCGAAGGTTTCGACCAGGTCGAAGAACTTCTCGCTGACCAGCGCCTTGATCGGCGCGGTGTAGAAGGAGACCTTGTCCTCGGCCAGCGCGTACGCGTGCGTGGCCGCCGCGACCAGAGACTTCCCCGAGCCGGTCGGCGTCGCCAGGATGACGTTGTCGCCGGCCAGGATGGACATGATCGCCTCGTCCTGGTGGGGGTAGAGGCTGCGGCCACTCCCCTCGGCCCACGCCACGACCGCCTCGTAGACGTTGTCGGGGCTCGCTCCGACCTTGGGGATCCAGTCGCCGGGTTTGGTCGTAACGGTCACAGGGCCCTCGGGTGTGCGGTCGCGAAGACCTCTCGGAGATTGTCCACGGTGACAAGAGTGTAGATCTGCGTCGTGGTCACCGACGCATGGCCCAGCAGCTCCTGCACGACACGTACGTCGGCGCCGCCGTCCAGCAGGTGGGTGGCGAAGGAGTGACGCAGGGTGTGGGGTGAGACGTCCTTCTCGATCCCGGCCCGTTTGGCGGCGCGGGTCAGGACGGTCCAGGCCGACTGGCGGGAGAGGCGGCCGCCGCGGGCGTTGAGGAAGAGGGCGCCGCCTGAGCGGGCGGCCGCGAGGTCGGGGCGGGCCCGGGTCAGGTAGGCCTCGACCGCCTCGATGGCATAGGAGCCGACCGGGACGATCCGCTCCTTGCCGCCCTTGCCTCGCAGGAGTACGACGTGGTCGACCCGGTCGAGGTCGTCGACGTCGAGGCCGACCGCCTCGGAGATGCGGGCTCCGGTGCCGTAGAGCACCTCGAGGAGCGCCCGGTCGCGCAGTGCGAGCGGCGTCCCGGGCGCACCCGCCGCCTCCAGGATCGCCTCCACGTCGGCCAGCGGGAGCGCCTTCGGGAGCCGCTTCTCCGCGCGCGGCGGCTTCACGTGGCCGGCCGGGTTGGCCTCGACCAGGCCGTCTGCGACCGCGAACTTGTGGAACCCGCGCACCGCGACGACCGTCCGCGCCGCCGAGGTCGCGCTGAGCGCCGGATGCTCGTCGCTGCCTTCGCGCAGGTGGGCCAGGAACCCCGACACCGTCGCCTCCGAGACCGCGGTGAGGTCGTCGACGCTCTGCTGGGCGAGGAACTCGGCGTACCTCCTCAGGTCACGCCGGTAGGACGACAGCGTGTTCGCCGCGAGCCCTCGCTCGACCGTCAGATGGTCGAGGTAGGTGCGCATCGCGTGTTCGACCGCCGTAGCGGAGCTCGAGACGTTCGATGCGGCGGTCACGGGTCCATCCAACCAGGGGTGGTGGATCCGATCAGGGAGGAATACCCGGTTAACCGGGTATTCCGGCACTTCTCGGGCATTGCATTGCCAGAGAAGTGCCGGAATTGCCTGTACGGCGTGACTCCTGTGACTCCTGAGGAGATCAGCCGAGCACGTCCGCGAGCGCGACCGAGTCGATCCCGACCGCCTCGCCGACGGGGCCGTAGGTGAGCTGGCCGGCGTGGGTGTTGAGGCCCTTGGCGAGCGCGGCGTCGTCACGCAGCGCCTGGGTCCAGCCCTTGTTGGCCAGGGCGACGGCGTACGGCATGGTCGCGTTCGTGAGCGCGTAGGTGGAGGTGTTCGGAACCGCGCCGGGCATGTTCGCCACGCAGTAGAAGGTCGAGTTGTGGACCTGGTAGGTCGGGTCCGCGTGAGTGGTGGCGTGGGAGTCCTCGAAGCAGCCACCCTGGTCGATGGCGATGTCGACGAGCACCGAGCCCGGCTTCATCCGCGAGACCAGGTCGTTGGTGACCAGCTTCGGCGCGGCCGCGCCCGGGATCAGCACGGCGCCGATGACCAGGTCGGCCTGGAGCACCTGCTCCTCGAGCGCGAGCTTGTTCGACGCGAGCCCGTGCACCTGGTTGGAGTAGCGCCAGAACGACATCCGCAGCTTTTCCAGGTCGGTGTCGAGCAGCGTGACGTCCGCGCCCATCCCGAGAGCGATGTTGGCGGCGTTCTGCCCGGAGACGCCAGCACCGATGATGACGACCTTGGCGTTGGCGACACCGCCGACACCACCCATCAGCGTGCCGCGACCGCCCTGGGCCTTGAGCAGGTTGTAGGCACCGACCTGGGGCGCCAGGCAGCCGGCGACCTCCGACATCGGGTAGAGCAGCGGCAGCGCCCGGTTGGGCAGCTCGACGGTCTCGTACGCGATCGCGGTGACCTTCTTGGCCAGCAGCTCCTCCGTCAGCGGCTTGTCGGCGGCCAGGTGGAGGTAGGTGAACAGGGTCAGGCCCTCGCGCAGGCGGTGGTACTCCTCCGCGACCGGCTCCTTGACCTTGAGCACCATGTCGGCGTTGCCCCAGGTCTCGTCGGCATCGCCGAGGATCTTGGCGCCGACCGCGGCGTACTCGCTGTCCGGGATCGAGGAGCCGACGCCGGCACCAGCCTCGACGAAGACCTCGTGGCCGTTGGCCACCAGCTCGTGGACGCCCGAGGGGGTGATCGCCACCCGGTACTCGTGGTTCTTGACTTCCTTGGGTACGCCGATTCTCATTGCCCTGCCCTTCATGTGATGGCCCCTGAATGTGGTGGTCCGTGGGTCTTACGAGTCAGCCGGATGTGCGCCGCCTGACGCGGCATGTCTAACCCGGTGTGGCGCAAGTCACCAAATCACGTCGCTCGGTCCTGACCAGACCCCCTGATCAGACTCTGCCACGAGATTTGAGAGCGGCGTACGCAAGCACGGCCTGGACGACCGGCGAGTCGGTCGCCCGGCCGCTCAGCACGGCTTCCAGGAGCTCCTCGAAGGGCACCCAGTGGATGCTCATCTCGGCCTCCTCGTGCTCGAGCTCGAAGCCATCGCGGTCGGTCGCGGTCAGACCGCGGGCGAGGAAGAAGTGGTGGATCTCCTCGGTGAGACCGGGTGAGGCGTACGTCGAGAGCAGCGGCGTCCACTCGGCCGCCTCATGGGCCACCTCCTCGCGCAGCTCGCGCACGGCGACATCGAGCGGGTCCTCGCCGGGGTAGTCGATCAGGCCGGCCGGCAGCTCGACGAAGCGCCGCTTGGCGGGATGGCGGTACTGGGTGATGACCAGGGCCCGTTCCTCCTCATCCAGCGCCAGCACGACAGCTGCGCCCGGGTGCTCGACGACCAGGCGGCGGAACGGCTCCTCGTCCTCGTGACCTGGCCGGTTGATCCGGTCGGCACGCAGCGCGACCACCCAGCTGTCACGGTGGAGGTCCTCGCTCGAGGCGACCGGCCAGCTCTCCGGGACGTCCCACTCGGTGAGCGGCCCCTGATCCAGCGGCACGGGCGAGTCGGAAATTCGTGCGTCCGATGTCATGGCCCGAGGCTACCCTCGGCTCATGTCAGAGACCTCCCCCGCCGCCCCTGCCTCTCTCACCCAGGAGGAGGCGGCCGCGCGGGCCGCCACGGTCACCGTCGAGCGCTACGACATCGCGCTCGACATGACCGGCCTGCTGGAGGGCGAGACGCTCTCCAGCGTCTCCACGATCACCTTCTCAGCCACCCCCGGCTCGAGCACGTTCGTCGACTGTGTGGCCGAGGTCAGCGCGGCCACGCTCAACGGCACCGAGCTCGACCTCGCCACGATCAGTGCCGGCCGGATCCCGCTCGAGAACCTCACCGAGACCAACACCCTGGTCGTGACCGCCTCCCAGTCCGACACCGCCTCCTCCGAGGGCGTGCTGCGCACCGTCGACCCCTCGGACGGCAACGTCTACGTCTGGACCTCCTTCGAGCCCGACGACGCCCGCCGGCTGTGGGCCTGCTTCGACCAGCCCGACCTCAAGGCCGTCCACGGGTTCACCGTGGCGGCGCCCGAGCAGTGGACGGTGCTGTCCAACTCCGGCCCCGCGAGCGTCTCCGACGCGGCAGCCGGCGCGCGGACCTGGGTCTTCGAGGACACTCCCCCGCTCTCGACGTACGTCGTGGTGGTCAACGCCGGCCCGTTCGTCGAGGTCCGCGAGGAGCGCGGCGGCTACGACCTGGGGCTCTACGCCCGTCAGTCGCTGCGCAGCCAGCTCGAGCGGGACCGGGAGGAGATCCTGCAGGTCACCGAGCACGGGCTGGCCTGGTTCGGCACCAAGTTCGGGATGCCCTTCCCGCAGCATCGCTATGACCAGATCTTCGTGCCCGACATGGGCGGCGCGATGGAGAACTGGGGCGCGGTCACCCACAGCGACGTGTTCCTCTTCCGCACGGCCCCGACCCACGCCGACCGCACCGAGCGCACCAACGTGGTCCTCCACGAGATGGCGCACATGTGGTTCGGCGACCTGGTCACGATGCGCTGGTGGGACGACCTGTGGCTCAACGAGGCCTTCGCCTCGTGGGCGGCGGTGTGGGCATCGGCCGCACTCCCCGACTACGCCGACGTGTGGGCCTCGATCGCGCTGACCGAGAAGAAGGCGGGCTACGACATCGACGCGACGCCCGCCACCCACCCGATCCGCGGGGTGGTGCCCAGCGTCGACGTGGCGATGGCCAACTTCGACGCGATCACCTACATGAAGGGCCAGGCCGTGCTGCAGCAGCTGCACGCCTACATCGGCGAGGAGGCCTACCTCGCCGGGCTGCAGGCCTACTTCGCCGAGCACGCCTACGGCAACACCGTCCTCGACGACCTGATGGGCGCCTTCGGGGCGGCCGCGGGCAAGGATCTCTCCGCCTGGACGACCGCGTGGCTCGATCACGCCGGCACCGACGTGATCACCCTTGCCGACAGCAAGGTGTCGGTCACCAGCGCCGACGGGACCGTACGTCCGCACCGGCTCGACATCGCCTCCTACGACGCCTCCGGCGCCCTGCTCGCCACCACTCCGGTCACCGTGGCGGGCGAGCCCGTCGCGGTCTCGCTCCCCGATGCGGCCGCTCACCTGGTCAACGCGACCGACGTGACCTTCGCGGCGGTGCGCTCGGACGAGGCCAGCGAGGCCTGGCTCGGCCAGAACGCCGGGCTGCTGCCCGACGCGGTGGCGCGCGCGGTCGCGGTCAACAGCGCCTGGACCGCCCTGTTCCGCGGCGAGATCGCCGGCCCCGAGGTCGTCTCGCGCGTCCTCTCGGTCCTCGAGCGCGAGCGCAACCCGCAGGTCACCGGCGAGTTCCTGGGCATGGCCGTCACCGCTGCCGAGCTGTGGACGGCGCCCGAGCGGGTCGCCGAGCAGCGCTCGCTGGTCGCCGGAGCGGCCGCGGCGCTCGCCGAGGACCCGGCCAACCGTGACACCGCTCTTCGCGTGGTCGCCTCGCACGCCTCCACGCCCGACCAGCTCGCGCTGGCCGAGCGCGGGGCCGCTGAGGACGTACAGGTGGCCTGGCGGCTGCTCGGCCGGCGCGCCGAGATGGGTGACTACGACGCCGAGGCGATCGCCGCCCTGGAGGCACGCGACCCGGACCCCGAGTCGTGGGTCAGTGCCCTGGGCGTACGCACGGCGCGGCCGCTCGCGGAGGCCAAGGAGGAGGCCTGGCAGGTGAGCATGATCGAGCGCCGGCTGCCGCGCACTGACGGCGGGTACGCCCTGAGCTCGGCGTTCTGGCGGCCCGGCCAGGAGGAGATCCTGGCGCCGTACGCCCAGCGCTATCTCGATGCCGTAGCCGACATCAGGGGTGGCGGGCTGCTCGCGTACGGGCTCCAGCTCCGCTTCTACCCGGTCCAGGCCGGCGAGGACGTCGCCGCTGCCGCACGCGCCGCCTGTGAGGGCAACACGCTGGTCCCCTTCGTCCGGCAGACGATCATCCGGCTCGCCGACGTGCACTCGCGGCAGGTCGCAGCACGCGCGCTGTAGCGCGGCCAGAAACCGGGCCTCGAGAAGGTATGGCCCGCGAAGACGACGGGTACCCCTCGTGTCGTACGCAATCGAGAGGAGACACGACATGAGCACCATCGAGAAGAGCGTCCAGGTCGCGGTCCCGGTCAGCACGGCGTACGACCAGTGGACCCAGTTCGAGTCGTTCCCGCAGTTCATGGAGGGCGTCGAGTCGGTGCGACAGCTCGACGACAAGCACCTGCACTGGAAGGCCGAGATCGGCGGCGTGACCCGTGAATGGGACGCCGAGATCGTCGACCAGGTTCCCGACGAGCGCATCACCTGGCGCGCCGTGGAGGGCGCCAAGAACAAGGGGACGGTGTCGTTCACCCAGGACCCGATGGCGAAGAGCACTCAGGTGACACTGCGTCTGGAGTACGAGCCCGAGGGCGCGGTCGAGAAGACCGGTGACGTGCTCAAGATCGTCGACATGCGGGCCAAGGGCGACCTCGAGCGCTTCAAGGACTTCATCGAGCACCGCGGCACCGAGACCGGTGCCTGGCGCGGCGAGGTGAAGCCGACCGGCGAGGTACGCGAGTAGCGCACACAGGCACGAGCCCCCTGGGTCCGGCATCAGCCGGCCCCAGGGGGCTCGTCATGTCAGCTGCTCAGGCGTCAGCCGGCTCCGGCAGCTCGACCTCGCTGACCTCGCGGCGCAGGTTGGTCTCGTCGATCGGGAACCGCTGCTCCTTCTGCCGGTCGAGGGCCGCCTTCACCAGCCCGGCGAAGAGCGGGTGCGGGCGGGTCGGCCGCGAGCGGAGCTCGGGGTGGGCCTGGGTGGAGACGTAGTAGGGGTGTACGTCGCGGGGCAGCTCGACGAACTCGACGAGCTGGTTGTCCGGCGAGAGGCCGGAGAAGACCAGGCCGGCGTCCTCGAGTTGGTCGCGGTAGGCGTTGTTGACCTCGTAGCGGTGGCGGTGACGCTCCTCGATGGAGGTCTCGCCGTAGACCTCGGCCGCGATCGAGCCCTTCTTGAGCTCGGCCGGGTAGAGGCCCAGGCGCATGGTGCCACCGAGGTCGCCCGCGCCCTCGACGTACGCCTTCTGCTCCTCCATCGTCGCGATGACGGGCTCTGGGGTCTCGGCGTCGAACTCGGTGGAGTCGGCCTTCTCCAGGCCGAGCACGTTGCGGGCGTACTCGATGACCATGCACTGCAGGCCCAGGCACAGGCCGAGCGTGGGGATCTGGTGGGTGCGGGTGTAGGTCAGCGCGCCGAGCTTGCCCTCCAGGCCACGGATGCCGAAGCCGCCGGGGACGCAGACGGCGTCGACGTCGTGGAGGTTCTTGGCGGCGCCCTCGGGGGTCTCGCACTCGTCGGAGGGGATCCAGCGGATGTTGACCTTGGCCTCGTTGGCGAAACCGCCGGCGCGCAGCGCCTCGCCGACGCTCAGGTAGGCGTCGGGCAGGTCTATGTACTTCCCGACCAAGCCGATGGTGAGCTCCTCCTTGGGGTGGTGCACCCGGCGGAGCAGGTCCTCCCACAGCGCCCAGTCGACGTCGCGGAAGGGCAGGTCGAGCTTGCGTACGACATAGGCGTCGAGGCCCTCACGGTGGAGCACCTTCGGGATGTCGTAGATGCTCGGGGCGTCGGCGGCGGTCACCACGGCGTCCTCGTCGACGTCGCACATGAGCGCGATCTTGCGCTTGATGCCCTCGGGCAGCTCGCGGTCGGCGCGGCACACGATGGCGTCGGGCTGGATGCCGATCTGGCGCAGCGCCATCACCGAGTGCTGGGTCGGCTTGGTCTTGAGCTCCTTGGACGGGCCGATGTAGGGCACCAGGGAGACGTGCACGAAGAAGACGTTGTCGCGGCCGAGGCGCTGGCGCACCTGGCGGGCGGCCTCGAGGAACGGCAGCGACTCGATGTCGCCGACGGTGCCGCCGATCTCGGTGATCACGACGTCGATCTCGGGGCCGTGCATGGCCAGGACCCGCTCGGAGATCTCGTCGGTGATGTGCGGGATCACCTGGACGGTCTCGCCGAGGTAGTCGCCGCGGCGCTCCTTGGCGATCACGTTCGAGTAGACCTGCCCGGTGGTCACGTTGGCGTGGCCGACCAGGTCGGTGTCGAGGAACCGCTCGTAGTGGCCGATGTCGAGATCGGTCTCGGCACCGTCGTTGGTCACGAAGACCTCACCGTGCTGGAACGGGTTCATGGTGCCGGGGTCCACGTTGAGGTACGGGTCCAGCTTCTGCATGGTCACGCTCAGGCCACGCGAGCGGAGAAGACGGCCGAGGGACGATGCCGTCAGGCCCTTTCCCAATGAGGAGGCGACGCCCCCGGTGACAAAAATGTGCTTGGTCAAGCTCGCCGACTTCATGGGCCTCGATCCTATCAACGCTTCAGCAGGCCACCGAAACCTGACGCACCGAAATCGCCACCTTGTTGACTCGTCTGTCGAGCCAGCGCGAGCGGAGCGGCGACCTGACCGGTCGTGGTCTCGATCCCGTCGACCGACGCGAACCAGCCCGGCCAGTCGTTTGCGCGGAGCGTCTCGAGATCCTCGGAGCCCGTCGGTGCGGTCACGACCAGGCCTTTCGTGGTCGCGCCGAGGCCCTCGACCAGACCCTCGACCGCGGTCGTGTCCTTGCTGTCCTCGCCGAGGACGACCAGGACGAGGCCGGCCGGTCCGGTCGGCCGTCCCTGGGCCTTGACCAGGTCGCCGGTGAGCAACGCCACAGCGGCGGTCTTGGCCGGCTGGTCGAACGCCGCGGGCGGCTTCGTGCCGGCGTAGGTCTCCCCGATCACCTGGCCCATCCGCTGATAGGTCGCCTGTCCGGCGTCGCCGCGGCCCAGCTGCTTGACCAGCTGGGTGGCCAGGCTGTCGACGTACTGCTTGCGGTCGGGGTCCAGCAGATTCGGTCGTACGTCGAGCACCCCTGTGGTCTCGCCGCCGGCCGACTTGATGTTGCCGGTGAGCGCGGCGACCGTCTTCTGGTCGGCGCCGGGGAGGGTGACGACGGCGACCTTCTGGCCGGTGAGCCTGCCGGGCAGGAGCGCGTCGCCGGCCTCGGCGACGAACTGGGCCTCGGCGCTCTGCTGCGGCTCCTTCGCGTCTTTCGTCTCGCTCTCGCCGGAGGTCGGGCTCGCCGCGGCTCCGTCGCCCGCTCTGTTCACGATTCCCGCACCGATCGCGGTGATGTCGCGGTCGGCGGTCCAGATGCCGGCGGGTACACCGATCGCCAGCGCCGTCACCGCGGCCAGGACCGGGAGAACGAGGCGACGGCTGCGGGGCTCCTTGCGGCGCACCGCCGGGACCGCCGAGGCGTCGATCAGCGTCGGGCCGAGCGCGAGCCGGGTCAGGTAGGTGCCGGCCAGGCCCGGGCGCTGATCCTCGAGGAAGTCGGTCAGCGTCGTGCTCAGCCCGGCCCCGACCACCAGCGAGGGGTGCTGGGCGTAGGCGACCAGGAGGGCCGCGTCCTCGGGGGCGAGGGCCGACTCGAACCGCTTCGGCTGCACGCCGATCCGGTCGAGGAGCTCGGTGGCGTTCTCGCTCGCGGAGGCGCCGGGCGCGAGGACGACCTCGGCGGCGCTGGTGAGCACCTTCGGTTCGGGGTAGGTGTCGGTGTCGGGGCCCAGGACGATCACGGCGTGGCGTACCTGCTTCTTGGACAGCCTCTTCGCCGCCGGACCCACCGCGATGATCGCCGGGCGCTGCTCGCGCAGGAAGCCGGCGAGGTCGCCGAGCAACCGGTCCAGGTCGGGGTGGTCGGCGACCACCACGACGGGGCGACCGGCCAGCGGCGTATCCAGAGGAGGTACGCCGTTGCCGTGCAGCAGCACCTCCTCCTCGCGCTTGAGCAGCTCGCTGCTGTTGTGCGTGAAGAGGTCCAGGTGGGAGCTCAGGCCGCGCTTGGCGTCCTCGAGGTCCTTCTCGAGCGACTCCTGGTCGAGCGCACGGCCCGAGGTCAGCAGCTGCTCACCGTCGAAGATCTCGCCGTCGAGGATCCGGGCCTTCCGCCCGTCGACCAGCTTCTCCAGGCCCGCCTCGCCGATCTTGTCGATCAGCACGATCCCCGCGTCGGCCAGCGTCTGCGGGCCGCGGTTCGGGTAGCGTCCGGAGACCATCGGCTGGGCGTTGACCACGGCGATCACGCCCTTGGCCACGATCGCCAGCGCGGTGCTGCGGTCCAGGTCGACATGGTCGATGACCGCGATGTCGCCCTCTTTGAGCCGCGGGATCAGCGCCCTGGTCGGCCGCCCCGAGCGGAGCGTGCCGCGGATGCCTGGGAGTACGGAGGGAATCTGGCGAGTAGGCAGTCTCATGTCCCGCCAATCCTCCCCCGGCGCCACGGCGCGTTCCCGGATCTCCCATCCGGCGAGTCGGTAGTTGTGGCGGCCGAATGCGCTCGTTTGGTGGTCGAATCGGTCGTTGTGGCGTGTGTCGTTCGCCACAACGACCGATTCGGGTCGCCAGAACTGAGGTTTCGGCGCGGGGTCAGGCCTTCGCCGCGCGGGCCACCTCGAGGAGCTCGCGGGCGTGGGCGATGGCGGTGTCGGAGGCCGTCAGCCCGGCCAGCATGCGGGAGAGCTCGCGCTCGCGGGACTCGTCGTCGAGGACGGTGAGGCCGGAGCTGGTGACCACGCCGTCGCTGGTCTTCTCGACGGCGACGTGGTGATCGGCGAAGGCGGCGACCTGGGGCAGGTGGGTGACGACCAGGACCTGGGCCGTGCGGGCCAGATGGGCGAGGCGGCGGCCGATCTCGACCGCGGCAGTGCCGCCGACGCCGGCGTCGACCTCATCGAAGACAAAGGTCGGGACCGGGCTGGTGGCCGCCAGGACCACCTCGATCGCCAGCATCACCCTGGAGAGCTCACCGCCGGAGGCGCCCTTGTGGAGCGGGCGGGGCTCCGAGCCGGTGTTGGCGGCCAGCAGCAGCTCGACCTCGTCGAGGCCGTTGGAGCCGTAGCGCAGCCAGCGCAGGGCCTTGCCCGAGCCGACCTTCAGCGGTGCGTGTGGCTCGTCCTCCGACGCGGGCGGGTCGGTCTCCTTCTGGCGTACGTCGACCACCAGTCGTGCATGCGGCATGGCCAGTCCGGTGAGCTCGTCGCTGACCGCCTCGGCCAGCGCGCCGGCGGCGTCGGTGCGGGCGGCGGACAGCGCCAGGCCGGCCTCGGCGAGGTCGGCTCGCAGCTGCGTACGCTCCCCGCGGAGCTCCTCGATCCGGTCGTCGTCGGAGTCGAGCTCGAGCAGGCGCTTGGCGCCGGTCTCGGCCCAGGCGAGCACCTCGTCGATGGTCTCGCCGTACTTCCGGGTCAGCGCGGTCAGGGCCGCGCGGCGCTCGGAGACCACGGAGAGCCGGGCCGGGTCGGTCTCGATCGCGGTCGCGTAGGAGGCGACGTCGGCGGCGAGGTCGGAGAGCAGGTAGGAGACCTCCGCGAGGCGGTCGGCCAGGGAGGCGGCGTCGGGGTCGTGGTCGCGTACGCCGTCAAGGGCTTGGCGCGCGGCCGAGATGGCGCCCAGCGCGTCGGGGGCATCGACCTCCGAGGAGAGCGCCTCGCGGGCCTGCTCGGCGGCGGTGCGCAGCGTGTCGGCGTAGCCGAGCTTCTCCTCCTCCTGGGCGAGGGTGACGTCCTCGCCGGACTCGGGTGAGATCTCTTCGACCTCGCCGAGGCCGAAGCGGAGCAGGTCGGCCTCCTGCGCCCGCTCACGGGCGTGGGTGGTGACCTCGTCGAGCTCGCGCTCGACCTTCTGGAGCTGGGCGTGGATGTCGCCGTAGGCGGCGATGAGCTTGGCGACCGCGTCACCGCCGAAGCGGTCGAGCGAGTCGCGCTGGGCACGCGGCTGCAGCAGCCGGTGCTGGTCGGACTGGCCGTGGACCGCGACCAGCGGCGAGGTCACTGATCCGAGGGTCGCGACCGGAACGGTCGCTCCCCCGACGTACGCCCTCGCTCGGCCTTCGGCGGCGACGGTGCGGGCCACCAGGACGCGGCCATCCTCGACCTCTCCCCCGGCCTCCTCGGTCGCCTCGACGACGCCAGGCAGCGACCGGGCATCGATGACGCCCTCGACCCGAGCCGCCTTCTTGCCCTTGCGGACCGAGCCGGCGTCGCCGCGGCCGCCGAGCAGCAGCCCGAGCGCGGTCACGATCATGGTCTTGCCCGCGCCGGTCTCACCGGTCACCACGGTCAGCCCTGGTCCGAGCTCCAGGGTCGAGGACTCGATGATCCCGAGTCCGGAGATCCTGATCTCCTCAAGCATTCTCGCCTCCGTTCATCCTGAACGGACGCCGTTCCGCGGCGCCTCGCCATCCCTCCACAGACAGTCCGAACTTCCGCACCAGACGATCCGTGAACGGGGCCTGGTGCAGGCGGACGAGTCTCACAGGCTCCACCCCCCGGGTGACCTCGATCCGGGCGCCAGGGCCCAGGTCGTAGGAACGCCGGCCGTCGCACCAGAGGACGCCGGCGCCGTCGGCGCGCGAGATGACCTCGACGGCCAGCACCGAGGTCGGCGCGACCACCATGGCCCGCGCGAAGAGGGCGTGGGCGCTGATCGGGGTCAGCAGCAGCGCCTCGACGCCCGGCCACACGACCGGGCCGCCGGCGGAGAAGTTGTAGGCAGTCGAGCCGGTCGGGGTCGCGCAGACGACGCCGTCGCAGCCCCACCTCGACAGCGGCCGGCCGTCGATCTCGACGACGACCTCGAGCATCCGCTCGCGTGCGGCCTTCTCGACGCTGGCCTCGTTGACCGCGAACGTACGGAAGACCTTCTTGCCGTCCTCGAAGACGCTGACCTCGAGCGCGAGGCGGTCCTCGGAGGTGTAACGACGCTGCACGATCGCCTCGATCGTCGACTCGACGTCGTCGTACTCCGCCTCCGCCAGGAACCCGACGTGTCCCAGGTTGACCCCGAGCACCGGGGTGCGGTGGGGCTGGACGATCTCGGCCGCACGCAGGATGGTGCCGTCGCCGCCGATGACCAGCGCCAGCTCGCAGTCGCGGCTCGCTTCGTCCTCGTCGGCGGCGAGCTCGAGCTTCGGTTCGTACGCCTCCGGGTCGATGCCCAGGTCGGCGGCCTCACTGGCCAGCACCCGGACCACGATGCCGTGGACCGCCAGCGACTTGGCACAGGCGAGGCCGACCTCGCGGGCCTCCTCGCGCCCGGTGTGGATGAGCATGAAGACCCGCCGAACCTCGGCTGGGTCCACAGGCGCTGGGTCCACCTGGGCGGTGTCGGCGTCAGTCACGGATCAACCTTCTCAGACGGCACCGACACAACCCCGGTGGCGGGGCTCTCCAGGCCGCGCTGCTCGCGCACGGCTTCCTCGATCTCCGCCTCGGTGACGGTGGCCTCGCCGCGGCGCAGCCACAGGAAGAACTCGACGTTGCCCGACGGGCCCGGGAGCGGGCTGGTCGTGACTGCGCGTGCACCCCAACCTCGCCTCGCGGCGGCCGCAGCGACGGCGTTGACGGCCTCGGCTCGCAGGACAGGGTCGCGGACCACGCCACCCTTGCCGACGCGGTCCTTGCCGACCTCGAACTGGGGCTTGACCATCAGCGCCAGGTCACCGTCGGGGCTGGTCACCCGGATCAGCGCGTCCAGGACGAGCTCGAGGGAGATGAAGGAGAGGTCGCCGACGACGACGTCGACGGGTTCGCCGACCACGTCGAGGAAGAGGTCGCGGATGTTGGTGCGGTCGTGGACGACGACCCGCTCGTCCTGCTGCAGCCGCCAGGCGAGCTGGCCGTAGCCGACGTCGACGGCGACGACCTGTCGGGCCTCGTTGCGCAGCAGTACGTCGGTGAACCCGCCCGTCGACGCGCCGGCGTCGAGGCAGCGGCGGCCCTTGACCGAGAGTCCCAGCGGTTCGAACGCCGCGAGTGCGCCGGCGAGCTTGTGCCCGCCGCGGGAGACGAAGTCGGGTCGGTCGGGGTCTTCGGTGACCACGATCGCGACATCGGTGGTCACACCCGTGGCCGGCTTGGTGGCTCGGTTTCCCGAGACCGTGACCCGCCCGGCGGCGATCAGCTCGCTGGCGTGCTCGCGGGAGCGGGCCAGCTTGCGCCGGACCAGCTCGGCGTCGAGGCGCAGGCGGCGAGGAGGCATGCGCTCGCCTCTCAGGGCTGGTCGGTCGGCTGGGACTCGCCGGACGCCGCGGCGACCCGGGCCATCGCGTCGTGGGTCCCGGTGTCGGGGTCCAGGGCGCGACGCAGCTCGGTGTGAGCGGCCTCGAAGACACCGACGTGCTCGGTCAGCGGCAGCTCGTCGAGCCGGTCCAGCGTCTCGAGCACCGCGTCGACGCGGGCGACACCGGTGTGCGGCGCCGTGCCGGCGCCACCCAGCCCGGCCGAGGCCTCGGCCGGAGTCTCGTCGAAATGCTGCTCGCTCATGAGGCCGAGACTACCGTCCCGCCGTCGGCATCCGGGCGAGGCGGCACGGCCTGTGCGCCGATCGTGGCCACCGATCCGGTGGCGTCCAAGTGTGCCCAGGCGCCGGCCGCGGCCACTCGCCACCAGTCATCGGTGGCGCCTTCGCCGGTGACTCGCAGCTCACCGTCGCGTACCTCTGCCGTCCAGCCGCCGAGTCGCGCGGTCGTGCCGTCGGTCTCCGGCGCCGGATGGGCCTCCAGCAACCCGCCCAGGTCGGCGGAGATGTAGGAGGGCCGCCGCTGCGGCTCGGCCGCGACCAGGTCCTCGAGCCCGGTGACCCCGGTGAGCACCAGCAGCGTGTCGATGCCGGCGTTGCGGCCGCCCTCGATGTCGGTGTCGAGCCGGTCGCCGACCATCAGCGGGTGATCGGCCTCGGTGCGCCGGATGGTCTCCTCCAGCAGCGGTCGGGACGGCTTGCCCGCCACGACCGGCTCGATGCCAGAGAAGCGGCGCAGGGTGTCGACCAGGACGCCGTGGCCCGGCGCGATGCCGTAGGCAGCTGGGAAGGTCATGTCGGTGTTGCTGGCGACCCAGAAGAGCCCGTCCTTGATCCGCACGGCCGCGCGCAGGATGTCCTTCCACAACAGCTCGGGGTTGTAGCCGGTGACGATCGCCTCGGCGTCCTCGTCGACGGCCACCGGCACCAGTCCGGCCGCCTCGAGCGGCTCGCGCAGCCCGGCGGCACCGAGGTTGACGACCTTCGCTCCCGGGGCGAGGCGCTCGGCAAGGACACGCGCGGCGGCCTGCGCCGAGGTGACCACGTCCTCGGCGGTCGCCTCGATCCCCAGGTTGCGGATGTTCTCGGCGACTTTGGCCGGGGGCCGGGCGGCGTTGTTGGTGATGAACGCCAGCCTGAGGCCGGCCTCGCGTGCGGCGGCGAGCGACTCGGGGGCGCGCCGGACCGCTGTGCCGCCGATGTAGACCACACCGTCGAGGTCGAGCATGGCCACGTCATGGGCGGCGGCGAGCGCCTGGGCTGAGTTCTTCAACTGATGGCCGGTCAGCACACGAAGTTCCTTCTCTGAGTCGGGGGTTCGGCGAATGGCACCAGTGTGACCCTACGATGTGCGGATGGACGATACGGGTGTGGTCAGGGCGCCGTACCTCGGGCGTCCGCTGCGCCTGGAGCCATTTCGAGCGCTCTCGTTGGCGCCTTCGCGGATCGGTGACCCGACCTCCGCGAGGCTCTACTCCCGCCCCTATCGAGGGGTCGCCTCCCGGATCAGCTCGTGGCTGGCGCGTGGCGATCTGCGCCAGCACCAGGACCTCGCGCTCTACCTCCACGAGTACACCGCTGCGGGGATCACGGTGCGTGGCGTCGTCGGGATCCTCGACGTCTCGCACCGCACCGACGACCCCGCGGTTGCCGCGGTCATCCCCCATGAAGGCGTACGCACCGCCCAGGCCGAGCAGCTGGCCTCCCGGATGCGGCAGATGCGGGTGCATCCTGCACCGATCCTGCTCACCTACCACGCCCCCGACGGGATCGCGGCCCTGCTCGACCGGGTGCAGAGCGGCACTCCCGAGGAGCAGTACGACGACCACGGCGGCCAGCACCATCGCGTCTGGGCGATCACCGACGAGGCGCTGATCGCGCAGCTGCGCAAGGCATGGGCGAGCCAGCAGGCACTGATCGCCGACGGACACCACCGCTATGCGGCGTACGCCGAGCTCCAGGGTCTCGCCGAGCCCGGCGACGGCGCCGCGACCGACTTCGGTCTGGCGATGCTCATCGACCAGGACGACACGCCGTTGCAGCTCGGAGCGATCCACCGGGTGCTGGCGGGCGTGAACCTGCGCGACCTACGGGCCGCGGCCGAGTCCGTCGGCGCCGAGTGGACCGCCGGCGGCCGCGACGCCGCGCTGAGCAGGCTCGGACCCGGCGTCATCGTGCTCAGCGACGGCCGCGGCTGGGCCACCCTCGACGTCGACACCGCCAACACCCCGATCACCGGCGATGTCGGCTATCTGCACGATCGCGTCCTCCCGGAGCTGCGCAAGCAGCCATCGCGGGTGCTGCACGCCCACCAGGTCGATGCGGCGCTGAAGCGGGCCCGCCCGGGCCGCGACGTCGCCGTGCTGCTGGCAGCACCGACGTTCGACACCATCCTCTCCTCCGCCTCGATCGGGCAGCTGCTCCCGGAGAAGGCGACCTCGTTCCAGCCCAAGCCGCACCCGGGCGTGCTCATCCGTCTTCTCGACTCGGCGCGGCTGGAGAAGTCGCGCCATTAGGGGCTGTTTCGGAATGTGGCGCCGAGCGCCGCGTCGTCCAGCGCGTACTCTCGCAAGGCGCCGCCTCGAAGGCATACCGGGTGTCTGTCGAGAGGCGGCAACGCCGCGAGAGTGCGTGCTGGGCGGCGCGGAGCCGGCGCCTCCCACATTCCGAAACAGGCCCTAACTGGCCTGCCTGGTCGCGGCGGCGGCTCGGCTCACCCGTCTGGCCGACGACACCTCCACCTCGGTCATCGACTGCAGCCGGCCGCCGGTCTTGAAGAACCTGCGACGTAGGGAGCCGTTGACCTCGATGACGTCTCCGACCTGCCAGGTCATCGCGGCTCGGCGGACCCGGGCGACCCAGGTGTGACATTCGAGCGCGTCGATCTGCACCCGGCTCCCCCGGCGTTTGTCACGTGGTCTGTTCACGACCACGCGAAACGCGGTGAGCTGATCCCCGCTCGGCAGCTCCTTCTCCTCGGCGGCCAGCGACAGCCGACCGATCAACCGCACCTCGTTGACCGTCGCCAGCCCGCCGGCCGGCCCGATCCGCTCGCCATCGTCCGGTGATGGCTCCTTCTCTACCCTTGCGACCGTCATCTCGATCACCTCCGACCACCATCCTGTTCAGGGGCACCGACAGTCCCGCTCGAGCCCGCGCGGCCTGTGGAGAACCCCGGTCCGAACCAGGCCTGTGGACGGTCATCGGCCCGTCCGAGCAGCTATCCGAGCGCTTTGGCCGGCCGATAGGGCGAGACCGTCGGGTCACCTGAGACCCAGAACCGCCAGGGACGGTCCGGGGCGAGACGCAGCCCGACCCGCGGCCCGGAGGCAACCTCGATCGCCGCCCACGTCTCGGCCGGCGCCAAATCCAGCTCGAAGTCCGTGGTCCCGTTCATGGTGAGATCGATCCCGAGCGCCGAGCAGAGCCGCGCGGGTCCGCGGGCGAGATCGACGTCGCGTACCGCTCCACGTCGTTCCCGGGCGACCTCGATCCCGTCGACGACCTCGCCGGCACGCAGCAGGATCCCGCCGGGCTCGCCATCCGGATGGCAGACCAGGTTGGCGCAATGGTGCATCCCGTAGGTGAAGTAGACGTAGAGCCGCCCCGGTGGACCGAACATCACCCGGTTGCGGTTCGTCTCGCCCCGGAAAGCGTGCGAGCCGGGATCGTCGGCCGCGTACGCCTCCACCTCGGTGAGCCGCACCTTCACACCGTCGAAGGACAGCGTCGCCCCGAGGAGCCGCGGAGCGGTCACCTCGGGGCGCTGGTTCAGCAGACTCGCGAGCACTACGACGGACGGAACCCGGCAGCCTTGGCCCGGAGCTCGGCGAGCTGCTCGGCGACCCGGTCGGGAGCGGTGCCACCACGGCCGTCGCGGGACGCGACCGAGCCCTCGATGGTCAGCACCAGGCGTACGTCAGGGGTCAGCGCCGGCGAGATCGTGGCGAACTCCTCGTCGGTGAGCGCGTCCAGCTCCACTCCGCGCTTCTCCGCCGCCTGGACGCAGGCGCCGGCGAGCTCGTGCGCGATCCGGAACGGGGTGCCCTGCCGGACCAACCACTCGGCGATGTCGGTGGCCAACGAGAAGCCCTGAGGCGCGAGCTCGGCCATCCGGTCGGTGTTGTAGACCAGCGTCGCGACCTGGCCTGTGAAGGCCGGGAGCAGCACCTCGAGGGTGTCCAGGGAGTCGAAGACCGGCTCCTTGTCCTCCTGCAGGTCGCGGTTGTACGCCAGCGGCAGCGCCTTCAGCGTGGTCAGCAGCCCGGTCAGGTTGCCGACCAGACGTCCGGCCTTGCCGCGGGCGAGCTCGGAGATGTCGGGGTTCTTCTTCTGCGGCATGATGCTCGAGCCCGTCGACCAGGAGTCGTGCAGCGTTACGAAGTCGAACTCCTTGGTCGCCCACAGGATGATCTCCTCGGCGATCCGGCTGATGTCGACGCCGATCTGGGCACACACGTAGGCGAACTCGGCGACGAAGTCACGCGAAGCAGTTCCGTCGATCGAGTTCGCGCTCGAGCCGGTGAAGCCGAGCTCGGAGGCGACCAGCTCGGGGTCGAGCCCGAGCGACTGCCCCGCGAGCGCCCCGGACCCGTACGGAGAGTCGCACACGACCCGCGCCTGCCAGTCGTTGAGCCGGTCGACGTCGCGCAGCAGCGACCAGGCGTGGGCCATCAGGTGGTGCGAAAGCAACACCGGCTGGGCGTGCTGGAGGTGCGTACGTCCCGGCATGATCGCGCCCAGGTTCTCGTCGGCCTGCGTAGCGAGCGCCTCGATGAGATCGAGCACGAGCCCACGCAGCACCCGCTCGTGGTCGAGCAGATAGCTCCGGAAGAGAGTGGCGATCTGGTCGTTGCGCGAGCGCCCGGCCCGCAGCTTGCCGCCGACATCGGGGCCGATCTCCTCGATGAGCAGCCGCTCCAGCGCGCCATGTACGTCCTCGTCGGAGGCAGCCGGAAGCAGCCGTCCGGCGGTGAACCGGTCGGCGAGGACGTCCAGACCCCGGTGGATCTCGTTCTCCTCGTCACCGGTGAGCAGCCCGGCCGCCCCCAGCGCCTTGGCATGGGCGTGGGACCCGGCGATGTCGTAGAGCGCCAGCCGCCAGTCGAAATGCGTCGAGCGCGAGAGCGCCTCGAGCTCCGGCGAAGGACCACCGGCGAACCGGCCGCCCCAGAGCTTGCCCTCGTTGGTGGTGTTGGCAGGCGTGGTCACGACTCTCCTCGTACGGCTTTGATGGCGATCTCCATGATGTCAGGAAGTGCGCCCGGGGTCGCGGTGCCCTCGGCGCGAAGCTTGTCCGGCGTCCACCAGCCGGCCTGGACGACCGACCCGATCTCGATCGGCTCGAGGTTGGCGAAGCTGATCTCGACCGCACGGTCGAGGGCGACGGCGAAGTAGGTGTTGTGGCCGCTGTAGTCGACGCCGTTCCAGGTGTACTCGTCGGCGTGGATCTGGACAGGGCCGACCAGTGCCTCGGGCAGGACCCGGACGCCGGCCTCCTCCCACAGCTCCCGCGCCGCGGCGCCTACCGCATCCTCGCCGGGGTCGATGGCGCCCCCGATGCTGGTCCAGTAGGCGCCCCGCAACGGGTTCCCCGGGTCGGTGTCCTGCAGGAGCAGCACCTCACCGTCGGCGCTGACCGGGAGAACCCGCGCGGACTCGCGGTGCACACGCACCATCAGTCGTTGCCCGCCTCCAGCGCGGCCTCGTCGAGGATGGTGTCGTCCAGGACGGTCTCCTCGCTCGGAAGAGCGGCCGGGAGCGGCTTGCCGTCGGTGGCGGCGATGCGGTCGAAGCCGCCAGCCGGCAGCTCGCCGAAGAGGGTGCCGTGCTCGACGAGCACCGTTCCCTGGTCCAAGGGATGCCCGGCGTAGATCTCCAGCTTGGAGCGGGAGTCGGCGATGTCGAGGTTGCGCATGGTCAGCTGGCCGATGCGGTCGACGGGGCCGAAGGCGGCGTTCTCGACGCGCTCCATGGAGAGCTTCTCGGGGTGGTAGGAGAAGTGCGACCCCTCGGTGTTGAGGATCGTGTAGTCCTCGCCGCGGCGCAGCCGCAGCGTGACCGTGCCGGAGACCAGCGAGGCGATCCAGCGCTGGATGGACTCGCGCAGCATCAGCGCCTGCGGGTCGAGCCAGCGGCCCTCGTAGAGCAGCTGGCCGAGCTTGCGGCCCTGGTTGTAGTAGTTGGACATGGTGTCCTCGTTGTGCACCGCGTTGAGCAGCCGCTCGTACGCCGCCCACAGCAACGCCATGCCGGGCGCCTCGTAGATGCCGCGGGACTTGGCCTCGATGATCCGGTTCTCGATCTGGTCGGACATGCCCAGGCCGTGGCGGCCGCCGATCGCGTTGGCCTCGTAGACCAGCTCGACGGGGTCGGTGTAGGACTTGCCGTTGATCGCCACCGGGCGGCCCTCGACGAAGGACACCGAGACGTCCTCGGTCTCGATCGAGACCGAGGGGTCCCAGAACTTCACGCCCATGATCGGCTCGACCGTCTCCAGCGACACGTCGAGGTGCTCCAGCGTCTTGGCCTCGTGGGTGGCGCCCCAGATGTTGGCGTCGGTGGAGTAGGCCTTCTCGGTGGAGTCGCGGTAGGGCAGGTTGTGAGCGACCAGCCACTCCGACATCTCGTGGCGTCCACCAAGCTCGTGGACGAAGTCGGCGTCGAGCCACGGCTTGTAGATGCGCAGCTCGGGGTTGGCCATCAGGCCGTAGCGGTAGAACCGCTCGATGTCGTTGCCCTTGAAGGTCGACCCGTCGCCCCAGATGTTGACGTCGTCGGCCTGCATGGCCCGCACCAGCATGGTGCCGGTCACCGCACGGCCCAGAGGCGTGGTGTTGAAGTAGGCACGGCCGCCGGAGCGGATGTGGAAGGCACCGCAGGCGAGTGCGGCCAAGCCCTCCTCGACGAGCTGCGGCTTGATGTCGATGGCGCGGGCGATCTCGGCGCCGTAGGCCATCGCGCGGTCCGGGACGCCGGAGATGTCGGGCTCGTCGTACTGCCCGATGTCGGCGGTGTACGTACACGGCACCGCGCCCTTGTCGCGCATCCAGGCGACCGCCACGGAGGTGTCGAGACCTCCGGAGAAGGCGATGCCGACACGCTCACCCTTGGGAAGGGAGGTCAGGACCTTGCTCACGAGATGTTGCTCCTTGCTTCGAAACTTACGGAATGTCTGTGGTCTTGCCGGCGAGGCTGAGGAAGCGGTTGACGAGCGCAGCGCCGCCCTTGGGCTCGCGGCCGATGACGAGCACGGTGTCGTCGCCGGCGATGGTGCCGAGGATGTCGGGATATTCGGCCCGGTCGATGGCGGAGGCGAAGTACTGGGCACCCCCTGCAGGAGTACGCAGCACCACCAGGTTCCCACTGCCGTCGGCGCTCACCAGCAGCTCGCGGGCGAGTCGGCCGAGCTTGCTGCGACCGCTGGCCGACTCCCCCGGGGCCACGGCGGTGCGGTCACCGCCCTCGCCGGGAACCGCGTAGACCAGCGCACCGGACGGAGCCCGCACCTTCACCGCGTCGAGCTCGTCCAGGTCACGCGACAGCGTTGCCTGGGTGACGTGGACCCCGTGGGCGAGCAGCGCCTCGGAGAGCTCGGTCTGGGACCGGATCTCCCGGCCCCAGATGATGTCTGCGATCAGGGATTGGCGCGCGCCCTTGGTCGCGGGCCGCTGGGTCTCGTTCGTCGTCATCGTCGCTCCCACAGGAAGGCCAGGATCGCCTTCTGGGCGTGACGCCGGTTCTCCGCCTCGTCCCACACCAGGCTCCGCGGACCGTCGAGCACCTCGGCCTCGATCTCCTTGCCGCGGTAGGCGGGCAGGCAGTGGAGCACGACGGCGGCGGGGTCGGCGTGGCCGAGCAGGCCGGTGGTGAGCGCGTAGGGCGAGAACACCGCGGCCCGCGCGGCCGCCTCGCTCTCCTTGCCCATCGAGACCCAGGTGTCGGTGATGAGTACGTCGGCCCCGGCTGCCACCGCGACCGGGTCCGAGGTCACCGTGACCGAGCCGCCGGTCTCCTCGGCGATCTCCTTCGCCCGAACCAGCACCTCCGCGTCGGGCGTGTAGCCGTCCGGCGCGCCGAACCGGACGTGCATCCCGGCGATCGCTCCGGCCAGCGCCCAGGAATTGCCCATGTTGCAGGCCGCGTCGCCGAGGAACGCCGCGGTCAGGCCCGCCAGGGATCCCTTGTGCTCCCGAATCGTCAACAGGTCGGCAAGCAGCTGGCAGGGGTGGAACTCGTCGGTCAGTGCGTTGATGACCGGCACCCCGGCGTACGCCGCCATCTCCTCGATGCTCGACTGCGCGAACGTACGCCACACGATCTCGCCCGCCTGCCGACCGAGCACCCGGGCGACGTCGGCGACCGACTCCCGCTCACCGATCCCGGCCAGACGGCCGTCGACCAGCATCGAGTGGCCGCCGAGCTCGGCGATCCCGGAGGAGAACGACGCCTGAGTCCGCAGCGTCGGCTTGTCGTAGATCGTGGCCACGGTCACCGGACCGGCGAGCGGCTTCGCGGCGTAGGGATCCTGCTTCATCGCAGCCGCGAGCGCCAGCACCTCGGCCTGCTCGGCCGGGGTGAGGTCGTCGTCGCGGAGGAAGTGTCTGGTCACTTCGCCCCTGCTTCCTGGGCTGCGTCGAGGATGGACGGCCACGCGGCCAGGAGGCTCTCGGCGTCGTCCTCGGTGAGCACCAGCGGCGGGACGATCCGGATCCGCTCGGGCGTGGCGTTGTTGAGGATGAAGCCCGCCTCGAGGGCGGCCGCGGCGACAGCGCCCGAGTCGAGACCGGCGAGAACCACTCCGATGAAGAGGCCCTCCCCGTCGACCCGGGTGACCCGCGGGTCGGCGGCGAGGCCGTCGCGCACCTTCTGCCCGAGCACGGTGACGTGCTCGAGGAGCCCGTCGGTCTCGATGGTGTTGACCACCGCGAGGCCGGCCGCGCAGGCGACCGGGTTGCCACCGAAGGTGGTGCCGTGGTTGCCGGGCTCGAAGAGCGTCGCGGCCCTGCCCAGACCGATGCAGGCACCGATCGGGAAGCCGCCACCGAGGCCCTTGGCGAGGGTGACGATGTCGGCGGTGACGCCGGAGGTCTCGTGGGCGAACCAGCGGCCGGTGCGGCCCAGGCCGGACTGCACCTCGTCGAGCCAGAGCAGCGCGCCGTGCTCGTCGGCCACTGCCCGCGCGGCAGCCAGGTAGTCGGCGGGCGGCACGACGACGCCCGCCTCACCCTGGATCGGCTCGAGGATGATCGCCGCGGTCTCGTCGGTGACCGCTGCCGCGAGCGCCTCGGCGTCGCCGTAGGGGACGAAGGTGACCTCGCCCGGCAGCGGCTCGAACGGCGCCCGGTAGGCCTCCTTGGCGGTCAGCGCCAGTGCCCCCATCGAACGCCCGTGGAAGGCGCCCTGAGCAGCCACGATGTGCTTCCGCCCGGTGCGCCGGGTGAGCTTGAAGCCCGCCTCGTTGGCCTCGGTGCCGGAGTTGGTGAAGAAGACCCGCCCGCTCTCGCCTCCGGGAACCCGGGCGAGCAGCGCCTCGGCCAGCTCGACTTGCGGGTGGGAGGTGAAGAAGTTGGAGACGTGGCCGAGGGACTCCATCTGGGAGGTCACCGCGGAGACCAGCGCCGGGTGGGCGTGGCCGAGCGCGTTGACCGCGATGCCGGCCAGCAGGTCGACGTACTCCTTGCCGTCCTCGTCCCACACGTGGGCGCCCTCGCCTCGAGTGAGGACCAGCTTGGGAGCGCCGAAGGTGTTCATCAAGGCGCCGGAGTAGCGCTCAGAGTACGTGGTCATTTGTCGAGCTCCCTTGCCTTGCGGGTCTTGGTGGTGACGCCGGGGAGCACCTGGGTGCCGACCCCCTCGGCGGTGAACAGCTCCAGCAGCACGGCGTGCTCGGCGCGGCCGTCGACGACGGTGGCGCGCTTGACGCCGCCCTTGACCGCCTCGAGGCAGGCGCTCATCTTCGGGATCATCCCGCTGGCCAGCTCCGGGAGGATGCCCTCCAGCGCCTCGGGACTGATCTCGCCGATGACCTCCTCGGGGTCGGGCCAGTCGAGGTAGAGGCCCTCGACGTCGGTCAGGACCAGCAGCTTCTCGGCCTCGAGCGCCACCGCCAGGGCCGAGGCCGCGCGGTCGGCATTGACGTTGTAGACGGCGCCGTCCACGTCGGGGGCGACGCTCGAAACGACCGGGATCCGGCCGGCCTGGATGAGGTCGAGGACCGATTCGGGACGTACGTCGACGACCTCGCCGACCTGGCCGAGGTCGACCTCCTCACCGTCTATGACGGTGCTGGCCGGCTCGGCGGTGAAGAGTCCGGCGTCCTCGCCGGAGAGCCCGACGGCCAGCGGGCCGTGCTCGTTGATCAGCCCGACGAGCTCACGCTGGACCTGGCCGACCAGGACCATCCGCACCACGTCCATGGCCTCCGGGGTGGTCACCCTCAGCCCGCCGCGGAACTCCGACTCGATGCCGAGCCGGCCGAGCATGCTCGAGATCTGCGGGCCGCCGCCGTGCACGACGACCGGCTTGAAGCCGGCGAACCGCATGAAGGCGATGTCCTCGGCGAAGGCACGCTTGAGCTTGTCGTCGGTCATGGCGTTGCCGCCGTACTTCACCACGACGATCTTGCCGTGATACTCCTTCAGCCACGGCAGGGCGCCGGCGAGCGTACGCGCCTTGGCGGGGTCGGGCCGACCGGGCTCGTGGGCGACGGTCTCGAGATCGATCACGGGGCCACTCCAACCGTGGTCAGGCCGGTGGTCTCCTCGAGGCCGAGCGCCAGGTTCATGCACTGGATCGCTCCCCCGGCGGTGCCCTTGGCGAGGTTGTCCTCGGCGCCGACGACGACCAGCCGCCCGGCGGCCTCGTCGACGGCCACCTGCAGGTGGACCGCGTTGGAGCCGAGCACGGCCTGGGTCTGGGGCCACTGGCCCTCGGGCAGCAGGTGGACGAAGGGCTCTTCGCCGTACGCCTTCTCGAAGACGGCACGCGCATCGGCCGCCGTCACACCGTCGCCGAGCTTGGCCGAGCAAGTGGCCAGGATGCCGCGCGGCATCGGCACCAGCACCGGGGTGAACGAGACCGACACCTCGCCGTCGACCAGTCCGGAGAGGTTCTGGACGATCTCGGGGGTGTGCCGGTGGACGCCGCCGACGCCGTAGGCGCTCACGTTGCCCATGACCTCGGCGCCGATCAGGTGCGGCTTGGACGACTTCCCCGCGCCGCTGGTGCCGGTGGCGGCGACCACGACGACCTCGGGCTCGACGATGCCAGCCTCGATCGCCGGGGCGAGGGCCAGGGTGGAGACGGTCGGGAAGCAGCCCGGCACCGCGATCCGGTTGGCCGAGGTGAGCGCTGCCCGCTGTCCGGGAAGCTCAGGGAGCCCGTAGGGCCAGGTGCCGGCGTGGTCGGTGCCGTAGAACTTCGTCCACGTCTCGGCGTCGGCGAGACGGTAGTCGGCGCCGCAGTCGATCACGACGACGTCGTCGGGAAGGCCGGCCGCGATCGGCCCGGACTCCCCGTGCGGCAGCGCCAGGAAGACGACGTCGTGACCGGCCAAGGTCTCGGCGTTGGTGGGCTCGAGCACTCGGTCGGCGAGCGGGATCAGGTGGGGCTGGAGGCTCCCCAGGGTCTTGCCCGCACTGGAGGCGGCGGTCAGGGCGCCGATCTCCACCTCGGGGTGGGCCAGCAGCAGCCTGAGCAGCTCACCTCCGGCATATCCACTGGCACCGGCGACGGCGACGCGCTTCTTCGTCATGTGTATGAACATACGTCAGACTGCATGCATCTCGCAAAAGCCGTTCGGAGATTGAGACGTGGGCCTTTAGTGTTCGCTCCATGACAACCCGCCTCACCCCCACCGCCTACCTCGACCACATCCGGTCGGAGTCGGCGCGCTTCCGTGCCGTACTCGCAGACACGGACCCCACCGCCCCGGTTCCGACCGCTCCGGAGTGGACCGCCGCCGACCTGCTGTGGCATGTCGCCGCCGAGGTGCAGCACTTCTGGACGTACGTCCTGGAGAGTCGGCCGGCCGAGCCCAGCAGCGAGACCTACGCCGAGCCGGAGCGCCCGGAGGACGCGACCTACCAGGAGCTGCTCGCCCACTTCGACGAGCTCAACGCGAGGTTCCTCAAGACCCTGGAGCAGACCGGGCCCGAGGAGCCCACCTGGTCCTGGTCGCCGGACCAGACCGCCGCCTTCACCTACCGCAGGCAGGCCCACGAGATCCTCATCCACCGCCTCGACGCCGAGCTCACCGCCGGCGCCGTGACGCCGCTCGACCCGGCCCTGGCTGCCGACGGGATCGACGAGATCCTCGACGTCTTCTACGGCGGCAAGCCGGAGTGGGCGAGCTTCGCCGGAGGCGGTCAGTACGTACGCGTCGACGCGGTCGACACCGACACCCAGACCTGGGTCGAGCTCGGCCTCGTCTCCGGCACCCGCCCCAACGGCGACAGCCTCGAGGACGAGCCCGACCTCAGCGTCGTCTCCCAGGACGAGATCCCGGCCGGCACCGAGCCCGACGTGGTCATCGAGGGCACCGCGGCCGACCTGGACGCCTGGCTCTGGCGCCGCCGCGACGACGACGGCATCCAGGTCACCGGCGACAAGGACGTCTACGAGCGCTTCCGCGCGTTGACGAACCAGGCGATCACCGACGACGACTAATCTCACGCCCATGATCAAGCACCTGGCGGTCTTTCTCGGCTCCCGCGACGGCAACGATCCGGCGCTCTCGGAGAGGGCCTACGAGGTCGGCAAGGGGCTCGCGCAGCGCGAGATCGAGCTGGTCTACGGAGCGGGCGGCGGTGGCCTGATGGGCCAGATCTCCCAGGGCGCGATCGACGGCAACGGCAAGGTCTTCGGCGTGATCCCACGGTTCATGGTCGAACGCGAGTGGGGTCGCGTCGAAGGCGCGCCGGGGATGCAGACGGTCGTGGTCGACACCATGCACGAGCGCAAGGCGCTCATGGCCGAGCGCGCCGACGCCTTCCTCGCGCTTCCCGGCGGGATCGGCACTCTCGAGGAGCTCTTCGAGGTCTGGACGTGGCAGACCCTCTCGCTGCACGGCAAGCCGGTCGGTCTGCTCAACATCAACGGCTTCTGGGACCCGCTCGTGGAGATGATGGAGCGCATCGCGGCAGCAGGCTTCCTGCACGGCTCCCCCGCCGAGTCGCTGGTGGTCGGCGAGGACCTCGACGACGTCCTCGCTCGCCTCGACGCAGCCCGCTGAAACCGGCATTGAAACCGGGCCGGCAGTCGTGAAACCACGGTGAAGGCGCCCTGAAACCGGCACCCCACACCCTGGGAGCATGACAACCACCGAACTGGCCGTATCGGCCTCAGGTCTGGTCAAGACCTTCGGAGACTTCACTGCGGTCGACGGGATCGATCTCGAGATCCGCCGCGGAGAGGTCTTCGGCGTGCTGGGCCCCAACGGCGCCGGCAAGACCACCACCTTGAAGATGCTCGCAACCCTGCTCCCGATCGACGCCGGCAAGGCCGAGATCTTCGGGGTCGACGTCAAGGCGCACCCACACCAGGTGCGTCAGCTCGTCGGCGTGACCGGGCAGTATGCCTCCGTCGACGAGAACCTCACCGCCACCGAGAACCTGGTCCTCTTCGGCCGCCTGCTGGGCATGTCCGGCAAGTCCGCCCGGGCCGCCTCGGAGGAGCTGCTGGAGTCCTTCGGGCTCCAGGAGGCCGCCAAGCGGCAGATCTCGAAGTTCTCCGGCGGGATGCGACGCCGCCTCGACCTCGCCGCCTCGCTCCTGTCCCGCCCGCCGCTGATCTTCCTCGACGAGCCGACCACCGGCCTGGACCCACGCACCCGGGGCCAGATGTGGGACACCATCCGTACGCTGGTCGCCGGCGGCTCCACCGTCCTGCTGACCACGCAGTACCTCGACGAGGCCGACCAGCTCGCCGACCGGATCGCGGTCATCGACCGCGGTGTCAAGGTCGCCGAAGGCACCTCGGAGCAGCTCAAGACCTCCGTCGGCAACTCCACCCTGCACCTGCGCCTGAGCGACAAGACCCAGGTCGCCACCGCTGCTGCCGTGGTCGAGAAGGTCACCGGCGACCAGCCGGTGCTCACTCCCGAGGCGGGCGGCGTCAACGTACCGCTGGCCGATGCCGACCGGGCAGCGGACGTGCTCATCGGCCTTCGCCACGCGGGCATCTCGATCACCACCGCCAACGTGCAGCAGCCGACCCTGGACGAGGTCTTCCTCGCCCTGACCGGTCACGGCACCGAGAGCTCAGACGACGTTTCCCGCACCGGCATCGACACCGACATCCACACCGAGGAGGTGGCCTGAGATGGCTGCACTGATCTCCACGTACGCCGTCGCCGACCGCCCGCTCAAGGCCCGCCCAGGCGTGGGCGAGACGATCGGGCAGACGCTGACCATGGCCCGCCGGGCGTACATCAAGATGATGCGCAACCCCGAGCAGTTCTTCGACGTGACGATCCAGCCGCTGCTGTTCACCGCGATGTTCGCCTACATCTTCGGCGGCGCGATCTCCGGTGACGTGAAGTCGTACCTGCCGACCATCATCACCGGCATCCTGGCCCAGACCGCGCTGACCGCCTCGATGGCTCGCGGCACCCAGCTGCGCGAGGACATGGACAAGGGTGTCTTCGACCGGTTCAAGGCGCTCCCGATCGCCCGGATCGCGCCGCTGGCCGGTCCGGCGGTCGCAGACCTGCTCCGTTACGGGATCGCGGCGACGTTGACCATCGTGGTCGGCCTGCTGATGGGCTACCGGCCCGATGGCGGCGTCGGTGGCGTGCTCGCCGGCTGGGCGCTGACCATCTTCGCCGGCTGGTCGCTGAGCTGGATCTTCACCTGGCTCGGCACGGTCCTGAAGACCGCGGGCGGGGTGCAGGGCCTGGGCATGATGATCATGTTCCCGCTGACCTTCCTCTCCCCCGCGTTCGTACCGAAGGAGACCATGCCGAACTGGCTGCAGCACTTCGTCGACGTCAACCCGGTCACACTGGTCATCAACGCCACCCGCGACCTGATGAACGCCGGTGACGTCACCCTGAGCGTCGTGTGGGCACTCGTCGGCTGCGCCGCGGTCGTGGCGATCTTCGCGCCGCTCTCGGTGTGGAGCTACAGCAAGAAACTCTGAGTCAGCCCAAGCGCGCGATGACGCCGCGGGCCTCGTCCAGCAGGGCGAGCCCGCGGCGTTCTCCGTACTCCTCCGAGACCCGTTCGAGTACGCCCGGCGCGATCCGGGTCGCGTCGGCGACCGCAAGCTCCCAGCGCATGTCCAGGAACGAGCGGGAGTAGCCGAACCGGTCGGCCAGCACCACCAGCCGCACCGACTCCTCACGCGGCAGCGCGTCCCGCAGCAGGCCCCACAGCCCGAGCGCGAGGAACACCATCCCGGTGACGGGATAGTCCTGAGATCTGCGCTCGTCGGAGACCAGGCGCGGCGCCTTGGCCATCAGGGCGCCGAAGAGGTCGGAGCCGTCGGTGCCCTCACCGTGCCGGGCGCAGGTGGCCACGGTGACCGCCTCGGCCGCCACTCGCCACGGCACCAGGTCGGGGTCGTCGGTGAATCCCGGGAACGGCAGCTCGCCCATCGTCGCCACCACCTCGCGGAACAGCGCCAGCCCTTCGCCGACCCGCCCCTGGGCGAGGAGGAGCTGAGCGCGGGCGCCGTGGACGGCGCCCCGGGAGCCGAAGCCACCGCGGGGCTGCTCGTCGGCGAGCTCGGCCAGCAGCTCGGCGGCCTCCTCGAGGCGGCCCTGCTCGATTGCGTACGTCACCAGGATCGCGTGGGTCTGGACGAGGTCGTCGTCGGCACCGAGACGGCGCAGGACCGGGACGGCCTCGCGGGCGTGCTCCGCGGCCTCGCCGAGGCGGCCGAGCTGGGCGTAGAGGCCGCTGAGCTGGGCGTGCAGCATCGCCTGTGGCCACAGGCCGCCGTCGGTGCCGGTGAGGCGCAGCGCCTCCCTCCCCGCGGCGACGGCGCCCTCGGGGTCGCCGAGGTTCTCCCGCTCGTGGCTGAGGAAGGTGTAGGCACGAGCGCGCACCTCCGGGTCGGGGTCGTTGACCAGGTCGGTCAGCTCGTCCTCCAGCGGCCGGCCGGCTCCGGCGACAGTGCCGGCCATCGCCTGCATGACCTTCAGCATCACCCTGAGCTGTGGGTCCGCGGCCTCGGCGCCGACCCGGTCCAGGATCGTCATCAGTCGCTCGAGACCAGAGCCGCCGGTGACGGCGGCACCGAAGAGCAGCAGGGCCAGGACGAGCCTGGTCTTCTCCAGCAGCTCGGGCGGCGGCTCCCACTCGGCGAGCAGATCGGCGACCGGTCCGGCCAGCATGATCACCCGCTGGTGCTCGCCCGCGATGGTCCAGAAGACGCCCATCGCGCAGAAGAGGCGAATGACGGACTCGGCCTCGTCGTCGGCCAGGACCTGGCGCAGGATGTCGGCGAGGTTGCTCTCCTCCGCGCGCAGCTCGTCCATGGCGTCGAACTGCTCCGGGGAGTAGATCCGGCCCGCGCTGGCGTCCGCGTAGTCCCGCGCCCACGCCCGCTGCGCCGCCCTTGCCGCGGCGTCCTCGCCAGCGTCGATCAGCTGCATCCGGCCGAACTCGCGGACCGTCTCGAGCATCCGGTAGCGGAAGCCCAGCGGTGCCTCGACGACCGTCAGCAGCGACTGGTCGACGAGCTCCTCGATCGCGGCGAACGTGTCGGCGCCGAGCATCGCCTCGGCCGCCGCGAGGGTGAACCCGTCGTGGAAGACCGAGAGCCAGCGCATCGCGCGCCGCTCGCGCTCGGAGAGGAGGTTCCAGGACCAGTCGATGACCGCGACCAGGGTCTGGTGGCGGTCGGGAGCGCTGCGGTCGCCACCGCGCAGCAGCTCGAACCGATTCTCCAGCCGCCGCGCGATATCCTCGACCGACATCGCGCGCACCTTCACCGCAGCCAGCTCGATCGCCAGCGGCAGCCCGTCGAGCCGGGTGACGATCTCATCGACCCGCACCTCGTCGAGGTGGACCCCAGGTCGCGCGGCGACGGCACGGCGCCGGAACAGCTCGCTGCCGTCGTACGTCCCCAGCCGGCCGAGCGGGTAGACCCGCTCCACGCCGATGGCGAGCGGGCTCCGCGAGGTCGTCAGGACTGTCAGGTCGCGCACCGTAGCCGCCAGGAAGGCGACCAGGTCAGCGACGGCGGCCACGATGTGCTCACAGTTGTCGAGGACGAGCAGGGTCGGCACGCCGTCGAGCTGCTGCGCGATCCGCGACCGCACGTCGGCTCGCTGATCGGGAGTGAGCCGGTCACGGTGGGCGACCGAGTCGCGTACGCCGAGCGCGGAGCCGACCTCGCTGACCAGGTCCTCGGGAGCGGTCACACCGACCAGCTCGACGAAGTGGACCACCGGCTCCTCGGCGTCGTGGGCGATCACCTGGGCCAGGCTGGTCTTCCCCAGCCCGCCGGGACCGAGGATCGTGACGACCCGCGAGCTCTTCAGCAGGGCAGACACCTCGGCGGCGTCCTGCTCGCGGCCGATCAGCACGTCGGCGTCGTGACGCAGCCCCGAGCGCACCGGGCGGTCGCGCGCGAGCAGCTCGGCATGGACGGCCCGCAACCGCGGGCTCGGGTCGACGCCGAGCCCGTCGGCCAGCCCGGTCCGGTACGTCTCGAAGCGCTCCAGCGCCGCCGGCACACCGTGCACCGCGGCGACCGCCCGCAACACCGCCTCGATGACCTCCTCGTCAGGGTCGAGACCGAGGAGCCGTTCGAGGAGCGGGAGCGCCTCGGCGTACCTCTTCTCGGCAGCCAGCCTCAGTGCCTCCGGACGCAGCGACCAGGCGTCGACCTCTCCGGCCTGGAGGTTGAGGCGGTAGCCCCGCGGCGTACGTTCGATGGCGCCGGAGTCGGTCGCCGTCCGGGCGCGGGAGACCACGACCTGCAGCGCTTTCGCGGGGTTGGCCGGCACGTCGTCGCGCCCCCAGACCTCCTCGACGAGAGCAGCCTCGGAGGCGCCTCGCGGACCGGCCTCGACCAGCGCGCGCAGCAGCGCCCGGGTCCGCTCGCCGGCCACCGGCGCGCCCGCCCAGGTGACCTCGTCCAGCACACTCAGCGTCGTCACAGCCGCCATTCTGTCATAGCGATATATCGCGTACGTACGGGATAGCGCGCCATCCGCGTGTAACACGTCGTTCGTAGGACTTCTCGCCCCATTAGATAGGGCGAGTAGTCCTACGAACAACGTGTTACCCCCGCGTCCCGCTGACCGAGGCGACCAGACGGTCGCCAGAATGGGTCCGTGACCGTCGAACTGCGCTCTGACAACGCCGCCTCCGTCTCCCCCGCGATCCTGGAGGCGATGGCCGCCGTCAACTCCGGCTCCGCCCTCGCCTATGGAGGTGACGAGGTCACCGCCGCGCTCGAGAACCAGGTCCGGGAGGTCTTCGAGCACCCGACGGCGCGCGTCTTCCCGGTGCTGAGCGGCACCGCCGCCAACGCGCTCGCCCTCTCCGCGCTGACCCCGCCCTGGGGCTCGGTGCTGTGCCACGAGACCGCGCACATCCTGAGCAGCGAGGGCGGAGCGACCTCCTACCTGAGCGGCGGCGCGGTGATGACCGGCCTGGCGGGCGAGGGCTACAAGATGGCGCCGGAGGCGCTCCAGGCCCACCTGGACGGCGTACGTTGGGGCGACCCGCACCACTCCCAGCCGGCCGTCCTCTCGCTGACCTCACCGTCCGACTACGGCACGGTCTACTCCGTCGCGGAGATCGCCGAGCTCACCGGGATCGCCAAGACCCGCGACCTGCGGGTCCACCTCGACGGCGCCCGGTTCGCGAACGCCGTCGTGGCCACCGGCGCCGCGCCGGCCGACCTCACCTGGCGGGCCGGCGTTGACGTACTCTCCCTCGGCGCGACCAAGAACGGCGCCCTCTCGGCCGAGGCGATCGTCTGCTTCACCGACGCTCCCGCCGACGAGCTCGTCTACCGCACCAAGCGCAGCGGTCACGTCACCTCCAAGATGCGCTACCAGTCGGCCCAGCTGCTGGCCTACCTCACCGACGACCTCTGGCTCCACAACTCCCGCAACGCCAACGAGCGGATGGCCGAGCTCGCCGCCGGCCTGGAGAAGGCAGGCGTACGCATCACCAACCCCGTCGACGTCAACCTCGCCTGGGTGGACCTCCCCGAGGAAGCGGCCGACCGGCTGGAGGCGGCCGGGGTGCTCTTCCACCGTCTCGGCGGCCAGGTCCGGTTCGTGACGTCCTGGCAGACCACCGCCGAGGAGATCAGCACCGTCCTGGAGCTGTTGGGCGGCGCCTGATACCCGCGGGGGGCCTACGCGTCTCGACGGAGTTGCTAGCCTCTTCCGCCTATGTCTTCTGACATCTCGGTCCCCTCACCCGCGCTCACGGCTCCCCCCAAGGCCCCCGCTAAGCAGCTACGCGGCGACGTCCAGGGGCTACGTGCCGTCGCCATCCTCACTGTCCTGGCCGCCCACTCGGGAGTCTCCTGGTTCGCCGGCGGCTTCGTCGGCGTCGACGTCTTCTTCGTCATCTCGGGCTTCCTGATCACCCAGCAGCTCGTCGGTGAGCTCGGCCGCACAGGTCGGATATCCCTGAGACGCTTCTACGCGCGCCGGGCCCGGCGCATCCTCCCGGCCGCCACGTTCACCCTGGCGGCCACCGTGGTCGCGGCGGTGGTCCTGCTGGGTCCTGCTCAGGTCGCGCCGCTCGCCATCGACGCGGTCTGGGCTTCGGCGTTCGCCGCCAACATCCGGATGGCCATCGCCGGCACCGACTACTTCCAGGCCGAGCTGCCGCCCTCACCGGTCCAGCACTTCTGGTCGCTGGCGGTCGAGGAGCAGTTCTACCTGGTCTGGCCGCTCGTCGCGCTGATCTGCATCGTCCTGGCGAGCAGGATCGGTGCCTCCCGGGGTGGCGAGCAGGGCTCGGCGCGGCCCCGGAGGTTCCTGCTGGCCGCGATCGCGCTGATCACCCTCGCGAGCCTGGCGTGGTCGATCGTCCACACGCCAGGTGAGGCCACCGCGGCGTACTTCTCCTCGCTCACCCGCGCCTGGGAGCTCGGGATCGGCGCGGCGCTCGCGATCCTGGTCACCAGCGGCCGGGTGATGCAACGGCTCGCGGGCCCACCCCTGGTCCGCGAGGTCCTGGTCCTGGGCGGGCTGGCCGCGATCCTCTGGGCCTGCCTGGCCTACGACGAGTCCACCCCGTTCCCCGGCTACCACGCCGCGCTCCCGGTGCTCGGCTCCGCGGCCATCATCCTGGCCGGGGCCATCCCCTCGGGCGAGACGACGATCGGCGCCCGGCTGCTGTCGGTGGCGCCGATGCGGGCGATCGGCGACTGGTCCTTCTCGCTCTACCTGTGGCACTGGCCGCTCCTGGTGCTGCCCGAGATCGTCCTCCAGCGTGAACTGACCTGGCCCGAGCGCGGTCTGGCCGTCGCGGGCGCGTTCGTGCTGGCGTACGCCTCCTTCCGGCTCGTCGAGGCGCCGTTCCGTGAGGGTGCGATCTGGCGGCCGACGCGGCGCGCGCTGACCTTCTACCCGGTCAGCATCGCGCTCGTGGCGGCTATCGCGTTCGGCGGCACCGCCTACGCCGACTACGAGGCCACCCGCGGCTCCTTCCAGCCGGCGATCACCCTGGCCGACGCACCCGCGGCCGATCCGTCGCTGGACAAGCAGGAGGCGCTGGTGCGGGCCTCGGTGCTCGCCGCGCGCAAGGACACGCCGGTCCCGACCGAGCTGCGCCCCGCGCTCACCGAGCTCGACTCCCTCAAGCCGGGCCGGACCAGGTGCGACTACACCGACGACTCCGAGCGCGACCTGTGCGTCGATGGCGACCCGAACGGGAAGCGGACGATGGTGGTCTTCGGGAACTCCCACGCTCTGCACTGGGTCCCGACGCTTAACCGGATCGCGAAGGAGCACGGCTTCCGGACCTACTTCCTGGTCAAGAACCGCTGCGTCTCGGCCTCGATCACCACCGACCGCGGCGGAGAGAAGGACCCCTACACCGAGTGCGACGACTTCAACCGCTGGGCCTTCAAGCAGTACCGGCGCCTCGACCCCGACCTCACCGTCGTCTCCACCGCCCCGCCGATCCAGGGCGTCTTCGACAAGGACGGCGACTGGGTCGGCGAGAGCCGCAAGATCGATGAGCTCATGCGTCCGGCCTACACCGACTTCCTGCGCCGCGTGGACAAGCACACGAAGCGTACGGTGCTGATCCGCGACATCCAGGGTTTCGATGCCACCGCCGGCACCTGCCTGTCCCGGCCCGGCGCCACGCTGGGCGACTGCCTGATGAGGCCGGACCAGTCACGGGAGCGGTCGATCGACGTGCAGGTCCGGGCGGCCGAGGAGGTCGGTGTCGACGTCGCCGACATGAGCTCCTACTTCTGCTGGGACGGGTCTTGCCCCGCCGTCGTCGGCGACACCATCACCCACTACGACGGCACCCACATGTCACGTCAGTACGCACCCCAGCTCGCCGAGCCCTTGGCCCGCCGGATGGGCCTCCGCGACCGGGGATAGGAACCTGCCTGCGGACACTGAGGCCGTCGGTCATCCACCGAAGAGACGCGGATGCGCCATCGACGCGGACCTGCGACGATGGCGCAATGGCAGCCTTCGGTCCTGACGAATTCGGTCGGTACGACTATTCGTTGCTCCTCAACGGCGGCGTCTCACTCGCCTGGAGCAGATCCGTCTGGAACGACGGGATCAGCAGTTTGATGGACCTCGGGTTTCGAGTCGTACGGCTCTCAGCGTCAACATGGACCAGCAACGCCGAAATGTTCCAGCAACTCGCCGAGTCTTTGGACTTCCCTGACTACTTCGGGCGCAACTTCGACGCACTCAACGATTGCCTCAGCGATGTCGCATCAGGCGATTACGGGCTCGATCCAGCCGACACTGGCCTCGCCCTTGCCCTGGACGACTTCGATGCGTTCGTCGACGTCGATCGCCAATCCGCCCAGATCCTGCTCGACATTCTGGAGAACCAGTCACGGCACGCCTTGCTCTTCGGCAACCGCTTCATCTGCCTAGCGCGATCGGACGACCCAAGACTGGACCGGCGCCTAGAACCCGTAGCGGCGACTCGCGTGGGTTGGACGATGCGAGAGTTCCTCGACAAGACCCGAGGCATTTGATCAAGGCGGCAACCCACCGCGCCTGGCCTCTGTCATTTCCGCACACATGAGCGGGAGTGACAGAGCAGAGCGGCCTGTTCTGTGTCAGTTCCCCGCACATGCGGGGAACTGACACAGAACGTCAGCGCTGGACGGCTCCGGTGAGCTCGGCGGCTCTCGCGACCGCCGCGTCACGTGCAGCCGCGGTCTCCTCGGCCTTCAGCGTGCGGTCGGGAGCGCGGAAGCGCAGCGCGAAGGCGAGCGACTTCTTGCCCTCGCCGACCTGGTCACCCTCGTAGACGTCGAAGAGCCGCACGGTCTCCAGCAGTTCGCCGGCGCCCTCGCGCAGCGCCGCCTCGACGGCGGCCACGGTGACATCGACCGACACGGTCAGCGCGACGTCCTCCTTCGCGATCGGCATGGTCGAGAAGACCGGGCCGGCCGCGGTGGCGGGCACCTTCGAGATCAGGAAGTCGAGGTCGATCTCGACCGCTGCCGAACGAGCGGGCAGCCCGAACGCCTTACACACGTTGGGGTGCAGCTCGCCGGCGTGGCCGAACTCGACACCGTCGACGGAGACGACCGCGCAGCGGCCCGGGTGCCACGGCGCCCGCGACGCCGAGGCAACCTCGACAGCGACCCCGAGCTCGGTGCCCAGGCGGCGTACGACGTCGATGGCGTCGGCCCACGATGCCGTCTCTGCGGCGCCCCACCAACCACCCCGCGTACGCTCCCCGGCGAGCACGACGGCGAGGTGCAGCGGCTGGCGCGGGATCGCGGCGAGCAGCTTCTCGAGCTCCTCCTCGGTCGGGCGCCGGTCGACGCCGTAGATCGGCGCGGCCTGGTCGACCGGGAAGGCGACGGTCGCGGTCTCGAAGAGGGAGACCCCGTCCTGACCCCGGGAGACGTTGCGGGCGGCGACCTTGAGGAGGCCCGGGAGCAGCGTCGTGGTGTAACCGGGCTCCTCGCTGCTGAGCGGGTTGGCCAGCTTGACGGTGTGCCGCAGCACGTCGTCGGCGGGCAGTCCGAGGCGATCGAAGTCGGCCTCGCCCACGAACGGGAAGTCGACTACCTCGACCAGTCCGGCGCCGGCCAGGGCACGCCCGATCCGGCGGCGCAGCTGCTGCGCGCGGGTCAGACCGCCACCGGTCGCCCGGCGCGGCAGCACCGAGGGGACCTTGTCGTAGCCGACGATGCGGGCGACCTCTTCGACGAGGTCGTAAGGGTCGGTGAGGTCGACCCGGTAGCTCGGGATCGTCGCGCGCAGCGAGTCACCCGACACGGCGACACGCGCGCCGATCAGCTCGAGCGACTTCACCACCGTCGCCTCGTCGATGTCGAGCCCGATGATCCGGGCCGGCAGATCGACCGGGATCGTGATGGTCCGGAACGGCTCACGCGTCTCGAGCGATGCCCCTGGCCCGACCTCGGAGACACCGACGGCCTGGCCGCCACCGTGCTCGACGAGCAGCTCGACGACCCGCTGGGCCGCAGCGGGCGGCAGCAGCGGGTCGACGCCGCGCTCGAACCGCTTGGACGCCTCCGAGGGGAGCTTGTGACGCTTCTGCGACCGGAAGACGGTGGTCGGGTCGAAGTGCGCGGCCTCGACCACGATGTCCGTGGTCGACTCCGAGATCTCCGTGGACGCCCCGCCCATGACACCGGCGATGCCGATCGGGCCGGAGTCGTCGGTGATCAGCAGGTCCTGCTCGGAGAGCACCCGGACCACGTCGTCGAGCGTGGTGATCTTCTCGCCCTCGCTCGCCCGCCGCACCACGATGTCGCCGGACAGCTTGGCCCGGTCGTAGCAGTGCGTCGGCTGGCCGAGCTCCATCATCACGTAGTTGGAGACGTCGACGGCAAGCGAGATCGAGCGTACGCCGGTGGCCTCGAGCCGCTTCTTGATGAACTCGGGCGTCGGCGCGCTCGGGTCGAACCCGGTGATCACGCGGGTGACGAAGTGGTCGCAGCCGTCGTCCTCGAGCCGGACCGGGTAGCCCGACCCGTCGGCGATCGGGTAGTCGACCTGCGCCGGGTCGTGGAACGGTACGTCGAAGCCCAGCGCCGCGTCCCGCGCGATGCCGCGCATCGACAGCGCGTAGGCACGGTCCGGGTTGATCTCGAACTCGATGATCTCCTCGCCGAGCCCGAGCACCTCGCGCGCGTCGGTCCCGGGCGCGGGAGCGTCGGCCGGCAGCACGATGATGCCGTCGGCCTCCTCCCCCAGCCCGAGCTCGCGGGCGGAGCAGATCATGCCGGCCGACATGTGGCCGTACGTCTTCCGCGCCGAGATCTGGAAGTTCCCCGGCAGCACGCCACCGGGCAGGATCACGACGACCTTGTCGCCCGGCTTGAAGTTGTGCGCACCGCAGACGATTCCCTGCGGGTCCCCGGTGCCGTTGGCGTCACCGACGTCGACGGTGCACCAGTTGATCGTCTTGCCGTTCTTCTGCGGCTCGGGCTCCTGGGTGAGCACCTGGCCGACCACGAGCGGGCCCTCGATGCCGGCGCCGGAGGTCTCGATCGCCTCCAGCTTGAGACCGAGTGCGGTCAGCCGGTCGGTGATCTCCTCGATGCCGAGATCGGCGGGCAGGTCGACGTACTCCTTGATCCAGGAGAGGGGGGCCTTCACAGTTCACTCCCGAATGCAGTAGTAAGCCGGACGTCACCCTCGAAGAGGGTGCGCAGGTCGGACAGGCCGGTGCGGAACATCAAGGTGCGGTCGATGCCCATGCCGAACGCGAAGCCGCTGTACTTCTCCGGGTCGACACCGCAGGCGACCAGGACGCGCGGGTTCACGATCCCGCAGCCGCCCCACTCGATCCAGCCCTCGCCCTTGCAGGTGCGGCAGGTGACGAGCTGACCGTCTCCGGCGTCGACGACCTGCGCGCCACGGCAGACGAAGCAGGTCAGGTCGACCTCCGCCGACGGCTCGGTGAAGGGGAAGTACGACGGCCGGAACCGGGTCACGATGCCCTCGCCGAACATCTGGGTGGCGAAGTGGTCCAGGGTGCCCTTCAGGTTCGCCATCGAGATGCCCTCGTCGATGGCCAGGCCCTCGACCTGATGGAACATCGGCGAGTGGGTCGCGTCGTACTCGTCGGTGCGGAAGACACGTCCCGGGCAGACCACGTAGATCGGCGCCTCGCGGGTCAGCATGGTGCGGGCCTGGACCGGGCTCGTGTGGGTCCGGAGAACGACGTGGTTCTCGGCCGGCTCGGTCCAGAAGGTGTCCTGCATGGTGCGGGCCGGGTGGTCCGGGCCCAGGTTGAGGGCGTCGAAGTTGAGCCACTCGGCCTCGATGAGCGGACCCTCGGCGACCTCCCAGCCCATCGCCACGAAGATGTCGGCGATGTACTCCGCGCCGGTGGTGAGCGGGTGCCGCCCGCCGGCCGGGAGCCGGTCGGTCGGGAGCGTCACGTCGACGGTCTCCTCGACCAGCATCCGCGCCTCGTGCTCGGCCTCGAGCACCTTCTGGCGCGCGGCGAGAGCCTGGTTGACAGCGCCACGCGCCTTGCCGACGCGCTGGCCGGCGTCCTTGCGTGCCGCCGGTGGCAGCGCGCCGATCTCGCGGTTGGCCAGGGCCAGCGGCGAACGGTCGCCGGCGTGGTCGAGCCGGGTCTGCTTGAGCTCCTCGAGACTGATCGCGGCGTCGATGGCCTTCAGCGCAGCATCGCGCGCGGCCTCGACCTCCTCAGCCTTCAAGGGGGTGACCTCTACCGGGTCATAGTCGGTGTTGGGACCGGACATCACTGGCTTTCGTCGCTGGTTATGACGTCGCTGGATATGACGTTGTGAAACACAGTCTAGGAAGCCCGTACGCCACCGAGCGAACCGGTTACCGACACGCGGACCAACACGACGCCGAGGGTGGCCGAGGCACCCGCCTCGGCCACCCTCAGGCGGTCAGGCGGAGGCCAGCTCCTGGGCGGGACCGAAGACCTCGTAGTGGATCCGGTCGACGGCGACACCGCGCTCGCGCAAGGCTGCCTGCACGCCCGCCATGAACGGCACCGGTCCGCAGAGGTAGATCTCGGCCTCGGCCGGCAGCTCGACACCGTCGAGGTCGATCCGGCCGGCACGGAGCACCTCATCGGCCTCCCGGGCGCCGAGGTCCTCGTACCAGCGAAGCTGCGTGGCCCCGGGCAGCGCCTCGACGAGCTCGGCGGCCTCGACGCGGTGTGCGTGGTTGGCCAGGGAGCGGTCGGCGTGCAGCACCAGCACGGTCCGGTCGGACTCGGTGTGGACCAGGTGGTGCAGGAATCCGATCATCGGGGTGATGCCGATGCCGGCCGAGACCAGCACCAGCGGCGCCTCGTGCTCTGGCAGCGTGAGCTCGCCGAACGGTGCGGAGACCTCGATCTCGTCGCCTTCGAAGAGGTTGCTGTGCAGGAAGGTGGAGACCTCGCCTGCGGGTGCGATCGCGTCGCCTTCGCGGTGCCCCGGGATCGCCTTGACGGAGATTCCCCATGCGCTGGCCTGCGGCGCCCGGGTGAGGCTGTACTGCCGGATCTGGCGCGCGCCGTCCGGCAGGCGCACGGCGACCGAGACGTACTGGCCGGGGCGGGCCGGCGGCAGCGCCGAGCCGTCCGGGGCGGCCAGAACGAAGGAGACCGTGTCGGGCGACTCCTGCACCCGGGTCGTCACGACCAGCCGGCGGAACACCGTCTCGGGCGTGACGCCGGCGGCGGCGTAGAGGTCGTTCTCGATCGCGATCAGGCTCTCGGCCATGTGCCAGTAGACCTCGTCCCAGGCGGCGGCGACCTCCGGGGTGACAGCCTCGCCGAGGACCTCGACGATCGCGGCGAAGAGGTGCTCGTGGACGATCGGGTACTGCTCCTCGCGGATCCCGAGCGAGGCGTGCTTGTGCGCGATCCGGGCGAGCACCGCCCGCGGGTCGGGGCCGTCCTCGGCCACCAGCAGGGTCGCGTACGCAGCCACGGCACCGGCGAGGGCACGCTGCTGGTTGCCCTGGGCCTGGTTGCCGCGGTTGAACAGGTCGCGCTCCAGCTCAGGGTGCGCCGCGAAGAGGCGGCGGTAGAAGATCGGGGTGATCTTCCCGATCGCCGCCCCGATCACGGGCAGGGTGGCGCGGACGACCTCTGTCGAGGCAGGTGACAACATCACGAGGGACTCCTTCGTCGTCGTGTTGATGTGGGTGGGTGGGATCAGTCGCTCGGACCCGAGCCGATCGAAAGCAGCAGGGTGCGCGTCGGCGTCGCGGCGACATCGCCGATGGTGAGCGGATCGAGGCTCGCGTAGAACGCCTCCTGCGCGTCGCGCAGTGCGCTGCGCAGCCGGCAGCCCGTACGCAGCGGGCAGGGGTTGGCGCCGTCGCACTCGACAACCTCGCTGGGGCCCTCGAGCTCGCGGACGATGCGGCCGACCGAGGTCTCGCGTGCGCCTTCGGCGAGCGAGAGTCCGCCCGCTCTCCCCCGGACGGTCTCGACCACGCCGAGCCGCGCGAGTGCGGTCACGACCTTGGCAGCGTGGGTAGGGCGTACGTGGAGCTGCTCGGCGAGAGCTGCGGTCGTCGTGCTCTGTCCTTCCTCGAGGACATCGAGCCGCATGACGATCCGCAGCGCCAGATCGGTGAACCGGGTCAGCTGCACAGCAGGAGCGTACTAATTCCGCATTTCAAATGCCATTTTTAGACGCTGTGAGGCGCGGCACGCCGACCACCTGCCCACATCACGGGACCCCCATGACACGACCCGGTTTGGTTAGGCTAGCCTCACCTCATGCCTCCTGCCCTTTCCGGTCACGACCTCGTGCTCGGCTACGCCCGTGCCACCGTGGTCCATGGCGTCTCGATCGGTCTCGAGTCGGGTCGGGTGACCGCGCTGATCGGGCCGAACGGCTCGGGGAAGTCCACCGTGCTGCGCTCCCTGGCCCGGCTGCACCGGGTGACCTCCGGGTCGGTCCAGCTCGAGGGTGCCGACAGCGCGCCGCTGAACGCACGGGCGTTCGCGCGCAAGGTCACGCTGCTCTCCCAGTCCCGCCCGCACCCCTCCGGCCTGACCGTGCGCGACGTCGTCGGATTCGGGCGCCATCCCCACCGCCGGCGCTTCGCCGCCCTGACGGAGGAGGACCTGGAGAGCATCGACCGGGCGATGGAGCTCACCGGGACCGCCACGATGGCGGACCGAGCCGTCGACCAGCTCTCCGGTGGCGAGCTGCAGCGTGTCTGGCTGGCCAGCTGTCTGGCCCAGGACACCGGCGTGCTGCTCCTCGACGAGCCCACCAACCATCTCGACCTGCGCTACCAGGTCGAGATCCTTGACTTGGTCCGCGATCTCGCGGACCACCACGGGACGGCCATCGGCGTCGTCCTGCACGACCTGAACCAGACCGCCGCAGTGGCGGACCAGGTCGTACTGCTGCACCACGGCGATGTGCACGCCGCCGGCGAACCCGCTGACGTGCTCACCGCCGAACACCTCTCTGAGGTGTACGGACTCCCGATCGAGGTGACCTCCGATCTGGAGACCGGGCGCGTCCGGGTCGAGCCACGCGGCAGGCATCACGCCCGGCTCTGACGCCGGCGGACACGAAGAGGAAAGACGATGTTTCGACGTACGACCACTGCTGCCCTGACAGCGGCCGGCGCCCTGATACTGGCCGCATGCGGACAGACGACGACCGCTGCCGAGTCCGGTGAGCCCGAGAAGAAGGCCTCCGCCGGCTGTGAGGGTGTCGCGACCTCCACCGGCCCGGTCAGCCTCACCGACTCCTTCGGCAACAAGGTCGAGCTCGACAAGCCCGCCGAGCGCGTCGCCGTTCTCGAGTGGCAGCAGACCGAAGATCTGCTCAGCCTGTGCGTGGACCCGGTGGCGGTCGCCGACGGCAAGGGCTTCCGCACCTGGGACACCGCGGAGGAGCTCCCCGAGAGCGCCACCGAGGTCGGCACCCGGGGCGAGCCGAACCTGGAGACCCTGTTCGGCACCAACCCCGACCTGATCGTCGTCGAGGCCTACACCGCCGACGACGAGATCCTCAAGCAGCTCGCCAAGTACGACGTCCCCGTGCTCGCCACCAAGGGCGCCGACGCCAAGGACCCCGTCGCCAACATGGTGACCACCTTCGAGATGATCGCCGAGGCGACCGGCCGCGAGGAGCAGGCCTCGAAGGTCGTCGGCGAGTTCGAGGACAAGCTCGCCGCCTCCAAGAAGGCGGTCGAGGAGTCCGACGCCGCCGGCACCGAGTTCGTCTACTTCGACGGCTGGATCGACGGCGCCAACGTGGCGATCCGCCCGTTCGGCCAGGGCTCGCTGATCGGTGAGCTCGGCGAGGAGATCGGGCTGAAGAACGCCTGGACGGGCGAGGTGGACCCTGCGTACGGCCTCGGCCAGACCGACATCGAGGGCATGACCACGCTCGGCGACGCCACCTTCTTCCACACCGGCACCGTCGACCCCGCCGGCGACATCAACGCCGAGCTGGCCAAGAACAAGGTCTGGAAGTCGATCCCCGCCGTCAGCGAGGGCCGCACCCACGCCTTCCCCGAGGGCATCTGGACCTTCGGCGGACCCCGCTCGGCCGAGCAGGTCCTGGACGCGTACGTCGACCTGCTCAAGTGACCGATGCCGTCAAGGCCCCGCGAGCGGGTGCCGGAGGCGCGTCTGTCGTCCTCCTGTGCCTGCTCGCCGGGCTGCTGCTCACCGCCTCCTGGCATCTCACCCAGGGCACTTCGGGCGTAGGGCCCGCCGACTTCCTCGACGCGCTGCTCGGGCGTGAGCAGTCCCATGGCGCGAGCGCGTCGACCATGGAGATCATCACCGGGTCGCGGATCCCGCGGCTCGCCGCGGGCATCGCGGTCGGGTTCGCCCTCGGCGTCGCCGGGGCGCTCCTGCAGTCGCTTGCGCGCAACGCGATGGCTGCCCCCGACACCCTGGCGGTGACGGGCGGCGCGTACTTCGCGGTCACCCTGGTCGCCGCGTTCGGTCTGTCGGTCCCGCTGTGGGCCTCCGGCATCACGGCCTTCCTCGGCGGCCTCGTGGCCGCCGGGATCGTGCTCGCCCTGGCCGGTGGCGCGGGCACCTCGACGACCCGGCTGATCCTGGCCGGGTCGGCGGTGGCGCTCGCGCTCCAGGCCGCTACCTCGACGCTGCTCATCCTCTACTCCGAAGAGACCACCAGCCTGTTCGCGTGGGGCAGCGGATCGCTGAGCCAGCTCGGGCTGCAGGCGTTCTGGCAGGTGGCACCGGTGGTCGTGGTGGCGACCGTCTGCGGCCTGCTGCTCGCCCGCCGGCTCGACCTGCTCTCCGCCGGCGACGACGCCGCCTCGGTCCTCGGTGTCCCGGTCCGCTCGACCCGGGCGATCGGGACGCTGCTCGCGGTGCTGCTCACCGCGGCATCGGTGACGCTGGCGGGGCCGATCGGCTTCGTCGGGCTCTGCGCCCCGGTCCTGGTCCGCCTGCTCGGCCGGGTCGTCCCGACCCTGAACCGGCACGCCGTCCTGATCCCGGCCGCAGGTCTCGTGGGCGCCCTCGTCGTGGTCGTGGCGGACGTCGTCGTCCGGGCGGTGCTCGGCGCCGACGAGGCCATGTCGGTGCCCACCGGAGTGACCACGACGATCGCCGGTGCGGTCGTGATGGTGCTCCTCGCCCGCGGCGGGCGCGACTCCGGACCCACCCGCCGACCACCCGGCGCCACCGTCACCATCCGCAGCCGGCTCCGGTTCCTGGTGGTGCTGGTCCTGCTGCTCGCGCTGACCGTCGGAGCCACGATCGTCGGCCTGCTCGCCGGTCATCAGTGGCTCTACACCGGCGACATCGTCGCCTGGCTGCAGGGCCAGGGCATCCCGCTGGTCCAGTTCGCTCTCGACGAGCGTGCGCCCCGGGTCGCCGCCGCCGTCCTCGCCGGTGGTGCCCTCGCTCTCGCCGGCACCTTCGTCCAGGCCACCTGCCGCAACCCGCTGGCCGAGCCCGGGATCCTGGGGATCACCGGCGGTGCCGGAGTGGGCGCGGTCATCGTGGTCACCGGGCTCTCCTCCGGCTGGAGCGGCGGCAGCTCGGCCGCGGCGTCGACGTCCACCATGCTCATCGCCGCGACCGTCGGGGCGCTGGTCGCCTTCGGCGTCGTCTACGGCCTGGCCTGGCGGCACGGCATCGACACCGACCGGCTGGTGCTCATCGGCATCGGCGTCTGGTACGGGTCGGTCTCGCTCAGCACCTTCCTGCTGGTGCGCTCGAACCCGTGGGACACGCCGCGGATCTACACCTGGCTGTCCGGCTCGACGTACGGTCGCAGCTGGGAGCAGGTCGTCCCGGTCGCGGTCGCCCTGGCCGTCGCGATCCCGATCGCCTTCGTGGTACGCCGCGAGCTCGACCTGCTCACCCTGGACGACGACACGCCACGGCTGGTCGGAGTCTCCTCGGAGCGGGTGCGGCTGCTGATCCTGCTGACCGCCGCGGTGCTCACCGCGATGGCTGTCTCCGCCGTCGGTGTCGTCGGCTTCGTCGGCCTGGTCGCGCCGCACATCGCGCGCGCCCTCGTCGGCGGGCGCAGCGCGCGGGTCGTCCCGGTCGCCATCCTGGCCGGGGCGTTGCTCCTCGTGGTCGCCGACGCCATCGGCCGTACCGCGATCAGCCCCGCCCAGATCCCCGCGGGTCTCGTCGTCGCGCTCATCGGCGCGCCGTACTTCATCTTCTTGCTGGCCCGCTCCAGGCCGTAGGAACTCACGCCGACGGCGGATTCCGGGGCCAGCTGACCTCGATCCGGGCCCCGCCGCCGTCGGCGTCGGCGATCGTGACCGAGCCGCTGTGGGCGCGGGTGAGGCCGCCGACGATGTAGAGGCCCAGGCCCGAGCCGCCGCGGGCGCCGTGCTTCCAGAACTTCGTGAACACGCGCAGACGCAGCTCGGCGGGGATGCCTTCGCCACGGTCCTCGACGACCAGCAGAACCTGGTCGGGGTCATCCGGCCGCACACCCAGGCTCACGGTGACGACGCCGTCTCCGTGGCGTACGGCGTTCTCGACGAGGTTGGTGACGACCTGGGTGAACTTGTCCGGGTCGGCGTGGATCTCGAGCTCGTCCTCCCCTGCGGAGACGTCGAGCTCGATCGGCCGGGAGGTGGCCGAGCGCACCGACTCGACCACCCGGGTGACCAGCACCGTCGCGTCGCTGGCGCGCGGGTAGAGCTGCAGCCGACCGGTGTCGATCCGGGCGACGTCGAGGAGCTCGGCGATCAGCCTGGAGAGCCGGTCGGAGTCGGAGGCGACGGTCTTGAGCATCAGCTTCTTCTGATCGTCGTTGAGCCTGTCCCACCGGTTCAGGAGCGCCTGGACGAACCCCTTGACCCCGGTCAGCGGCGAGCGCAGCTCGTGGGCGACCGTGGCGACCAGGTCGGACCGCTCCCGGTCCAGGCGCTTGCGGCCCCGGCCCGATCGCAGCGAGATCGAGACCTGATCGACGTCGGCATCCAAGGACGGGCGCCGGATCGTCGAGACGACCAGCACCTCCGTGCCGTCGGGCAGCAGCCAGGCCTGCTCCGGGGTCCCGGTCACAGTCCGCAACGTGTCGTAGGGCCGGTTGGCCTCGGCCCAGGTCTGCCCTTCGGTGTTGCTCAGCGTGAGTACGTCACCCAGCGGCTTCCCCAGGCTCGAGACCGGGTCGACGCCGAGCATCCGCCCGGCCAGGGCGGAGACCAGGACGACCGCGCCATCCGCGTCGGCGACGACGACACCGTCGGGCAGGGCATCGGCGAGTTCTCTGGCGTCCACGCCGCCACCCTAGACCGACGGACCGTCAGGGGACGCTACTCCGGCCGATTGCTCAGCGGCAGCGTGATCGGCGCCGGGTCACCGGGCGAGAAGTAGATCTTGATGAAGGTGTGCACGGCCTCGGGGAGCAGGTTGGAGACGAGCGGGATGTTGGGGACCGTGCTCTGGTAGGAGGTCACCAGCAGCGGCACGGCGCTCGCCCAGACCGGCGCGAGCACCGGATCCTTGTCGAAGGCGATCATGTCGGCGTACGCGTCCCCGATCACGTAGCGCCCCAGCGACTCCAGCTCGTGGCGCAGCAGCGGGTTGCCCTCGCCGATCACCGCGTCGAGCAGCGCCTGGGCGAGCTCGACGCCCTCCCGGGTGCCGCCGGTCGCCGGGCCCATCACCTGGTCGTACTGCGCGTACGCCGCGGCCCAGTCCTTCGGCAGGTACTGCTCCTGCACGCCGAGGAGGTGGAGGTCGACGTTCCAGGCGTGCAGGAACGCGTCGGCGAGCTCCTTGCTCGGCGCGATGTCCCACTCGGTGAACTTCTTCATCACCCAGGTGCCGAGGCTGTGGAAGGTGACCAGGATGTCTGCCTGGCTGATCGGGATCTCCTGGCCGGCGCCGACCTTCGTCCAGTGCGGCGACTGCGGCAGCAGGTGGCGTACGGCGGCGTGGACCATCCGGGTCTTGACCGAGTCGACCATCAGCCGGCCGGAGGCGGTCCAACCCTGGGCGTCCATCACGTCGTAGCCGAGCACGGTCGTCTTGGCTATCCGGTCGCGCATGTTCGCGCCACCGTAGGAGTAGTAGACCGACCAGGCCTCGCGCTTGATGGCGCAGCTGATCAGGCCACTGCCGAGGGTGTAGAGGAGCGCGAGGAAGAAGCCGTACCTCTCCTCGTTGAAGGTGCCGGCCAGCTGCAGCTTCCCCTGGTCGGCCCAGGCCGGGAGGCGGCGTGCCTCCTCGATGAAGTCGGTCAGGTAGCCGGGCAGGCCGTCGGGAACCGGCTGGTCGTTGGTGGTCCAGTTCTCCAGGATCTCGTTGACCTCGGCGACCTTGGCGGTGCCCTCGCCGTAGAGACGCTCGATGACCGGGTCGGCGCCGACGTCCCAGACGTACTCGGGATCCAGCCCCTCCCCCGTGCCCGCGATCGAGGCGCTCGGCGACCACGTCCACAGCGGGAAGGTCGCGCCCGCGGCAGCCGCCGCACCGCCCGAGGCCAACAGTCGTCGTCTGCTCACGTTCGTCATGCCGTGCTCCTTCGCATCGCCCTGAGAGAACCTCCGCATCCCGAGTGAAACAGATTTACCTTTCGTGTATCAGACCCTCTGGGGTATCGGGCGAGGCAGCCGGGCGACCCGGGCGGCGGCCGGCACGGTGGCCAGGAGCAGTGCGGCGATGACCGCAAGAGCCAGCCGTACGTCGACCCCGGCCGCGACGCCGAGCAGCGGTGTCGCGAGCAGGACCGGGCCCGTCTGGGCCAGCTGGGTCAGGCTCGAGAACCGGGCGAGCATCTCCGGCGGGGTGCGGGCGACATAGGCCGGGAGGAGGTAGCTGGTCAGCATGGTGGTGCCGACGCCGACGAGGCCGACCGCCAGGATCCCCGCCCAGATCTCCGTACGCACCGCCAGCAGGACCACCCCGCCGGCCGCCAGCACCGGGCCGGCGACCGCGAGGGGCGCGCGCGGGGCGCCCCAGCGGGCGACGGCGAGAGTCATCACCAGTCCCCCGGCCACCCAGGCACCGGAGACGAGCCCCGTCTCGGCCGCGGTCCAGCCCCGTTCGCGGCCGGCGAGGGGCAGCGCGAGCATGACCAGCGGGAGCACCGTCGCGGCGAGGCCGGTGATGGCGACCAGGACCGGAACGACGCCGGGCGTACGCACCGCCGTCCTCGCACCGTCGGCCAGGCTGCGCCAGACCGAGCCCTCGGCAGGCTCGGGAGCCGGCTCGTGCGGCGGACGGACCAGGAGGAGCGCGACAAGCACGATGGCGTACGTGGCCGCGTCCAGGCCGGCGGTCAGCGGCAGGCCGCCGTGGCCCATCAGGAAGCCTCCGGCCGCGGGCCCCGCGGCGCGGGCGATCTGGTGGGCCGAGCCGACCAGGGCCATCCGCCGGTCCAGGTCCTCTGCCCCGAACAGCCGCGGGAAGACACCTTCAGCCGGTCGCCTCAGTGCCTGGACGGTGCCCGAGAGGGCGCCGACCGCGATCAGCATCCACAGTCCCGCGCCACCGATCGCGCCGACCGCGAAGGCGGCCATGACCAGCACCATCGCGGCGTCGCACGCGGCCATCGTCCGCCGGATCCCGATCCGGTCTGCCAGCACTCCCCCGGCAAGCACCAGCACGGCCAGCGGGATGCCCTCGATCGTCAGCACCAGGCTGGCCGCGTCGGCACCGAAGCCCGCCGCCGCCCAGCCGATCGCGAAGAAGGTCACCGAGTCGCCGAAGACCGATGCGGTCGACGCTGCCAGCCAGGGGCGGAACCCCCGGCCCTGGGCCACTCCCACGGACTCAGCCTTCGGAGTCGTGCCGCACGGGCATGACCAGCGCGGTGAACCCGGGCTGGTAGGGCGAGGTCACCACCACCGGCCTGTCCGGCGTGGTCACCGCCAGCTGCACCTCGTCGCCCAGACACGCTGCCAGCGCACGGCCGAACAGGGCCGTGCCGAGCCTGAGCCGGGTCGACGGACCGGTCACCACGCCGCGTACGTCGCTCTGCTCGGCGGTGTGCGGCGAGCGGAGCCGCGTCTGGTCGCCGAGGAAGAGGTCGACCTCGGCGTAGGCGGCCGCGTCGAGACCCGCGAGCAGGTCTGCCTTGCTGAGCACCGCGCGGGTGCTCGGCGGCTCCAGGCCGGCCAGCACGAGCCGATGCGCCGGGTAGGTGGTGTCGCGGCCCAGCTCCTGCCCGGCGAGGGTCAGAGTGCCGTCGGCGATGCGCAGTTCGGCGGTGGTGATGGCGTCCAGCCGGTCGGCCAGCGCGGCCCCATCGGGCAGGGACAGGACCGCCCGGCCGCCGTCCCCCTCGGCGACCGCGGGCAGCTCCCGCACCGCCATCCAGTAGCGGTTGGTCGCCACCACGTCCACGCCAGTGCCCCCGACGTCGATGAGGACAGAGGCGAGCTCGGAGGCCGGATCGGACTCGGCAGCGTGCCGCACCTGCCGGATCGCCGCTGCCAGCACGGGACCGGGCAGCTCGACGAGCGCCGGCCTCGCGGCAGGCCCGGCATCGACGGCGGCCAGCACGCCGCGTACGGCCTCCTCGGCCCTGGCCGTGCGCGCGCTCTGGGCCTCGAGGAACTCCGCCAGCGCGGCCCTCGCCTCACCGGCCGGCGAGTCGAGCACCACTCGCATCGTCACGATCGGCACCCCGGCCTCGCGCATCCCCACGATCAGCCGGGCCCGGTCGGCGAGCTCCGGCGTGTAGTAGCGATAGCCCGTCCCGGAGTCGACCTCCGCCGGCACCAGCAGCCCACACTCGTCGTAGTGCCGCAGCGCGCTCGCGGTCAGCCCCACCGCCCGCGCGAACGCCCCGATGGTCAACAGTGGCTCATCCATCCCGCAACCATCGTCCTTCACGCGAGTTGAAGGTCAAGCCCCCGCCGAGGCGTCACTCGCGTCGGCCGAAGCGTCACGTACGTCGGCCGAGATGTCACCGCGATGCCCACTCGGTCGACGCGAGTGACGCCTCGGCCAGCAACGTCCACCGAGTTACCTCGGTGAGCATTCACCTACGCTGCGCCCGCGCCGAGGCGTAGACGCAGAGGGCGGCGGCGGTGGAGAGGTTGAGGGACTCGGCCTTGCCGAAGATCGGGATGCTCACGATCTCGTCGGCCTTGGCGGCGAGCTCGGGCGGGAGGCCCCAGGCCTCGTTGCCCATCAGCCAGGCGGTGGGCCGGGCAAGGAGCGCGTCGGCGGTGAAGAGGTCGGCGGTTCCGTGCATGTCGGCGGCCAGGACGGTCAGGCCGGCAGCCTTGGCTGCCTCGACCGCGACCAGCGGGTCACGCTCGATCGCGACCGGGAGGTGGAAGGCGGAGCCCACCGAGGCCCGGATGGTCTTGGGGTTGTAGAGGTCGACTGAGTCGCCGGCCAGGATGACCCCGGACGCGCCGGCGGCATCGGCGCAGCGGATGACGGTGCCGGCGTTGCCGGGGTCGCGTACGTCGGCACAGATCACCACGAGCGGCCCGGCGATGTCGGCGAGCGAGACGTCCAGGAACCGGCACAGCGCCACCACCCCGGCCGGGGTGACCGAGTCGGAGAGGCCGGCCATCGCTCGGTCCTCGACCAGGGTGACCGGCTGATCGGCCAGCAGAGAGGCGTACGTCTCGGCTCCGGCTTCCGTCGCGAAGATCTCCTGCACGCAACCAGGGACACCGAGCGCACCTTCGACGGCTTTCGGCCCATCGGCCAGGAAGACTCGCCGCTCCGAGCGGACCGCGCGCCGCGCGAGCTTGCGGATCTCCTTGAGGCGCGAGTTACCCGCGGACAGCTTCACGTTCTCCCCCGACTCATTCACTGACGAAGACTCCCATGTCGCAACAGAGAACGACGCCCCCAGCCCGGCACAGCGGCCGGTGGGGGCGTCGTTTCAAACGCAAACTCAGGCGTTCGCCGGGGCGTTGACGTCCTCCGGCAGCGCAGCCTTGGCCTGGGCGACGATCGCGTTGAACGCGGCCACGTCGTTGACGGCGAGCTCGGCGAGGATCTTGCGGTCGACCTCGATGCCGGCCAGGTTGAGACCCTGGATGAAGCGGTTGTAGGTCATGCCCTCGGCACGCGCCGCGGCGTTGATCCGCTGGATCCACAGCTTGCGGAAGTTGCCCTTGTTCTTGCGGCGGTCGTTGTAGGCGTAGACCAGCGAGTGGGTGACCTGCTCCTTCGCCTTGCGGTAGAGGCGCGAGCGCTGGCCCCGGTAACCGGAAGCCCGCTCGAGGGTGGTGCGACGCTTCTTCGCAGCGTTCACTGCGCGCTTGACGCGTGCCATTTCAATGCTCCTTGAATGCTATGGGAAAGGTTTCGGGTGCTCTGCTGACCGACTGGGCGATCTCAGAGACCGAGCAGCTTCTTCGCGCGCTTCACGTCGGCGGGGGCGAGCTCCACCAGACCGGCGTTGCGACGGTGCTTCTTGCGCGAGCCGGTCGTCGGCGCGGAGGCGAACGCAGCGCCGGACTTGCGGCCGGCCTGCAAGCGCTGGATCTTCCCGGAACCGGTCACCTTGAAGCGCTTCTTGGAACCGGAGTGGGTCTTGTTCTTCGGCATGTTCTTCTCTCTCTCGTCGTCCGGCCGGTCACGGGGCGCCGCGGCGGCGGAAGTCTCTTGCTGGGCCCGGGAGGCTCAGACGTCGATGTCGGGGTCGAGGTTCTCCGAGCGGCGCTTGACCTTCGGAGTGGAGGTGGGACGGGCAGCGTTCGCAGCCGTACGCTCCGCCTTCTCGGCGGCCTCGTCGGCGGCGCGCTCGGCGGCCTTCTCCTCCTTGGCCTCCTTCGCCTCGACCTTGGCGTCGGCCTTCTTCTTGTGGGGGCCGAGCACCATGATCATGTTGCGGCCGTCCTGCTTCGGCGAGGACTCGACGAAGCCCAGCTCCTGGACGTCGTCGGCCAGCTGCTGCAGCAGGCGGAAGCCGAGCTCGGGACGGTGCTGCTCACGACCGCGGAACATGATCGTGATCTTCACCTTGTCCCCAGCGTTGAGGAACCGCACGACGTGACCCTTCTTGGTCTCGTAGTCGTGCTTGTCGATCTTCGGACGAAGCTTCATCTCCTTGATGATCACGTTCGTCTGGTTTCGACGGGCTTCACGGGCCTTCTGGGCGTTCTCGTACTTGAACTTCCCGTAGTCCATGAGCTTGCAGACCGGCGGCTTGCCCTGCGGGGCGATCTCGACCAGGTCGAGGTCGGCCTCCTGGGCCAGGCGCAGCGCGTCAGGGGTCGGCACGATGCCGACCGTCTCTCCGTTGGGACCAACGAGGCGGACCTCGGGAACCCGGATCCGGTCGTTGATACGAAGCTCAGTGCTGATGTGTCCTCCAGTTGTTGTGGCTGCGGAGGCTCTGGATCTCGGCTTCCGGGCCGCGTGCACGAGCGGTCCGGAAATCAAAAAAGGCTTCCGCTGGATTGTCACAAGCGGAAGCCAGTCAAGACGCTCACCCGCGAACGGGCTCGCACCACCGAATCCATCGACCCCTAGAACTTCTGGGGCTTTGTCTTCGGGACCGGACCCGACGACCTCTGTTGCTGGGCGGTCGATGCGGGTGGGAGAACGCTTTCGTGATCTCCGCTTGTTGGACCAAACCGACGGCGTACGTCGGCTGATCGGTCAACACGGAACACTACTGCAACATTCCCTGCCGTACCCAATCCTGGTCGAGCACACGCCTCAGGGCCGCACCCAGGCCGTACGCGGCCCGACGGTCGCCAGCTGCCAACCCTCGGCCACCTTCTGCAGGTCATCGCCCTCGATCGCGAACGGCACCGGGCCGGCGAGATCGAGCACGAGGGCGTCGGCGCCGTCGTGGACGGCTGCCTGGGCGGCGTCGCGCAGAGAGACCGGAACAGGGCGGGCGTCTGCCTGCCACGCCTGGAGCGGCGCGGTGCCGGTGAACCCGAGCAGCGCCTGCCGCCCGTCGGCGCCGGTGAGCAGCACGGTCGCCATGTCGGAGGTCTTGTCGTGGGCCAGACCGGCCTCGTCGACCTCGACCTCCCCGAGGACCGCGACGACAGGGACGAGCACCCGGGCGGCCGCCAGGGTGGTGAGCACGTCGGCGTGCGTGGCCTGGCCCGCGGCGTACGACCTCATCACGGTCGCGACCTCAGGGCTGGTCTCCCCGGTGTCGCCGGGAAACGCCGTGCCGAGGAGTCGTTTGTCGTTCATCGCCTCCCCATTCAACAACAGAGCAAGATCAGGGCCGATATCGGGGACAGTCCGGGTGCCAGACGACCACGACGGTGGAAGACTGCAGGTATGGACCAAGGCGCCTACCTCGCACTAGCCGCAGCGCTCACCGTTCTGGGCGGGATCTGGACCTGGGTCGCGTTCCGACGGCGCGGCCTCGGCGCCGGCGTGAAGGCTGCGGGCTGGACGCTGCTCGCCCCGGCGGCGTACCTGACCGGGCTGCTGCGCGCCGGCGGCAGGATCGTCGACGCGATCGCCGACTGGGCCGCGCGCCTGGTCTTCAGCCCGACCGTCTGGATCGGGTTCGGCATCGCCGCGCTCGCCATCGTGCTGATCTTCGTCGCCCGCCTCCTGCCCACCAAGGAAAAGCCGAGCCGAGCAGCTCGGAAGGAGGCCACAGCCGGTGCCGCCGGCCCGGCTTCGGTCGCGGCTCCGAAGACGGCCAAGGGTCCGGTGGTCGACGACGATGACGAGGACATGGCCGACGTCAACGACATCTTGAAGAAGTACGGCATCTCCTGACGTGGCCTCGGCAGCAGAAGACCTTCTCTTCATCGCGATGAGCCGGCCGGCGACCCTCGGTCCCGGGCGGCTCGTCTGCATCGACGGCCCGGCCGGGTCGGGGAAGACCACGCTGGCCACCGCTGTCGCCGATCTCACCGGCGCCCCCGTCATCCACATGGACGACCTCTTCGAGGGCTGGGACGGCCTCCCGGGGATCACCGACCAGCTCGACTCGATCCTGCTGCCCCTCGTCGAGGGCGCGACCGGCTCCTACCGGCGCTACGACTGGCACCGAGGCGAGTTCGCCGAGACGGTGACCGTGCCTCCCGCCCCGCTGCTGGTGATCGAAGGCGTGGGCAGCGGAGCCGCCGCATACGACGACCTCCGGACCGCCCTCGCCTGGGTCGACGCGCCCTACGAGAGCAGGATGCGGCGCGGGATCGAGCGCGACGGCGACGCGTTCGCGCCGCACTGGGAGGCGTGGGCCGAGGCCGAGGCTGAGCTGTTCGCCCGTGAGCAGACCGCCGCCCGCGCCGACATCATCGTCGCGACCTAGCCCGTCAGGAGATCAGCTCGTCCAGGCGGCTGTAGGCGCGCGCGTCGCCCTGGAGGACCTCCGAGCGCCTCCCGTCGACCGAGACCGGTACGTCACCCGCGACCGTGACTCGGCGCATCTCGCGGGGGTGGTGGTCGAAGTCGGCGACCGCGTAGTGCTGGGTGGCGCGGTTGTCCCACATCGCCACGTCGCCGGGCTGCCAGGCCCAGCGGATGGTGTTCTCGAGCTTGGTGACCCGGTCCTGCAGCAGGTTGAACAGGTGGATCGACTCGGTGGAGGTGAGCCCGTCGAACTCCTTGACGAAGCTGCCCAGGATCAGGGTCCGCTCCCCCGTCTCGGGGTGGACGCGGACGACCGGGTGCCGGGTCTCGAAGTGGACCGAGGCGAAGTCGTCGCGGGAGTAGTTGGCGTCGGGCTGCTCGTGCTCCTCGTCGCGCTGGGCATAGTCGTAGGAGTTGGTGTGCACCGCCCACAGCGCATCGGCCAGCGCCTTCAGCGGAGCCGGGAGCCGGTCATAGGCGGCCGCGGTGTTGGCCCAGATCGTGGTGCCGCCGTAGGGCGGCAGGGTGACCGCGCGGAGCACCGAGATCGCCGGGACGCGGTCCACGAAGGTCACGTCGGTGTGCCATGCGTTGGCCGCCATCCCGGCGTTCGCGGTGACCCGCAGCACCCGCCCGGAGCCGGTGTTGACCGTCGGGTGGGCGGTCGTCAGCTCACCGAACCGGGCCGCGAAGGCGCTCTGCGCCTCGTCGGTGAGCCCGTCCTGGCCCCGGAAGAAGAGCACCTTGTGGCGCAGCAGGGCGTTGCGTACGTCCTGGATCTGGGTGTCGTCGGCCTCGGCCAGGCTCAGACCCTCGATGACGGCGCCGATCCGGGCGCCGGCGCGGCGGATCCGCACGCCCGAGGGCGTCTCGATGACGTCCGCGGGGCGATGCAGCTCGGTGATGGTCACAGTCGTTCTCCTCCGATCAGGGACTTCAGGTCAGGCAGGGGTGAGCTCAGGCTCGGGAGTCTTGGCATGAGCACCGCGGCCGAGCTTCGGCCACCACGACGGCACCAGGCCCCGCTGGCCGCCGAGCGCGGCCGAGACCCGGTCGAGGTAGATCGCGATCACTACGACGGCCAGACCGCCTTCGATCGAGGCACCGATCTGCAGGCCCTGGACCGCGTTGACCACGACGCCACCGAGGCCGGAGCCACCGACCAGGCCGGCCACGACGACCATCGAGAGGGCCAGCATGATGACCTGGTTGACGCCGGTCATGATCGAGTCCTTGGCCAGCGGGAGCTGGACCTCGCGCAGGATCTCCCAGCGGCCCGCACCGAAGGCGGCAGCCGCCTCGACGGTCTCGGCGTCGACCTGGTTGATCCCGAGCTGGGTGAGCCGGACCGCGGGCGGCAGCGCGAAGACGATGGTGGCGACCAGGCCGGGCGCGTCGCCGACTCCGAAGAAGAGGATCGTCGGCAGCAGGTAGACGAAGACCGGCAGCGTCTGCATCAGGTCGAGGACCGGCCGCAGCGCCGCCCGCAGCGGTGGCGAGAAGGCCGACCAGATGCCCAGCGGGATGCCGATCACCAGCGCGACGAGCGTCGCCACGAGCACCGAGGTGGTGGTCTGCATGGTCTCGTACCACAGGTCCATCGACTCGATCAGGAGCAGCCCGACGGTCAGCACCAGGGTCAGCACGACCTGGCGGGTGACGAGCAGCGCGATCACGGCGAGCACGATGATCATCGCGACCGGCGGCAGCCCGCCGAGCACGTTGTAGACCATCCGGAGCAGGAAGTTGAGCGCCTCCTTGATGCCGTCGAAGAACGGCCCGAGGTTGTCGGTGAGGAAGTTGATCACGTCCTCGCCGATGTCGCCGATGTGAAGGTCAGGCATGGGCCACCTCCGCGGCCTCGTCGTCGACAGTGTCGTTGACGGTGTCGTTCACCGTGGAGAGCGCCGAGAGGATCGCGCCCCGCGGCACCACGCCGCGCAGCCTGCCGTCATCGTCGAGGACGGTGACGGGTACGACCTGGCGGCCCGCCAGATGCATGAAGTCGCCGATCACGTCGCCCTCCTTGACCTGGTGGTAGTCCTCCCCCAGCGCGCCATGGACGCTCTTGGCACCACGCCGGGTCAGGCTCACCAGCCGGTCGTCGGTCACGACGCCCAGCAGCCTGTCGTCCGCGCCGGTGACGAACGCGCCGGTGACCTCGTTCTCCCCCAGCCTGCGCAGCGCGTCGTGGGGCGTGATGTCCTCCGGGAGGACGAGGCGGGCCGGCCGGATCAGGTCGGCGGCGCTGAGCACCCGGGCCCGGTCGACGTCGGAGACGAACTCGCTGACGTAGTCGTCGGCAGGGTGGGCGACGATCTCGGGTCCGGGAGCGAGCTGGATGACCCGGCCCTCGCGCATCACCATCACCCGGTCACCGATCCGCATCGCCTCATTGAGGTCGTGGGTGACGAAGACCGTGGTGCGCTGGTCCTGGGCCTGCAGCTCGACCAGCAGATCCTGCATGTCGCGCCGGATCAGTGGGTCCAGCGCCGAGAACGGCTCGTCCATCAGCAGGATCGGCGGGTCCACGGCCAGCGCGCGGGCCAGACCGACGCGCTGCCGCATGCCGCCGGAGAGCTCGTGCGGGAGCTTGTCGCCGCGCCCGCCCAGGCCGACCCGGTCGAGAGCCGCGTCGGCCTTCTCCAGCCGCTCGGGCTTCGCGATGCCGCGTACCTTCAGGCCGTACGCCGCGTTCTCCCGCACCGTCCGGTGCGGAAAGAGCGAGAAGTGCTGGAAGACCATCCCGATGCCGTTGTTGCGGAGCTCGCGCAGCCGCTGGTCGGAGACCTTGGTGATGTCCTCGCCGTCGATCAGGAGCTCACCGGCGCTGGGCTCGTTGAGCCGGTTGATCATCCGCAGCACGGTCGACTTGCCCGAGCCGGACAGGCCCATGACGACGAACATCTCGCCCTTGGCGATCTCGAAGTCGATCTCGTGGGCGCCGAGGTAGCCGCCCGCTGCTGCGGCCGCCGCACGTGGGTCCTGGGCGGCCAGCGCCTTCTCGGCCTGTCTCCTGCCGAGGCCGTAGACCTTGCTCAGGCCACGCCCGACGATCGCCGGCTTTTGTGTCGTCTCGCTCATCAGATCTCCGCCTTCTCTCCGTCGGCGTCCTCGACCCCGTCGAGGAACTCCGCGACCTTGTCGGGGTTGTCGTCGATCCACGCCTCGGCGATGTCGGCGAGCTCCTTCCCGGACTTGTCGTGGTCGTAGTAGAACTGCCCGGCCTCGTCGGTGGTGAAGGTCAGGTTCGAGAGGAACTCGGCGATCTCCGGGTTGTCGTCCTCGAACCCCTTGCGGGTGACCGTGCGGATCTCACCGGCGCCGCCCCAGACCTTGTCCGGGTCCTCGAGGAAGGCGGCGTCGAACTCCACGGTCATCCAGTGCGGGCTCCAGCCGAGAAACACGATCGGCTGACCGGCCTTCTGCGACTTCTCGACCTGGGCGAGCATCGCCGGGGTGCCGCTGGCGACGAGCTGCCAGTCCCCCAGGCCGTACGCGTCCTCGTCGATCGCCTTCTGGATCGTCTCGTTGCCCGGGGAGCCCGCCTCGATGCCGTAGATCTTCTTGCCGAACGTCGAGGCGTTGGCGTCGAGGTCGGCCAGCGACGCGATCCCGAGCTTGTCGGCGACGTCGCCGGGGATAGCCGGGGCGTACTCGGTGCCCTTCACGATCGTGGAGAGCACCTCCACGTCGCCCTCGTCGATGGGGTCGCCGAAGCTGGGCTCCTGCGAGGGCCACCAGTTGCCGAGGTAGGCGTCGATCTGGCCCGAGGAGACCGCGGTCGCCGCGTTCTCGACGGACAGGTTCTTCTTGATGCTCGCGTCGTAGCCGAGCTCCTGGAGGATCTGGACCGCGATCTCGTTCTCGACCTGGAGGTCGACCCAGGGCTGCTCGGCGAGGACCACGGAGTTCTCGGCTCCTCCGGAGTCGCTCTGGGCGAAGCCGTCACGCTCGCTCGCGGTCGTGCAGGCGGTCAGGGTGCCGGCTGTCGCCGCGATGGCGAGGGCGGCCACAGCAAGGCGTTGGGGGCGGCGCATGCATGCTCCATCCAATCGGTTCATATATGTCTAACACACTAGACATTGCCTTCTGGGTGTTCCAGCACGTCCGCGCAGTGAGCAAGACCAGGATCGAGATGCTGCGATAGAGAGTCTCTATAGATGAGTCATTGGTCGGTGAGATCCTGCGCCAGCGCGACGAACTGCTCGACCAGCGCGTCGCCGCGCTCCTCCAGCCACACCAGCGACACGCTCACCCGCGCCACCGGGGTCAGCGGCACGACCTGCGCGCCGGCCCGTGACGCCGCACCGGCCATACCCTCGGTCAGCACCGCCACCCCGGCGCGAGCCAGCACCAACGGGATGATGGAGGCGACATGGGCGGTCTCGATGGCCACCTCCGTGGGCAGGCCGGCGGCCTCGAGGCGGGCATCCAGGAACGTACGCAGCGCCGTGCCCGCCGGCGTCGCGATCAGGCCGGTCTCGGCGAGCTCCTCGATCCGGACCTCCTCCGGCGCCTCGCGCGAAGGCGGCAGGACCGCCACCAGCTCGTGCTCGGCGAGCCGGTGCGAACCGAACGGGCCGTGCGGCGTCGCTCCGTCGATCAGCCCCACGTCCGCCTCGCCCTTGCGCACCTGGTCGAGGACGTCGGAGCGGTGCTGTGGGTCGGTGACGACCACCTGCGCGGCCGGCTGGATCCGCCGGAACTCGGCCAGCACCGGCACCAGCGGCTCGATCGCCCACACCGTGCTGGAGGTGATCCGCAGCCGGCCGAAACCCTTGTCGGAGACCGACCGGACCGCTCCAGCGGCGAGCTCGAAGCCACGTACGACCCGGCGGGCCGGCCCGAGCAGTGCCAAGCCCGCCGGCGTGAGCCGCACTCCCCTGCCGTGGCGCTCGAAGAGCGGGCCGCCGAGCTCCCGTTCGAGCCCGCGCACGGCGTACGACAACGACGGCTGGGCGACGTGGAGCCGCGCGGCGGCGCTGGTGAAGCTGCCGGCCTCGGCGATCGCGAGGAAGAACTCCAGCTGTCGTCGCTCCATGGCCCGAGGCTAACCCGACCGGCCACCGGAGTGGACCGGCCACTCGATAGCCTGTGACCGTGCTGAGACCGAGTGGAGAGCAGTTCACGATCGACGGCGGCGGCTACACCGCGACGGTGACGGAGAGTGGTGGCGCGCTGCGGCTGCTGTCCTACGAGGAGCGGGAGCTGATCGCCGGGTTCGGCGACGACGAGCAGTCCAGCGGCGGCAAGGGTCAGCTGCTGGCGCCGTGGCCCAACCGGATCCGCGACGGCCGCTACGAGTTCGGCGGCAAGACCTACCAGCTCGGGGTCAGCGAGGTCGCGCGCAACAACGCCTCCCACGGGCTGGTCCGGTGGTCGCAGTGGCTCCCCATCGACGAGGCCAAGGACTCGATCACGCTGGCCACCCGGTTGATGGCGCAGAGCGGCTATCCGTGGACGCTCGACCTCGAGGTGACGTACGCCGTCGGCCCCGACGGTCTCACCGTTACCCAGTCGGCGACCAACCACGCCGGCTCCCCCGCGCCCTACGCCGCCGGCGCCCACCCCTATCTCACCGCCGGGGCCGGCCCGGTCGACGAGTGGACGCTCACCCTCCCGGCGCGGACGCGGCTGCTCTCCGACCCCGAGCGCAAGCTGCCCACCGGGAGCGAGGCGACGGCGGGGACGGCCTACGACTTCACCTCCGCCAAGCCCATCGGCGACGTCGTCCTCGACCACGCCTTCACCGATCTCGACCGTGGCGAGGACGGGCGGGCGACGGTGACGATCCAGGGCCCCGACGGTGGCGTCGCGCTCTGGGTCGACGAGCACCACCCGTGGCTGATGGTCTACAGCGCCGACGACCAGTCGCCGGCCCGCGGCGGTCTCGCCGTCGAGCCGATGACCGCTCCCCCGGACGCCTTCAACACCGGCACCGACCTGATCGCGCTCGCCCCCGACGAGCGCTACGAGGTCACCTGGGGCATCACCGCGATCTGATCGTCACGGTCTAGCGGTCGCACTCCAGCAGCGACAGATCGAACGCCTCGGCCATCGCCGCATAGCCTGCGTCGCCGGGGTGCAGGTGGTCCCCGGAGTCGTACGCCGGCAGGAACCGCGCCGGTCGCTCGGGGTCACGCGTGGCCGCGTCGAAGTCGACGACGCCGTCGAACTCGCCGGAGGTCCGGATCCACTCGTTGACCGCGACGCGCACCCGGTCGCGCGCGGGGGTGTAGCGGCTGCCGCCCTCGTACGGGGTCAGGGTGGCGCCGACGACGCACACGTCCTCGGTGTGCGCCTGCGCGATCAGCTCGCGGTAGGCCACGATCAGGTCGGAGGCCTCGTCGGCGTCGTCCCACCGGATGTCGTTGATCCCCTCCAGCAGCACGACCGTGGAGACGCCGGGCTGGTCCAGGACGTCGCGCCGGAAGCGGTCCAGACCGCGCTGGCCACCGGTGCTGTCTGTGAGGACGCGGTTGGCGGAGATGCCCTCGTTCATCACGCCGAACCGGCCGGCGTACGAGCTCGCCGCCACCCGGTCGGCCAGCACGTCGGGGTAGCGCCGGTTCGCGCCGACCGTGGAGCCGTTGCCGTCGGTGATCGAGTCACCGAAGAGCACCGCGGTCTTGACCCGGCGCGGCTTCTCGACGACGACGCTCTCGACCCAGTACCAGCTGGAGATCTGCGTCGTGAACGCCTCCCCCGACGCCTGGCCGGCGACGTCCGCGCCGGGCGTCCCGGAGACGTAGGAGGTCTGCGTGGCCACGTCGTGCCCGGTGATCGGACCGCTCTCGCCGACGACGTGGAAGCTCACCGCGAGGGTCGTGTCGGCGGGCACCGTCGCGTCGACCGGGTCGCTGAGCACCTCGGTGCCGGGGGCGACTGTGACCTCGTCGGCGCCGTCGAAGGTCAGCGGACGGTTCGTACCGCGCACCACCGCGGCTCCGTCCCCGGCCAGGCCGAGGTGTGCCGAGGTGAAGGTCACCGGGCGGTCACCGAACACGTTGGAGAGGGTGATGCGTACGCCGGAGCCACCCAGCGAGGTGTGCACCAGGTTGCGCACCGACCGGTCCGCCAGGCCGGCGGCGCCGGTCGCACCGCCCACCTCGTCGGCCGAGGCGCCCCAGGTGCCGACCGGGTGCACCGGCGCGGCCTGGGCCGGCACGGTCGAGACCAGAGTGAGGACAGCCGCCAGCGCCGCGAGAGCACGAGTCCATGAGATCACGCAGACACGTTAAGTCGCCGCGGGCGCCGCCATCAGAGGTTCGGGCGAGTCTTCCCCGAAGCGTAGTAAGTGGTTCGCCGCAGGGTCGCTGCTAGGACAGCTGTTCGGCCAGCGTGCGCAGCGTGCGTACGGCCTTCTTCGAAGAGCCCCCGTCGGAGGCCTGGATGCCCAGGACGGAGATGTTGTGGCCCGAGGCCAGGTCGATGTTGGGCCAGGGAGCGCCGCGGGGGAAGTTGATCGCGAGGACCTCGGCCCACTCCAGGTCGCGGCGCTTGTAGCCGTTGACCACGATCAGGCCGTCCTCACGGGCGACGACCCGTGACCGGGTCACCGCGTGCACGCAGGTCAGGATCAGCAGACCGACGAAGCCGAAGGTGAGCCGTTCGAACATGGTCACCTGAGCCTTGATCTCGGGCGTGAAGCCGACCCAGACCATCGTGCACATGATCGCCAGTGCGGCCACGAGGAACCAGCCCATCACGCGCGCCCCGAGCGGCCGCCAGGTGTGCGGCAGCTTCACCGGCAGGTCAGATCCGGCAGGCATTGATCTCCGTCAGCAGGATCGCGCGGGCACCCACGGCGTACAGGTCGTCCATCAGCTTCTGCGAACCGGCGCGCGGCACCATCGCGCGGACGGCGACCCAGCCCTCGCGGTGCAGCGGGCTGACTGTCGGCCCTTCGAGGCCGGGCGTCATCGCGGAGGCCTCGGAGAGGTCCTCGGCGCGGATGTCGTAGTCCATCATCACGTAGCTGCGCGCGATGAGGACGCCGTCGAGGCGGCGCTTGAAGGTCTCGTACGCCTCCGGCAGCTGCTCCCCTGAACGGGTGATCACCACGGCCTCGGAGCGCATGATCGGCTCGCCGAAGATCTCCAGGCCGGCCTGCCGCATCGTGGAGCCGGTCTCGACCACGTCGGCGATCGCGTCGGCGACACCGAGCTGGATCGAGGTCTCGACGGCGCCGTCGAGCCGGGTGACGCTCGCGTCGATCCCCTCGCGCTCCAGGAAGGCCGAGACGACCCCGACGTAGGAGGTCGCGATCCGCTTGCCGCGCAGCTCCTCGATCGAGGTGAAGGCGCCGACGCGGCTGGCGAAGTGGAACCGGGAACGGCCGAAGCCGAGCCCGATGACCTCGTCGGCCTTGGCGCCGGAGTCGAGAAGCAGGTCGCGGCCGGTGATGCCGATGTCGAGGGTGCCTTCGCCGACGTAGAGCGCGATGTCGCGCGGGCGCAGGTAGAAGAACTCGACGCCGTTCTCCTCGTCGATGAGGGTCAGGCGCTTGGAGTCGTCGCGCTGGCGGTAGCCGGCCTCGCGCAGCAGCTCGGAGGCGGAGCTGGACAGCGAGCCCTTGTTGGGCACGGCGATCCGGAGAAGCTTGTCATCGGTTGTCATCAGGGTTCCCTACAGGTGTGAGTAGACGTCGTCGATCGAGATTCCGCTGGCGAGCATGAGCACCTGGGCGTGGTAGAGCAGCTGGGAGATCTCCTCCGCGGTCGCTTCCTTGCCCTCGTACTCGGCCGCCATCCAGGACTCGGCGGCCTCCTCGACCAGCTTCTTCCCGATCGCATGGACCCCGGCGTCGAGCTGTGCCACGGTGCCGGATCCTTCAGGTCGGGTCCGGGCCTTCTCACTCAGCTCGGCCCAGAGCTCGTCGAACGTCTTCACGAGCGTCAAGCCTAGGCCGTACGCGACCCCGCCCCCGAATCGTCTCACCGCATCGATAGCAGTCTTGCTATGGACAGTCATAGCAGAACTGCGATACCTTCGATTTCATGAGCACCGACGACGAGGACACCGCGTTCTACGTCGGGATCGCCGCGCAGGTCACCGAGCACCGGGTCGCGCGAGGCCTGTCCCAGCGCGAGCTCGCCGAGCTCTGCGGCACGACGCAGTCGGCGATCGCACGGTTGGAGTCCGGGTCCCGCCCACCAAAGATCGACACGCTCCTCCGGGTGGCCGCCGCTCTCGACTGCCGCCTCGAGGTCGGCTTCCACCCCCGCACCCGAGCCCACAGGAGTACGCCATGAAGACCCCTATTTCCGCCGACGAGGTCGAGTCGACCCGCAGCGAGCGGTTCTTGGCGCTCGCGCTGACCGCCTTCCTGCTCGTCGGCACCGTGTGGTTCTACGTCAAGGTCGCCGGCTGGTGGCCGCTCTACATGGACTGGGACCAGTGCAACAACGGCCAGACGGCGTGCGAGATCCCCGGCCATGAAGCCATCCAGATCGGCATCCGCCTCGGCTTCATCATCCTGCTCTGCCTGATCGGGTTCTGGGTCCTCTACCGGCTGCGCCGCAGCGGCTCTCGCTTCCTCCCGCTCGGCTTCGCGCTCGCCGCGACCGGGGTGATCATGGCCCTGGTCTTCGCCTTCCACTACACCTTCGAGTACGCCGACTTCGGCCCGCTCATCCTGTCGCTGTTCGGCGCCGCGGCCACCGTCGGCGTGTTCGTCGCCGTCCAGCGGCTCCTGGCCAAGCGGATCCCGGCCATGCGCGTTCGCAAGGGCGACTGCCCCTACTGCGGCTACCCAGTCCGCGGCAAGCACTGCGAGGGTTGCGGCCGCGAGACCATCGCCCCGTGCGCGACCTGCGACGCCGACCGCAGGGTCGGCTCGCTGCACTGCGTGGCCTGCGGCGCCGACTGAGCCTCAACCTCAGGTTGAGGGTTATACGGGACGTACGGTCGCGCGGTGCAGCTTCATGAACTCGACGTAGCCGGGCGCGTTGAGCTCGAGGATCGCCGCGGGGTTGGTGCCGGGCTCGATCGTGCCGCGGATCTTCGCCGGCACGCCCATCACCAGGCTGTGGTCGGGCACCTCGGTCCCCTCGACCACCATCGCGCCGGCGGCGATCAGGCAGCCGTCGCCGATGACCACGGCGTCGGAGACCACTGCCCCGTTGCCGATCAGCGACCCGGTCCCGATCCGGTCACCATGCACCACGCAGCCGTGCGCGACCGTGCTGTGGGCCCCCATCTCCAGCGAGGAACCGGGGCGTACGTGCAGCACCGAGTTGTCCTGCACGTTGGAGCCCTCGCCGATGATGATCGGCCCGACGTCGGCACGCAGCACGGCGCCGTACCAAACACTGGCGTTGGCCCCGAGGCGTACGTCACCGATCAGCGTCGCTGTCGGCGCCACCCAGGCGTCGGGATGGATCTGCGGACTCTTGCCGTCGAATTCGAAGATGTTCATCGACGCAGATCCTAGGCGTGCGCGCCGTCGGGGCTGACGTGGAGGACCACACTGGTCAGCCGCGGCAGCGCCTCCAGGAGGTGCTCCTCGGCATGGTGGGCGATGTCGTGGCCAGCGGAGACGGGGAGGTCGGCGAGCACGGTGATGTCGCCGTCGGCGTGGAGGGCGTGCCCGATCCACCGTAGCCTCAGGCTGCGGACCTCGAGCACGCCGTCCACCGTGCCGACCGCCTCCCTCGCCCTGCGTACGTCATCCGGGGTGACCGCGTCCATCAGCCGAGCGCCGACCTGCTTGAGCGCCGAGCGCAGTACGCCGAGGATCGCGACAGCGATCAGCAGCCCGATCACCGGGTCGGCCCACGGCATCCCGACCGCGACCCCGGCAGCACCGAGGACCACGGCCAGCGAGGTGAACCCGTCCGTACGCGCGTGGAGCCCGTCGGCGACCAAGGCGGCCGACCCGATCTGGCGGCCCACCCGGATCCGGTAGCGCGCGACGATCTCGTTGCCCAGGAACCCGACCACCCCGGCCGCCGCAACCGCCCAGACATGCTCGACCTCGCGTGGATGGAAGAGCCGGTCGATGGCCTCCCAACCCGCCAGGATGCTGGACAGCGCGATCATGGCGACCACGAAGAGCCCGGCGAGATCCTCGGCCCGGCCGTACCCATAGGTGAACCGGTCGTTGGCCGGACGCCGAGCGAGCCAGAACGCGACGAGCAACGGCACCGCCGTCAGCGCGTCGGCGACATTGTGGAGCGTGTCCCCCAGCAGCGCCACCGACCCGGTCAGGGCCACCACCACGGCCTGCAGCCCCGCGGTCAGTGCCAGCACACCGAGACTGATCCACAGCGCCCGCCGGCCACGTACGTCAGCCTCCAGCGCCTCGTCGATCTGGTCCGCGGCATCGTGGGAGTGAGCCCCGAAGACGTCCGAGACCGCATGCCGGAATCGAGCCCACCGCCCATCGTGCGCGTGGCTGTGATCGTGGCCGTGTCCGTGGCTGTCGTGGGCATGGTCGCGTGGGTGATCGTGCAACGTATGGGTCATACCGACTCCTCCCCGGACCGGTGGTGCGCCGGGACCTGGTCCAGGAGATGCTCCACGTGCCCGATCGTGTCGAGGACCAGCTGGCGCACATGCCCGTTCTCGACGCGGTAGAGCACCGAGGTCCCCTCCTTCCGCGTCGTCACCAGCCGAGCCATCCGCATCTTCGCCAGATGCTGCGACACCCCCGGCACCGGCTTGTCCAACATCGAGGCAAGCTCAGAGACCGACCGCTCCTCATCCAGCAACAGCCCAGCCATCTGCAGACGCGTCGGATCCGCCAACATCCGGAGCACCTCGACGGCAAGAGTGACGACGTCGTCCCCCCACACCGGAGGTTGCGTATTTGCATGCATGCGCAAATTGTAGCAATAAGACCGGACCACACCGCCGAGTCGGCGCATCTGTCCCGGACCACACCGCCCAGTCGGCGCGTCTGCCTCACGCAATGTGGAGCGGACGCGAGGACTCGCAGCAGCCGAGCAGGAGCGATTCACGCCCTGGAGGTGTGAAGCCGCGAAGTGTGCGGCGGCGCCCCGTGGCAGAGGCGGTGACCGAGGCTGGGTTCGAGCTGGTGATCTGGCCGGCGTCTGGGGCGCGGCGCTCCAGTTGGCCACCGCCACCCAGGCGAGCAGGGCGCCGATGGCAGCGTCGCCCGGACCAGATACGGCGCCGGTGCGGACCGGGAGGATGCTGTTGGAGCCGAGCGGGGTCGGCCGAGACACCGAACGTCACGGTGGTATCGCCGTGGGCACAGACCGGCGGGCCGTCGGTACGCCACGTACGCAGGGGCAGTTGGATGCCGGCGCCGGCCGCGTGGGTGGCACGGTTTCGACGACCTCGCCCACACACCTGCGATCACCCAGGCAGGGGGCATGGCCCGCGCCCCGCATGGCACGATCGATCCCGGCTCCGTGGGTAGTTCGGCGCCTTGGAAGTGAGGCAGACGCGCCGACTCAGCATCACAGGCCGAGACAGACGCGCCGACTCAGCGCCACAGGCCGAGACAGACGCGCCGACTCAGCGCCGCGGCGCGGGGCAGACGCGCCGACTCGGCATGGCCAAGCGGGGGTCGTCCGCTCGGCGGGTGGGGTGAATTGCTGTGATCGGTCGGTCTATGTGCGTCTGGTGAAGCGGATGTCGCCGTTGGGGAGGCGTTCGTGGAGGTAGGCGGCGTCGTGGGCGCGGTGGTGGTGATGACTGCAGAGCAGGGCGGCGTTGTCGAGATCAGTCGCCCCGCCTTGGGCCCAGGCGAGCCAGTGGTGGGCTTCGGCCCAGGTGCCGGGGATGTCACAGCCTTCGGCCTCGCAGGTCGCCGACCTGAGCAGGAGGGCTCGGCGTTGGGCGGCGGTGAAGAAGCGTTCCTTGCGGCCCAGGTCGAGGACCTCAGAGTCGCCCCCGAGGACCGCGGGAATGATGTTGGCGGTGCAGGCCAGCCGCCGGGCCTCGGCCGCAGTGATCGGGGTACCGCCGAGGATCTGGGCGATGCCGGCTTCCTTGCGGAGCTGGTCGATGTCGATGGTCACGATCACGGTGGTCGCGTCGCCGCCGTGGATGGGGAGCCGGGTCGGGTCGAGGGTCTCGAGGAGCTGGCAGAACGCCCCGCCCAGGCGCCGGTCATAGGGCAGGTAGTCCCCGGTGTCGGTGCGGGTTCCGTCGTCGCGGCGGGGTGAGGCGAAGGCTTCCAGGTTGGTGGCCAGCCGGTCCGCGGCAGCATCCGGGACGACCGCGGAGATGCGGGTGGTGCCGTCCCCGAGCCGCCGCATCGCCAGGCGGGTCTTCTTGCGGGCGTGGGCTTCCTCGGCAGCGAGGCGTTTGGCTTCCTCGGCCTCGGCGATCTCGGGGGCGATCAGATCCAAGATCCGGCACCCGAGACGGCGGAGCTGGGTGGGATCGAACTCGCGCGCGTAGACGACCAACGCATCTTCGGCCTTGGTCTTGATCTCGGGATCGAGGTCAGCGGGGAGGTCGTCGAGGGCGTCGACGATGACGTGGGCCTGGGCCGGGTTGCAGGCGCCGGCGCGCATCGCGGCCGCGACCAGCGTGTAAGTCCGGTCCAGTGCCTGGGCGAGACGGAGGTCGGCGCGCAGGGCCTCGGGCCGCTGGTGGGTGTGGTGATGGAGCCACGCCGCGACATCCCGGGCCGCGCTCTCGGCCGCGACGTCGTCTGCGGCGGCGAACACACGCAGTTCGAGTTCCGCCAGCTGGGCCTTGGCCCGGGCGATCTCGACCAAGGTGGCGGCCTTCTGGTCGGTGGCCATGAACGCCGGGTTCGCCTCAGAGACCTGGCCGAGGGAGGCGGTGATCGCGACCACTGCCTCCAGCACAGGGTGTTGTGGCTGTTGCAGCGTGGTCATCACGGTCACCTCCCGACGTACGAACTCTCCACACCCGCGCACGCGGATATGTTCTGGTTCGCTGGTCTCGGAGGCCCGGAGTACGGGCTATTACTTACCCTCGCAGCTCAGCGTTCACGCCCCTGGTTCCCCTGGATTACCCCACACCCGTTGTGTCTCGGATGGATAGGGCACGCCTCTTTCGAGGTGGTCGGCCTTCACGTTTACGCTTGTGCCGAGCCTATCACACAACGCAAAACCAATGAACCCAAACCCAGTCAGGGACAGATATCCCCAACAAAACCCAGACCGCTGCTGGTAGTCAGCAAGACAGGTAAATGGCACCCAACCCAGGCACCCTGCTTCTAAATCTCCCAACCCAATCCCGGTATTGGCCCCACCCACGCTGGAAGTCCTCACAGACCACAAGGGCCCGCAGTCAAACCCCGCTACCCTCTGTCACCGATGACCATGACAGAGATCGGCGCAGCCTACGACGGCCGCGCAGCTGAGTACATCGACCTGTTCGGAACGATCGACAAGCTCGCCGAGCGCGACCACAAAACGATCACCACCTGGCGAGACACCACGACAGGTCGCCTCCTAGACGCCGGCTGCGGCCCCGGACTCTGGAGCCAGGAGCTCACCACGCGCGGCGTACGCGAGGTGGTCGGCGTTGATGCCTCAGCCGAGTTCGTCAGCGCCGCACGAGCGCGGTATCCAGAGGTCAGCTTCGAGCGAGCGGACCTGGCCGCGCTCCCGCTGGAGGACAGGTCGGTCGGCGGCATCCTGGCGTGGTACTCGATCATCCACACCCCACCCGCCGATCTTCCCGCGATCCTCGACGAGTTCGCCCGCGTGCTCACGCCCGACGGATCAATCCTGATCGGCTTCTTCGACGGCGAACCCGGCGAGGCGTTCGACCACGCGGTGCACACGGCGTATTACTGGTCCGCCGAGGCACTCGGGGACCTGCTGGCGCCGTACGGGTTCGTCGTCGAGCAGGCGTCAGTCCGGCAGGACCCGGGTGCGCGCCGCCGCCATGGCGACCTGGTCGCGACGCGCACCGAGTGACGAGCCCGTGATCGTCAGTAGTGGCGTACGCAGTCGCGCAGGGCGAGCGCGGTCTCCATGGCCGCCGCGGCGGCCTCGTAGCCCTTGTCCTCGCTGGACCCCTCGAGCCCGGCCCGGTCGAGCGCCTGCTCCTCGTTGTCGCAGGTCAGCAGGCCGAAACCCACGGGGATGAGGTGGTCGATCGCGATCCGGTTCAGCCCGTCGGTCGCGGCCGAGCAGACGTAGTCGAAGTGCGGGGTGCCGCCACGGATGACGACCCCGAGCGCGACGATGGCGTCGTAGCCCGACTTGGCGAGCGCGGCCGCGGCGACGGGGAGTTCGAAGGCGCCCGGCACTCGGACGACGGTCAGGCCGCCGACGGCGGCGTCCTTCAGCGCTCGTTCGGCGCCGTTCAGCAGGCCGGCCATCACCTCGTCGTGCCAGCGTGCGGCCACGACGGCGACTCGCAGATCGCTCGCGTCGACGACCTCGGGGGTCGGGGCTCCCTTGCCACTCATCGGTTCTCCTCAGACAGATCGGGAAGCGCGTGACCCATCCGGTCACGCTTGGTCAGCAGGTAGGCGAGGTTGTGCTCGTTGGGTCGCGGGGTGAGCGGGACCCGCTCGGCGACCTCGACACCGTACGCCTCGAGGTGACTCACCTTCTCGGGGTTGTTGGTCATCAGGCGTACGGAGTCGACCTTGAGGTCGCGCAGGATCTGGGAGGCGGCGCCGTAGTGTCGCGCGTCGGCCGGCAGACCGAGATCGAGGTTGGCGTCGACGGTGTCGCGACCGCCGTCCTGGAGCTGGTAGGCCTGCAGCTTGGCGAGCAGCCCGATCCCGCGGCCCTCGTGTCCGCGCAGGTAGACGACCACACCGCAGCCCTCCGCCGCGATCCGCGAGAGAGCCTCCCGCAGCTGCGGGCCGCAGTCGCAGCGCCTCGAGCCGAACACATCCCCGGTCAGACACTCCGAGTGCACTCGCGCGAGCACCGGATCGCATCCGGCGATGTCCCCGTAGACCAGCGCGACGTGCTCGACGTCGTCGTCGATGGTGCGATAGCCGTACGCGGTGAAGTCACCGAACTCGGTAGGCAGCCGCGTCACCGCGCTCCGCTCGACCAGCACCTCGGTACGCCGCCGGTAGGTGACCAGGTCGGCGATCGAGATCATCGCGAGACCGTGCTCGTCGGCGAACTCCCGCAGCTGCGGGGCGCGCTGCATGGTGCCGTCATCGTTGACCAGCTCGACCAGCGCACCGGCTGGCTCCAGACCGGCCAGCCGGGTCAGGTCGACAGCGGCCTCGGTGTGACCGACGCGCACCAGCACTCCCCCGTCGCGTGCCCGCAACGGGAAGACGTGGCCGGGCCGGGTCAGGTCCCCGGCCACCGACGACGGACCGGCGAGCAGCCGGGTCGTGAGCGCCCGGTCGGCCGCCGAGATGCCGGTCGAGACTCCCTCGCGGGCGTCGACCGAGACTGCGTACGCCGTTTGCTTGCGGTCCTCGTTGACACGGGTCATCGGCGGCAGGTCGAGGGCGTCGAGCCGCTCCCCCGGCAGCGCCACGCAGATCACGCCGGAGGACCAGCGGATCGCGAACGCCATCACCTCCGGCGTCGCCAGCTCGGCGGAGAAGATCAGGTCGCCCTCGTTCTCCCGGTCCTCGTCGTCGACGACCACGACCGGCTTGCCGGCCGCCAGGTCGGCGATCGCGTTCTCGACCGGATCCAGGCGGACCCCCACGTACTGCTCGCTGCCGTTCTCGATGCTGCTGTGCTCGATACTCACGGCCGAACCCCTCCCAGAAGCTTTTCGACGTGCTTGGCGATGATGTCGGTCTCGAGGTTGACCTCGTCGCCGACGGCCCGGAACCCCAGCGACGTACGCGCCAGGGTCTCGGGGATGAGGCTGACCGTGAAGGCGTCGTCGGTCACGGAGACGACGGTGAGGCTGATCCCGTCGACCGCGATCGAGCCCTTCTCGACGACATAGCGAGCCAACTCAGGATCGAGCGAGATCGTGACGACCTCCCAGTGCTCGCTGGGCTCACGCGAGACGACGCGCCCGACACCGTCGACATGGCCCTGAACGATGTGGCCCCCGAGCCGGGTGCTTGGGGTGACCGCGCGCTCCAGGTTGACCTGGTCGCCGACGGAGAGCGCGTGCAGGCTGGTGCGCTTGAGCGTCTCCAGCATCACATCGGCAGTCCACTGCGACTCCCCCAAGGTGGCGACGGTCAGGCAGCAGCCGTTGACCGCGATGGAGGCGCCCAGCTCTGCGTCCGACAGCACGGTGGCGGCGGAGATGGTCAGGCGTACGGCGTCGCCCTGGTCCTCGATCCCGGCGACGGTGCCGAGCTCCTCAACAATCCCGGTGAACATCACTGCTCCCCTTTCTGCGGTTCCAGAATGCTGTGTGGTTCTAAAATCAGGCGAACGTTCGGCTCCTCGCCCGGTGCGGCTGGGGCGAGCACGTCGACAGAGCGCACCCGCGGCCGGAAGGCGTCGGAGATGGTGGTGATCCCGAGGTCGGCGACGGCCGGGCGGCCTGCGCCGAGCAGGAACGGGGCGACATAGACGACGATCTCGTCCACGAGGTCCGCCTCCAGGAAGGCCGCGGCCAGCGTCGGCCCACCCTCGAGAAAGACATGGCGGCGCTCGCGCTCCCACAGGGCGGCCAGGGCCTCGTGCGGGTCGCGCGTGCGGAGGTGGAGGGACGGCGCCTGCGCGTCGAAGATCCGGCGGTCCTCGGGGAGGTCGCGCTTCCCCATGACGACCCGGAGAGGCTGTACGCCGACCGGCCGGTCCTCCAGGTCTCGGACCGTCAGCGCGGGGTCGTCGACCGCGACCGTGTTGGTCCCGACCAGCATCGTGTCGCTCAGCGCCCGCAGCTTGTGGGTGTCCAGCCGCGCGGCGCGCGAGGAGACCCAGCGACTCGTGCCGTCGGCGGCGGCGCTGCGCCCGTCGAGCGTGGTGGCGAACTTCCAGGTGACGTAGGGGCGCTGCAGCTCGGCCGCCCGGGTCCAGACCCGGTTGAGCTCACGGGACTCCGCTGCGTACAGGCCCTGCTCGACCTCGATGCCCGCCTGCTTCAGCGTGGCGGCGCCACCGGCGGCGACCGGGTTGGGGTCGGACTGCGCGAAGACGACGCGGGCGACACCGGCCTCGATCAGCGCCTGCGAGCAGGGGCCGGTGCGGCCGGTGTGGTTGCACGGCTCGAGCGTCACGACTGCGGTCGCTCCCCGAGCGGCCTCCCCCGCGCCGGCCAGCGCATCGACCTCGGCGTGAGGCGTGCCGGGCCCGCGGTGATAGCCCTCGGCGATCATCGATCCGTCAGGCGCCAGGAGTACGCAGCCCACCCGCGGGTTCGGGTAGATGGCAGGTCCCGGGGCGCCGATCGCAGCGGCCAGGTCCAGGGCGCGACGCATCGCTCCCGGCTCCGGGTCACGCTGGTCCAAGCACTTCATCTGATCCCCTCTGGTCCGTCTCACGGACTCCGGGGTCAGGCCGAAACATCGCGCCGCGCCCTGGTCTCAGGGTGGTCACGACGAATCGGGCTGCGTGCGTCTTCCCATCCGGACTTTAACCGTCGGTCCAAGATTCACACTTGGTCAACCGATGACTGGCTGCCATCGGGTCGCGGACTTCTGAACCCCACAATCTGTAGAGGGATCCAGTCACCGCCGGCTCGGAATTTCACCGACCCCAGAGCACGCGAGCACAAGCTCGTCTACGACCAGTGTGCCACACACGTGGCACGACACCGGATCAGGCGTCGACTGCTGAGACGGCCTTGCCGCGCAGCGCGTTGACCATCGCATCCGGGTCGGCGGCCGAGTAGACGGCCGAGCCGGCGACGAAGACGTCGGCCCCCGCCTCGGCGCAGCGCTCGATGGTCTCGAGCGAGACCCCGCCGTCGACCTGCAGCCAGGTCTCGACACCGTGCTTGTCCATCAGCGAACGGGTCCGGCGGATCTTGGGCAGCACCAGGTCGAGGAACTTCTGCCCGCCGAACCCAGGCTCGACGGTCATCAGCAGCACCATGTCGAGCTCGGCCAGCATGTCCTCGTACGGCTCGATCGGGGTCACCGGCTTGAGCGCCATCGAGGCCCGGGCGCCCTTGGCGCGGATCTCGCGGGCCAGCCGGACCGGCGCCTTGGTTGCCTCGACGTGGAAGGTCACCGAACCGCAACCGGCCTCGACGTAGGCCGGGGCCTCGCGGTCGGCGTTCTCGATCATCAGATGCGCATCGAGCGGCACGGACGTGGACCGCGCCAGCGCCTCGATCATCGCCGGTCCGAAGGTCAGGTTGGGCACGAAGTGGTTGTCCATCACGTCGACGTGCACCCAGTCGGCGCTGGGAATCCGGGCAACCTCGGCCCCGAGGGCGGCGAAGTCGGCGTTCAGGATGGACGGAGTGATCTGGATGTGGCCCACGGAAGGCACCCTAGATGACCCCGAGGGGTCAGAGGGCAGCCAGGTCGGCGTACGTCATGCCCTCGAGCGTGTCGCGGAAGACCCGGCGCTCGCCAGGGGCGACGGGGACGTGGTTCTCGACCACCAGGACGGTGCAGCCGGCGGCCTCGGCGGAGCGGGCTCCGGTGTTGGAGTCCTCGACCGCGATGGTGTCTTCGGCGGCGACCCCGAGCGCGGCGGCCGCGGTGAGGTAGGGCTCGGGGTGGGGCTTGCCGTTGCGGACCATGTCGCCGGTGACGATCACCTTGAAGGTGCCCTCCGGGAGCTGCTGGAGGATGGGGCCGACGAACCGGGCGTACGACATCGTCACCAGCGCGCACGGCACGCCCTGCTCGAACAGGTCGGTGAGCAGCTCGCGTGCTCCCGGCCGCCACGGGACCTCACGCTCGACCTGCTCGACCACGCCGTCGAGAAGCATCTCGACGATCTCCTCGGGCTCGTGCGGAAGACCCATGCCCTCCTTGACCAGCCGCGCCGACTCGATCAGCGCGTTGCCGACCAGCTCCATCGCCTGTTCCTCGGACCAGGTAGCCCCGAAGCGCTCGGCGATGGCGTACTCCGCGGCGATCCAGTAGGGCTCGGTGTCGACCAGGGTGCCGTCCATGTCCATCAGGATCGCAGCCGGGAAGGGACCGGACGAGCTGCTCTGTGCCTGGTTGGTGTTCAGCGGAGCCTCCGTGGAGCGAGATCGGGTCGCGTGCGCGGGACCAACCTTAGGCCCGCCCAGTGGAGGGCGTCAGAGAAGGTCGGCGATCAGCCCGGCGGCGCGATCGGCGCCGTCTGTCTCGACCGGTCGGCTGTGGTTGTTGCGGCCGATCTCGTCGGCGATCGCTCGCGCGAGCTTCTCGGGGGTGACTTCGTCGTACTCGAGACAGCGGCCGGCGCCGTACTGCTCGAGCCGGTGGCGTACGTGGATGTTCTGTTCGAAGTGGTGGCGCAACGGCACGTAGATGAACGGCGTGCCGGCGGCGGTCAGCTCCATCGTGGTGGTCAGCCCGCCCTGCACGACGGCAAGGTCGCAGGCGCCGAGTAACCGGTAGAGGTCGGGGACGAAGCCGCGCACCTCGATTCCGGGGCGCGCTCGGACGACGCTGGCGTCCAGGCGAGGTCCCGTCACGACGATCATCCGCAGGCCCGGCACGGCTGCGCGGGCGGCGTCGTACGCGTCTTCAACCCGACGGAGCAGGTGGCCGCCGACGCCGGACCCGCCGACGGTGACCACGCAGACCCGCTCGTCAGGTCGCCAGCCGAGCTCCCGTCTCAGCCGCGCCCTATCGGCGATCGAACCCGGGTCGATCCCGGTGACGTAGCCGCTGAAGTCGTAGTGCTGCCGGGTCCAGGCGGAGATCTCAGGCAGATCGTCGCCGAAGCACCCGGGCACGACGTCCTCGGGGTTTCCGACGAAGATCGCGCGGTCGCGCAGCCGGGGATGGCGCTCCACGTGCTCGAGCATCTCGGCGTTGTGGTCGGCGATGACGAATCGTGCCCGCTCGTTGTCGTCGGGCATCGGGAGGAAGCCGACGAAGTCGGTGAGCCACGCGTAGCCGAAGCGCTTCAGCTCGGGGTTCTCGTGGAGGAAATGGTCGATGTCCCAGGCCTCGTCACCGACGACGAGGTCGTAGTGCTCGTCGCGGACGACGTCGTCGAAGACCATGAAGTTGTTGACGAGGACCTCGTCCATGCGCCGGATCGCCTCGAAAGCGTGCAGGTCGTGCTCGCCCGACTCCTCCTCGATGTGCCGCGACTCGTTGGCGAGCCACCTGCTGGCTGGGTGGACCCGCTCGCCGGCCGCCTCGAGGACCCGGGTCACCGGGTGCTGGGCGAGCCAGTCGACCTGGATGTCCTCGTGACGCTCCCGGATCGCCTGCGCGATCGCGACGTCACGGCGGGCGTGACCCAGCCCGATCGGCGAGGAGAGGTAGAGAACCTTCTTCGGCCGGCGGGACGCGCGGACCCAGGTGCGGCTCACCGTCGGCGCGGGGTGGACCGCGTCCGTGAAGTCCTTGATCAGGTGATTGATCTTGACGGGGTCGCGGCCCACCGGGCCGTGCCCGCTGCCCTCGAGCAGCACCAGCGATCCCCCGGTGAGCTCGACGAGGCGCTCGCTGATCGCGACCGGTCGGATCTGGTCGTCGGTCCCGTGGATCGCAAGTACCGGGCACCGGACGCGGCCACAGATCTCCTCGACCGAGGCGCACGTCACCCCGTCGCACCCTAGCCTTGCCGCCGTGGAGTCGGCGACGACCTGCGGCGTCGTCTCGTGCGCCCAGGCGATGCAGTCCTCGATCTGTTTGGTCGAGTGCGGCTCGGGGAACATCTTGGCGAAGAAGAACTCGAGGAAATCGTCGTAGCCGCCCTCGAGCCAGTAGTTCCGGTTGTACTTCGCCCATCCGTCCGTGGTGTCGAGGCGGGCGTCCCAGACGAAGGCGTCCCGCTCCTGGACGATCGGGAAACCGCAGGCCGCCCCGATCGCGACCAGTCCGGCGACCCGGTCCGGGTGGTCCGCGGCAAGGTGCAGGCTCCACGCGACCCCGCACGACAGCCCCACGACGACGGCACGGTCGGTGCCGGTGGCGTCCAGGACGGCGAGGGCGTCCGCGGCGTACGCCTCGTTCGTGTACGCCGCGGCGCCTTCCGGCCGGTCGGACCGGCCATTGCCACGCCCGTCGAAGGTCACGACGCGGAAGTGGCGCGCCAGGTAGCCGACCTGCGCCTTCCAGGAACGGGAGTGGATGATCGTCCATGTCGGCATCAGCAGGATGGTGCGGTCGCGCGAGCCGGCGGTCGCTGCACCGTAGACCTCGTAGTAGACCTTGACACCGTCTGTCTCCACGTAGCCATCGGCGTCGGGCTTGCGTGCCCTCATGGCTCCAGTGTCCTCCGGTCGGGCCGGTCGCACCGGACTTTCGGCCGGGGAACGAAGCGCGGGAGCCGTCTCGGTCACGGCCGGACCTCGTAGACACGGTTGAACGGGGTCTCGGACACGCTCTCGAACCGGGTGAACCCCGCGGCGATCGTCACGTCGCGGATCCGGGCCGGGCCAGCCTGGGTGCCCAGCGCGAGCCCGACGTCCTGGGCGAGAGAGCTCGGTGTGCAGAGCAGCGTCGAGAACCCGTAGTAGGTGCGGCCGACCGGGTGCAGGTTGTCCTCGACATGGTCGCCGGCGATGGGCTCGACGACCATCCAGGTGCCGTCCTCGGCGAGGGACTCCCGGACGTGCCGCGCCGCGCCGACCGGGTCACCCATGTCGTGCAGGCAGTCGAACATGGTGACCAGGTCATAGTCGCTCCCGTCGAAAGCGGAAGCCTGGGCGACCTCGAACTTCACCCGGTCCGCGACGCCCGCGGCCGCTGCGCGCTCTCGCGCGGTCGCGATCGACGCGTCGTGGTAGTCCCATCCGACAAAGCGGGAGTTGGGGAAGGCCTGCGCCATCAGGATCGTCGAGGCGCCGTGGCCGCAGCCCACGTCGGCAACCGTCGCTCCGCGTCCGAGCTTCTCCACGACACCGTCGAGCGCGGGAAGCCACTCGGCGATCAGGTGGGCGTTGTAGCTCGGGCGGAAGAACCGCTCGCAGCCGACGTGAACGTCGGCGTCGTGCTCGTGCCATCCGTAGCCGCCGCCGTTGCGCGCGGCTTCGAGGATGTGCGAGGCGTCGTGGACGGTGCCGAGCGCGATCTGGAACATGCCGGGCAGGAAGGCCGGGCTGTCCTCGACGGTCAGCGCCACCGCGTGCTCCCGCGGCAGCGTGTACCGGCCGGTGGCCGGGTCGTAGGTCACGTAGGAGCCGGCGGCCTGGGCATTGAGCCACTCGCGGGCGTACGGCTCGCCGGTGGCGGTCCGCACGGCGAGCTCGGTCGGCGTGCTCGGCCCGTTTGCCGCGAGGTCGCGGTAGTAGCCCAGCTTGTCGCCCATCACCACCAGAGCGGCGTTGAGCGTGGCTCCGACCTCGTCCACCGCTCGGAAGACGAAGGCCATCAGCTTGTCCATGTCGATCTCGACCTCGTTCGTGCCCGGGGTCATGGCGTCATCAGTAGTGGTCATGACGGGAACGCTAGGAACGCCCGGCACGTCCCCGCGTCAGGTGCCCCACCTAGTCGCTCTGGCTACCCAGGACCAGGTAGGGCGCTGTTCAGTCGCGGGGTCGGCGCGGGTGCCCGCTCCTAGACTTCCCGCGTGCTCATCGGACGAGAGGCGGAGCAGCGGGTCGTGGACCAGCTCTTCGCCGGTGCGAGGATCGGCCGCGGTGGCGCGCTCGCGATCACAGGCGAGCCGGGCGTCGGCAAGACCGCGCTGCTCGACGACGCGCTAGACCGCCTGGAGGGCGTCCACGTCCTGCGCGCAACCGGTACGGAGGCAGAGCAGGACCTCGCGTTCGCCGGGCTCCACCTCCTGCTCCGTCCGGCGTTCCACCTCATCGACGCGCTTCCAGATCCGCAGGCAGCAGCACTGAGCCGCGCACTCGCCCTCGAGGCGGGGACCGCCGGCGACCGGTTCGCCATCGGCGCAGCGACCCTCGCGCTGCTGTGCCGGTACGCCGAGCACGCGCCCATCGGTGTCGTCGTCGACGACCTGCAATGGCTCGACCGACCGTCTGCGGAGGCTCTCGCCTTCGCCGCCCGCCGGCTCGACGCGGACCCCGCCGTCGTCCTGCTCGCCGGCCGATCCGGAGCTTGCGAGGGCCTCCTCGACGGCCTCGATGTACTGGAGCTGTCAGGACTGGACCCGGCGGCGTCCGACGACCTCGTGCGCTCTCTGGAGGTCACGCCACCGACCGAGGAGCAGGTGGCCCGGCTGTTCGCCGCGACCGGTGGCAACCCTCTCGCCCTTCTCGAGCTCGGCCGCAACATCGAGTTCCTCGATGACCGGGCCCCGGGGCTCCCGCCCGCGCTGCCCGCCACCCTCGCGGCCGCGTTCTCCCGGCGGCTGGCGGAGCTCGACCAGGGATCCCGGACCGCTCTGCTCGCTGCCGTGGTCGCCAACGGTGACCTCCACCATACGGGCGAAGTCTGCAAGCGGCTCGGTCTCGACGTCTCCGCCCTCGGTCCCGCCGAGCGGGCCGGGCTGGTCGTCGTGACAAGCAGCCGCATCGACGTACGACACCCGCTCGTCCGCGCGGCCGTCTACGCAGAGGCCGACGAGACTCTCCGTCGGGTCGTCCACCTCGCCGTGGCCGACCTGCTGCCGGACGACGCGGAGCGACGGGCGTGGCACCTGGCCGAGGCCACCTGGGGTCCCGACCCGGAGGTATCGGGCCTGCTCGAAGCCGCCGCCGACAGCGCGAGCGCCCGCACGGCGTACACCGTCGCGAGCACCGCCTACGAGCGTGCGGCGCGGCTGAGCACGGACACCGACCGGTGGCACCTCCTGTTGTGCGAGGCTGCCGAGGCAGCGTGGAGCGGAGGCCTCCACGACCGAGCGGTCGCCCTGCTCGACGAGATCGAGACCCGGCCCGTCCCGGACGGCACCCGCTCGCGCACCCTCCGTATTCGGGCTCAGATCGCGGCGCGAAGCGGGTCGGTCGCCGACGCGGTCCGCATCCTCGAGGGCGCGGCGCCCGACGCTCCCACGCCCGACGACGCCGTGTTCCTCCTTGCCGAGGCGCTGCACGCCGCCTTCTACCTGGCCGACGCCGCGGTGTCGACGCGCATCGCCACGAAACTGCTGGACGCGGTCCCAGCCGCCGAACTGCCGCGCGCTCGCGCGATCGGGCTCGCCGCGGCGGGGATGTCCAAGGTGCTCAGCGGCGACGGCGGGTTGGAGGAGATCCAGATGGCGGTCCCGCTGCTGGCCGCGCACGCCGACCCGGTCGAGCACCCCGAGGCGCTGCCGTGGCTGCTGACGACACCGTTGTTTCTCCGCGATGCACAGACCGGTGCCGACCTCCGCCGGATCGTCGACGAGGTGCGCTCCCGCATGGGCGTCGGCCTGCTGCCCAACGTGCTGTTCCACGTCGCCCGCGACCAGGCGACATCGACTGCCTGGTCCCGAGCCGCGGCCAACTACGAGGAGGCGATCCGGCTTGCTCGGGAGACGGGTCAGGGTACCGACCTCGCGATGTCCCTCGCCGGACTGGCGTGGCTCGAGTCCCGACGGGGTCGGAGCGACGCTTGTCGGGAGCACGCGACCGAGGCGGTCTCTCTGTGCGTCGAGCGGGGCATCCGGATGGGCGAGGCCTGGTGCCTCTATGCCATCGGCGACCTCGAGCTCGCGGAGGGCGACCCCCGAGCCGCCACGAAGACGTTCATCGACCTCTCGCGACGGCTCGACGAATGGGGCATCGCCGATCCCGACCTCTCCCCCGGCGCGGAGCTGGTCGATGCCCTGCTCCGTCTCGGTCGGCCCGCCGACGCAGAGGCCGAGGCCCGGCGGTACGCGGCCGCAGCACGCACGAAGGGTCGACCCTGGTCGGTCGCGCGGGCGCACCGGGCGTTGGGAACCGTGGCGGACCAGCGATCCTTCGACGCGCACTTCGAGACGGCCATCGAAGGTCACGCTGACACCCGTGACCTTTTCGAGGCCGCACGGACCCACCTCGCGTACGGCGGCCGACTCCGCCGCGCGGGGCGCCGCGTCGACGCCCGCGCACAGCTTCGCACCGCGCTCGAGTCCTTCGACGACCTCGGGGCCGATCCGTGGGCCCGGACCACCGCGGCCGAGCTGGAAGCGACAGGCGAGAAGGTGGCGCGACGGGAGGCGTCGGGAGCGGCGTCCCTGACACCGCAGGAACTGCAGGTGTCGCTGCTCCTCGCCGAGGGCCGCACCACTCGCGAGACCGCGGCCGCGCTCTTCCTCAGCCCGAAGACCGTCGAGTACCACCTGCGGAAGGTCTATACGAAGCTGGACATCCACTCCCGCGCCGAGCTTGCCGAGCAGCTCCTCGGCTCGTGAGGGTCACTCTTGACCCTGCGTCGCCTCGACGACGGCCATGGTGCAACGAGAGACGCAGACGAGTTTTCCGTCCTCGTTGCTGATCCGGACCTCCCAGACCTGAGATCGACGACCGAGGGCGACCGGCCGTGCCACGCCGGTCACCCATCCCGAGCTCACCGGCCGTACGTGGTTGGCATTGATCTCCATTCCGAAACACATGGCCTGGTCGGGGTCGACGACCAGGGCTGCAGCCCAGCTCGCCAAGGTCTCCGCCAGGACGACCGATGCGCCGCCGTGCAGGACACCGAAGGGCTGTCGGGTGCGCCCATCGACCGGCATTCGGGCGGTCAGGTGGTCGTCACCGACCTCGAGGAACTCGATACCGAGATGTCCGATCAGCGTCGCGGCCGACAGTTCGCTCATGAACACGAGCGAGGGAGGGGTGGACCAGATGCCGGCGAGGCGCTGTGACAATTGCGTCATGGTTCGAAACTCCTACTGTTGAGAATTTGCATGAGGAGCCCACCGTGACGGTCCGAGGTGCGTGATCGCATCAGGTGACCACCCTGGTGAAGACAGCACAGGGTCAGCGGACGTACTCGTCATAGGTCCGTTGGCCACGGAACGGGGCGACGTGCTGGGCGATGATCCCGACGGGGACGGTCTCGCGCTTGAGGACGCCGTACTCCTCGGGCCAGCTGCCGTCGCGCGGCAGCTTGAAGGAGCCCATCAGCATGTCGATCACCGGCAGGTGGATGGCGTAGTTGCGGTCCCAGTAGTCGAGGTGCCGGGCGTGGTGCCAGTGGTGGTAGCGCGGCAGCACGATCAGATACTCGAGAAAGCCGAATCGGATGCCGAGGTTGGCGTGGGCGACGACCGCCTGGATGCCGACCAGCACGGCGTACGCGTTGACGACCGAGGTCGAGAAGCCCAGGAACAGCAGCGGCAGCAGCACGATGCTGCGGGTCAGCACGGTCTCGACGAAGTGCACCCGGGATCCGGCCAGCCAGTCGAGCTCGGGGCTGGAGTGGTGGACCGCGTGGAAGCGCCACAGCACCATGATCCGGTGGTAGCAGCGGTGCAGCACCGCCTGGGCCAGGTCGGCGAGGAAGACGGCGAGCAGAAAGGCCACGAGGAACGGCAGACCGTCGATCCAGGCCTGTACGCCCGGCACCTTCACCGACGAGACCACCAGCGACGTCGAGGTGGTGACCAGGATCAGGATGAGCTGGACGAGGACGTGGCTCATGAAGAAGTAGCAGGCGTCGGTGCGCCAGCCGGTTCGGAAGACCGGCACCGGGCGGCGCGCGAAGGCATGCTCGAGCGGGATGAAGACCAGCGCGGAGAAGAACAGGGCGAGCACGAACCAGTCGAGACCGAGCGAGAACGGCGTGTCCTCGACCCGACCGTCGAACGGGACATCGGTGCCACCGAGCAGCACCGCCGCGGTCGCCGTTCCGACGCCGATGAAGGCCATCCGCTTGTGCTGGTCGCGCAGCACCGCGATCGTGCCGGCGAAGAAGGCGGCCGCCAGGCCGACGAGCAGCAGCGTACGCGCGAAGTCCTCGGTGTAGACCGCGCGGAACTCACGGGTGGTCAGCAGCTCCGGGAAGTGGAAGCAGAGCACCGTCGCCAGGCTCAGGACGCCCAGGAAGCACGAGGCGGCCGGCGCGAACAGGTGATGGCGCAGCAGGGCGAAGCGCGGACGCCGGGTGGCGGTTTCGGTCTCAGTCTCGGTCTCGGTCTCGGGCATGGCAGCAGTCTGGCCGCCGGCCCACCTGCTGCGCCTGAGCCGGCGTACTCAATTCCGACGTCGACTCAGCCGACGGGTACGGCTGCGATGCGGTCGGTCCCGGCGTAGATGTTCATCGAGGAGCCGCGCAGGAAGCCGACCAGGGTCAGGCCGTTGTCGTCGGCCAGGTCGACGGCGAGCGAGGAGGGCGCCGAGACCGCGGCGAGCAGCGGGATGCCGGCCATCACGGCCTTCTGGACGAGCTCGAAGGAGGCCCGGCCGCTGACCATCAGCATGCTGTTGCGCAGCGGCACCAGACCTTCGCGCAGTGCGTGCCCGATGACCTTGTCGACCGCGTTGTGACGGCCGACGTCCTCGCGCACGCAGATCAGGTTGCCCTCCGCGTCGAAGAGCCCGGCCGCGTGCAGGCCGCCGGTGCTGTCGAAGACGCGCTGCGCCTCCCGCAGGCGCTCCGGAAGGGTGGTCAGGAGCTCGGGCGTGACCCGCAGGGTGTCCTCGGCGACCGACCAGGCCGAGGACGTACGCACCGCCTCGAGGGACGCCTTCCCGCACAGTCCGCACGAGGAGGTCGTGTAGAAGCTGCGCTCCAGGGAGGCGTCGGGTGGCGGGACGTGCGCGGCCAGGCCGACGTCGACCACGTTGTAGGTGTTGCCGCCGTCGGCGGTGGCGCCGGCGCAGTAGCGGACGCTCGCTACGTCGTCGGCGGAGTGCACGACGCCCTCGCTGACCAGGAAACCGATGGCGAGGTCGAAATCGCCTCCCGGAGTGCGCATCGTGACGGTCAGCGGTCGCCCGTTGACCCTGATCTCCATCGGCTCCTCCGCCGCCAGCGTGTCGGGCCGGCGCGAGATCACACCGTCGCGGATCCGCAGCACGGGCCGTCCAACTGTCACTCGTCCCATGTCAGCTCCTGTCGTGTGGTCTGTCGAGCCCTCGCGCGGATTCCGGCGTCGCAGCAGAAGCCCCGACTGGTCCGCTTGAGGCAGAGGAGCCCGACACAGCGCCCGTCCTCGACCACGGCCAGCCTGCCGCACCGGTTGCCGGTCATCCACACCCAGGTCTCCCACAGATCGGCGTCGGGGGCGACCGTACGGCCTCGCAGCGTGCCCATCGTCCCGGCCGGCCCGTCCCCGCTCGCGTCGACCTCGTGCGGTTCGATGACCGTGAGCAGCCGGCCGTCATCGACAACGAGCGCCGCGTGCACGTGGTCGTCGCGGAAGAGGTCGCGTACGTCGCGCCCGGTCGCCGTGGCAGGGAGCAGCTTCGGCCGGCGGACCATGGCTTCGGCCACGGTCGCCTCCCCGGACGCGTACGCAAGCCGGCCGCCGCCGAACTCGACCCCACCCTGGTTGCGGGTGGTCGACTCCTCGATCCTGCTGAGGGGCACCTGTCCTCTTCTCGTTCGCGCTGCCGGTCCTGATGAACACCACGGTACGCCGCGCCCGCCGCGCCCGCCGCGCCCTCTCATCAGCCGGGTGCCACCAGATGGGCCGTCGACTCGGCACGGGATCGCCCAGCCACGTACGATCTGCCTACCTACGACGGGTGCCGGAGGTTCCGTGAACGATATCCAGCTCAGCGACCTGAGCCTTGGACGCCATATCGCCCAGGGCTCGCAGGGCCGCATCATCGAGCTGGCCGACCACCCCGGGACGGTCGCGAAGCTGTACCGCACGCGCGAGCTCGGGCTGGTGGACGGCCGTGCACTGGCCGAGCTGGTGCGTATCCGTGGGCTGGTCGAGAGCGAGGGTCTGCAGGTCGACCACTTCGCCGCCTGGCCGCACACCGTCGTGCTCGACGGACTGCGCACGGCCGGCTTCCTGATGCAACGGGTCCACGAGCCGTTCCTGGCCGGGTTCGGTCCCGCCACCGCGCTGGCGGAGCTCGGCCTGCTCGTGGACACGGGCGACGTACGCAGCCCCGGGATCTACGAGCGGGTGCTGCTGATGCGGGCGCTGGCCGCGGTGATGGACGCGCTGCACCGGCAGGGGCTCGTCCTCGGCGACCTCTCGCCGCGCAACATCGCCTGGTCGGTGTCACCGATCCCCCGGGTGATGCTGCTCGACTGCGACGGGATCCGGCCGGCCGGCGAGGACGGCGTGCTCCCGCCCGCCGACACCCGCGGCTGGGAGGACCCCACCAACCTCGGTCTGCCGCCGACCGCGGACAGCGACCGCTTCAAGCTGGCTCTTACGATCGCGCGCGTGCTCACCGGCGACCGCAACGCCGCCCCCGGCCTCCGGCCCGATCTGACCTTCGCCGGCCAGGCCGGCATCCTGGTCGGCCCGCTGACCCGGCTGATGGACCAGGCTGCCGGCCCTCCCGGACTACGTCCCACCGCGTCACAATGGGCAACTGTCCTGGACGCACGCAGCCCCTGGGCCGGAGCCGCCCCGCCGGCACCCCCGGCGATGCCCTCCCGCGGCCCGTCTCCCAGCGGGGAGATCCTGCGCCCCTTCCGACGCTCGCGCTGATCCGGGACCTCAGGTCGCCGACCAGCCGGACCACCGGGTGACCTCGATGACGATCACCGGCCCGGTCGGCGACTGCTCGCGGTAGTCGGCGTACTTCGCGACCAGCGGGTCGAGGTCGTGGGTTGCGTGCACCCGCGCGATGCCGTCGGCGCGTGCCCACCACAGCTGCGACCAGTCGTCGTCGTAGGCGTCGACCAGGAGCGACACCGCCGGGTTCGCCGCGATGTCCTCGAGCCGCCGCAGCCGGGTGGTCGACTTGGGTTTGTGGTCGACCGCGGTGAGGATCACGTCGCCTGCCAGGGCGAACACGATCGGCACGATCCGGGGAGCGGCGTCGGCCGAGACCGTCGCCAGCCGCGCCACCCGGGCGCCGGCGAACCGCTCCCTGGCCCACTGCTCGTCGTGTCGCACCGTCCGAGCCTATCCGCGGTCGGCGAGGGCGGCCGGGAGACGGATACGGTGTCCCGCATGGCTCCCGACCTCCTCCCTCGTGCTGCCTGCTGAGGCCGAGCGGCTGCTCACCGTCGACCTGGTCGAGTGGCTGGCAGACCTGGTCGACCCGGCGCTGCTGAGGCAGGAGTCGCCGAAGGCACGGCTGCAGGGGCTGCGCAGCGCGGTCGTCCACCGGATCGGGGTCAACGAGGCCTCCGCGCTGCTGCACTTCCGCGACGGGCTCGAGCACAACCCGCTGCCCCTGCGCGACCAGGATGGGCTGCGCCTGGTGCTGGTCACGAGCCGCGGCGAGGACCTGGCCGTCGACGACGTGGAGTTCGCCGACTGGAGCCGCGACGACGACTGCCAGCGCTGCCGGACTGCGCTGGAGAGCTGGGCGCCGCCGGCCTTCGACAACGGTTCACGGATCACGTCTGTGGGTGGTCTGCACATCGCCTACGACCACGCCGATCGCGCCGGCATGGAGCCCGAGGAGCTCCTGGCCCGACTCCGTCCGGCGACCACCGAGGCCAACGCCGCCCTCGGCTCCTGGGACGCCTCGACGGTCGGCGCCTACTGGTACCCCGCCACCGAGACCTGGGCCCACGTCATCCCGCTCACCCTGGACCGGGCGCGCGACCCGGTGGCGGGCGTGCTCACCCGCCACCCGGACGGCTACCACCTCGTCACGATCCTGACGCGGCGTACGGCGTTCTGGAACGTGGTCAGCGTCGGTCAGGTCCCGCCGGCGTGGCTGGACAACCCCGAGGCTCAGTCCTCGGGGTCGTAGCCCAGGTTCGGGCTCAGCCAGCGCTCGGCTTCCTTCATCGTCCAACCCTTGCGACGGGCGTAGTCGGCGACCTGGTCCTGACCGATACGGCCGACGACGAAGTACTGCGAGTCGGGGTGGCCGTAGTAGAGGCCCGAGACCGACGCACCCGGCCACATCGCCATCGACTCGGTGAGCTCGATGCCGGTGTTCGCCTCGACGTCGAGGAGCGACCAGATCGTCTGCTTCTCGGTGTGGTCGGGGCAGGCCGGGTAGCCCGGAGCGGGGCGGATGCCGGAGTACTTCTCGGCGATCAGGTCCTCATTGGGAAGCTTGCCCTCGTCGGCGGCGTAGCCCCAGAACTCGGTGCGTACGCGCTCGTGGAGCCGCTCGGCGAAGGCTTCGGCGAGACGGTCGGCGAGGGCCTCCAGCAGGATCGCGGAGTAGTCGTCGAGGTCGTCCTTGAACGCCTTGACCCGGTCGGGCAGCCCGATCCCGGCGGTCACCGCGAAGGCGCCGACGTGGTCAGCCCCCTCGCCGACCGGCGCGACGAAGTCGGCCATCGACTTGTTGGAGATGCCGTCGCGGTGCTGGCCCTGCTGACGCAGCTGGAACAGCGTGGCGCGCTCCTCGGTGCGCGAGTCGTCGGCATAGACGACCACGTCCTCACCGGTCGAGTTGGCTGGGAAGAGGCCGTAGACGCCGCGGGCCTCGAGCCACTTCTCCTCGATGATCTTGTCGAGCATCTCCTGCGCGTCGTCGTAGAGCTTGCGCGCGGTCTCGCCGGTGGCCGGGTTGTTGAGGATGTCGGGGAAGCGCCCCTTCATCTCCCAGGCGTTGAAGAACGGCTGCCAGTCGATGTAGTCGCGCAGCTCCGCGATCGGATAGTCCAGCAGCGTGTGCACGCCCGGCTGCGCGGGCTCCGCCGGCAGCAACGAGTAGTCGATCTCGGGCTTGTTGGCCTTCGCCTTGGCGTACGTCAGGGACACCCGCTCGCGCCGCTCGGCGTGGCGCTCGCGGAGCGAGTCGTAGTCGACCTTGACCTCGGCCATCAGCTTCTCCCGCCGGCCTGCGTCGAGGAGGGCTGCCGCGGTCGGCACCGAGCGGGAGGCGTCCTTGACCCAGACGACGGGGCCGTCGTAGGCCTTGTCGATCTTGACCGCGGTGTGGGCCCGCGAGGTGGTGGCGCCGCCGATGAGCAGCGGCAGGTCGAGCCCGACGCGCTGCATCTCGGTGGCGAAGCCGACCATCTCGTCCAGCGACGGCGTGATCAGGCCGGAGAGGCCGATGATGTCGGCGTCGTGCTCCTTGGCGGCGTCGAGGATCTTTTGCGCCGGCACCATCACACCGAGGTCGATGACCTCGTAGTTGTTGCACTGCAGCACCACGCCGACGATGTTCTTGCCGATGTCGTGGACGTCGCCCTTGACCGTGGCCATCACGATGGTGCCGTTCTTGGTCTCGGCGTCGCCCGGCTTCTTCTCGGCCTCGATGAACGGGATCAGGTAGGCGACCGCCTTCTTCATCACCCGGGCGCTCTTGACCACCTGCGGCAGGAACATCTTGCCGGCACCGAACAGGTCGCCGACGACGTTCATGCCGTCCATCAGCGGCCCCTCGATGACCTCGATCGGGCGGCCACCACGAGCCGAGATCTCCGCGCGGAGCTCCTCGGTGTCGGCCTCGACGTACGCGTCCAGGCCCTTGACCAGCGCGTGGGTGATCCGCTCACCGACCGGCAGCTCGCGCCAGGCCTCGGCCTTGGCCTCCGCCTCGGGTGAGTCCTTGTTGTACTTCGAGGCGATCTCGAGCAGCCGCTCGGCGGCGTCGGGGCGCCGGTTGAGCACGACGTCCTCAATCCGGTCCCGCAGCTCGGAGTCGACCTCGGAGTAGGGCACCAGCGCGCCGGCGTTGACGATGCCCATGTCCAGGCCCGCCTCGATCGCGTGGTAGAGGAAGACCGCGTGGATCGCCTCGCGCACGGGGTTGTTGCCGCGGAAGGAGAAGCTCACGTTGGAGATGCCGCCGGAGACCTTCGCCCCGGGGAGGTTCTGCTTGATCCAGCGGACGGCCTCGATGAAGTCCACGCCGTACGTCGCGTGCTCCTCGATCCCGGTCGCGACCGCGAACACGTTGGGGTCGAAGATGATGTCGTCGGGCTCGAAGCCGACCTCGTCGACGAGGATCCGGTAGGCCCGCTCGCACACCGCGATCCGGCGCTCGTAGGAGTCGGCCTGGCCGTCCTCGTCGAAGGCCATCACGACCGCGGCGGCGCCGTAGCGCTTGCACAGCTCGGCGTGCTCGACGAAGGACTCCACGCCCTCCTTGAGCGAGATCGAGTTGACGATCGGCTTGCCCTGGACGAGCTTCAGACCGGCCTCGATGACCTCCCACTTGGAGGAGTCGATCATGATCGGAACCCGGGAGATGTCGGGCTCGGAGGCGACCAGGGTCAGGAAGCGGGTCATCGCCGCGACCCCGTCGATCATGCCCTCGTCCATGTTGACGTCGATGACCTGGGCGCCGTTCTCGACCTGCTGGGCGGCCACGGACAGCGCGGTGTCGAAGTCGCCCGCCTTGATCAGGTTGCGGAACTTCGCCGACCCGGTGATGTTGGTCCGCTCCCCGACGTTGACGAAGAGGCTCTCCTCCGTCACGGTGAACGGCTCCAGGCCGGAGAGCCGCAGCGCGGGCTCGACCTCGGGGACGTCGCGAGGCGCGACCCCCTCGACCTGCTTGGCGATCTCGGCGATGTGGGCCGGCGTCGTGCCGCAGCAGCCGCCGACCAGGTTCACGAACCCGGCGGTGGCGAACTCGTGGACATGGCCCGCGGTGTCGGAGGGGCCCTCGTCGTACTCGCCGAAGGCGTTCGGCAGCCCCGCGTTGGGGTAGCAGGAGACGAAGGCGTCCGCGACGCGGGCGAGTTCGGCGATGTAGGGGCGCATCTCCTGGGCGCCGAGCGCACAGTTGAGGCCGACCAGGAGCGGGTCGGCGTGGCGTACGGAATCCCAGAACGCCTCGGTGACCTGCCCCGACAGGGTGCGGCCGCTGGCGTCGGTGATCGTGCCGGAGATGACGACCGGCCAGCGGCGGCCGTACTCCTCGAAGACCTGCTGGACAGCGAAGATCGCCGCCTTGGCGTTGAGGGTGTCGAAGATCGTCTCGATGAAGATCAGGTCCGAGCCGCCCTCGAGGAGCGCGCGGGTCGCGTCGGCGTAGGCGTCGCGGAGCTGCTCGTAGGTGACGTTGCGGGCGCCGGGGTCGTTCACGTCCGGGCTGATGGAGGCCGTACGCGTCGTGGGGCCGAGCGCGCCGGCGACGTAGCGCGGCTTGTCGGGGGTCGAGTAGATGTCCGCGGCCGCACGAGCCAGGCGGGCCGCCTCGAAGTTGATCTCGTAGGCGAGGTCGGCCAGGTCGTAGTCGCTCAGCGAGACCGCGTTGGCATTGAACGTGTTGGTCTCGATGATGTCGGCGCCGGCCTCGAGATACTCGCGGTGGATGCCCTCGATGATCTGCGGCTGCGTCAGGTTGAGCAGGTCGTTGTTGCCGATGAGGTCGGTGGGCCAGTCCTTGAACCGCTCGCCGCGATAACCGGCCTCGTCGGGACGGTCACGTTGGATCGCAGTGCCCATCGCGCCGTCGAGCACCATGATCCGCTCCTTCAGGGTGGCGGTCAGGGTCTCGGTGACATCAGGGCGCAGACTCACTCTTGTTTCCTCTCCCGGGCGGGCACGGTGGTGTGCACGGCTTTGCCTGAAACACGCTACGGCGTAGGTGCGCAGGCCATGCCATTTCATTCCGAATCCTGACACTGGCAGTCCACCAGGTGGGAATTGAGAAGGTGTACGCAGGGTGAACGACGCCGACTCCCTGGTCTCGGTGACTAGGGTGGAGGTGTGATCGAGATCGAAGAGACCCGCGACCTGGTCGATCCTGTGGTGATCGCCGCGTTCGAGGGCTGGAACGACGCGGCCGATGCCGCCTCCGGCACGGTTGACCATCTGATGGACGTTTGGCACGCGCGGGTGGTGGCCGAGATCGATCCCGAGGACTTCTACGATTACCAGGTCAACCGGCCGGTCACCGGCACCGACGCGAACGGCTTCCGTTCCATCACCTGGCCCACCACCCAGATCGCCGTCTGCTCCCCGCCCGACCTGGACCGCGACATCATCCTGGTACGCGGCATCGAGCCCAACATGCGCTGGAAGCAGTTCGTCGGCGAGATCCTGGAGTGCGTCGACGAGCTCGGCGGCCAGCTCGTGGTGACCCTCGGCGCGCTCCTCGCCGACGCTCCGCACACCCGGCCGATCCCGGTCTCCGGCACCGCCACCGAGCCCGACCTCGTCGACCGCCTCAAGCTCGACTCGCCGTCCTACGAGGGGCCGACCGGCATCGTCGGCGTGCTCCAGGAGGCCTGCGTCCAGTCCGACATCCCCGCGGTCTCCTACTGGGCCGCGGTCCCCCACTACGTCGCCGCCCCGCCCTGCCCCAAGGCCACCCTCGCGATCATCAACAAGCTCGAGGACCTGCTGCAGTGCTCCATCCCCCTCGGCGACCTCCCCGAGGACGCCCGAGCCTGGGAGCGCGGCGTCAACGACCTCGCCGAGGAGGACGAGGACGTCTCCGACTACGTACGCTCCCTCGAGGAGGCCCGCGACACCGCCGACCTCCCCGAGGCCAGTGGCGACGCGATCGCCCGGGAGTTCGAGCGCTACCTCAAGCGGCGTACGGACGACTCGTAAGACCGGTTGCAGGGATACCCGGTTAACCGGGTATCCCTGCACTTCTCAGGCAATGCAACACCCGAGAAGTGCAGGAAAAGCCCGAGCGGTGTGACGCGTGTGGCCCTTGAGGCCGACGATCAGAGCTTGATGCCCAGCGCCGCGTCGACGATCTCGGAGATCGTCTCGCCGGCAAGAGCGTCCGAGGTCTCGGCGAGACCGCCCTCACCGAGGGTGGCGGCGACCCAGGCGTCGACGGCCTGGACCGCACGCGGGGCGTCGAGGTCGTCAGCCAGGGCACCGAGGATGGTCTCGACGACCGGCGCCGCGGGGGCGCCGCGGCCGAGGGCGACGGCCTTGCGCCACTCGGCGATCTTGTCGACGGCGTCGAAGAGCTTGGCGTCGGTCCACTCCCAGTCGTCGCGGTAGTGGTGGCCCAGCAGCACCAGCCGGATCGCCATCGGGTCGATCTCGGAGTTGCGCAGGGCGGAGACGAAGACCAGGTTGCCGCGCGACTTGGACATCTTGTGGCCGTCGTAGGCCACCATCCCGCCGTGGGTGTAGATCTCGGCGAAGTCCTTGCCGGCCGACCGCGCGTGCGAGCCGGACATCTCGTGGTGCGGGAAGACCAGGTCGGAGCCGCCGGCCTGGACAGTGAAGCCGGCGCCGAGGTGCTCCAGGGCGATCGCGGTGCACTCGATGTGCCAGCCGGGACGGCCGGGGCCGTACGGCGAGGGCCAGGCCGGCTCGCCCGGACGCTCGGCGCGCCACAGCAGCGGGTCGAGCGGGTCCTTCTTGCCGGCCCGCTCGGGGTCACCGCCTCGCTCACCGAAGAGCGCAATCATCTCCTCGCGCCCCAGGCGCGACTCCTCACCGAACGCGTCGTCGACGGCCACCGAGGCGTAGACGTCCTCGTCGACCTTGTAGATCGCGCCGGCCTCCTCGAGCTCGCCGATCAGCGAGAGCACCAGCGGGATCGACTCGACCGCGCCGATGTAGTGCTGCGGCGGCACGACCCGCAGCGCCTCCATGTCCTGCCGGAAGAGCTCGGTCTCGCGCTCGGCGAGCGCCTCCCACTCGATCCCGACCTTGTCGGCCCGCTCGAGCAGCGGGTCGTCGACGTCGGTCACGTTCTGGGTGTAGCCGACCTCGTAGCCGGCGTTGAGCCACGCCCGGTGGAGCAGGTCGAAGGCGACGTAGGTGTTGGCGTGGCCGATGTGGGTCGCGTCGTAGGGCGTGATGCCACATACGTACAGCGAACGCCGCCCCTGACCCTCAGTCGGGACGACCGCGTCCCGCTGATGGTCATAGAGCTGCACCTCGGGCCCGTTGACGGACAGTTCTGGGACTTCGGGTGCAGACCATGCGCGCATGGGTGCAGCCTACTTGGCGGGGACCACGTGTCTCAGAAGGGCGGCCACGGGATGACATGGCGGTCGTACTCCGGCCGCGGGAAGACCCCCTCGGCGAGCAGGGTCTCGCAGCGCCGGCCGAGCGCGTCGACCTCCCGACCCGTGAGGTACGCAGCCAGCTCCCGCCCCAACGAACCGACGAGCCCCGCGTGGACCGCCCGGATACCGGAGAGCTCCTCGTCGGAGAAGCCCTGCCCCCGCCATCCCCACAGGATGGTGCGCAGCTTCGGTTCCTCGTGGAAGGTCAGCCCGTGGTCGCATCCGTAACGGCGCCCACCCGAGATCGGCAGGACGTGACCGCCCTTGCGGTCGGCGTTGTTGGTGATCGCGTCGAAAACCGCCATCCGTCGCAGCCCGGGCGTGTCCTCGTGGGCCAGGGTGACGACCCGGTCCTGATCGTCGAAGCCGTCGAAGACCCGGAGGTAGCCGTCGGGCACCTCCCCCTCCGGCACGATGGTGACCGGCTCGAGGCTCTCGTCGGCGTGGACCCAGCGCTGAATCATCCCGGGACCGTGCGGCCCGTCACCGAGCCAGGTCTCGGGGACCACCGACCATCCCAGCGTCTCCGAGACGAGGTGGGCGGCGACCTCGCGGTGCGCGAGCTGCCCGTCGGGGAAGTCCCACAGCGGCCGCTCCCCCGCGATCGGCTTGTAGACCACCTCGGTCTCGCCGATGGTGGCCAGGAAGGTCGCGTTCGAGGCCGTCGTCAGCCGCCCGACGAGCTCCATGGCCCCGTCACTTTCGGGGGCAATGATTCGCTCGCTCATCGGCTCAGACCGGGTCGCGCCGCTTGAACCCGTTCGCCCGGACGCACAGGTGTCCCTCGGGATCGATCGGGTTGCCGCAGAACGGGCAGTTCGGGCGTCCGGCGCCCAGCACCGCCTCGGCCCGCTTGACGAAGGCACGGGCGTTGCGCGGGGCGATCCGCACCAGGAGCACCTCGTCGGGCTCCGGCTCGTCCAGCTCGATGGCAGCCACGGCGTCCTCGTCGACCAACTGGCCCGACTCGTCGACCTCGGCGATGATCTCGGTCTCGCTGATCGGGAAGACCTCGAGGACGACCTTGTCCTCGTCGGGATCCCAGGCCAGCGTCATCGTGCCCGCCCGGAACTCCTCCTCGATCGGCTGCTCCAACGGTCCGTTGTCGTCGAGGTCGAAGGGAGCGACCGCCGGCACCACGGCGGGCGCCGACTTCATCACCTCGTCGAGGAGCTCGTCGAGCCGTTCGGCGAGCACAGTGACCTGCTGCTTCTCCAGGGCCACGGAGACGACTCGCGCTCCCTCACGCGCCTGGAGGAAGAACGTACGCGCCCCGGGCTCGCCGACGGTGCCGACGACGAATCGCTCGGGCGGGTCGAAGGCGTGCATCACAGGCATGGTCAAACCTTATCCAGACCAGGCTCAGGACCCGAGCCACCGCCCACGACGGCGTCGTCGTTGCGCCGCCGCGACGACTTGCGCCCCTTCTTGGCGGCCTGCTTCGGCGCGAGCCAGGACAGGTCGCCGGCGTGGGTGTTCGTGGCCAGGACCGAGGGTCGCCCCTCGCCGTAGCGGATGACCGAGATCGAGGCCGGGTCGACGTGGAGCCGCTGGAAGAGGTCCAGGTGCATCCCGAGCGCGTCGGCCAGGATCGACTTGATCAGGTCGCCGTGGCTCACGCACAGCCAGACCGCCGAGTCTCCGTGCGCGGCCGTGACGGCGGCGTCGTGGCGGCGTACAGCCTCGACTCCTCTGGCCTGCATGGCAGCCATCGACTCGCCCCCGGGAAAGGTGACCGCAGAGGGCTGGGTCTGCACCGTCTTCCACAGCTTGCGACGTGCCAGCGTGGTGATCTTCTCCCCCTGCCACTCGCCGTAGTCGCACTCGGAGACGCCGTCCTCGACGACGACGGTGGGCTGCTCGGCGCGACCCTCCAGGATCACCGAGAGCGTCTGCTGGCAGCGCTCCATGGGGCTGGTCACCGCCAGCGCCAGCGGGACCGGCTCGATCCGCTCCGCGGCTCTGCTCGCCTGCTCCACGCCGCGCTCGTCCAGCCTCACCCCGGGAAGCCTGCCGGCCAGGGTTCCGGATGCGTTCGCCGTCGTACGGCCGTGTCTCACCAGGATCATCGTCGCCACGACTGGCGACCCTATCCATCCCGGTGAAGCCGGCCCACAATGCCGGGCAGCATGCCCTAACCTGACAACGTGATCGTCGACAGCGCTCTCTACCGCGGCGGCGCGCGCGACAGGATCGACTGCGCGCCCCACGACTACGCCACGCTCCGCAGCGGCGTGAAGGACGAGGGCGACTTCGTCTGGCTCGGGCTCTACCAGCCCAGTCAGTACGAGCTCGAGGAGGTGGCCGAGGCCTTCGGGCTGCATCCGCTCGCCGTCGAGGACGCGCTGACCGCCCACCAGCGGCCCAAGCTGGAGCGCTACGAGGGCGGGATGTTCCTGGTCGTGAAGACGCTTTGGTACGTCGACTCCGAGGACGCCGTCGAGACCGGCGAGGTCGCCTTCTTCATCGGCCCCGACTACGTGATCACGGTCCGCCACGGTCGCGGATCGCGGCTCGCGCCGGCCCGTGAGCTGCTGGAGACCAGCGACGAGCAGCTCCTCAACGAGGGTTCCTACTCGGCGGTCCACGCGGTGGTCGACTACATCGTGGACGGCTACGTGGACGTCGCCAACGAGCTCACCAAGGACGTCGACGAGGTCGAGACCTCCGTCTTCTCCGACGAGCGCACCCACGACTCGGCCCGGATCTACCGGCTCCGCCGGGAGATCGCGGAGGTACGCCGCGCGGTGATGCCGCTGCGCGAGCCGGTGCGCCGCTTCGCCAACGGCGAGGGCGGGATCGACCCGGATCTGCGCCCGTACTTCCGCGACGTCCTCGACCATCTCGCCTCGATCGTGGAGGCGATCGAGAACCTAGAGACGTTGCTGTCCTCTGCCTTCGAGGCCCATCTGGCGCAGATCTCGTTGCAGCAGAACGACGACATGCGCAAGATCTCGGCGGGCGCGGCGATGATCGTCGTGCCGACCCTCATCGCCGGGATCTATGGGATGAACTTCACCTACATGCCCGAGCTCGACTGGAGGTTCGGCTACCCATTCGCGCTGCTGCTCATGGGCGGCGTGATCACCGGCATGTGGATCTTCTTCCGGAAGTCGGGCTGGTTCTGACCGCGTCGCTACTCTCTGCGCCACGGACGGCGCGGCCGCTGCTCTGCGGCCTCGCGTGCGCACTCTCGGAGCTCGTGGGCCACGGCTCGATACACGGTGGCCCACTGCTCCCCCGTGAGTCCGCCGACCTGAAGGTCACTACTTCTCGCGCTCGTGAAGGCCTTTGCGTCTTCGACGTACTTCTCGGCTTTCGCCTCGAGCCACGCTACGTGGTGCGGGGTGGTACTCATTGCTGCCAGTGTTTCACGTTTGGCGAAGTTGGCGCCCAAGGTCTTACGTCTGCAGCACCGCTAACTAGTCGAGCTGCTTGACCGGGCGGGCGTCGAGGTGTTCCCGGTCGCACCACAGGGAGAGGTCGTCAGCGAACTCCGACTCGGCCTCGCCGCCCTGCGAGTCGAGCTGCTCGCCCTGGTTCCACTCGGTGAGCATCGCCGCATCGTCGTAGCCGGCCGGCATCCGCGGGCCCTGGTAGCGGACCGCGACGACCTCCTTCTCGCGCACCGAGATCATCCAGGCCCAACCCGTGTCATCGCCCTTGGCCGGCTGCCAGGCGAAGACCAGCGGGCCACGTTCGCCCTTCGTGGCGACGCAGCGCTTGCGCAGCGCCGGCGCCGAGCAGGGCTCACGGGTCATCCAGGCGGGCGGGGACGGCGCCGCTAGGACGTCGACGTCGGCATCCGGCATACCCGTGAAGTCGGGTGAGGAGCGCTGCAGCAACCGCCCTCCGATGGCATCGGGGCCGAACTGCTCGCGCAGCGGCGACCGGATGACGCCCTTGTAGTAGCCGTAGCCACCCCGGCCGCCGACATAGGCCTGGGCGATGCCGTGGTCTGTGTTGCGCACCAGCTGGTACGCCTCGGGGTCGGGCTCGCCGCCCTCCCAGTCGTCGAGCTCCTCACCGAGGGCGAGGGTCGAGGAGGTCGCCTGGTAGCGCAGCCGTGGGTCCTCGACGACGGCGACCAGCTTCTCGACGCTGATCGGCATGTCGAGACTGCGGGGGTCGCCGGTGATGGTGGGGCCTGAGTAGCCGATCGAGGAGGTCTCACCGCCTTCGCGCAGCAGCACGATCCCGACACCACCGGGGTCCTCCTCGGGCTCCTCCTCGATCCAGCGCAGCTGCATCTGGGCGTCCTTCACCTCGGTCGGGAGGTCGACGCAGTGCTGACGGAGCTCGCTGCGGCACCCCTCGCCCTCCTCGGGCGGCTGAGCCAAGACTGCGACGTTCACCAGGTCGCCGTCGTACTCGCCGTCGGCGCCGTAGCGAAGGTCGACCGAGACCTGCTCGCGAGGCGTGGACTCGTCGGTGTAGGAGGCGGCCCGGCTGGAGGTGTCGGTCGGCAGGTGCTCGAGCGCGACCGCTGCGACGGCGCGGTGGGTGATCCGGCCAGGATCGCTGCCGGCATCGACAGCCTGGCTGGAGCACCCCGAGACGATCCCGGCAAGGACCGTGGCGACAGCGAAAGGCCTCACGACCTCGGCAGTGCGCATCAGTGCAGGAACGTGAACAGCGGCGAGTCGGGCTCGATCCGCTCGATGACCAGGTCGCTGGCGCCCATCCGCTCGAGCAGCCCGTCGAGGCCGTCGGCGGAGTCGAGGTCGATGCCGATCAGCGCGGGGCCGTGCTCGCGGTTGGACTTCTTGACGTACTCGAAGACGACGATGTCCTCGCCGTCGGCCAGCACGTCATCGAGGAAGCCGCGCAGCGCGCCGGGAGCCTGCGGGAAGGAGACCAGGAAGTAGTGGCGCAGGCCCTGGTGGATCAGGGCGCGCTCGAGCACGTCGGAGTAGCGGGAGACGTCGTTGTTGCCACCGGAGAGTACGGCGCCGACGCGCGTGGCCCCGCGCAGGTCGATCTGCCCCAAGGCCGCCACCGCGAGCGCGCCGGCAGGCTCGGCGATGATCCCCTCCGTCTGGTAGAGCTCGAGCATCTCCACGCAGATCGCGCCGACGGGCACAGAGACGAGCTCGTCGACGTACTCCTTGACGATCGGGTACGTCACCTTCCCCGCGGTCGCGACCGCGGCGCCGTCCACGAACGTGTCGAGCGTGTCCAGCCGGACCGGCCCACCGGCCTCGATCGCAGCCGCCATCGAGGCGGCGCCCGCGGGCTCGACCCCGATGATCCGGGTCTGCGGCCAGACCTCGCGCACCCAGGTGGACACGCCCGAGGCGAGCCCACCGCCGCCGACCGGCAGCAGCAGCACGTCCAGCGGCTCACCGATCTGGGAGGTCAGCTCGTAGCCGACCGTGCCCTGCCCGGCGATCGTGCGCGGGTCATCGAAGGCGGAGACGTAGGTGGCCCCGAGCCCGCGGCCGAGCTCGTAGGCGTACGCGGAGGCCTCGTCGTAGGTCGACCCGTGCAACGTCAGCGTCACGTGGGAGCCGCCGAGGGCGGTGATCCGGTCGCGCTTCTGCTTGGGCGTGTTGGTCGGCACCACGATGTGGCCGGGCACCCCGAGCCGGGCGCAGGAGATCGCGACACCCTGGGCGTGGTTGCCCGCGCTGGCGCACACGACGCCGCGCTCGAGCTCCTCGGGCGTCAGCGAGCTCATCAGGTTGTAGGCGCCCCGGACCTTGTAGGAGCGCCCCAGCTGCAGGTCCTCCCGCTTGAGCAGGACCTCGGCGGCGTACCTCTCCGAGAGTCTGACCGAGCGTTCGACCGCCGTGCGCGTGGCGATCGTGCGCGCGGCGGCTTCCTCGATCGCTGCGGGTGTTACGGCGGGCTTCACACCGGACTCAGGCACGTGCCTGAGTTTGTCACGATCACCACTCGGTGAGCACACCCGTGCCGAGGAGTCCCAGAACCACGAGACCGAGGACGACCCGGTAGATCACGAACGGGGTGTAGGTGTTGTGGGAGAGGTACTTCAGCAGCCACGCGATCACGGCGTAGCCGAGGACGAACGAGACGATCGTGGCGACGATCGTCGGGCCCCAGCCGTAGAGGTTGGCACCGTGGGCGATCTCGCCCATCTCGAACAGACCGGCGCCGAAGACCGCCGGCAGCGCCAGCAGGAAGGCGTAGCGGGTCACGGTGGCCCGCTCGTAGCCGAGCGCGCGGCCCATCGAGATCGTCGCCCCCGAGCGAGAGACGCCGGGGATCAGCGCGCAGGCCTGGGCGCAGCCCATCAGGATCGCGTCGCGCCAGGACAGGTCGTCGAACTGCTTGCGGTTCGCGCCGATCCGGTCGGCGATCCCGAGGACGATGCCCATGACCACGAGCATGGTGCCGACGACGTACAGGCTGCGCAGGTCGTGCTCGATGATGTCCTTCATCACGAATCCGATCACCACGATCGGGATCGAGCCGACGATGATGAACCAGCCCATCCGGGCATCGGTGTGGCTGCGCAGCTCGGCGTTGAAGAGGCTCCGGAACCAGGTCACGATGATGTCGCGGATGTTGCGCCACATGTAGAAGACCACGGCCAGCTCGGTGCCGATCTGGATCACGGCGGTGAACGCCGCGCCGGGGTCTCCCCAGCCGAGCAGCTCGGGGAAGATGCGCAGGTGCGCGCTGGATGAGATGGGCAGGAACTCGGTGAGTGCCTGAAGAATGCCCAGTGCGATCGCCTGCAGATAATCCACGGGCGGAAACTCTAAGGGGCATGTACGCCGCACCCGACCGCTGCCTCCCCGTCGGTGTGTCCGCCGTCACTGCCAGCGTGTCCGGCCGGGGCCCTGCGGAGGGCACGGATAGATTGTTCTCATGCAGAGCCGACTCCTCGGAGCCACTGGGCTGCGAGTCTCGTCTCTCGCCCTGGGCACCATGACCTGGGGCAGCGTGACCGATGAGCACGAGGCCCGTGAGCAGCTGGCCGGTTTCGCCGAGGCCGGCGGCACGCTGGTCGACACCGCCGCCGGCTACGGCGACGGCGCCTCCGAGGCCCTGCTCGGCTCACTCCTCGAGGAGCGGGTCGTGGCTCGTGACGACGTCGTCCTGGCGACCAAGGGCGGGATCACCTGGCGCGGCGGCAGCCGGGGCGTGGACACCTCCCGCGGCGGGCTGCTGACCGGCCTCGACGCCTCGCTGAAGCGGCTCGGCGTCGACCACATCGACCTGTGGCAGGTGCACGTCTGGTCCCCCGAGGTGCCGCTCGAGGAGACGCTCACCGCGCTCGACATGGCGCTGAGCAGCGGCCGGGCCGCCTACGTCGGCGTCTCCAACTACAGCGGCTGGCAGACCGCCCAGGCGGCGACCTGGCAGCGGGCCGTCCCGGGGCGGGCGACGTTGGCCTCGACGCAGGTGGAGTACTCGCTGCTCGCCCGCGACATCGAGTACGAGGTGCTGCCGGCCACCGAGGCGCTGGGGATGGGCCTGCTGGCCTGGTCGCCGCTGGCGGGCGGCGTGCTCACCGGGAAGTACCGCACCGGCATCCCGTCGCACTCCCGCGGCGCCGACCCCAACTTCTCGGCGCGGGTCGACGCCTTCCACGACGAGCGCTCCCGCGGGATCGTCACCGCCGTCGCCAAGGCTGCCGAAGGCCTCGAGTGGACGCCGCTGCAGGTCTCGCTGGCCTGGGTACGCGACCGGCCGGGGGTCACCGCGCCGATCCTCGGGGCACGCACCGCGGCCCAGCTCAAGGAGGCGCTGCAGGTCGCCGACCTCACCCTCCCGCCCGAGATCGCGCTCGCCCTCGACGACGTCTCCGCCGTCTGAGTCCGGGGATCGAAAACACCACCCCGAGGGAACATCTCTTCCGGCACACTGGTTCTCCTGAGTAGTCCATCAGAAGGAGTGCTGCCTTGGCCCGAGCCGAACGCCGTCCGCCCCGCCCCGGAGTGATGTGGGAGTACGACAAGGTGATCTTCTCGCGTGAGTTCTCCCGCAACATCGTCACCAAGCTCCTCGTCGAGCGCGCCGAGCACGGCGGCTGGGAGCTCGACCGCGTGCGGATCACCGCCGACGGCACCCGCCGGGTGACGCTTCGGCGCAAGATCATCCGGCAGCGGCTCACGGTCTGAGCGCGTCTCCGCGCTCCTCGCGCGTCCAGATATTAGGGTCCTGCGGGTGATCCATCTCGTACGCCACGGCGAAGCCGCCGGCGGGGACACTGATGACCCCGGCCTCTCCGACCTCGGCCGCCGCCAGGTCCAGGCGCTCGCCAACCGACTCGCGTTCCGTCCTGTCCGTCAGGTGCTGCACGGCCCAAGCCGGCGTACGTCCGAGACGGCCGGCATCCTCACCGAGAACCTGGGCGCGGGACCTGTGCCCTCCGACCTTCTCGCCGACCGCACCCCGGTGCCGTCGACGGAGCGGCGCGGCGACTACCCGACCCACCGTTGGGAGTGGTTCGAGGACGTACCGGAGTCCGAACGCGACCTCGACGGCGCCGAGCTCACCGCCGCCTGGCACAAGCTCTGGTTCGAGCACCACGACGACGAGGTCGTGCTGGTCACCCACGCGTTCGTGGTCGCCTGGTTCGTACGCGAGGTCCTCAACGCCCCGCCGGCGACCTGGATGCGCATCGGCCCGATCGGCAACGCCACCCTGACCAGCATCGGACCCAACCTCGGCGGCGAGCCGGTCGTGGAGACGTTCAACGCCGAGGTCATCCTCCCTATCTGAGCCGATCTGGATAAGCGGCGCCCACAAGGCGCCAACAACATGGACATCTCGCCGCGACACGGCGACTCAGGCCCGCCCAGCGCTGGCAGGATCCGCCCGTGATCTCGGCACTCGACACCCTGACCCCCGCCCAGCGCGACCTCCTCGACCAGTGGCTCCCCGGAGCCGAGGTGGTCGCCGACCGCAGCGCACTCCACCGCGCCGGCACCACCGCCCTCGTGCTCTCAACCGGTGAAGACCGGTTCCTGGTGAAGACCACGACAGAAGGCGTACGCCACATCGACCGCGAGCTCGCGGCCCACCGCAGCTGGCTGGCCCCCTGGACCGACGCCGGCCGCGCACCGAGCCTCGTCGAGGCCGACCTGGACGCCCGCATCATCGTGATGACCCACCTCGACGGCGAGCCGGCGAGCACGTCGGCTGCCATCCACGACCCCGAGATCTACCGTCAGGCGGGCGAGCTGCTGGCGACGTTCCACGGCCAGGCCAGCGTCGAGGACGAGGACTACGAGCCGGAGCTCGACGAGCGCGCCCTCGCCTCGCTGGACGGGGCCGGTCTGGAGGCCGACCTCACCGAGCGCCTTCGGAACGAGATCACCTCGTGGCCAACCCCGACGACGGTGCTCGTCCCCACGCACGGCGACTGGCAGCCGACCAGCTGGGTCCTCGACGCCGGCACCCTGCGCGTGATCGACTCCGGCCGCTTCGGCTTCCGCCCCGCCCTCTACGATCTCTCCCGGCTCTCCGCACAGGACTTCCCCCGCAACGACACCTTCGAGAAGGCCTTCCTCGAGGGCTACGGCTCCGACCCCCGCGAGCCCGAGGCCTGGCACCGCCTCCAGGTCCGCGACGCCATCTCCGTCGCCGCCTGGGCCCACCGCACCGGCCACGCCGAAGTAGCCGCCCTGAGCACCGAGACCCTCACCGCCCTGGTCCCCTGAACCGACGCCGAGTCGGCTCGTCCTGACCAAGATCCCCGCCGAGTCGGCTCGTCGTGACGCGCCGACTCGACGGGGTTTCTCGTCAGTTCGAGCCGACTCGGCCGCCCTCTGCGGTCACACCTGGTCGAGGAAGCGGTCCATGACGCGCGCTCCGAACTGGAGCGCGTCGACGGGCACCCGCTCGTCGACGCCGTGGAAGAGGGCGGTGAAGTCGAGCTCCTCGGGCAGTCGCAGGGGCGCGAAGCCGTACGTCCTCATCCCGAGCCGCTTGAAGTGCTTGGCGTCGGTGCCGGCGGACATGAGGTAGGGCGCGACCAGGGCGTCGGGATCCTCGGCGACCAGCGAGCTCTCCATCGCGGCGACGAGGGCGCCGTCGTAGGGGGTCTCCCAGGGCATCTGATTCTGGTCGAACTCGATGTCGATCCCCTCTCCGCACAGCTTGCGCAGCGTCTCGAAGAAGTCGTCCTCGAAGCCCGGCAGGAAGCGGCCGTCGACATGGGCGGTGGCCTCGGTGGGGATGACGTTGACCTTGTAGCCGGCGCTGGTCATGGTCGGGTTGGTGACGTTGCGCAGGGTGGCGCCGATCATCCGGGCGGCCGGGCCGAACTCCTCTACGAGCCGCTCGGCGTTCTCCGGGGTCGGCTCCTCCCCCGCGATCTCGCCGACCGCCGCGAGCAGCGTCTGCATAGTCGGGGTCAGCTGCACCGGCCACTCGTGGGCGCCGATGCGCGCGATCGCGCCGGAGAGCCTGGTGATCGGGTTGTCGCGGTTGATCATCGAGCCGTGCCCGGCGGTGCCGCGGGCGGTCAGCTTCATCCAGGCCATGCCCTTCTCGGCGGCCTCGATGAGATAGAGACGGCGTCCCTTCACCGTGGTCGAGAAGCCGCCGACCTCTCCGACCGCCTCGGTGCAGTGGGCGAGCAGGTCGGGGTGGTCCTCGACGAGCACGTGGGCGCCCTTCATCCCGCCGGCCTCCTCGTCGGCGGTGAAGGCGAGCGTGATCGGGCGCTCGGGGATCCGCCCGGTGCGCTGGCGCTCACGGACGACCGCGAGCAGCATCGCGTCGAAGTCCTTCATGTCGACGGCGCCTCGCCCCCAGACGTACCCGTCCTGGATCTCGCCGGAGAACGGGTCGACCTGCCAGTCGTGCGCGGCAGCGGGGACGACGTCGAGGTGACCGTGGAGGAGCAGCCCGTCCTGCCGATCGGTGGTCGAGCCTGCCGAGACCCCGCCCCACTGCGCGACGACCGAGGCCCGACCGTGCTCCGACTCGTAGATCTCAGAGGAGATGCCGACCTCGTCGAGCTGCGCCGCGACGTACTCGGCCGCCTTCCGCTCCCCCGGGCCCGGGTCATTTCCAAAGTTGCTGGTGTCGATGCGGATCAGGTCACGGCAGAGGTCGACGACCTCGGTCTCGGCGCTGGTCATACCGCCACCGTATCGACCGCATGCGACAAACCGCCCCCTGACGTCCACCTATGCGCAACCTGAGGATTTCAGTGCGGATGGATGCGTGGGTTTCCATGGGCGCATGCAGAAGCGTGCCCTCCTCTCCGCTCACCGCGCCGCGGCGCGTCAGTCGGGGCACCGTGACAACTCCTGGGAGTCGCTTCTGGACGCCGTCCAGATGGAGGTCGACTACGTCGAGTTCGACGTGCACCGCACCCGCGACGGCGAGTTCATCCTCCACCACGACGGCCACATCCGCGACCGCATCGGCCGCAGGGTCAAGATCGAGGGCAGGACGTACGCAGCGCTGTCACGGCTCGCGCCGTACCGCCTGGTGCGCTACCGGGAGGCGCTCGAGCTGCTCGCCATTCACGGCAAGCACGCCCACATCGACCTCAAGTTCGCCTCGCCGTCGAACTACCTCGGGCTCCCGCACGAGGTCGACGCCGCAGAGATCGCCCTCGAGGTGATGAACGAGAGCTTCATCGTGACCACGATGGTCGACGAGTCCGTACGCGTCCTGCGCGACTGGGCCGACCTCCGCGCCCCCGAGACCCTCGTCGGTCTCTCCCTCGGTGGCGTCGACTTCCGCCACCACCCGTTCAAGCTCGTCCACCTCAAGCTCTCGGAGTTCTTCCCCGAGGGCCGCATCCGCCGCTGCCGCTCCAACCTGGTCGTCGTCGAGCAGCGTCTCGCCGACGTCTGGCTGCTGCGCTGGGCCCACCGCCGCAACATCAAGGTCCTCGTCTGGACCGTCGACAACCCCGGCCGCCTGCGCCGTTTCGTGTACGACAAGCGCGTCTGGATGGTCACCAGCAACCACCCCGCGCGGGCGCTGTTGCCGGCCTGACCCTGAACTGGTCGAGCGGAGGCTCAGCGCCGCCGGCGCGACTCCTCGTCGAGCCGACGAGCCGCCTCGACGTCAGCCGTGCTCGGACTCGGGCCGCCGGCATCTCCCAGCGAGTCGAGACTCCCTGCCTGGGCTCGCTCCTCCTCGGCCTTCGTACGCCCGACCGCGCCGACGCCGTCATAAGGCACTCCGTCACCGTCGAGATCCGTCGCGGCGTCACCGCCTCCCTGGCGCACCGCAAGTACGACACCGGCCCCGAGCGCCACGACGATGGCGAGGAACCCGATCATCACGATCAGAGAGAGCATCGAACCACCTCCACGAGATCGAGGGATTGTCTCCCCCGCTGCGTCCAGCGTGCCCTACGCCTCCACCTGGGTCTACCCGATTCACCCCCGTGCCCCACGGTCATCATGGGCCCATCCCGCCACATGCCCCCGATTCGGCACCCCGGCCCCCTCCTGATAATGTTCTTTCTGTTGCGCGCGGGTGGCGGAATAGGCAGACGCGCTAGCTTGAGGTGCTAGTCCACGTATTAGTGGGTGGGGGTTCAAGTCCCCCCTCGCGCACGCAGTAGATTGTGGCCCTGACCTGAGGAAACTCAGGTCAGGGCCACGATCGATTTCACGACTGATTCGTACCTACGCGTGTCACCTCGATCGACCGGACAGTGCCCGCGCCGCCCTCGGCGAAGACGGCCAGACCGGTGCTGTCGGCAGACGGGAAGATTTGGTCGCTGAGCACGACCTCACCTTCACCTGCGAAGACCTCGATCGAGGTGGTGTCGACGAGGACCTCGAGGCGGACCACTCCGTCGGCCGGTTCGATCGGCGCTCGATGGACGGCAGGAAATGCTTCCGAGAAGCCCACGTCGCCGGACCGCGTCCGGTCGACGACGAGCTCGGACGAGCCCGCTTCATACACGACCACCGTACGTTCCTGCGCGCCGACGCGAAGGTGGAGGCCGATGCGGTCCGAGCTCTCGGGCTCGACGACGGCCACCACCCGCAGCCTGGTGCCATGGCCTGCAACGGGCAAGGGGTGCTCGCCCTCGACGACGGCGAACGGTCCCGCGACGTACGCAGGCGCGGGCAGCTTCTCCAGCACTGGCTGCTGGCGTAGGCGCACCCGGCCGTCGACGAGCGCGAGCGTGTAGCGGCGCGGGATCGATGCGGAGCCGCGGAAGTCTCCGGTCGGGAGGTCGTGGGCATATACCCAGTTGCTCGCCCATCCGATGACGATGCGTTCCTCGTCCGGCATCCCGCTGAACGACACCGCGGCGTAGTGATCGGCCCCGTGGTCGACCCACAAGGCGCCCTCGACCCCGGGCGGGTCCGCGGTGAACGTGGTGCCGTCGAAGTCGCCGATGAAGTATTGCGTGCCCGATCCGCCGGCCGGAGCACCGGTCTGCACGCTGATCAGGAGGACCCAGCGGGTGCGACCGGGCTCCCCTGCGACGGGAAGCTCGAACAGGTCGGGGCACTCCCATACGCCGTCGACCGAGCCGGCAGGACCGAAGTCGCTGAGGTGGCGCCAGGCCAGAAGATCATCGGAGCGATAGAACTGGATGACCCGGTCCTCGGCCATGGCGACGACCATGATCCAGCAGCCGGCAGCGGCGTACCAGAACACCTTCGGGTCGCGGAACTCCTTCGATCCCAGGTCGAGAACCGGGTTGCCCGGATACCTGGACCAGGTCCGGCCGCGGTCCAGGCTCGATGCCAACGACTGGCTCTGGATGCCGGTCTCCACGTCGCAGGAGGTGTAGAGCGCGACCATGGCCGGGCGGCCAGGTTCACCCAGTCCCGAGCTGTTGTCGTGGTCGACGACCACGCTGCCCGAGAAGGCCTGCTCGGTGCCGGCCACTGGGATCGCGACCGGCAGATGCTCCCAGTCCCGCAGGTCACGGCTGACCGCGTGACCCCACGACATGTTCCCCCAGTCGGTGCCTTCCGGGTTGTGCTGGAAGAACAGGTGGTACTCCCCCTCGTGCCACACGAGGCCGTTCGGGTCGTTCATCCAACCCTGGGCTGGGGTGAAGTGGTAGCCGGGACGGTACGGGTTGTCAGGCACGAGCGGAGCTCCTGTCGTGGAGGTGGAGGCGGCGTCCAGATGGGGAGTCATCCCTTGACCCCGGCCGAGGCGATGCTGCCGATGAAGGCGCGCTGAAAAGCGAGGAACAGCGCGAGCACCGGGACGGTGATCATCGAGGCGTACGCCATGATCTGGCCCCAGGAGACGTTGAGCTGGAAGAAGTACTGGATGCCCACCATGACGGGGCGGTAGTCCTCGGTCTGCACCACCATCAGCGGCCACAGGTACTGGTTCCATGCAGGGAGGAAGGTGAGGATCGCGACGGTCGCGATAGCGGGTCCGGAGAGCGGCATCACCACCATCCGGTAGATGCCGAACCAGCTGGCGCCGTCCATCCGGGCGGCCTCGTCCAGCTCCTTGGGGATGCTCTGAAAGTACTGGTAGAAGAGGAAGATCGAGAACGCGTTGGCCAGGAACGGGATGATCTGGACGTGGTAGCTGTCCAGCCAGCCTTCGGTCATCACCAGGCGGAAACCGTCGAGCTGCAGCCACGGCAACTTGTCGACCCACCACACCAGCGGGAGGGCGAAGGTCTCGAAGGGCACGATCAGCGTCGCGATGATCCCCATCAGCACCACCTTCTGCCCCCGCCACCGCATCCGGGACAAGGAGAACGCCGCCATCGAGTTCACCAGGATCCCGAGTACGACGGTCAGCAGCGAGATCCCGACTGAGTTGAGCAGCATCCGACCCGCGGGCACCCGGTCGAAGACGCCGCGGTAGTTGTCCAGCGAGATGTCACCGATCGGCAAGATCGCTCGCACCGAGGTGAGGTCGGCGAAGATCTGAGCGTCCGGTTTGAACGACGACACGAACATGAACAGCAGCGGGAACGAGAAGACGACGACGAGGAGAATGCGGGTCCCCTGAGTCGCCAGGGTCGCCCCGGCCCCGGGACCGACCGGCTTGGCTGGGCTGGTCATGGTCAACCCCTCTCTCGGGTCAGGAAGCGCTGCACCAGGGAGATGCAGAGAACGATCACGAAGAAGACCAGCGACACCGCGGCGGCATACCCGGTCGCCTGCTGCTCGTAGCCGGTACGGACGGCCATGTAGACCACGGTCGTGGTGCGATCGAGCGGGCCGCCCTGGGTCATCACGCTGATCTGCGTGAACAGGCTGAAGGAGGCGATCGTGATGGTGATCAGGATGAACGTTCGGGTGGCGAGGAGACCGGGCCAGGTGATGTGACGGAACAACTTCCAACCGGACGCGCCGTCCATCGCCGCGGCCTCGTAGAGCTCACCGGGGATGGTCTGCAGACCCGCGAGCCAGATGACCATGTGGAATCCGACCGCCTGCCAGATGGACATCACCATGATCGCCGGCATAGCCGTGGTCGGGTTGTTGAGCCAGTCGGTGCCCTCCCAGGCACCGAACGAGACCGTACGGATTGCCTGGTTGAGCAGACCGTCGGGCTCGTAGAGGAACCGCCACAGCAGCGACACGACGACCATCGAGGTCACCACCGGCACGAAGTAGACGGTGCGGAAGAAGTTCCTGCCCCTCACCTTCGCGTTCACCAGCAGCGCCAGGATGAGAGCGAGCCCGGCCTGGACCGGTACGACCACGACCGCGAAGTAGGCGGTGTTGCGCAGTGACGCCCAGAAGAGCGGGTCGCCGAAAAGGGTGACGAAGTTCTCGAACCCGACCATCTCCGGCGGCCGCGGGGAGATCAGCCGGGCGTTGGTGAACGCCAGCCCGAACATCAGCAGGACGGGGACGACGAAGAACACGATGAGCAGCACCAGTGCAGGCGAGGTCATGACGATCCCGACCAGCGACTCCGTGGCGCGTGCTCTGCGCTGTGACGAGCGCATGTCGCGGGGCGGTGCCGCTGGTTGCGCACGAGTGAGCGTGATTGACATGGGAACTCCTGGGAGCGAGGCCCGGGCGCCGCATGTGCGGCGCCCGGGGAGACCGATCAGTACTCGTAGCCGCCGTTCTGCTTGATGTTCGTGTCGATGTCGGACACCGCCTGATCCAGGATCTTCTGAGCGTCGCCACCGGCCATGATGTCGGCGTAGGCCTTCTGGAAGACCGAGGAGATGTAGGGGTATGCCGGAGTCACCGGGCGGGCTAGGGCGTACTGGTCCGCGTAGTCGTAGAAGACGCGGTACTTGCCGCCCTCCTTGAACTCGGGAACCATCGCCGCGGCCTCCTCAGAGGCCGGGATCAGGCTGAGCTTGTCGGCGTACATGGCCTGGTACTTGGGCTGGGCGGAGAACTCCAGGAACTCCCGCGCGCCCTCCTGAGCGGGGCAGTCGGCGCTCATGCCCCACTGCCACGACGCGCCGCCGATCTTGGGTCCCTCGCCGAAGTCGACCGGCGGCAGGAAGAGGACGTCCTCGCCGTACTTCTCAGTGGCGGTCCCCGCGGCCCAACTGCCGGACCACACGATGGCCGTCTTCCCGTTGACGAAGTCGAGGGTGGAGTCGGCACCGGACTTGCGGGCGATGTAGCCGTCGTCGACGAGACCGGTCATCCAGCTCGCCCACTCGATCGCCTCCGGGCCGTTGAGCGCTCCCTCGGCCGAGGTGTAGCCGTCGCGGTCGATCAGGTCGCCGCCGAAGCTCTGCAGGATCGGCGAGTATCCGTAGGGAATCCACTCGTCCCCGCCTGCGGTCCCGAGGTCGAGGGGGTAGGCGTACTCGCCGCCCTTCTTGATCGCGGCCAGCGCCTTGTCGAACTCCTCCGCCGTCCACGGCTCCTCCATGGTGGGCACCCGGATGCCGTACTTGGCGAGGGTCGACTTGCGGGTCATCAGGTTGAGGGCGACGTCGTAGTGTCCGAAGGAGTAGAGCTCTCCGTCGACCTTGCCCAGCGTGCTGGGCAGGTTGTTCGCGAAGAGCTTCTCCGGAAGGTCCAGGGGCGCGAGATAGCCCGCCCACGCCCAGTTGGCCACGTTGGGGCCGTCGATGTCCATGATGCACGGGAGCTTCTCGGCGGACGCCGCGGCCGTGACCGCGCTGTTGTAGGAGTCCTGCGGGAACGACTGCAGCTCGACCTTGTATTCGTCGCTGGAGGCGTTGAAGTCCTTGATGACCGCCTTGTTGAGAGCCAGCTCCTCGTCGTTTCCGCCGTTGTGGGTCCACAGCTTCAACGTGGTGACGCCGTCCTCGGTCTTGGCGCCACTGTCCGAGGACCCGGACGAACAGGCGGTGAAGGCCAAGGCAGTGCCGGCGAGCAGGCTGGTGGCGATGAGCCGACGGGAACGTCGGATGTGGGGAATGGGCATGATGGTTCCTCTCGGGATGTTTGGGGCGCAGCAGGACCTACCGGGGTACGCGGCCCCGGGCGGATCGATGTGGTTGATGTGAAGTGGTGGTGACGTCTGCCGCGGCGGTTAGTCGACGTACGTCATTGGGCGGGCGGCGCAGCGACGGAGCCGCGTTCGACGGCGGGACAGAGGAGCCGGACCCGGGGTCGGTCTGTGGTGTCTGCCTCGATCTGGTCGATGAGCGTGTCCACGGCCCACGCGCCCATCTCGTGATGCGGCAGCGCCACGGTCGTGAGGCCTGGCAACAGGCCGTCGGCGATCAGCTCCTGGTCGTCGAAGCCGACCACCGACAGGTCGTGGGGTATCCGGAGTCCGAGCTCGGCGGCGGCTTGGTAGACACCCATCGCCATCCGGTCGTTGAAGCAGAAGATCGCAGTCGGCCGGTGCTCGAGGCCCAGCAGACGCCGCCCAGCCTCCCGGCCCCCGGCGGCGTCGCTCGTCGCCGCCACCACCAGCCGGTCGTCGTAGGCCATGCCGCCCGCCTCGAGCTCCTGGCGGTAGCCGTCGAGCCTCCCTCTGGTCGCCGGGATGTCGTCGACGTTGCAGGCGAACCCGATCCTGCGGTGTCCGGCCTCCACCAAGATCCGGGTGGCGGTGCGGCCTCCGTCGACCTCGTCAGGGACCACCGACGCGTAGGCCGGGTCGTCTGCCCGGGCATCGAGGAGCACCGTCGGGACGTCGCGGAGCACCTCGGGGACGGCGACCTCGCGGTGGTACATCGTGGCGTAGATGAAGCCGTCCACCTGACGGCGCCGGAGAGCCTGGATCTCCTGGCCCTCGACGTGTGCGTCTCCTCCGCTGTTGACCAGCATCAGCAGCCACCCGTGGCGTGAAGCCGCCTCCTGGGCTCCGAGGATGATCTTTCCGGCGTGCGGCGTGGTCGCGATCTCGTCACTGACCAGGGCCAGGATCTGAGAGCGCTGGAGACGCAGGCTACGCGCGACGCCGTTCGGCTGGTAGCCGAGCGCGTCGGCGGCTTCCCGGACCCGCACCCGGGTGTCGGAGTTGATCCGCTTGCCGGGGACATCGTTGAGCACGTGGCTCACGGTCGTGGTCGAGACACCAGCGCGCTCGGCCACGTCCTTGATCGACACCTTCTTCGTCACCGTTGTGCCCAATCGTTTTGTCAGTGGAGTCGTCGCCCAGTTTGATGTGTCGACCGTCACACTGTCAAGGGCGTGCCTAAACGATTGGGCTAAATCCGTCGACGCATCAGTGGAATGCCCCCTGTGAGCCCACGTCTCGGCAGGGACCCGAGCCGCAGTCCCCGCCCAGACACGTACAAGTTAGGCTGACCTAACTCAACCGCTTCGGACCTTCTGGAGGACCCGGTGTCCACTCCCCGCACGCCGGGTGCGCTGATGCGCCGGTCGCTGCGTCGTCAGCGGCGCGCCGTGATCGCCTCGTCGGCCCTGATCACGCTGTGGCAGGTGTGCGAGGCGATGGTCACGGTGCTGATCGGCGTGATGATCGACCGGGCGGTGACGACCGGCGACTTGCGCGAGCTGCTGCTGTGGGCGGTCGTCCTGTGCCTGCACTTCCTGGTGCTGAGCCTGTCCTACCGATTCGGCGCCCGGATCGGTAACCGTGCCGTCCACGTCGAGAGCCACCGGTTGCGCACCGAGGTCTCGGAGCACGTGCTCGACCCGCGCGGCGCGCGGACCGATCGGCTCTCCGGGGACCTGCTGGCGCTGGCCACCGGCGACGCGGACCTGGTCGGCGAGGTCATCCGCCAGGTGGCCCTGTCCGCCGCCGGCGCGATCGGACTGGTGGTGAGCGGCGTGGTCCTCGCCGTCATCGACCCGTGGCTCGCCCTGATCGTCCTGGTCGGCGTCCCGCTCGTCCTCGGCGCCACCCACCTGGTCGCGCCGGGCCTCGCCCATCGCAGTGCGCGACGGCAGGAAGCGTTGGGACGTACGACGGGGATCGCCAGCGACCTGATCCGCGGGATCCGGCCGCTCAAGGGCATCGGCGGCGTGGAGGTGGCGCTGGAGCGCTATCGCCGCGAGAGTCGTACGGCTGCTCACACGAGCGTCGCCGCCGCCGGCTGGGCAGGCCTCCTGACCGGCATCACCTCGGCCGGGAGCGGCGTCTTCCTGGCGGTGATCGCGATCGTCGCCGGGCTGCGTACTCTCTCCGGCGACCTGAGCGTCGGCGAGCTGGTGGCGGTCGTCGGGTTGGCGCAGTTCGTGGCCGAGCCGATGCGGATGCTCAGCGCCCTGGTCGCCCGGGTCGCGCAGTCCCGCGCCTCGGCCGCGCGGATCGTGGGGTTCCTCTCGACGCCTGCGCTGGTCGTCGAGGGCGAGCGGCGCGCGCACGGCCACGACCTGGAGCTCGACCATGTCGCCGCCGGTCCGGTCGCCGAGCTGTCGCTCGCGGTTCCGCCAGGGCGGCTGGTGGCAGTCGTCGCCGACGACCCTGCGGTGCCGGCCACGCTCCTCTCCCTGCTCCACGGCGAGTCGCTGCCCGAGCACGGGACCGTCCGGCTCGGCGGCGAGCCCCTCACCGAGCTCGCGCTCTCCGACGTACGCAACCGGCTGCTCGTCACCGACCACCACGTCGACCTCTTCGAGGGCACCCTGCGGAGCAACGTCGACCCGCTCGACCGCCTCGACGACGACCAGGTGACGGCCGTCCTGGCGGCCGCATCGGCAACCGAACTGGTGGCGGTCGCGCCCGACGGCCTGGCCACACACGTGGCCGTCGACGGGCAGAGCCTCTCCGGCGGCCAACGCCAACGGCTCGGTCTCGCCCGGGCCCTCGCCGCGGAGACGCCCGTGCTGGTCCTGCACGACCCCACGACCGCGATCGACGCCGTCACCGAGCAGTACGTTGCCGAAGAGCTGCGCCGGCTACGGCACAGCCCAGGCTCCGATCTCGCCACCCTGCTGTTCACCAGCAGCCCGCTGCTCCTGGCTGCCGCGGACGAGGTGGTCTGGGTCCGAGCCGGCCGGGTGGCCGCCCAGGGCACCCACGACGAGCTGGCCGCCCACACCGACTACTGCGCGGCGGTGCTGCGATGACCCCCCAGGGCCAAAAGCTGACGCAGCTCCCCGTCTCCACACCACGGGAGGCGGCCGGACTCGCGCGGCGTCTGCTCACCCGCCATCCGCTCCAGCTGGCGGCATGCCTGGCCGTCTTCGCCCTCGAGGGGCTGGCCGGCCTGGTGGCGCCCTGGATGCTCGGCCGGATGGTCGACCTGGTCGGCGTCGGCGCCCCGGGATCCGACATCATCATCGCCGGCGTCTGGATCCTCGGTGCCGCACTCGTCGCCGGCGCGGCCGGGGCGGTCTCGATCCACCTGCTCGCCCGGGTGGCCGAGCCGGCGCTGGCGGAGCTTCGCGAGGAGGTTCTCGACCGGGCCCTGCACCTCGACACGCAGCGGCTCGAGGAGAGCGGCAGCGGCGACCTGGTGTCCCGGGTCGGCGACGACGTACGCCTCATCGGCGGCTCCATGGCCGACGTCGTCCCGCTCATGCTCAACTCGGTGATCGCGATCGTCTTCACGACCGCCGGCCTGATGGCGCTCGACTGGCGACTCGGGCTCGCCGGCCTGTTCGCCGCGCCGTTCTACGTGATGGCGCTGCGCTGGTACCTCCCCCGCTCGGGTCCCTACTACCGCCGCGAGCGCGAGGCCAACGGCGTGCGCGCCGAGGCGTTCCTGACCGGCGTCCACGGCAACCGGACGCTGAGGGCGTACGGCATCGCCGAGCAGCACCAGGAGAAGGTCCGCGCCGCGTCCTGGACCTCGGCGTCGATCTCGGTCGAGGTGTTCGCCATGCTGATGCGCTTCCTGGGGCGCAACAACCGCGCCGAGCTGATGGGCCTGCTGGCCATCCTCGGCACCGGCTTCTTCCTCGTCCGCGCGGATGCCGCCAGCGTCGGTGCCGTCACCGCTGCCGCCCTCTACTTCCACCGGCTCTTCAACCCGATCGGCGCGGTCATCGCTCTCTTCGACGACGTGCAGTCGGTCGGTGCCTCGCTCGTACGCCTCGCCGGGCTCGCCCTCCTCGAGCGTCCGGTCCGGGAGACCACCGGCGAGCCGGACGGTTCCGGCATCGTGGTCACCGGCCTGCATCACGAGTACGTGCCCGGCCGGCCCGCTCTCGACCGGGTCGACCTCACTCTTGCCGACGGGGAGCTGGTCGCGGTGGTCGGCGCTTCGGGTGCGGGCAAGTCAACCCTCGGCGCAGCCGTGGCCGGCCAGCTCACCCCGAGCACGGGAGACGTCGTGGTGGGCGGGCTCCCGGTCCGCGGCGGCCGGAGCCGGGCCGCCCTGGTCACCCAGGAGGTGCACACCTTCACCGGCAGCGTCCGCGACAACCTCACTCTGGCCGCACCGGACGCAAGTGATGCGGTGCTGGAGAAGGCGCTGCGCGAGGTCGAGGCCTGGGCCGAGGTGGTCGCGCTCCCGGACGGGCTCGAGACCGTCGTCGGTGAAGGCGCCCACCAGCTGACCCCCGCGCTCGTCCAGAAGCTCGCCCTGGCGCGCGTACTCCTCGCCGACCCGGTCGCCGTCGTCCTCGACGAGGCGACCGCCGAGGCGGGCTCGAGCGGCGCGCGCGACCTCGAGCGGGCCGCCCTGGCGGTGACCTCCGGGCGTACGTCGCTGGTGATCGCCCACCGCCTCACCCAGGCCGAGTCCGCCGACCGGATCGTCGTCATGGAGCACGGCCGGATCGTCGAGACCGGCACCCACGCCGAGCTCGTCGCGGGTAGGGGCCGCTACGCCCAGCTGTGGTCGGCTTGGCGCGGGCTCTGAAGCTCGCCCCCGAAACCGACAAGACGACCATGAGGGAATGGCCGGGGACGTACAATCGCGATTCAGTGCGAAGAGCCAGGCCGAGATTCCGGCCCCAGTGTGAGGGTGAGGTCAGGATGTTCGGTTCGAAGAAGAAGAAGAAGCTCAACGATCTGATGGCGCAGCTCAGGCCCGACCTGAGTCGGGAATCACTCGGCGTCGGGCCCGACTTCCCCGGCGTCGCCCCGAACCCGCTCCTGAGCAGTGACGCGCGGAAGCGCAATGCGGAACTGCGTGCGGGGACGCTTGCGCTCGGCGTTCTCGTCGACTGGCGGGAGGTCAACAGCAACCCACGCGTGGTGCTGATGCTCGACGTGGAGACCGCCGACGGCATCTCGTTCCGCGGTATCGCAGACGAAAGCCTCACGATCACCGAGCTCACCCGACTCGCCCCAGGACAGACGCTGCCCGTGCGCTACCGGCCAGCCCTCATGGACCACTACGTCGCCCTTGCCCGGGACGCGGACCCCGCCCAGGTGCAGCAGCTCTCTGACGAGATCGCGAGCCGCAAGCGGACCTGACTCGAGGCCAATGGCCGAGGCACAAGCCGACGGCGAAGGCCACGAGCACAACGAGAACCGCTCCGAGCCGCCGGAGCAGCGGTCGCTCAGGCGTTGGCGGGTTCAACGTGAATGGTGTCGCGGGTGACCGGCCCACCACAGTGATGGCAGGCCAGATCGACCTGGACCGGCTGACCACAGGAGTGCCGACGGGTCAGCGCCGGAGCATCGACCGCCCACTTGTCACCCCATTGGGACAGCGCGAGCATGACCGGGAACAGCTCCCTGCCGGCCTCGGTGAAGTGGTACTCATGGCGGGGCGGATGTTCGCTGTACAGCCGGCGTTCGATGACGCCTGCCGCCTCCAGCTTGCGCAGTCGGTCGGCGAGGATGTCGCGCGACGCCCCGGTATAGCCGGCGATGCGGGCGAAGCGGTGGACGCCGTAGCCGATCTCGCGCAGTGCCAGGAGCGACCACCGCTCACCTAGAACGTCGAGAGCGCCCGCGAGCGAGCACGGGCGGACCTCCAGGGGCTGCTCGTCCATTCGGATCCCGGGGCGCGTTTCGGAATCGGTCATCTCCCCACGATAAGCCGGTGTGTTGTCTTTTCCAACTCACTGGTCTAGGTTGACCGAGTCGGTTGGAAATCACAACACACTCCCAAGGTCAGGAACTCACGATGACAACAGCTCGCCCCGTGGCACTCGTAACAGGTGCCTCTTCCGGCATCGGCAAGGCAGCGGCGCTCGCGCTGGCGAAGGCGGGGTTCGAGGTCATCGGAACCAGCCGCGACACTTCGCGTGCCACCCCGACGGAGGGGGTGACGCTCCTCGATCTCGACGTCACCGACGACGCCTCAGCCACCTCCGTGGTCAAGCAGGTGATTCAGCGATTCGGGCAGATCGACGTCCTCGTCAACAACGCCGGCATCGGCTCGGTCGGCGCGGCCGAGGAAGGTTCCATCACCCAGGCGCAAGAGGTCTTCGACATCAACGTCTTCGGAGTCATGCGCATGGTGAAGGCGGTGCTGCCACACATGCGGGAGCAGAGAAGCGGCCGCATCATCAACCTCTCCTCCGTGCAGGGATTCATCCCGGCGCCCTACATGGCGGTCTACGGCGCCTCGAAGCACGCGATCGAGGGCTACTCCCAGTCCCTCGACCATGAGATCCGCGAGCACGGCATCCGGTCGCTGCTCGTCGACCCCGCCTATACGAAGACCGGATTCGAGGCCAAGCGCATCCAGCCCGAGACGCCCCTTCAGGTCTACGCACAGCAGCGAGAGACCTTCGATCGCGTGATGGCCGAAGCGTTCAAGGACGGCGACGACCCCGCTGTCGTCGCCGACGTCATCCTCACGGCGGCGACGGACCCGACGCCGAAGCTGCGCTACACCGCCGGCACCCTGGCCGGACGCGCAGGCGTCCTGCGCCGCTTCGCACCCTCCCGGATCTTCGACAGCCAGATCCGCAAGATGAACCACCTCCCCGGCTGACAGCCGGCCACCGACCAGCCCTCCCCCAGCCCATCTCGGCGATATCAGGAGATATCCATGCCAGACGCTTCAGAGTCAGACGCCACGGTTGCGCGCTGGCGTGCCGCCGCCGAAAGCGGTGACGTCGACGCCGCCGTCACCTGCCTGAGCCCCAGCATCGTCCTCAGCTCGCCGCTCACCGACCAGTTCCGCCTCGAGGGAACCGACCAGCTACGAGACTTCCTGACCGAGGCCTTCAAGGCCGTCGAGCACATTCGGTTTCACACGCAGACCGGCCAGGACGACACGTACGCGCTGGTCTACCGGGCGCACGTGGCTGGCCAACCGTTCGAGGAGGCGCAGCTGCTGCGCCTCGACGAGGAGGCCCGCATCTCGGAGATCACGCTCTTCGGGCGTCCGATGCCGGCCCTCACCGCCCTGATGACCACCCTGGGCCCGGCGCTCGCCCGCCAGCAGGGCCGCCGCGGCCTCGCCACGCTCCTGCGGGTCAGCGCCGCACCGATTCACGCGATGGTCACCTCCGGGGACCGCAGCGTAGTTCCCCGGACCCAGCCGCGGGAGCCCTGAACACGGGAAGCGTCGATCAGAGGACATACGGGATCACCCAACGTGTGCGGGCCTTGTAGGCCGCCCACTCGGGGTATCGGCTCATGCTCGCCTCCTTGGCCAGCATGTTCGCCGTGAAGACACCGCCCCACACCCAGGCCAGCACCAGGAACGGCAGCCAGTGCCAGACCATCAGCGCGAAGCCGAGATAGATCATCATCTCGCCGGTGTAGTTCGGGTGACGTACGAGGCGGAACATCCCATCGGTGATGAGGCCGCGCTGGACGCGGAGCGTGTAGAACTTCTGCGCGTCGGCCGCGATCATCACCACTGAGCCCAGCACGACGAGGGTGATGCAGACCGCGAACCACGGCCTGTCATCGATCGGATAGTCGCCTCCGCGACCGGAGATCAGCAACCAGCCGAACAGCCAGTACCAACCGAGGACGGCGAGGATGGCGTTCACGGCGCCCGGCACGGTGAGCCGATGCTGCCACCCGGGATCCGGGAACGCCTTGTCCTTGAGGTACCAAACCAGTCCGTACGACCCGTGCAGCGCCAGATAGATCCATGCCGCAGTACTCGCGGCGGCCGGGGTGTGGTCGTTGTAGAGCCACATGAGCGCGCCCAGGTAGACGAACATCAGGCACTCCTGGAAGTTGATCACCGTCGCGAAGCCGACGATGCGCGGTCCGCCGGGCATGTCGATGACCAACCGCTGCTGCAGTCCGCGAACGAATCGTGCGTAGCGCGGCACCGGTCGTGGTCCCGCCTCGATCGGTGTAGTTGGCTCCGTCGTAGCTGACATGCCGGAAACGTACGAACGGAGAGCCGCATCCCGCGAGGGGTGCGGAGCCCATGCCGGTGTGCGTGCAGCACATCCTGGAGGGCTAACGCCGGTCGACGTAGATGACTTCGATGGCGTTGTTCCCGTAGCCCAGGCGGTTCCACGGCGGTACGTCGGGCTGCACGTTCCCGGCAGCGTCAGTCGCCCTGGCTCGAAGGGTGTGCCGGCCGACGCCGATCCCGTCCCAGGTGAAGGTCCAGTCCTGCCACCCGAAGTCTCCCGGGACGGCAGGGTCCAACCGCGCCGGCTGCCAGTCACCCTCGCCCGTGAGGCTGACCTCGACCTTCGTGACCGGGCCGGTGCCTGACCAGGCCTTCCCTCGGACGGTGCAGGTCTCCTGGGTGAGGACCGAGCCAGGTGCGGGCTCGGTGATGCGGGCGCGGACCCGCATGAGGGTGACGGGCTCGTGGGGCTGGTCGGGCCACTCGTAGATGTAGTGACCGGTCTGGAACTCTCCGGTGTACGGCTCGGTGAGGACGTCGAGGCGTTCGAGCCACTTCACGGAGGCGACGGCGTACCAGTGCGGGACGATCAGCCGGAACGGGGCGCCGTGGTCACGCCCGAGAGGCCGGCCGTTCATCTCGTAGGCGATGAGGATGCCCGACTCCGGGTCGGTGGCCTGCGACAGCGGCAGCGCGCGGGTGAAGGTGAGGTTGTCCTGGTCGGTCTCCGGCAGGATCGCCTGCAGGTGGTACGACCCGTGGTCGGCGCCGGTGGCGAGGAGCTCGACCCCGTCGGCCGCCGGCTCGACCTGCGCGAGTACGTCATGGAGCAGGGCGCCGGTCCACAGTGCCGTGGAGACGGCGAAGTCTCCCCAGGGCTCCCCGGTCGGTAGAGGCCTCATTTCCAGGCGACCGTTGCCGGCGCACTCGAGGGTGACCCGGCGTTCGTGGGCAGGCATCGCGCGCAGGTCATCGAGCGTCAGGGTCGTGGGCCTGCCGACCGCGCCGCCGATCTCCAGGGTGCCGTCGTGGTCGGGCACCGCGAAGTTGCTGCGCACGTAGTGGAGCTCGGTCGGGGTGACTTCTCCGACCAGGCCGGCCGCCGGCGCCTCGGCGTTGTACGGCGCGGGGTTGATCATCACCAGCGCGGCACGAGCCGCCTCGAGTTCATCAGCAACGGTCATGATGGTTCAGCCTCCTTTGGGGGCGGGTGTGGATCAGAAGTCGGAGTCGGCGAAGGTGGGTTCGCGGCCGTCGTTGAAGGCGCCGATGCCCTCGACGCGGTCGGGGTGGACCGCGGAGCGCCAGTGGGCGTCCATCATGATCGCGATGGCCTCCTCGATCGGCTGCCCCTCCCCCAGGTGCACGGCCCGCTTCACTGCCTGGACCGCGGTCGGCGAGTTGCCGGCGATCTTGTCCGCGATCCGCAGTGCCGCTGAGGCCAGGTCGCCGGGTTCGTGCAGCTCGTTGACCATGCCCAGCCGGTACGCCTCCGCCGCGGGGACCGGATCGCCGGTCATGAGCATCTGCAGCGCCTTGCCCCGCGGCAGCAGGCGAGGCAGCAGTGCCGGCGAACCGCCCCCGGCCGCCAGGCCGAGCATCGCCTCGGGCTGGCCGAACGTCGCAGCGGTGGAGGCGATGATGAAGTCGGTGCTCTGAGCCAGCTCACAGCCGCCGCCGTACGCGATCCCGTTGACGGCGGTGAAGATGGGCTTGCGCAGCTGGCGCACCGTGTACAGGGTGCGGTCGAAGGCCTGGCGCTGGCGCAGCCAGTCCTCCTTGGTCATCGCCTTGCGCTGCCGCAGGTCGCTGCCGACGGAGAAGGCGCGCTCCCCCGCGCCCGTCAGGATGACGACCCGTACACCGGTTCGCACCGCGATCTCCTCGACGGCCTCGGTCAGCCGAGCGCCCATCTCGGTCGAGATCGCATTGTCGGCATGGGGACGGTTGAGCGTGATCCGGGCGACGGCGCCGTCGGACAGGTAGTCGAGGAGGACCGACGGTTCGGTCTCCTCGATGTCGGGGGCCGGTGGGGCGAAGTCGAGTGCTTCCCAGCGGTCGGTGCTCGAGGTGCTCATCTGCTTCCTCTCTGGGTGGCAGGGTCGTCGGGTTCCAGGTCGGCGAGCCAGCGCAGCGCGCTCAGGCTCGGGGCGAAGCAGTACTCGCCGCCGCGAGTGACCACGAACGGCGGCAGGTCCTGGAGCCGGCGCCGGATCGGTCGTTGCGGGATCGTGAACGTTCCGCCCTCCTCGCGAGGGCCGACGAGAGGGTCCGACTCGTCTGGAGCGCCGATGAAGATGCCGTCGTTGAGCCACTGGGTCTTCACGAACTCGAACTGCCGTTTGAGGTGTGCACCGGCGAACACGAACATGATGCCGCGCTCGGCCCCGTCGTCCTCGAGCACGCCCTCGGGCAGGGCCGGGCCGTAGCTCGTGCCGCGTCGGATCATTCGGTGCAACCGCACGTCGACGCTTCCTTCATGGTCCAAGGCGTCGCGAGGGTTGGCGCGGCGCGCGTGCGCACCGACTGGGCACTTGAAGCCGCGCGGGTCGTCGCCGTAGGCGAAGTCGTTGTTGCGGGACGGGTCGCTGCCGAGCTCAGGGTCGTCGCGTTCAGGCGCGAGCGCGAGTGGGGCCCCGCTCTGCCAGCGGCCGACCATCTTCGCCCCGAGAAGCTCCTCCTCCGCCCGCGACGCCGCCCTCGCCCGCAGATAGGACCGGTACGCCGCCACCTTGGTGTGCAGCTTGCGGAACACGACGTACGTCCCGTTGCGCCCCAACACCTCCGGGGACGGCATCGGAGCGACCTCGCCCATCTCGTCCGGGTAGCCGAGGATGATCTCCCCTGCTTTGAGCGGGAGCTCGCGCGAGTCCGTGGCGGGTCGGCCGCTTCCTTCGACAGCGGGTTGACCGATGCCGTCCCTGAAGCCGAACGACGTACGTCCCGTCGCGAGCTGGTAGCAGTCCTGGCGCCAGATGACCTCGACCTCGGACAGGTCGGCATGGGCTTGGCGGGCCTTCTCAGCGACAGCCCGGAGCCGGTCCTCGTCCGGGGAGAGGACGGAGATGGCGACGTGGACGTCGGGGCTGCCCAGGGGCTTCTCCCAGTGGTCCGGGCTGCTCTCGCCGACGTCACCCAGGATCTCGGCCCGAGCCGCCATACCCTGCCGAAACTCGGGGGCGAAGCTGTCGAGGGACGCCTGCGGCACGCCGAGCTCCTTCAGCCCCTGGTAGGTGAACGCGACCGTCAGCGAGGTCTCGCCCTCCTCACTTGCCTCGCCGTCGGCGGCGAGGAGCCGGTGCAACCGCCGGACCAGTTCGCGGCCGTCCTGGCGGTCGCGGATGCTGAGCAGCAGGTAGATGCCGACGTACGGCGAGGGGCGTTCGAAGAGCGCACCTGACTGGATGTCGTCCAGCTCGAGGGACACGTCGTCCATGTCAGTGATGCTCCGGTGGTTCGGGCGGGTCCGGGTTCGCCGCGGCCAGATACGGGAAGGTGGTGGTGGCCGGGCGACTGGCTGCGTCGACGCCGTCACGGATCGTGGGGCCCCGGCCTGCGTTGACGAGCTGGGTGAAGAGAGCGTCCATCACGTCGTCGTTCAGGGCCCGGCCCCCGCACGTCTGATGCAGCTCGCCACGTCGGGCGGCCAGCTCGATCTCGAGGAACGACCCCTGCTCGGCGTACGGCAAGGTGGCGTCGACGACCAGGTAGTCGGCGAGGACGAGGTCGGTGAGCGGGTGGCTCCCGTCCTCTCCGAGAGGCCAGTCCTGCTTGCCGTCGAGGCCGTCCCAGAACGCGAGGTTGGCGTCCAGGCGCGCCCGGAACGCCCCGTAGTACGACTCGCCGAGGTTGAACGCGTCCTCCATGTTGTAGAGGTCGCGGATCTCCAGATCCCGGTTGACCTGGTCGAAGTCCTTCGGGGCCAGCATCATGTTCTTCACCTCGGGCCGGCCGACCCGTTCGATGCGGACGTTGAACTCGCCGCGGGTCAGGGTCTCGGCCACCGCGCCCACGAGCATCCTGCCCGGCAGCAGACCGGTGTCGATCTCGACCACGATGCTCAGCACGTTCTTGCCGTCCAGGAAGATCGACCCGTCCTCGGTGAACGCGAGCTTCCGCGTCGCGATCGTGGCCAGCGCGGCGCGGGCGTCCATGATGAACGGGTCCCACCGCACCCCGGCGAAGACTCGTACACCGCCGCCGGTGCCTCCGGACTCGTCGTTGACGCGGAAGGTGACCTCCTCGCCCTTCGGAGTCATGCAGCTGCCGTGCTGCACGTGGTCCGGTCGACCGGTCTCCGGGTTCGTCACGTGCTCGGGTGGATCGAAGACGCAGTCGAGGACCATTTCTTCCTCGCCCGGGACGAACACCCCGCTGGTCGAGTCGGCGGCGGCCGCACTCAGCGGCCTCAGCCGGAAGCGGTAGAGCAACCCGGCCGAGAAGAGCTCGGTGGGTCTGGCCATCGGCAGCGTGTTCATCACCAGAACGAGGCGCCCCGGGGAACCGGGGCCCGGAAATGCGTAGAAGTCGGTGATGTCCGCGATCGGATCGGCCAGGGCGCGCGGCCCTGAGATGTGGTCAGACATGGCAGCTCCTCGCCCCGTCCGCGCGTCAGTCGGCTGCCTCGTCGAGCAAGGGCTGCATCGCCGGGTGCTCGAGGATCTCGCCGGCCTGCGGGTGGTCGAGGACCTTCTGGAAGGCGCTGTTCACACGCTGCGCCTTGCGGATCTCCTTGACCGTGCCACCGTAGTTGCGGGCGTACGCCGCGGCACTCTGCTCAGCTCCCAGGACGAACGAGCGCACAGCTCCGACGTCCGGCAGCCCGTCGTACCCCTCGACGTGTCTGAAGATCACGTCGAAGAGGGCCAGCGTCGGACCCGAGGTGAAGAAGTCCTCCATGTAGGCGTCCCACGGACCGTCGAAGCTGGTGATGAACGCCAGCCGGGTGTCGTCGTCGAACAGCACGAACCGCGCCTCGTGGATGGTCTGGATCGCCATCCCGTAGTCACCCGGCCGGTAGCCGGGCGTGTCCTGGAGCGCCGACAGCGCTTTGCGCAGGGACGGCGCCTCACCGGGTTTGATCTGGAAGAACAGGCTGAACTCGCTCGTCGGTCCAACGCTCAGCCCTGGCTTCGGGGCGCTGACATCCGATGTGGTCACGGCGTATCTCCGGGTTCCCCTGACTCGCCCACGGCACACCGGACGACCCAGGTATCCAGCTGGAAGGACTCCAGCCCTGTGACCGTAGGACCACACCCGCCCCGATGACTTCACCCCCTGCGGATGAACCAGCGCGGCTCGACGCCCGGCCGCTCACTGCGACAGGAGCCGCAGCTCGCGCGCCCGCCTGACCGCATCGTTGCGGCGCGTGACGCCCAGCTTCCGAAGGATGTTGCGTACGTGGGTGCGGATCGTGTTGACGGAGATGTACATGACGCTTGCGATCTCCTCGGTGGTGAGGAGGTCCGCCAGGTGACCCAGGACCTCCTGCTCCTTCTCCGTGAGCTCTTCGACAACGAGCTCCGATGGACTCGCTGCGACGGCAGCCAGCGCAGGCTTCTGGACGGACAACCTCCGTGACGGCCCCATCGAGATCTCGAAGAGCCATTGGTGCTCGGCGCTCAGCTGCTGATCCCGCATGAGCAGCTGCCGCACCATTGAGGGGGCCTCGTGGAACGGGCGTCGCACTCGTTCCTGCGAGGCCAGCGTGAGGGCCCGCTCGAGCGCCGCGCGTGCCCGAACCGATGGTCCGTCGTGGAGACGACGCGCGCACTCGACCAGCCAGCCGGAGACCTGGATCGGCACGGCAGCCCGCTTCGACAGCACCGTGGACATCGCGGCAGCGTTCGGATCACCCAGCTGCAGCTGAGCGAGCCCGACCACGAGGGCCGCCTCGGGCTCGTCGCCGAGGCCCTCGACCTGAGCCACCGGCACCGGCTCACCGGCGGCGACTCGGACGTGGGCGAGCTCGATGCGTAGCTGCCGACCCAGCCAGCCATGCTCGTCCATGATCCCGGCAGCCGCCTGCTCGAGCCCGTTGAGTGCACCCAGCCGGTCACCGTGCGCCATCTGGAGGCGCGCCCTGACCATGGCCAGGAAGGCAGGTGGAACTGGATCCCGCAGCGGCAGGTCCAGTCGCTCGACGGACTGGACGTGATCGGCAGCCAGGCGCAGGTCGTACCTCTCCATCTCCACCCAGCCCAGGGCTACCCGCGCGGCGGCCGATCGGTCCGCGGTGACGCCGATGCGCTCCGCAGCATCGATCGCTCGAGCCCCGAGCTTGGAAGCCCTGGAGAGCTTGCCTCGGTGGCAGGCGATGAGGGCCTGATAACCCAGGCACTCCACCAGCACGGCCTCGGATCCGGCGGCCGCGGCCGCTGCGACGCCAGACTTGAACATCGCGTCAGCCGCAGCCAGCCTTCCCTGCCGCAGGGCCGCGATGCCCTTGCTGAGAATGACGAGTGCGATCAGCTCGGGGCGGGAGCTGCCCTTCGGCCCGCGGTCTGGCGCGTCCAATGCCTCTTCGGCCGCCGTGGCGAGCGACATCGCCTCGCTCGGGTCCTGCGACGCCTGTGCGCCGACGGCTTCCAGCACCCGGACCGAGACGTTCGTGGCCCAGAGATGAGAACCTGAACGCTCGCCCGACCCAATCCTTACCTGAGCCAGCTCGTTGGTGAAGCCGGTGGTGTCACCGGCCCCCAACGCGAGCGTCGCTCTCACGACGGTGGATGCGGGGTCCTCCAGCTCAGACGGGATCGACCGCAAGGACCGGGTCAATGCGCTCGTGCTGTCATCGAGCAACAGCTGGCCGACTGCCAGGTCGTCGACCACCTCTGCGGCCGCCTCTTCCCAGGCCTCGATCGCGACGAAGTGACCGACAGATTCAGTGACCTGACCGTCGTGGGCGTACCACTCGGCCGCCGTTCGCTGCAGTCGCCTCATCTCATCAGGCGCCTCATAGGCGAGCACGGCGCGGAGGAGATCTCGGAAGAGCGGGTGGTAGCGATAGCACCCGGTACGGCCGGGCACGGGCTCGATGAACACGTTGTCCCGAGTCAGGAAGGTCAGCGTACGTTCGGCCGTGGGACCGGCGAGCGCCTCGGCCAGTCCCGGCTGGATGGTGTCCGGAACGCTCGTTGCCAGGAGCAGAGCCCGTACGTCCGGACTCTGGGCGGCCAGCACCTCGCCCACGAGGTACTCCGCAATGTTCCCGGTGTCGCCGACGATCTCCGCGACGGCGTCATCCGGATCCTGCCGCAGCCGCAGCAGCTGTGCGCCGAACCGCAGCCCGGCCGCCCAGCCCTTCGTCCGGGCGTTGAGCGCCCCCACGGAACACTGCGTCAGCTTCACTCCGGCCCGCAGGATCAGCTCGCCGGCTTCCTCGTCGGTGAAGGCCAGATCCGACATCCGTACCTCGACGACCATGTCATCGAGCCGGTACCGGTACAGCGGAAGCACCGGATCGGCTCGCGTCGCCATCACCAGCCGGAGGCGGTCGCCGCTGTGTCGCAACAGGAAGTCCAGATCTTCCGCCACATCGGCAGAGAGCAGCTCGTATCCGTCCACCACGACCGTCAGCCGTGCCGGGTGGTTGCCGACCGCCTCTGCCACCGTCCGGCGAACCTGGCGGTCGAGCGGGCCCTCGTCCCCGGGGACCGTATCGGGTGGAACCGCTACGCCCAGGCTTTCGAGGCACTCGAAGAGACCAGGCCAGAACGCGACGTCGGTCCCCTCGAAGGTGATCCACGCTGTGCGGTCCTGCTCCCCGCCTGCGGCGACCCAGTCCGCCACCAGGGCCGTCTTCCCGGTCCCGGCCGGCGCGCTGACCAGCACGAACGGGCAGGCGTCGCTGCGGTCGAGCATCTGTAAGAGGCGGGGGCGCCGAAGGTACGCCGAGGGAACCGTCGGGATGCCGAACCAGCCATCGCCGGGGTGAGGACCCATTGCGTCGACGTGCCTCCTAGATCGACCAGTGCGCACAGGCGCCCAACGGATTGAACAGGGGGAACGTCAGTCCCGAGGAGCTCTTTACGTTAGTACGACGTCCAGATGCCGTACATAGCCCGTATGCGTCAGCGCACGTGGGTCAGTGCAGCAGGACTTTCATCCAGGTCAGGCCCAGACCGAGCAACCCGCACGCCCCGGCCCCAGCCAAGGACCGAACCCAGGAGCGGCCCGTCCGCCGAAGCCAGAACAGCGGGATGAGAACCAGGAGCACGACGCCGGACCACATGGACCAGCTGATGGCACGTTCGTCGTCGATCCAGCCGACTGCGCCGAGGAGCAGGATGAGCAACGGGACGAGCACACCCTCCACGATTCCGATCTCGTGACGCACGCCCGCGATGAGGACGCTGCGCCACGGCATGACCTCAGGGCCCGAGTCGGCCAGCATCGACGCGTAGACGTGCACCGTCCAGATCACGGCGCTGGAGACCACGGCGAAGGCGAGGACTCGGCCGGCCGAGTCGTCGAAGTGTGAGGCTCCGGCGATGACGGCGATCACCGAGACGATGCCGTAGACGGCACCGGCGACCGCTCGAGGACCGCGACCGAAGCGCAGATCGTGTCTCCTTCGCGGCTCGCTGAACTCGCGGCCCGTCTCCTCACCGTTCATCGGAGGTCTGCCACACGAATGCTCTCGACGGTCAGCCCCTCCGCATCCAGGATGCGTACGAGCTCGGCCACACCGGAGCCTGCCTCGGCAGTGGCTCGGAAGATGGTGCAGGGCTGCCGCTCGACGGCGCGCGCTCGCAACGCACGACGGAGCACCGGACCCAGCTCGCCTTCGACGGTCAGCTCGAACACGACCTCTGCGTCGGACCCAGCCGCACTCATGGGCCATCCCCGGTCGGCTCCTCGTCCGCGATCCCGGCGATGAGTCGTCGGACCTCCACGACATCGAGGCCGAAGGTCCGAAGTCTCGCGAGTAACCCGTGGAGCTCGGCCTGGTCCCGACACCGGCAGATCAACACGGTTCTCATCTCGCGCGACGAGGTCTCGACGTCGGCGAGCTGCAGCAGGACCTGCTGCGGGACCAGTCCGGCGACCCGTACCTCGAAGGCCTGGGTATCGGCGGCTCCCGGTTCCCGCGGGTTCTGATCCATGATCTCAACTCGACTTCCCGCGCTGCGACAGATGACGCAAGCCTGGTGCGAAAGCAGTGACGGGGCGTCGTCCCGGGTGGATGAGGACCGCAACGGGTCGCCGGTTCGGCTACGCGGTCAGCTCGCGTACGAAGTACTCGAGCGCTGTCGTGGTCTTGGTCTGCTGGTCGCCCGAGATCTCCAGTCCGCGCTGGACCAGGAACGCCTTGAGCTCCGCGGCGACCTGGAAGGCGTTCAAGGGTGCGCACCTGGAGGAGAGCTCGAGGATTCGCGAGCCGTCCGGGTAGAACCACAGCTCGGCGACCAGTCGGCCGGCGTACTCCTGTGGCCTCACCTTCTGCTTCAGGACGGTGATCGGGCCAAGGTGCACCAGGTCATCGAGCTCGAGGTCCGAGGCGGCGTTGGCCCGGAAGAAGCTCTGCTGCTCCTTGGTGTACAGCTTGTGGATCGCGCGCGTGCCCGCGGCGACCTCCTTGACGTCGCTCCGGCCGAGGGTCGCCTTCATCGAGGCCGAGCAGACGAAGCCTCCTGGCATCGCATCGACCTCTACGGTCAGGTTCTTGGACTTGCGCGCCGTGGAGATCTCGGCTGGGTTCACGGGGCGCACCTTCACGACGGAGTCGTCGTTCCGTCCCTGGATCCGACGGGCGCGGACGACGACACCACGTTGATTGAGCGCCAGGTCAGCGGTGTCGAAGAAGACCACCTGCCGGACCTGAGCCTCCAGCGGATCCAGCCCGAGGGCAGCCACGGCCAGCGGTCGTTCGGCGTTCGGCACGGTCATCTTCAGCTCGACGCTGTCGGCCTGCTTGGTCAGCTCGAGCAGCTCACCGAGCTGTTCGGCGGAGAGCATTCCCGGTGGCTGGGTGCTGGTGGACATGGTCGATCACGCTTTCACTTTTGAGGTGGCCTGGGCATCACCCGGAGCGGACGACCAGGTGCCGCACTGGGTCAAGCGCTCATGATCGACTGGATCTGCAGCACCAGGAACAGTGCGAGAACGATCTCGCTGACCACCCAGGCGTTTGCGTTCATCCAGTTCCGGAGGGCCGGCAGAACAGTGTCGGCTCGCCTGCCCATCAGCAGGAGCACCAGGAGAGGTGAGCTGATCAGCAGCCCGGTGACGAGCAAGAAGCCGATCGACCGCCACAGCGGCTCCCCCTGGGAGGCCAGGAATGTGCCCACAGTGAAGGTGACGAGCAGATTGGTCGGCATGATCAGGAACAGGAGGAGGCCGATCCGGAACGCGGCGCTGGGCGTCGCCGTCTGCAGCTTCCGCATGTACTTCGGAGGCTCGGTGTCGTGCCGCTTGAGAAACACCCGCACCGCCGCTACCAGCAGCACGATCACGAGGAGCCAGTCGACCACGGCTGAGCCTGAATCTCCGTCGGATCCCTCGAGACCCAACGCACGCGCCGCGTAGTAGAACACGGCCGTCGCGGCGGTGGACGCCACCATCGCGCCCGCGACGTAGGCGTAGGAGTTCCGTAGCGCCTTCTCGCTCGTCGCGAGCATGATGGCCGTGATGATCTGCGGACCGGCGATCATCACGACCGCCAGCGGCAGGACCTTCAACAGGTTGTCCATCCGGATCCCTCGGAACGCGGTAATGGTGCCTTAAGGACCGCGGCTCCGGTCAGGGAGTCACGGCCTTCGCCTTGAGTGCGGCGAACTCGGCCTGGGTGATCGTCCCGGCATCGAGCAACTGCTGGGCCTTGGCGATCTCCTCGGCGGGAGATGAGCCGGCAACCGAGCGGATGTAGTCGTCCTGAGCCGCCCGGACGTTCTGGACGACCTCGTTCTGGCGCTCCGCCATCCCCTTGCCCCGGACGATCAGGTAGATCACGGCGATGAGGAACGGCAAGAAGATGAGGCCGAGCATCCAGACGGCCTTCATACCCCCGGAGACCGATTTGTCCCGGAAGAGGTCGGTGACGATGTTGAACAGGACCATCAGGTACGCCACGAAGGCGAAGGACACGATGATGAACCAGATGATGTCCCAGAAACTCATGAGAAGTTCTCCTGTCATTCGGGATGAGGCAGAGACGCTGGCCGGCACCCGAGGTCAGCTCAGCAGCATGGCCCCATGGTCGGCGCTCCAGCAGCAATCACCTTCACCCGCAACGGGTGATAGCCGCTCCGCTCAGCCGCGGACGCGTCCGTAGAAGGCCTGGTGGGCGCGGGCGGCGCGTGCCCAGGTGTACCGGGCCGCGAGGTCGCGCCCCGCGGCCGGATCAGGCGGAGTGTCCAGGACCTTGCCCAGCGCGATGGAGATATCTGCCGGCGCCGTGGCGTAGGCGACGGTCTCGGCGAAGACCTCGCGGAGCACGGGCAGGTCGCGGGCGACGACGGGTACGCCGGCAGCCAGCGCCTCCAGGGCCGCGAGCCCGAACCCTTCCTTGGTCGACACCATCGCGAGGGCGCCGGCCTCGGCGACCAGGGCTGGGAGCTCGTTCTCCTCGAGCACTCCGGTGATGACGACGGGTACGTCCAGCTCGCGTGCCCGGGCGTCGAACGCGGCCCGGTAGTCGCGGTAGTCGAAGAGGGTCTCGCCGCCGCCGAAGACCAGCGTCAGGTCGGAGTGGCTGGAGTCGGAGGCACGTAGTGCGGCGTACGCCTCGAGCAGGTCGAGCGAGCCCTTGCGCGGCTCGATCCCACCGAGGGCGAGCACGTAGCGGCCGAGCCGCTCCCGCCAGACCCCGCGCCCGGCAGCGTCGGCGGCTCCGGCCGCGAACCGGGCTGCGTCGACGCCGTTGGGGATGACCGTGGGCGTGAACCCCCATCCGGCCGCGACCTCGTCGGCCACCGACTGCGAGACGCAGATGCGGGCGTACGGATCGACGACGGCCTTCTCGTGGCAGGCGGCGAGCTGCGGGGTGGTGAAGTGGTCGAGGTGGTGGATGGTGCGGATGCAGGGCAGGGCGGCGTTGGCGCTGATGCAGTCCTGCGCGTGCACGATGTCGTAACGGTCGCGCTGCTGCGCGAATGCGGCTCGGAGCACGCCGATGGAACGTACGATCCGCTCCCCCACCGACTCCTCGTCGCTGGCCTCGAACGGCACCGCGTGGACCGTGACGGCGGGGTCGACCGGCCGGAAGAACGCCGTGTCGCCGTGCCGGCCGAGGGTCCAGACGTGGACGTCCTCGCCGAGCGCCGCCAGCGCCTCGGCCAGCGCCAGCGTGTGCACGACCCCGCCGCGCGGCCGGGTGGAGTACGTCAGCAGCGCGATCCTCATCGCGAGCTCCCCGGGAACGTGTACGCCGTCGGGGTCAGTTCCTTGAGGTGATGGAGGACCCGCCGGGACCGGGCGATCTCCGCCTCGACGTCGATCTCGGCGACGGCGAGGCCGCCCTTGGAGGTCGTCCGGGCCAGGATCTCGCCACCGGGCCCGACCACCTTGGCCTGTCCCAGGAACCGCAGCCCGCCCATGACCCCGGTCTGGTTGGAGGAGACCCAGACGACCTGGTTCTCGGCGGCCCGGGCCTGGTCGTAGAGGTCGAAGAGCCGCGACTGACGGTCCTGCGGGAGCCGCGAGGCGCGGTCGGTGACCGAGGCCGGCCAGGCCGAGAGACAGGCGATCACCGAGGCGCCGTCCAGGGCGAGGGTGCGAGCCGCCTCCGGGAACGTCTTGTCGTAGTCGATGAGCATCCCGAGCCGCCCGACCGGGGTGTCGAACGCCGCGAACCCCTCCCCTGCCGCGTAGACCAGCGACTCGCCGGCGGGCTGGTGCACCTTGCGGTGCCGCCCGAGCACGCCGTCACCGCTGAGACAGACGGCGGAGTTGTAGAGCCGCGCCTGACCGTCGACGACGACCTCCTCGGCGTAGCCGACGCAGACCACCATCTCGCCGGCCATCGCGATCATCCGGCCGATCTCGAAGGAGTCCTCGGCCAGCGCCGGCGGCAACGCGTGCGGGTCCGGATGACGCAGGTCGGAGAGGTAGCCACCGAGAGTCGCGTCGGGCAGCACCAGGAGGCGTACGTCGTTGCGCCGGGCGTCCTCGACGATCCCCTCGAGCTTGGCGACCGCGCGCGGCAGATCGCGTCCGAAGTGGGCCGCGACCGCCCCGATGCGTACCTTCGACATGCTCCTCAACCTATCCGTCCTCGATCCTGGGTGGGCGGTGCCTCAGGCGACCGCAGCCGAGGTGTCCAGCGGGCCGGGTGAGCGGCGCCTGGCCAGGTCGGCGGCCGGCTCGATGGTTCGGCGGCTGTTGCCGGTGATGGTGCCGGTGATGTGCTCCGCGTCGGCGGCGATGCCGAGGTAGCGCCCCGAGCCCCAGGTGTGCAGCCACGGCAGGCCGAGGAAGGAGAGCCCGGGGACCGCGGTCACGCCACGGGTGTGGGTCGGTCGTCCCGTGCCGTCGAAGACACCGACCCGGACCCAGCGGTAGTCGGGCCGGTAGCCGATCCCCCAGATCACCGTCGAGATCCCCGCCGCGGCGAGGTCGAGGGAGGTGGGATCCGACTCCGGCTCCCAGACCGGGCGATAGGGCTCCGCGGGTGGGACGTCCAGGCCACGAGAGGCGATGTGCGCGTCGATGTCGCGGCAGATCGAGCGGTAGACGTCGTCGGCGGAGCCGAGCGCATCCCGCAACGTCGGCTCGAGCACGAGATCGGTGCCGGCCCCGGAGGCGAGCCGGCCGTAGAGCCGCATGCCCTCGGCCGCGAACTGGCGCAGGTCGATGTCGCGTCCGCCGTCGCGGCCGGTGACGTAGTGGTTGGTCTTCTCCCGTGCGGCCAAGCCGCCCGGATAGCCGGTGACCGGGGTGTCGTAGAGCCCCATCTCGGCCAGCCAGGTCATGCAGTCGCGGCCGCGGTGGAACCGGGCGACCCGGGGCGCATCGCCGATCGCGAGATGCACCTGACGTCCCTCCAGGTGCAGGTCCTCGGCGATCTGCGCCCCGGACTGGCCCGAGCCGACCACCAGCACGCCGCCCGGGCGAAGCCCCGAGGCGCTCTTGTAGTCGGCCGAGTGCAGCTGGTCGATGGCGGGGTCGAGCGCGGGCGCCCAGGCCGGGATCACCGGTACGTGGTAGCCGCCGGTGGCGACCACGACGTGCTCGACCTCCCAGGCCTCGGCGCCCTCGGGACCCTCGGCCTCGACCAGGAACCCGCTTCCGGCGCGCTGGGTCAGCGAGGTCACCCGGGTGTGCTCGCGCAGCGGTGGGCCGAAGGTCGGCGCATACCCGGCGAGCCACGCCACCACCTCGTCGCGGGTCATGAAGCCATCCGGGTCGGGCCCGGCGTACTCGTAGCCGGGCAGACGGCAGTGCCAGTTGGGCGTCACGAGGGTGAAGTTGTCCCAGCGGGTGTCGGCCCACTCGTGGCCGGCCGTGCCCGCCTCGAGGACGACGTGGTCGACCCCGTCACGGACGAGGAACCAGCTCGCGGCCAGGCCGGCCTGCCCGCCGCCGACGATCGCGACGGTGGCGCGGTGGGTGGTCATCGGGTCTCCTGCGGGTTCGGGGTGAGCGGAAGGGGCGGGTGCATGGCGAGGACGGTGACGCGCTGGTCGGATGCGTACGTCGCGGCCGAGGCCCGCAGCTGGTCGGAGGTCGCCATCGCGCTGGTGCAGGCGAAGCCGAACTTCACCCGCACCCGCTCGGAGGCGGTGGCCAGGGCGGTGAGGCTGCGGTCGAGGAAGTCCTCGACGGCGTACGTCCGGCCGGTCACCAGATGGTCGTGCACCACCAGCGAGGGTGAGTAGCAGTCCTCGACCCTGCCATCCGGCCAGCGCACGGTGAAGGTCATCTCAGGCATGACCATCACCCACCTGGGAGAGCGGCTCGGCGGTCGCCAGCGTGGACGGGTACGCCTCGGGCCGGCGGTCACGGAGGTGGAACATCGCCCGCCGCGCCGTCGTCAGAGCGCTGGGTACGTCGAGCTCGGCCACGGCCATGCCGGCGTCGACGCCGGTGGTCGCCAGGATGTCGCCTCCCGGGCCGACCACCTTCGCGTTGGCGACGAAGCGGAGCTTGCCGAAGGTCCCGTGCTGGTTGGAGGCCAGCCAGACCACCTGGTTCTCGAGAGCCCGGGCGGCGTCGAAGAGGTTGAACCGCTTCGTCCACCGGTCGTCCTCGATCGAGGCGCTGGTGGCGGTGCGGGAGGCCGGCCAGGCGGAGATGCAGGCGATGATCTCGGCGCCGTCGACGGCCAGCGCCCGCGCTCCCTCGGGGAACGCCTTGTCGTAGCAGATCAAGGTGCCGATCCGGCCGGCTGGCGTGTCCACGCAGCCGAACCCGTCCCCGGCCGCGTAGTAGAGGTTCTCGCCGAGCGGCTGGTGCACCTTGCGGTGGGCGCCGAGCACGCCGTCGCCGGTGACGACGGCAGCGGTGTTGTAGCGGTCCGTGCCATCGGACTCGCACAACCCGACGACCACGGTCATGTCTCCCGCCAGCTCGGCGACCCGCCGGAGCTCTGGGCCGTCGATGTCCATCACCGGCGGGAGGTCCTCCGGCGTCTCGTCGTGGCTGCCGTCGCGACCGGCGCCGAGCACGGAGAGGTAGCCGCCGAGACAAGCCTCGGGGAGAGCGAGCAGGCCGACGCCGGCCCGGCGGGCGTCCTCGATGAGGCCGCCGATCTGGGCGAGGTTCTGGTCCACGTCGCGGCCGAAGCCGGCGCAGACGGCGGCCACGGCGGTGCCGCGCTGGGTGTTGGGCTTGGTGGTCATGAAGCGGGTCCTAGTCCGGTGACGGTGTGGTCGATGGCGTCGGTGACGGTGCCGTCCGGCCAGCGCAGGCCGACGCCCGTGCCGGGGACGAGCTCGCCGCAGACGGCTGAGGAGAGGAAGCCGGGCAGCTCGGGTTCGGTGCGGCCGGGCGTCTCCGCGGTGAGCATCGCGAAGCCCGGGAAGCAGGTGAGCCAGTCCGCGGTCGAGGCGGCGGGCGGAGTGGGGACGGCGCCGACATCGATGATCGCCCGGCAGCCGCTCGCCTCAGCCAGCATCCCCGCGGTGCCGACCACTCCGGCCATGCTGACGTCCTTGGCCGCCGTCGGCGCCAGCGAGGGCACGACTCCGGACAGTGCCCGCAGCTCCGCGGAGGTGCGGTGCGAGGACGAGTCCCATTGGCGGCCGCGGTAGCCGGGCCGCCATCCTCCGCCCAGGTCCGCGCTCAGCCGAAGGAGGTGGCCGGGTGCTCCCCCGCCGCCCGGGACCGGCCGCTCGGTGCGCCCCAGAGCGGTCACCGAGAGCGCGGCCGGGACGCCGAGCTGGGTGTGCCCACCGAGGACGGGTACGCCCCACGCCTGCGCGGCCTCGGCCAGGCCGCGCACGATCCGGCGGGCGAAGGAGGCGTCGCGAGCGCCGATGGCGTCGAGCAGCCCGACAGGCTCCGCGCCCATCGCGGAGAGGTCATTGACGTTGACGAGGACCGCGCACCACCCGGCCCACTCGGGGTCGCGCTCGACCATCGAGGGAAGGATCGCGTCGCAGGCCGCGACCAGGTCGGTGCCCGGGACCGGGGCCCCGTCGTCGCCCCGGAATCCCGGGGTCGACTGCCCCACCAGGGCACCGACCAGATCGCCCAGTGGCGACTTGGTGGCCTCGGACAGCTGCCGGATGCGCCGGACCGGCCACTCCATCACGACATGGGTCATGTCATGGAGGTGGATCCGCTCGCGCGGGATCCAGCCGAGCCTGCGGAACAGCGCTTCGTTCCGCGACTGGACGGTGGCGTCGAAGCGGAGCGCACCGGCCTGCTCGGCCGAGGCGCAGGCCGCCCGGACCAGCGCCGCACCGACACCGAGAAGCTGGCGTGCGTCCTGCTTGACCGCCAGCCGGCTCCCCCGCCACCAGCCCACGTCGCGAGCATCCGGCTGCGCCGGATGAAGGCGTACGCCGCCCAGGAGCTCGCGGTCGTCCGAGCGGGCGAGCAGGACGATCCGGCGGGGGTCGTCGTCGACGTCGTCGAGGTCGGAGCCCGGGAAGAGGCCCTGCTCGGTCACGAAGACCTCTCGGCGCAGCCGGAGGTACGCCTCCAGGTCGGCCGCGGTCTCGGCCCGGGCCACGGTGTAGCCCTCGAGGCTCGGGGAGCGGCGTACGGCACCAGCGAGGATGACGTCGTCGAGGAGCTCGGTCATGCCGACTCCTCACCACAGGCACCGAGCGCGGAGCAGGCACCGCACGACGCGCAGCCGGCAGCCTGGTCCGCACCGGCCATGCCGGCCCGGCGCAGCAGCGCGGCGACCCGGGACGTGACCCGGTAGACGTCGGCGTGCGGCGGCGCGTCGATGCCGTCGACGTCCTTGGCGAGGGTGCCCGCCAGCGGACGGTAGGGCACGACGAAGGGATAGACGCCCATGGCGATGAGCTCCTCGCAGCCGGCGACCAGCTCGTCGGGATCCTCGCCGAGACCGACCAGGAGGTAGGTCGAGACCTGGTTCCAGCCGAAGACCCGGACCGCCTCGGCCCAGGCTGCCCTGTATTCACTCATGGGCACCGATCCCTTGCCCGGCATCCAGCGAAGCCGCGCCGACTCGTCGAGGGACTCGACGTGGATCCCGATCGAGCGGGCACCGGCGTCGTACAGCTCCTGGATCGAGGCGAGGTCGCCAGGTGGCTCGCACTGCACCTGGATGGGGAGGTCGGGCACCGCCTCGCGCACCGCGCGTACGCAGCGCGCCAGATGGGTCGCCCCGCGGTCGCGGCCCCGGGAGGTGCCGGTGGTCATCACCATCTGGGTGACCCCGTCGAGCTCGAACGCCGCCTTGGCGACCTCGGCGAGCTGGGCGGGCTGCTTGACCGCGATCGTGGAGCCCTGGCGCAGCGACTCCTCGATCGCGCAGAACCGGCAGCGCTCCTCCACCGCGTAGCGCGCACAGGTCTGCACGACGGTGGTGGCGAGCACGTTGGCCGAGTGCAGGCGGGCGATCTTGTCGTATCCGACGCCGTCTGCGGTCTCCAGGTCGTAGAAGCGAGGCCGGGCGACGGCCTCGACCCCGAGACCGGTGTCGGCGCCATCGAGGAGCAGCTTGCCGCCGCGTACGGAATAGGGGCTGCGGGGGTTGAGCGGGATGGCCGCGCCGACCCCGTCCAGGAGGACGTGCCCGTCGTCGCTCGGCCCCGCGCCCGAGCGGCGGGCGACGGGCGCGTCGAGCAGGCGGATCCCCTGGATGGCGACGTCGACGCGGGTGCTGGACGAGATCGGCGAGGTCATGGCCGAGCCCTCAGAGGTTGTAGGTCGAGTTGATGATGGCGCCCTTGCGGGCGTAGTGGATCAGCGCGTCCTGGACGTCGAGCGGGTGCGAGGGCACGACGCCTTCGATCAGGTCCTCCTCGCGCAGGCCGTGCAGCGCCATCCCGAAGCGGCAGCAGAAGACGGTGCCGCCCTCCTTGATGAACGTCTCGATCGCGCCGTTGACGTTGGTCTCCCCCGGGAACGCGGCGTCGCCCATCGTCGGGAAGCCCCGCGAGGCCATGCACGCCAGCGTCCCGGGACCGTAGAAGTAGACGGCGGATTCGAAGCCCTTGCGCAGCGCCCGGGTCGCCTGCAGGACGGCGACGAAGCTGACGGAGGACTCGTGCGGGATGCCGTGGACGAGGGTGAAGTACGTCTCGCCGTCCTCGGCCTGGTAGTCGGGGAAGATCTTCGTCGAGCCGTAGATGTTGGTGCCCGGCTGCTGCGAGGGGTGCGGGATCTCGCCGAGCGACTTGGCCATGTTCTCGGCGATCTGGGCGTCGATGTCAGCGGTGTCAGTGGTCACTGGGGTCTCCAAAAGAGGTCGGATGGGCGATGCAGGGTGGGAGCGGACTCGTCGTCCTTGACGAGCGGCGGCAGTCGAGCTGCCGGTCTCAGCCGTAGAGGGCTGAGAAGTTGTGGTGGAAGAAGGCGTCGGCCAGCTCGCCGTCACCGGCCGCGGCAGCCAGCCGGGCGTGCTCGCCGGCGAAGTCGCCCCAAGGCGCGTCGGTGGCGAAGAGGATGCGGTCGTGCCCGACGCCGCGGCGCTCGATCTCCTGGACCAGCCAGGCCGGCGCGAAGCCGATCGCCCAGCTGGTGTCGGTGTAGACCTGCATCCCGGCCTCGATCCAGTCGAAGAGCCGGCCGCCGATGAGCTTCATGTGGCCGCTCATCCCGCCGCCGAGGTGCACGAGATGGAGACGTACGTCCCGGGCGTAGCGCTCCACGAGCGTGCCGATCTGGTCGACGTCGGAGGCCGCGCCGGGCGAGGTGTGCACGTGCACGGTCAGGTCGTGCTCACGGGCGGCGGCGAAGACCTTGTCGAGCTGCTCGAGGCACTCGGGGTCGGTGGGATGGCCGCCGAGGAGGAAGCTCGTCTTGAGGGCGGCCACGCCCTCTTCGCCGGCGAGGGCGAGGGCCGCGTCGTTGCGGGCCGAGTCGGCCGCCTTGGGCGAGACCCACAGGCCGCACCGGATCCGGTCGTCGCTCTGGGCGGCCTCGATCGCCAGCGAGTTGAGGGCGAAGGCGGCGTCCGGGTCGGGCACGCCGTAGTTCGGCAGCACCAGCGCCCGCTCGATCCGATCGGCGTCGAGGTCGGCGACCAGCTCCTTCACCGTGCCGCGTGCGGTGACGTCGGCGGTGATCGCCGGGCCTCCGTAGAACGGGTACGCCGGCAGCCGGCCGATGTGGCGGTGGGCGTCGCGGAGGGGCTTGGTCATGGCATCAAGCCTTCGGCCCAGCCGTTTCGGACTGGTTACGCCTGGAATACGGAACCCGTTTCGGTTCGTAAGTTCGAGGTAACCGCCTCACCCGAGTCAGGTGAGGCGGCCCCACGCCAGCGGCGCTGCGATGGTGCGGTGCTGACCTGGCTGCGCGAGCGCATCACTCTGCCTCGCCATCTCTTCGATCGGAGTACGGTCCGACGCGATGCGGCTGCCGGCGCCGTACTCGGCATCGAGTCCGTCCCGGACGGGCTCGCCAGCGGCCTCCTCGCCGGGGTGAACCCGGTCGCCGGGCTCTACGGCTACCTGTTCGGGCTCGCCGGCGGGGCACTGTTCACCGGGACCGCCGCGATGGCGATCCAGGGCACCGGGGCGATGGCGATCATCGTCGCCGACGTCGACCTCGATGCGTACGACGACCCGGTGCGAGCGCTCGCGACCCTGTCGATCCTCACCGGCGTGGTCATGATCGTCGCCGGCGCGCTCCGCCTGGGCAGGCTGCTGCGGTTCGTGTCCAAGTCGGTGATGACCGGGTTCATCTCCGCGGTCGGGATCAGCATCGTGCTCGGACAGCTCGACAACTTCACTGGCTACGACTCCCAGGGAAGCAACCGCGTCACCGCGGCGCTGGACCTGCTCCTGCACCTTCCCGGTGTCGACCTCGCGTCGCTGGTGGTCGGCCTGACCACAGTCGCCGGTATCCTCGTCCTGCAGCGCACCCGCCTGGGCGCCACCGGACTGGTGGTGGCCGTCGCCGTGGGCTCCGGGCTGGCTGCCGCGCTCAACGCGCTGGGCAGCGACACCGTGGCACTGGTCGCCGACGTCGCCGAGGTACCCGGCTCGTTGCCGCTCCCGGTGTTCCCCGACCTGTCGGCCACGATCGACCTCCTCCTCCCCGCCGCCGCGCTCGCGTTCGTCGGTCTGGTTCAGGGCGCCGGGGTCTCGGCGGGCTTCCCGAACCCGGACGGCACCACCAGTCCCTCGCGCGACTTCATCGGCCAGGGAGCGGGCAACATCGCCTCCGGCCTCTTCCGCGGCGTACCCGTGGGCGGGTCGATGTCGGCCACCTCGCTGGTCGTCAACGCAGGCGCCCGGAACCGGTTCTCGCTCCTGGTCGCGGCCGCCGTCATGGCCGCCGTCATCGTCCTCTTCGCCGGCGTCGTCGAGCACGTCGCCATGCCGGCCCTCGCCGGACTGCTGATCGTGGTCGGCGTCAGCACGGTCAAACCGGCCAAGCTGATCGCGGTCGCCAGGACCGGGCCGGTGCCGCTGACGGTGATGCTGACGACCCTGGTGCTCACCTTGCTGATGCCGTTGCAGTACGCGGTGCTGGTCGGTGTCGGGCTATCGGTACTGCTCTTCGTGATCGGCCAGTCTTCGCGGCTGGTGACGCGCCGGCTCGTGATGGGCGCGGACCAGCGGGTCATCGAGACCAACCCGCCGGGGAGCCTCGGCGAACGCGAGGTCGTGGTCCTCCAGCCGTACGGGCCGATCTTCTTCGCCACCGCCACCGCGCTGCGCTCGCAGATGCCGGACCTGACGCCGGCCTCACGCAGGTCTGTGGTGATCCTGCGGCTGCGTGGCGCGGACGATGCCGGCGCCACGCTGCTCGAGGTGCTGGGGACGTACGCCGCCGGGCTCGCCGACCTCGGCAGCAGGCTGGTGATCGTCACCGACAACGAGCGGCTGGTGCGCCAGCTCCAGACCGACGGCACGCTCGGTCCGGAAGGCTCCGTCTACCAGGGCACCGCCGTGATCTGGGAGGCCACCCGGGAGGCGTACGAGGACTCCGTCGCGTGGGTCGAGCAGGACGACGACGAGCCCACAGGCCATGCGCGACCAACCGCCGCGGGCGGCTATCGCGACCCGCACCGGGGCGACCTACCCCCTGACCAGATGGCCCTCTAGAGGCTGGGGACCGGCGTCGGGCTCACCTGAACCAGGCGAGGCCGAGATCACCAGGCTTGCGGAGGCTGACAGCACGCGCCAGATCCTGAGAGGGGCACACATCATGGAGTCCACCACCGAGCCTGCGAAGGTCACCCAGGCCTACCTGTACGGCTTTCCCCTGGTGTTCAACCTGGACCAGGTGACGCGCTATGTCACCGACGGGGTGGGGGCGAATCCGGCGGCACCGTTCAACACCTTCAGCCACGCCCGCAAGCTGGCTGGGCCGGAGGACACGTTCGTCACGATCAACAACGACACGATCTACTCGATGGCGCAGCTCGACCTGAGCGTCGGCCCGTTGGCGTTGCACGTGCCAGACGCAGAGGGTCGCTATTACGTGCTGCAGTTCGTCGACGCGTGGACCAACAACTTCGCCTACGTCGGGCACCGCGCCACCGGCACCGGCGAGGGCGACTTCCTCCTGGTGCCGCCCGGCTGGGAGGGAGATCGTCCCGACGGGCACACACTCATCCGGTTCCCGACCACGGTCGCCTCGATCGTGGGGCGCTGGTCAGTCGCCGGCGACGAGGACATCCCGGCCGTGCACGCCCTGCAGGACGCGACCACCCTCACCCCGGTCGACCCGGACGCGAAGGCGGTCGGTCTCGAAACGCCCGACCCCGCGGCGCCGGACGAGCTGATGTTCCTGGAGAAGCTGCGCGTCTGGTCGCAGCAGTTCCCGCCTGCCGCCCGGGACCTGCCGCTGCAGGAGAGCCTCGCCCCGCTCGGCACGGCTCAGGAGGGCCCATCGCCGTACCCGAACCTGTCGATGGAGGCGCGAGCGGACCTCGCGGCGGGCCTCGAAGAGGCCAAGGCGGCCCTGCACCAGGCGTTGGTCTCGGGCCATAGCCCGGAGGTGAACGGCTGGAAGCTGACCTTCCACGCGTTCGACTACAACCTGGACTTCTTCGAGGTCGGGGCGCTCGATGATGACCGGTTCAAGATAGCCGACCCGAAGCTGCGGATCATCGAGCGAGCCGCCGCGGCGATCGGCGGCTTGTGGGGCAACCACGCGTACGAGGCGGCCTACATCATGACCTATGTCGACGACCGCGGCGAGCAGCTCAACGGCGACCGCACCTACACCCTGCGCCTGCACCCGACCCCACCGGTACACGCCTTCTGGTCGCTCACGATGTACTCCGTTCCGGACTTCTACCTTGTCGAGAACCCGATTCAAAGGTTCTCGATCGGCGACCGCACGCCCGGCCTCGTCCTCGACGACGACGGGGCCCTGACCATCACCATCAGCCATGAGCGCCCTCCCGGGGAGAAGGAAGCCGCCAACTGGCTCCCCAGCCCGGCCGGCGACTTCCGTCCGGTCATGCGCATGTATGAACCCGACGCCGCTGTCCTCGACCAGAGCTACGAGTTCCCCGCCATCCACCGGACCTGACCCGCTGGTTCACCCCTTTCCGGCGATCACCGACACCTCCCGGGGCACGCACGCTGGGATCGTGACGACCTCGGAGGCCCCTCAGCACTCGCGTACGGACTGGCGCGAGCTGATCGCGATCCTGCTGCTGTCGGTGACGGCGATCCTGACCGCCTGGACCGGCTTCCAGGCCAGCAAGTGGAGCGGCGCCATGTCGATCTCGTTCTCGCAGGCGTCCACGAACCGGATCGAGGCCGCCCGGCTGGAGTCCACGGCCAACCGGAAGCTGTCGGTCCAGGTCTCCCTGTTCACGCAGTGGCTCCAGGCCTATCAGAGCGGCGACACCGAGCTCACCGAGTTCCTCCAGGCGCGGTTCCCGGAGCCGCTGGCGACCGTCTTCCCGGCATGGCTCGACACCCGGCCGTTGAAGGATCCCGACGCTCCGGCCACGCCGTTCGACATGGAGGAGTACGTCATCCCCGAGTCCGTGGACGCGAGAGCCGCGGACGCAACTGCCGACCGCAAGTTCCGCCAGGCGCTTCGCAACAACCAGCGCGGCGACAACTACACGGTGCTGACCATCGGCTTCGCCTCCGTGCTCTTCTTCGCGGCCCTCTCCGAGCGGATGCGCCGCCGCAGCGCTCAGTGGGCACTGCTCTGCATCGGCGGCGTCGGCTTCGTGCTCCTGGCGGTCGTGCTGATGACGTTCCCGAAGATGATCTGAGCCGGGTCACCTGAAATAGGTGATCCTTCTCAATCTTTCGCCATTTACTTTGAGAAGCATCGCGGGAAGTCCGGACAATCATGCCTGGCTCACCGACGGCGCGGTGCCGCTCATCAGCACACTCCCCCCAGCACGAGCGCACGACGCCGGCGTGGCATCTGAGCTCTGACTGAGGGGAGGGGTTGTGCAGCGCAGCAGGTCAGCGCCCGCTACAGACTCGACGACAGAAGGACCCGCACCGATGCCGCGCCGCGAGGCGCCGGTGGTGGTACCCACATCGAGGGCAGGTGACGACCCCGCCAGCGCCCCATGGCCTCGCCTCCCGAGGGTCTACGTGCCGCGCCGCTCCTTGTGGGCAGACCTCGACCGCTCTGCCGATGCCGCGATCACGCTGCTGATCGCGCCCGCCGGTGCCGGCAAGACCCTGGGGGTCGCCGGATGGCTTCGACAGCAGACCGGTGACGAACCCCCACGCGCACAGCGCTGGGTGGACGCCGACGAGTCGATGACCCCCGACCAGCTCTCCGACATGCTCGACGAGGCAGCAGGGGGCACTCCCCCGCGCATCGTCATCGACGACGCACACCTGCTGCGCGCCGCCACACACCGGATGCTCAACGAGAGGCTCAACGACGATCCCGACTCGATGCGGCTGGTGATGATCAGCCGGTGGGACCTGCCCTTCACCAGGCTCGTGCCGGAGCTTCTGGGCAACTTCTCGGTCGTACGAGGCAACGTGCTGCAGCTGACCGACGCCGAGGCCGAGGCGCTCATCGTCGAGCACGCCCGCACCCACTCCAGGCCCGTCATCGACGCCATCGTCCAGCAGGCCCGCGGCTGGTGTGCCGCGGTCGTTCTCGCAGCCCGGTCGGTCCACGCAAGCCCGCCAGGCAGGGCGGGCGAGGCCGCTTTCGAGGACGGAACCGTCGGCCTCGGTGACCGGGTGGCCAGCGAGGTGTTCGCGTCGCTGTCCGCACGCGCAAGACACCTGCTGCTGTGCACGTCCGCCGAGACCGTGGTGACCGCCAGGACCGCCGCCCATCTCTCTCAGGACCCGAGCGCCGGAGAGACGCTGGCCGATCTGGAGAGCACCGGGCTGCTGGTGACGCGCGCGGTCCCGCTCGTCCCCGACGCCGGGGGCGAGGAGGCCTACCGGATCCATCCGCTGCTCGCGGAGGTCGTACGCCGCCGGCTGGTCGCCGGCGGGGTCGACATCGCCCGGGCACGATCGACTGTGGTGCGTGCCGTCCGGATCGACCGGACGCGTGGCGAGGCGCGAGGCGCGCTGCGGCGGCTCGAGGCCGTCGGGGCCCATGAGGAGATGGCGGTCGTGCTCGCCGACGACGGCATCCGGGCCGTGATGCGGGGCAACGGCGACCGCCTCAGCACCTTTGCACGCAACCTCGCCGAGCACGTCGAAACCACCCCGAGAGCGTGGCTGGCCCTCGCGATCGAGGCCTGGCTCGACGGCGACGTACCCGAGGCCGAGCACTGGCTCGACCGGTGCCTGGCGGAGTCGGCGGCGATGTCGGAGGAGGAGCTCGCCTGCATCGGTCTGATGCGGGCCCGACTCGGCCTCGAGCCCCTCCGCCCGGCGGCGGACCGGGCGGCCGAGGTGGTCCGGGGCAGGCACGGCACCGGCGGCGAGGCGGACATCCTGCCGCAGCTGCTCACCGAGCTCGGCATCACCCAGAGCTGGCTCGGTCAGCTGCTGGAGGCGGAGCAGAGCCTCACCTCGGCCATCGGGCTGGCCCGCACCTGGGACATGCCGGCGGTCGGGGCCGATGCCTCCAGCCATCTGGCGATGACCGAGTACATGCTCGGTCGCGAGGCGGCCTGCGGAGAGATCGCGGATGAGGCCGCCACTCTGCTCGAGCGGGCCGGCCAAGGTCGGCAGCAGAGCCCTCGCAGCGACTTCACCCGCACCCGGACGGCGCTGGCCGCAGCCCTGGCGCGCACCGCACAGCTCCCCTGGCTCGAGCTGGCGCCCATCCCGGACGCAACGCTCCATCCCGCGGACCTGTGCACCCGGTTCTGGATGAGGATCCGGGAGGCACACATCACCCTGTCCGACCACTCGGTCGTACGCGCCCGCCAGATCCTCGGCGAGCCGTTGGACCTGCCCGGGGCCTTCCGGCTGCCGGACCACCTGCAGGTCGCGCTTCTGCTCAACCGCGCCGAGCTGGCCGCGCTGGCCACCGACCGTCGTTCGCTGAAGTCCGTGGAGGCCGAGCTCACCGAGCGCGGGATGAACGGCGAGGCCGCGCTGGTCAAGGCGCTGCGCGCCGACCTCGACGGAAACCGGCGACTCGCCGCGGACCACTTCGACACCGCCGCCCAGGAGACGACCTGGTCCCAGCCGATGACCCGAGGGATCGCGCTCGTCGGCCGCGCTGAGCTGCTTCACGAGCTGGGCGACACGGATGCGGCCGCCGAGCATCTCCAGCAGGTCGCCATCGAGACGGAGGTACGCCAGAACGCGATCCCGTTCCTCGGCTGGACACGACAGGGGACGCCCGTCCAGACCATGCTGGGCCGGTTCCCCGCGCTGCGGCCGCAGCGCTGGGTCGGCCGGATCTCGTCCGGCATCGCGGACATGCCGAGCCTGACGACGTACTTCGACCAGGGCACGCCTCGGCCGACCGAGACGGTCGACGAGTCGGCCGGGCCGCTCCCCGGCCTGAGCGCCCGGGAGCGCGACGTCCTTCGTGAGCTCGCCCGTGGATCGACGTACGCCGACATCAGCGCCGCGCTCTTCGTCTCCGAGAACACGGTGAAGACCCACGTCAGCAGTCTGTACGCCAAGCTCGGCGCCTCACGCCGCAGTCAGGCGCTGGCGGTGGCGCGGAGCCTGAACCTCATCTGAACCCGGCGGCCCGGCCGAGGCGATCGTGCTCGCTCTCGGCCGGGCCGTCGGATCCTCGTATCCCGGAGCCTCAGCTGTTGGCCTCGGCGCGGAGGCGGAAGGCCATCACGATGGCGATGAGGCCGACGGCGATCAGCCAGACGCAGGAGACCACCAGGAGCGCACCCAGGGACAGCTCCGGGTTGATGAGGAGCACAGCACCGGCGAGGACCGTGATGGCCCCGGCGGAGATGTCCCACATCCGGCGGCCCGGGTCCGGCCGGAGGACGGCGCCGATGATGTCGACGATGCCTCCGATGACCCACCAGGCTCCGAGCAGGAGGGTGACGATGAGCAGCGTCTGCACCGGGTCACGCAGGAACAGCAGGCCGACGATGATCGCCAGCGCACCCGAGAAGCCGACGACCGCTCGCAGGCCGCCGTCCATCGAGCGGCCGGCTATGGCGGCGATGAGGCGGAACACTCCCGACACGATGATCTGGATCGCCACGATCACCGCGAGAACGACGAGCGTCTGCTTCGGCCAGACCGCCAGGATGACGCCGAGCACCGTGGTGACCAGCCCGTACGCCAGGACCAGGCCCCAATAGTCCCCGAGCCCCTCGAACACGGACCCGGAGCCCACGCGACGCTCCGGAGCCGGCGCGGCCGCGCCCGGATCCGGCTCGGCACCCGAGCCCCGTACGGGGCTCGGGTGGTCGGAGCTGGGGATGTCGGAGCTAGCCATGTCAGAGCTCGGCACGGCTCGACATCAGCTGTGCGAGCGACCAGATGACGAAGATGTAGAGCGCCAGCATCGCGAGCGCCCACCACGGGTAGTAGGGCATGAACGCGAACGCGGAGACCGAGCCGATGACCGCGATCGCGATGCCGGAGATGCGTGCCCAGGTCTGTCCGAGGAGCAAGCCGATGCCGACGGCTATCGCGATCGCCCCGAGGACGATGTGGATCCAGCCCCAGGCGGTGAGATCGAACTTGTAGACGTAGTCGACGCCCTTGACGTAGACCGTGTCCTCGAACAAGGCAGCGATGCCGGAGAGGATCTGGAAGATGCCTACTGTCGTGAGGATGGTGCCTGCGAAGATCGCGCCGGAGAAGGCGAAGGCGGTCTTGACCGGAGTGTCGTAGCCTCCGCCTCGTGGTGTGGTGGTGCTCATGATGGGGTACTCCCTGTGGTCGTAGCGGTTTCTCGTCGACCGCTTCAGTGGACGAGAAGTTAGGCCGCTTCAGCGCCGGCAGGCTCACCCGCAACGGGCGATCCTCCGGCACCGAAGACGTCGCGCAGCGCTGCTTCCTGGCCATCGGTCAGGTCGGTGAAGATCGGGTCGGAGGGCAGGCGCCCTCCGAGCGCGTCCAGGACCGCGTCGACGACACTGTCCGTGGTCAGCACGAACAGTGCCGAGGTCCCCGGGGTGACGCGGTCACGGACCCTGTTGATGAAGCCGTCGTCGATCCCGACGCCGCTCAGTGCTCCTGAGGACAGCCCGGTGGCGGTGCCCAGGGCCGCGCCGAGCAGCGGCACGAAGAAGATGTAGCCGAGCAGGAGCCCCCAGAAGGACTCGCCCAGCTCTCCCTCGTCCCCGTCCGCGGCTGGGTGCAGCTCGCTCGTCAGCTTCGTGGTGCTCGACGGCCAGGAGAGCGCCGCGGCGTCGTGGAGGTCGATGAGGCCCTCGCGGGCAAACTCCTCCAGCGCGTGCATGGTCTCCTCGGCGCCGTCAGGAGTGTCGAACTTCCACACGGTCAGAGTTCCGGTCGTCATGTCCTCCCCCGCTCCTGTTATCCGTCAGCTGAGCAGTCGCTGCTTGGCGGCTGCGAACTCCTCGTCGCTGAGCACGCCCTGGCTGTGCAGCTCACCCAGCTTGGCGAGCTGCCCGGTCAGATCGCTCTGCTCCGGAGCCGCCGGAGCAGGCGGCGGAGCAGGCGGCGGTGCGGGCGGCTGGGCGGGCGGCTGGGCCGCGGCGTACTGCTGTTGCTCGTACGCCTGTGCCTCGGCCTGCTCCTGGGCCTTGGCCGCCTGCCGGCGGTTGACGGCGTTCGACGTGGCGGTGGCGGTGCCGGCGATGACTGCCGTACGTGCGGCGGCGCCGATGAGGCCGGGCCGGCCGGCGCGTCTGCGCAACATAGCGTGTCTCCTCTCTAGCGGGTGGCGGATGCGAAGGCGACGTCGACGTCCTCGGGCGGCACGCGCAAGAACAGCTCGACCTCGGCACCGACGCTCCGGATGCGTCCGACGGCCTCCCGGGCCCAGACCTGTTCGTAGACGACCGCGAGGCCGGCCTGGCCGGGCTCGAGGGCGGTGGCGAACAGCTCGATGTCGGTGTCGCTCAGCAGGTCGTTGGCGTCGATCTGAAGGCCCTCCAGCTCGACGGGCAGACCCTCCGCCTCCTCCAGGTCAAGGGCCCGGAAACTACCGTCGGCGTACTTGGCCATCAGCACGCAGTCGATGATCCGGATCACTCCGCTCTCGACCGGTTGCCGCAGCACCGCCGCGAGGTCGCCGAGCTCGACGTCCTCCGACATTGAAAGGAACAGGATCTCGACCGGGCCGCGTTCCATCGTGCCTCCCACGTATCACGCGCCTGCCGGGCGGCAGGACGATTCTGACGCTAGGACGCGATGGGCTCGTGCTGCTCACCCGCATCGGGTGACCTTCCGGGTCACTCGGTCCGGTCGGCGGGTGGCTCCCGGGACGCCACCACCGCGGCGTGCGTGGACTCCCCCAGGATCTGGGTGGCTGGCTCGATGTGGACCCCGCTGAGCCGTTCGAGCGTGCCGTCCGCCGACCAGCGCTCGACCAGGTCCGGGTCGACGCCGGACAGGTAGAGGCGGGCGTCGGCTGCCTGCAGATCCCGGGCGTAGTCTCCGACGACCTTCAGGAACGTGGCGCCCAGCGTCGTACGCCCCCGCAGCCGCAGCACCACCGCGGTGGCAGGCTCCTCGCCCTGGTCCGGCGCTGCCTCTTCGGGAGGGAACGGCAGCCGACGCTGCAGCGTCCTCGCCCCGGCATAGAACAACGAGCCGTACGCCTCGAGCACGACCAGCTCGCCACGCGTCAGCGTCCGCGGCACCGGGCTCTCGATGAAGCGCCCCTCCGGGTTTCGCTCGATGCGTACCAGCCTGAGGTCCAGGGAGTCCTGCCGCAGCTGCAGCAGGAGCGAGGCGACCACCCCGATGCCGACCGCCTGCGCGACCGGCAGCAGGAGGACGGCGACGAAGGTCGCCGTCATCGCGACGGCGGGGATGACGCCGGTCCGCGCGACGGCCACCACCTCGCGGGGATGGATGGACGTCGCCCCGGCGTAGATGAGCACCGCGGCGAGGGTCGGCATCGCGACCTCGCCGACGATCCCCGAGAGCAGCACGAGGATCACCGCCATCCAGATGCCCGCCCAGATCGCGCCCCACCGGGAGACGGCGCCCGCCGTCGCGTTGAGGGCCGTCTGGCCCACGGACCCGCCGACCGGCTGGCCGCCGAAGAACCCCGAGGCGACGTTGGCGAGACCCTGGGCGGTGAAGTCCCGGCGCATCGAGGACCTGCTGCCGTCGAGGTTCGGGACGGCCTCCGCGACACCTGCTCCTTGGATGAGCACGAGCGCCGCGATGGCGATCCCACCGGTCACCATGTCCATGTCGAGCAGGCTCAGGTCGGGCAGGTGCGGGAGGGGCAGGCCCTGCGGGATCTTGCCGCTGTCCTTGACCCTGACGACGTCGGCCCCTGTCACCAGGACGGCGACGGTCGGTAGGACGAGCGCGACCAGCGACGAGGCCACCGCCAGTCTGGTGGGAGCCAGCACCAGCAGCAGGAACAGCGCCCCCAGCCCGGTAGCGACGGTGGGCAGACTGCTCTCGTCGAGCCGGGTGAGGAGATCCCACGCCTTGGCCGCGGCGAAGGGCCCCTCGGCGTCGACGCCGGCGATGTCCGGGAGCTGGCCGAGCACGATGTTGACCGAGACGCCGGTGAGGAAGCCGAGCATCACCGAGTACGAGACGAACCTGATGTAGCGGCTCAGCCGGAACAACGCGGCGAGCAGCATCACCCCGCCCGCGACGATCGTCAGCAGCAGCATCGCCGCCGACCGGTCGTCGGAGTCGTGGCCGGCCAGGACCGAGCCGGCGGCCAGCGCCGAGGCGCCGGTGGTCGTGACCACCATCATCCGGGTCGAGGAGCTCAGACCGCCTGCGATGGGGCCGGCGAAGGAGGCGTAGAGCCCGTGGGTCGGGTTGACCCCGGCGAGCACGCTCGACGCCATCCCGTCCGGCACGCTCGCGATGGCCCCGGGAAGCCCGGCGACGAGGTCGCGACGCCAATGGCGCTTCTTCGGGGTGATCTCTTGGACCTCTCTCCGCAGCACCCGTTCCGCACGTGCCTGGGTGCGACGCAGCGACCCTGCGTAGAGCCTGCGCAGCGGCGTACGGCCGTCCGGGTCGGGATCCATGTCGCCCTTGGCCACCGGCGCTCCAATCCAGGGAGGAGGAAGGCGTACGGACGTCGGGCCCACGCCGTCAACGCATCCTGCTCTGGGACGGGTGAGCGGAGGCTCACCCCTTCCGGGCGATCCCGGAGCGGGCCCGGCATAGCAGCCTCACCGAACGTGGCCAGACTCCTCGCTCCGTCGTTCAGCGGCTACTCGCCGTCCTGGATCAGGTCCGACGTGCTCGCCGGACTCACCGTGTGGGCCGTGCTCGTACCGGAGTCGTTGGCGTACGCCACCATCGCCGGCGTGCCGCCGGTCGTCGGCCTCTACGCGGCCGTTCCCGCCTTGGTCCTCTACAGCCTGCTCGGCTCCTCGCGTCACCTGATCGTCGCGCCGATGTCGGCGACCGCGGCTCTCTCGGCCGGGATCGTCGGGTCCTTCGCCTCCGGTGGCGCCGACGTCGTCGCGCTCACCGTCGGCCTGGCCATCGCGACGGGCATCGTCGCGCTCATCGCCGGCCTGCTGCGCCTGGGCTTCCTGGCCGCCTTCATCAGCGAGCCGGTCCTGCGAGGCTTCATCATCGGGCTCGCGCTGACGATCATCATCGGACAGCTGCCGCCGCTGGTCGGCGTGGAGAAGGGCTCGGGCAACTTCTTCGAGAAGGCGTGGGACCTGCTGCGCCAGCTCGGCGACGTCGATGCCCTGACCATCGCGATCGGGGCGGGCAGCCTCGCCGTCCTGCTCGTGCTCCGGCGGCTGGTGCCGCTCCTTCCCGCCTCACTGTTCGTGGCCCTGTTCTGCATCGGGCTCACCGCCCTGCTCGGCCTCGATGAGCACGGACTCGCCATCGTGGGCCACATCGACGCCGGCCTGCCCACCATCGGGCTCCCGGACGTGTCGGGTCCCGAGTTCCGCGACCTCATCGCCGCCGCAGTCGGTGTGATGCTCGTCGGATTCGCCGAGGGCCTCGGCGCCGCCAAGACGTACGCCGCCAAGAGCGGCTACGACATCGACCCGAACCGTGAGCTGCTCGGGTTGGGCGTCTCCAACCTGGGTGCCGGCCTGGCCAGCGGCATGGTGGTCAACGGCTCACTGTCCAAGACCGCCGTCAACGGCTCGGCCGGTGCGAAGTCGCAGCTCTCGGCGGTGACCGCCGCCGTGCTCACGCTGCTCACCCTGCTGTTCATGACCAAGCTCTTCGCCGACCTCCCCGAGGCCACGCTCGCGGCGATCGTGATCGCCGCGGTGATCGAGCTCGTCGACATCTCTGCGCTGCGGCGGCTGTGGCGCGTCCGGACCGGACAGGTCACCAAGCTCTACCAGCTCGGCGCCCGCGCCGACTTCGTGGCCGCGGTCGCAGCGCTGATCGGCGTGCTCGTCTTCGACACCCTGCCCGGTCTGGTGATCGGTATCGCCGCCTCGGTCGTCCTGCTCATCGCGCGGACGTCGCGGCCACACATCGCGCCGCTGGCCCCTGTCGAGGGGACCGATGACGGCAGTGCGTCCGCGCACCCGGGGCTGTGGGTCGACCAGAGCCGAAACCCGGCGTACGCAGGGATCCCGGGTGTCCTGGTGGTCAGGGTCGAGGCGCCTCTCCTGTTCGTCAACGCCGACTTCGTACGCGAGCGGATCCGCGAGCTCGCCATGGACGTGCCAGACCTTCGGCTGGTCGTGATCGACGGCCGGGCGACACCGTCGATCGACGTCACCGCCACCGAGATGCTGACCCAGCTGCGTACCGATCTGCAGCGCCTCGGCGTCGACCTGGCGCTCGCCGGAGACGTGGGCCAGGTCCGCGACGTCCTGACGAAGGCCGCTGAGGAGGGCGAGCCGCCGGTCTATCCGACCGTCGAGGCGGCCCTCGCAGCGGCGAGTGATGAGGCGGCTACTGAAGAGCCGCCGTCAGGCGCATGACGTTGTCGACGTACGCCGCCCCGCGCCCGCGCCGCGACCACTCCTCGACGCTCAGCTCGCTCGACCGCTGCCGGTAGTCGCCGAGCACGCCCTGCAGGTCCTCGACCACCTGCTCGCTCTCGAGCAGCACGATGACCTCGTAGTTGAGCGCGAAGGAGCGGTAGTCCATGTTCGAGGAACCGACGACCGCGATCGTGTCGTCGACAGTGAAGAACTTGGTGTGGAGGACGTACGGCGACGGGTAGAGCCGAATCCGGACACCGGCGTCGAGGAGCTCGGCGTAGTAGGAGCGCTGCGCATGGAAGACCATGAACTGGTCGGCGCCCTCGTTCACGAACAGCTCGACCTCGACACCCCGCTGGGCGGCGGACGTGACGGCGTAGAGAAGCGACTCGTCCGGCACGAAGTAGGGGCTGACCAGGCAGATCCGCGACTGCGCGCCGTAGATCAGCGTGTTGAACAGGCGCAGATTGTTCTCGGTCACGAAGCCGGGACCGCTCGGTACGACCTGGCACGCGACCCCCTCGGCGGCCCGTTCGCTGCGCTCGCCCTCCAAGGGTGCTCGCGGAGCGAGCAGGTCCCGGATGTTCTCGGCGGTCTCGGCGTACCAGTCGGTCGCGAAGACGATCGCCAGGTCCCGCACCGCCGGGCCCTCGACCCGGACCATCAGGTCGACCCACTCGCGCCCGGCCTTGTGGTTCTTGGGCTTGTCGTAGCCGGGCTCGATGAGGTTCTGCGAGCCCGCGAACGCGACCACCCCGTCGACGACGAGGATCTTGCGGTGGTTGCGCAGGTCCGGGCGGCGGAGCTCGCCGCGCAGCGGCCGGACCGGCAGCATCGGTGCCCACTTGATGCCGGAACCCTCGAGCCGCGACAGCATGTCCTGGTGGCCGGGGATGCCGCGCGAACCGAGGTGGTCGAAGAGGAAGCGCACCTCCACGCCGCGGTCGACCGCCTCGACGAGCGCATCGAAGAAGTCACTGGTGACGTCGTCCCAGGCGGAGATGTAGAACTCGACGTGCACGAACGATCGCGCCAGGCGTACGTCCGCCGTCATCGCTGCGATCGTCTCCGCGTACTCAGGGTGCACCTCGATCCGGTTGTCGCCGGTCAGCGGCAAGGATCCCAGGCGCTCGTTCAGCCGGACGGCTCCCGCAGTCGGGCCCGCGGGAGCCGTCAGGGCCGCGGGGTCGTACCTGAGCTCGGCGCTGATCCGCTCGTTGACCTCTCGCTGCCACTCCCGGCGCTTGCGGCCGACGCTGGTGCTCCCGAAGAGCAGGAAGGCGAGCAGGCCGAACGCCGGCACCGCCAGGATGAGGACCAGCCAGGCCAGGCCCACCGACGGCTTCCGGCCGCCGGGGATCACGCCCAACGCCACCACACAGACGGTGATGTGCGCGACGACGAGAGCTGCGCTGACGAGGCTCGCGATCCAGGTCGAGTTGTCCATCAGAAAGACCCCACTCCGTCGCCGACCATCTTTACCCCGAGCACGGTGAGGAGAATCGTCATGATGACCGCGTTGTTGGCGATCATCCAGGCCTTGATTCCCTCGAGCAGCCGGGCCGCACTCTCACCCGCCAACAGGTAGATGCCGAGCGGCACGAGCACACCCAGGCTCGCCACGACGGTGAACACGGCTACCGCGATGATCTGCTCGTTCGTCTCCGATGTCGCCGTCGCGATCGTGGCGCCCGCCGAGACCACGAGCAGCAGGTTCTTCGGGTTGACCGATCCCAGGAGTACGCCGACACCGAACGCCTTGAACGCGTTGAAGGCGTCGATCGACGCCATCCACTTCGGGACGGGCGCGGTCTCCCCCTCGGCCGGCCGCCCCTGCCAGCTGCGTACGGCGAGCAGGAGGAGCAGCGCTCCGAGAACGAGCTTCAGCAGGGCTGCCCAGAGCGGCGGGTCCTCGCCCCCGGAACCGGCACCGTCGGCGAGCAGCGCGACCAGCGACCCGAGCACGAAGATGCCGACGAGCCACCCGAGCACGAAGGCGATGCCGTTCGAGCCGGCGCGCCGGCTGACCAGCATGAGAACGAGCGCGACGATCGGGAGGGGGCTGACGAGCACACCCACCGCGATCGGTAGCGACTGGCCGATTGCTTCCTCCATGGCCCGACCTCAGCGCAGACCAGCTCCCCCGGCCTCACCTGGTCCGGGTGAGAACCGTACGCACCCGCCTCACGTTGCGGGCGATGACCGGGTCCTCGACGATCAGCCGGCCGAGCAGCGCGCCGCCGACGACGATGCCGCCGAAGCCGATCAGCCAGGTGGAGAGCGCGAGGATCACGCCGAGCATGCCGAACTGCTCGGCGTTCGACTCGACGTAGGCAGGCATCAACCACGCCGAGCCTCGGCTGTAGAGGACCTGCACGACGCCGGTCAGCACGGCGCCCGGCAGCAGCAGCCATCCTCGGGCGCGTCCGGACAGCAGCACCCAGCTGCTCCCCCACCAGACGGCGCTCGCTCCCAGCATCTGGAGCAGGGGCCGGAGCGGGTCCCCAGGATCGGTGAGCAGGTTGACGACCGTGTTGACCACCCCGAGGCAGGCCAGCCAGGCGACGACCCAGGACAGGCAACGACGGGCTCCCCGCAGGCCTCCGACGTGCTCCTGCTCCCAGACCCGCTCGAACATCCGCTGCACGGCGCGACCGAAGGATGTCGCCGACACGATCGTGATCGCCAGGCCGACCGCGCCGGTCTCGGAGCGCACCTGGTCGAGGTCGACCTCCCCCGCCACCTGGCGTACGGCCTCGTCGCCGACGCCGGTGACCTGCGAGACCTGTTCCAGCGCGGTCCCGACGAGGTGGGGCAGGAAGGCCGCGAGCACGACCAGCATGGGCACCATGGCCAGGAGCGCCTGAGCGGCGATCAGCATGCACCGGTCGATGAACTCGATCCGGATGATCTCGGTGGCGAGGTTCCGCAGAAGCGGGACGTGGCTGATCACGTCGTCCACCCGGCCCCGGAGGGCAGCCACGTTCACGTGAGCAGTGTTCCCCGCGGCACGACGGCTCACCCTCGCCCGTTTCCGGTGACCGCTCCGGGCGCCGGCCCGCTTACGTTGGTCAGACCACCACCGTCCAAGGCCACTCTCTGGAGCCAACGTGAACGGACATCTGATCGGCGTGATGCGCTCATGACCCGGATCCTCATCCGGGTGGGCTCGTCGGTGTCGGACGACGTCCTCGAGACGTTCCCGCACCTGACCCGTGCTACGCAGCCGGCGACGACGACCCTGGTCGGCGACCTCGCCGACGCGAAGGAGCTGCAGGGTGTGCTGGATCTACTGAGCGCCCTGGGGGTCGACGTCATCGAGATCGTCACCATCCCCGAGTAGCTCCACCGGGGCGCTTCCCGCGATGAACGGCATCAGCCAGCTCTTCTCCGGATCGGCCTCCACGAGCACCGCGCGCACGAAGAGGGTGAACGGGACCGCCATCACGGCACCGATCGGACCCATGATCCACGACCAGAAGATCAGGGACAGGAAGGTCAGCGTCACCGACAACCCCACCGCCTCACCGACGATCTTCGGCTGGATCACCGACTGGATGACCACGTTCAGGAGGCAGTAGACGGCGATGACCGCGAGCATCAGCGAGAGGTCGCCGTCCAGCAGCGCGAGGATCGCCGGTGGCACCAGGCCGATCACGAAGCCGATGTTCGGGATGTAGTTGGTCAGGAACGCGAGCAGGCCCCACACCCACGGCGCCGGTACGCCCAGCAGGTAGAGGGCCAGCGTGTCGAGGGCGGCGACGATCAGGCCGAACACCGTCGAGACCAGCAGGTAGCGACGCGTCCCGACTGCGAACGAGGACAGGGCCCGTACGAGGGCTGGACGCCGACCGCCTATCGAGACCAGCTGCCTCGGCAGCGCCGTCGCGTCGATGGCCATGAACAGGCACAGCGCCAGGATGAAGACCACCGTGGACAGCACCCCGAACATCCCGTTCAGCGCACCGGAGACCACGGACAGCAGGTTCGAGATGTCGAACGACTCGACGATCTTCAGCACCTCGTCCGTGCCGATACCGACCTTGGTGAGCCAGTCGGTGAGCTCCTCGACCTGCTCCATGGCGGCACCGCTGTAGGTGCCCAGCAAGGTGGCGAAGCGAGCCACCGCCAGGACCACGCACACGCCGAGACCGACGACCCCGACGACGACCGCGATGATGGAGAGTGCGGTGGCCACACCCGCCGGGACGCGCTGCGCCAGCCAGGTCCGTGCCGGGTGGACGACGATGGTCAGCACCATCGCCAGGAAGAGCGGTCCGAGGATGCCGCTGGCTGCGTTCAGCCCGGCCACGAGGATGACCACCGCCGCGGATGCCAGCAGGACCGCCAGGAACCTGAACTGCGGGGGCCAGCTCGTGGCCGCGTCTTCCGGGCTCTGCGTCCTGGGGCTCACGGCTCCCATGCTCTAGCCCGTCGGACCATGGCCGTATCACCCGTTAGGGGTGAGTGCGACCACCCGCCTGTGCGTATCCCTGGCCCCGTATATAGGCCCTTTGATCCTTACTTTGCCGAAGAGTCGCTGCTTTGATGGTTGCGGGTAAAGACCTCTCGGAGACAGGAGTAGCGACGGTTTGCGGATGTTAGACACCGGTTCCCGCGCGTACGTGGCGCCGACAAGGTTGCGCGTCCCGCGGATACAGCCGTCGTTCGTCAGCCGGGATCGGTTGGTCGAGGATGCCGTGGGCCGGTGCCGCTTCACTCTGGTCTGTGCCCCCGCGGGCTACGGGAAGAGCATGCTCGTGGCCGACTGGGCCGCCCGCGCCGCTGACCGCGGGGAGCCGGTGGCCTGGTTGTCCCTGCAGGAGCAGGACGACAGGCCGTACGAGTTCTGGTCCGCGTTGATCGAGTCCCTCGTCCTGGCCGGACTGCCCGGGAGGACCGAGCAGCTCGACGGACTGACCCCGCCCCGGCAGGAGACCGAACCGAGGTTCGTCACGAAGGTCGTCGAGTCGCTCCTGGTCGCCGGCGTGCGCTGGATCGTGCTGGACGACGTACATCTGCTCCACGACGCCGAGGTGCTGCGCGGGCTCGACATCCTCCTCGCCGAGCTGCCACCCGAGGTGGGGCTGGTGCTGGCGTGCCGTTCCGAGCCGTCGCTCGCGCTCCACCGGCTGCGGCTCGACGGGTCGCTCTCAGACGTACGCGGCAAGGACCTCGCCTTCACCGACGGCGAAGCGCTCGAGCTGTTCGCGGCCAGCAACCTGCCGATGACGGCTGACGCGATCTCGAATCTCGTCGGCCTGACCGAGGGGTGGGCCGCGCCGCTGCGGATGGCGGTGGTCGCGGCGACGGTCGGCGGCGACGACCCCGCGGCGGTCGTCGCGTCCTTCGACGGCGACGTCCGCTCGGTGATCGAGTACGTCCTGACCGAGGTCGTCCACCGGCTCGACCCCGAGCTGGTCGAGTTCCTCTACGCGACCTGCGCGCCCCACCACCTCTCCATCGACCTGGCCGCCCACCTCTCCGGCAGGCCCGACGCCGGCGCCCTCCTCGACCGGCTGTGCGCCGCGAACGCGCTCGTCAGCCAGTCGGGTGCCTCGGCGTGGTACCGCTACCACGCGCTGCTACGGAGCTGCCTGCTCGCCGCTCTCGCCCGTCGCGATGTCGAGGCTCCGGCACGCCAGCACCGGGCCACCGCGGTCTGGCTCGGCACGCACGGCGAACCCGCGACCGCGCTGCGGCACGCATCGCGGGGCGGGGACCAAGCCCTGCTCGACAGCATGCTTCGCGCGAACGGGCTCCACATGGTCCTTTCCGGCCGCGGCGATCTCGTACGCGACGCCATCGCGTCCCGCGCTTCGCCCGGCACCGACCATCGGGTCGCGGTCATCGCCGCCCTGGCGGCGCTGGACGTCAACGACCTCCCGGCTGCCGACGACGCGCTGAGCGCGGTGCCGGCCGGCGATCCACCGCCCGAGCCGACGTACAAAGCGATGCTCGCCGCGGCCGTCGTCCAGCGGGCCCTCGCCGGGGGCGACGCCGTCGCCGCCCTCCAGGACAGTGCGATCCTCGACATCGCCATGACGGGAGACAGCGACGTCAACCTGGTGCTCCTTGCCCAGCGCGGACCCGCCCGGATGCGCGCCGGTGACTACGTCGGAGCCATCGACGACCTCCAGCAGGCGCTCGTGCTGGCCCGCAGCCGCCGCTACGACCAGGTCGTGCTCGAGACCATGTCGCAGCTGTCCGGGATGACCGGCGCCATGTGCGACTTCAACGCGTCCCTCGCCTGGTCCGACCAGGCCATCGCGTTCGCCACCCAGCACGGCTGGCGGGACTCGCCGCGCCTCGCCTACTCCTACCTCGTGGCCGCGTGGACCGCCTTCCAGACGGGCGATGGCAAGGGACAGCTGGAGTACGCCGAGCTCGGCATGCGAGCACTGGACGGGGTGAACAACGCCGAGGTGGAGTTCGGCGTACGCGGCATGCACGCGCTGGCGACCTTCGAGGCCACGGCGGGGCCGGGCCGGGCCGCGGCCGCCGAGACCTTCCGCCGGATCTGGCAGCTGGACACCGCCGACCACGTCTCTCCTGCGGCGATCAGCGCCGTCACGCCTCAGGAGATCAGGGTGGCGCTCGCCATCGGGAGCGAGGACTGGGCTGCGGAGACCGCGGCCCGTATCCGCGGCCAGATGCCCGGCAGCGCCGAGGGCACGATCCCGGACGCCCAGATCCTCGCCGCCACCGGACGGGCCCGCGAGGCGCTGGCGCAACTCGAGCCGGTCCTCGACGGGAGCCGGCCGGCACACGCACCGACGACCATCGTCTACGCGCAGGTGCTGGCCGCGGCCCTGGAGTCGTCCCTGGACAATGACGTCCGCGCGTTCGACGCGCTCAGGAAGGCGCTCGAGTGGGCGGTCCCCAACAACTTCCGGAGGCCGTTCATCGACCTGTGGCCGCACCTGGAGCCGCTGCTCTCGAGGAACCGCTCACGCTTCGGGCCCGCCGAGGGCTTCATCGCGGACCTGCTCACCGACCACGCCGAGCCGGAGGACCGCGCCACCGGGGTCATCGGCACGCTGTTGAGCGCACGTGAGATCGACGTGCTCCACGACCTCCCCTCGCGGCTGACGATCCCCGAGATCGCGGCGGCCGAAGGGGTCAGCGAGAACACCGTGAAGACGCACGTACGCTCGATCTACCAGAAGCTCGGGGTGAACACGCGCTCGGCGGCGGTGCGTGAGGCCCGCGAGCGCGGGCTGATCTGACCGAGCCCTAACGGGCGTGGCGGGCCAGCAGTACCAGGTTCTGCTGATCCTCCAGGGGGACGCGGGGATCGACCAGGCAGGTGATCACCACCAGTGCGTGCTCGTCCTGCCAGATCCTGGGGTCCTTGGCAGCCACCTGCTTCGGTTCGATGATCGTCTGGGTGACGCGGTACCGCTCGTCCCCGACGACGAGCACGTCGCCGCGGCGGACCAGCGCCTCGGGCAGGCTGCCCGGCCCGAGGTCCACGAAGGCGTTGCCCGGTCCCCGCCCGTCCCGGACCGCGTGCATGGCGATGACCCGGTTCCCGGCCGTGCCCGGGGCACCGGCGTCGCGGTAGTCGTAGGCGTCGGTCAGCGTCGGAGGGTTGATCACCCCTGCGGTGACCTCAGCGTCCAGCAGCGGGACCGACAGACTCTGACGCGGGGCCCGAAACCGCTCGCCGGTCCAGCGCACCTCCGACCCGGCGACGTCGGGCGGGGCCGGCCAGCGTACGCGGTTTCCGTCCAGGTCACGGCTCACATAGGCCCCGGCGGCCTCGGTTTGCCGTTGGACCACGTACGCCACCCCGAACCCGACCGCAGCCACGAGCGCAACCACGGTGAGACCCACCAGGACCGGAGTGCTCAGCACCGGCCGGCGGCCGCCTGTCATGGTCGCCGGCGGCATATCAGCACCATCCAGCCGGCCACCGCGGCGGCCAGGGCCATGAGCGCGGCGAACAGGAGCCCGCTGTGGTCGTCGAGCCTCGACGCACCGGTGTGCGACTCCGGGCCGACGCTGGGTCCGAGGTCCTGACCGGCGCCGCCGGGGTCTGCGGGATCGGCCGACGGCCCGTCGTCGGGCGACCCGGAGAACGTGTTCGTGACAAAGACCTGGGCGGAATCCTGTGCCCCGACGGTCAGCCGGTCGGGCAGGATCGTGACACCGTCCGCACCGCCTGCGTCCGTCTCGCTCACCGCGCACGTGGCGCCCACCGGAAGCCGGTCGTAGGTCACCACCATCTCGGTGGCCCGCGAGAGCACACGCTCTTCGCCGCCCGGGAGCGCCACCGGCTCCGCGGTGCCGTCGACGTCGCGGGTGCAGGCCAGGCGGACGGTGAACGACTCGTCCGGCCCGACCTCGTCAGCACCCGCGCCGACGATGTTCTTGGTGACCTGCACGGCGCCGAGGTCGAAGGTGTTGGTGGCGGTGACGGTCACCGGCTGGCCGGTGACGATCTCGAAGGGGCCCTGCGGCGAGATGGTCGAGGTCGTGGCGCCGCCGGTGGAATCCTCGGAGGCGGTGCAGACCGCACCCGCGTACAGGTTCTCGATGGTCCGTGTCAGTGGCTGGTCGCCGCCGAGCACGACGTCACCGTCCCACACGGGCTGGTCGTCGGCGTCGGTGCAGGAGAGGTGGATCGTGAACGGTCCGGCGTCGTAGAGCTCGGCGCCCTCACCGTCGACGACCTTGGTGACGACCAGCGAGCCGGTGTCGAAGACGTTGTCGAAGGTCACCTCGTTCGTCGCCGCGCCGTTGATGCGGTCCTCGGTCAGGGCCAGCTCGATGGTCTCCTCCCCCGGCGTGACCGGTCCCTCACCCGTCGAGCCGGTCGCGGTGGTCGACGCGGCACCGGCGGTGTCCGTCTCGGTCGCGGTGCACTCCGATCCGGCCGGCAGCCCGTTGAAGGTCACCGACTCCCCCGAGCTGAACGATGCCGTCATCGGGTCGTTGGCGTCGTAGCCGTCGGCGAAGACCGGCTCGCCGAGGAAGGTGCACGCTACGTCGAAGGAGAACGGGCCGTACGTCACCGGGTTCCCGTCCTGGTCGACCGCGGAGTCGGTCGCCGTCTTGCGCAGGACGAGCGAGGCCTCGCTGTAGGTGTTGACTGCCCTGATCCTGGCCACGTCCTCGGTCCCGTAGCCGATCGTGACCGGGTCGGCGGAGAAGTGGGTCGCACCGGCGCCGGCGTCCTCGGTGACCGAGCACTCGGCGCCCCAGGGCAGGTCATCGATCCTGACGACCTCCGGCGGGGTCAGGGTGACCTCGCTCTGCTCACCCAGCTCGACCTCCTGGCCGTCGACGTCGACGCAGGTCACGTCGAGGACGAAGGTGGGAGGCGCCTCGTCGGCCGCCCCGCCGCGTACGAGCTTCTGGATCTCCAGCGACCCCGTGGCGAGCGCCACCCCTACCTTGTTGCCCTCCGACTCGGGTGCCAGCGCGACCGCACCGCCGTCGTTGGTCTCGCCGGCCTGGGCCACGGTGTTCCAGGCGATCGTGTCCGCTCCCGCGGTCGGTGACTGGCCAGGCGTGGTCGTCGTCAGGTCCAGCTTCACGCTGCCGGTGGGCTGCAGCATGTCGTCGGCGAAGTCCATCTCGAACTTCAGCGCACGTGCGCCCGCAGGGATATCGGTGCTCCACCCGACCGGCGGGTCGTCGGCCTGGTCGATCAACGTCCACTCGCCATCTGGACAGCCGGCGAGGGTCTCGAGGTCGGCGGTGCAGAGGTCGTCGTCGGCGTCGTAGTAGACCCTGATCTGGCTGACCGTGCCGAGCTCGGCGCCGACCAGGCTGACCGACTTCGGGGTGGGCCGCCACTCCGAGTCACGCGGCAAGGTCACGATCGCACCGGTGTCGCCGGGCGCCGGCAGCCGGTCGACGGCGTAGACCTTGTCCATCGGGAGGTTGCCGGTGTTGACGAAGCTCATCCGCCAGATCTCGTCGCTGCCCGGCTTGGTGACCGGGACGCACCCACCGCTGTAGAAGCCGTCGGCGTCCGCGGTGCATCCGCTCTGGCGGGTGTCGATGACCCCGAGGTCGTCGTCCCCGGCCGCCTTGACCGTCTTCGTGCCGCGCAGTGCGCCGGCCCGGGTCGGATGGACGGTCGTGGCCGTGCGGCACTCACCGGACTCGTCGAGCGTGGTCTCGCATTCGTCCCAGGGCCGCTCCCCGGTGATGCCCGCTGTGTTCGTGACCTGGGTGTCGCCCGGCAGACCCGGGCGGAAGATCAGGTCGACGGTGACGGTGTAGGTCTGCCCGACCTCGAGCACGGTCCCTTCGGGAAAGGTGAAGGTGAGGACGGTCGGGGTCTCCTCGACCGTGACGTCGCCGGGATCGGTCGGCATCGCCGGGCCGTTGGGCGGATCGGGGGCGTCGCCGTCGAGGGCGTAGGTGTAGTGGTCGGTCGTGTCCGGGTTCAGCACGAGCAGCGGACCATCGCCGTCCGACGGCAGCCGGTCGGTGATCACCGGATCGGTGATGGCCGTGTCGCCGGTGTTGGTGAAGGTCATGGTGTACGGGATCGGTGAGCTCGGCGCCTGGGCACCGCTGGGCGTCTTGGTCACCTCGACGGCGTTGTTCGCGTGTCGGTAGCGGATCGTCGCCTCGGCGTCGTCGGTGCCGTGGATGGGCTCCCCACCGACCTGGTCGGCTCCGTAGTTGTCGCCGGTGATGGAGTTGGTCGCCTCGCCGGCGTTCTCCTCACCGGGTGCCGGCTCGTTGCCGGCGAGGTCGCTGGGCACGGGGCCGCCGGTGTGCAGCGACTCGCGGCGCTGGACCTCGACCGGGACCTGCTGCAGCGGGGTCGCGGGGTTCTCCCAGATCGCGCCGTCCTCGCGGGTGAAGGTGAACCTCAGCCCCTGCACGTCGTCTTCGCTCACGCCGTCCGGCAGGGTCGGCGTGGTGCCGGGCTCACCCTCGACCCAGTCACCACCCTCGAGCACGACCCCACCACCGTCCTCCGCGTACGTCCCCCCGACGAGCGCGTCGACCTGGACCCGGTCGATCGGAGGGGTGAGGACGAGGTCGCCGAAGCCCGTGAAGTCGTACTGGTTCCAGAAGGAGGCATCCCGGTCGGTCAGCACCATCTTGTTCGTACGCGACGGGCCGCTCGGCTGTCCTGAGAGCGTCATCGTCACCGGTGACCGGTCGGGTTCGGTCTGTTCCGACGGCGCGAACGACTTGGTGACCTCCAGACCGATCCCGATCTCCTGCAGAGCGATGCTCGCGGTGTCGGAGGCGGTGCTGGTGACCGGATCGACCCCGGGATAGTCGACGAGATCCGCGGCGGCGGCGGTCGCACGGTTGTCGACGGTGGTGCCCGGCTCGATCGGACTGCCGTCGGCACGATGGGCGGGCCGCAGCCGGGTGTCGAGCACCACCCTGGCATGGGCGCCCTCGTCGATGCGTCCGGTGTACGCGACGGTGAACCCGACCACGTCGGTCAGGTCCGACTCGGCTGCTGCCAGCGCCTCGTCACGGGACAGCTCCCGGGTTCCTCCGTCCGCGAGCTCGAGCGCGATCGTCACGTCGTCGGCGCCGATCGAGGCGGGGTCGGTGACCGAGACGAACCCGCGCAGGTTGAACGTGTCGAACGGGTCGGTCAGGCCGGTCGGCTCCGTGATCGTCAGGCGGTCGACCTGGCGCGGGGTCGTGTTCGCGGCGTCCAGGCTCATCCGGGCGGTCGGCCAGTCGTCGGGGAAGGTCGTGTCGGCCGGCGGCACGTCGAGCGGGCCGCCGCTCCACTCCTTGTCCATCGTCACCGTCACGGGGACCGGCGAGATGGTGATCGTGTCGGAGGCGTCCTGGTCGACGTACACGCTCCCGTCGACGATCACGCTGGCCCGCGCCGTGTTGCGGACCTCACTCGGCTCGCCGGCCACGTTGTAGACGGCGTCGGAGACCACGGGTACGTCAGGATCCGACCTGAGGTCGTCGCGGATCCGGAACACCGGGTGGATGTCGCGATCGTTGCCGCTCGACCTCGCCACACCGCTGCCGACCGGTGGCGCGGTCGGGTCGCCGCCGATGCGGTCCGCCCGGGTCGGGCTCTCCTCGAAGACGAGCCGGAAGGCGATGGTGTCCTGCTGCGAGGCGGCGGACAGCTCGTAGCCGGGGAAGGTGCCGTCGCAGGCTTCGGGGCAGGGATCGTCGGGCGCGTCGACCCAGCCCCCGGCCGCGAGACTGTAGAGCTCGACACGGGCGACCCGGTCGTAGGTCAGGTGCGGATCGGACTCGGCCGTGATGGGGTCGATCCGGACGAGGTCGAAGGGGTCGAAGACGGTGTCAGGCAGGGTCTCCGCACTAGGAGCGGGGACGTCGGAGACGTACATCTGGTCGATGTTCGAGGCACCGCTGGTGGACCAGGCGAGGGTCGCGCCCGCCTCCTCGCCGGTGCGCTCACCGACGACCTTAGGATCGTCCCAGGCCTTGTCGATGAAGTCGGCGTTGCCGGGGTCCGGCGGCACCACGTCGATGACCGGGCACTCCGTCATGGACGCGTCGTCCGGACGGGCGTCGGGGGCGCTCGCGCTGGATGCAGCGCAGTTCTCGACCTCGATGTCCTGGCCCGCAGCCTCGGGACGGAGCTCGAAGTCGATGTTGGGGCTGACCTCGGTGCCGCGCGCGAAACCGTCGTCGCTGTGGTAGACGAACCGGATGCCCTGCGCGTTCTCCCGCACCTCCGGCGGGAGATCACCGGTGAAGATCTGCGGGCCCGCCAGGTCGACCATCCCCGGCACGTCGACCCACTCCGAGCCGTCCCAGTACTGGACGGTCATCGTCGAGTCGGCCGGGATCGGGGTCTCGGCGATCGTGGTCGGCGCGAACGTGTCGTACCAGGTGTCGGCCTCGAGGTCGGCAGGGTCCTGGACGATGATCTCGGTGGCATCGGTGGTCGAGGCGGGGAAGGGCTCCAGCGTGCCGGTCAGGAGCACGGTGGCGATCTGGCCCGGGATGGAGAAGATCTGTCCCGGCTCGATCCGCTTGTCCACGTCGACCGCGATCCGGCGCTGGATGGTGGTCAACGTGTCGGAGTCCGTCGCCTCACCGGAGAAGCCTCCGGCGGCAGTGGTCTCCACGCCCACCTCGTTGGGGTGGGCGACCTCGGGGAGGACCTGGGTTTCCGCCGCCGTCACGACGAACGGCACCGTCGCCTCGGCGCCCGGCACGATCGGGCCGGTGAACTCCACGGTGAACCCGACGACCTCGGCCCCCGGTGGTGGCGGATCTGGGAGAGTGTTCGGCTCGGTGGCGTCCTCGGTGACGCGCTGGCCACCGGCGAGCTGGTACGTCACCGTCGCACCGGTGGCTCCGGACGGCCAGACGACGCCGTCGGTCCAGCCGGTGAAGGTGAGGCCGTTCTCGAACGGGTTCGGGGCCGAGCTCGGCTCGGTGATCGTCATGGACTCCAGCGTCCGGTCGCTGGCGTTGGTGCCTGTGAGCGTCACGGTGCTCTGACCGCCGACGACGACCTCGGCGGGATCGAACGACTTGCCGGCGCCGACGTCCAGATCGGCCGAGGTCAGCGTGTATGCCGCCTCCCCCGTCACCGGGTCGGACTCTTCGCTCCCCGCGGCGACCGTCGTGGAGACCTCGTTGGGGATCGGCCCCTCACCAGCGTCGGCGATGTTGTCCCGCTGCTCGAGGGGCAGGCTCGCCGAGCCCTCGGCTCCGGAGGGGATGCCGTCGTCGTCGGTGCTGATGAAGGTGATGCGTACGCCTTCGACGTCTCCGGGCTGCACGCCGGCCGGGATCGTGGCGGGTGGTGCTTCAGGGGTCCCCTCGACCCAGGCGCCGGCGACCCAGACGTCGACCTGCACCTCCTCGGCGCCCTCCGGCATGGTGACGTCGATGGCCGGACCGCTCAGGCCGAGGTAGGTGAAGGCGTTGGGCGTGGCGGAGGGATCAGCGGGGTCCGTCATCGTGATCTCGTCGACCGCGACGTTGGACTCCGTTCCGCCGTTCAAGGTCAGCGCTGTGGCCGTCCCCGGCGCGGCCACAGCGCTGGCCGGCTCGAACGACTTCGACGTCGTCGCGGCGAGGTCGACCGGGATGTCCGGTACGACCGTGAAGTCATCGGACGCGGGATCGGTGTTGGTCCCGTCGACCGTCGCGGTGTTGGTGACGTCCTGTCCGTCCAGCTCCGCGGAGATGTCCGGGTCGACCATGACCGGCACCTGCACGGTCACCGACGAGCCGGCGGGCAGCCCTTGGCCACCGGCCGGGTCGTCGAGCGGCTCGGTGAAGGTCACGGTGAGCTCGCTGCCGCTGGTCGCGACGTCGGCCGAGGCACCCTGGACGGAGACCGTGCCGTCCGGGTCGAAGACGATCCCCTCGGGCAACGAGTCGGTCAGGACTGCGCTGGTGCAGCCGCCCGAACCGGTGTTCGAGCAGGTCATGGTGATCGTGTAGACGAACTTCTCGCCCGGTTCCACGACCTGGCCGTCGGTCCAGCCGGTCACGCCCTTGGAGATCGTGAGGAAGCCGGGGTCCTCCGCCGATGCGGCCGAGGGCCAGATGACCGCGACCATCCCGAGCAGTGCCAGGACGGCACCGATCACGTGAATGCCGTTCCTACGACCGAGGTTTCCGAGCTCCCGAGAGATCTGCATGGTTCGCGGTGTTCACCTGATCTCAGGGACGACCGCGCTCCGGGCGACGGACGACACCAGCGAGCCGATGGCGATCCCGATCACCAGGTTGATCATCATGGTGACGAGCTTGGTGTCGAGGCCCGCGTCGGACGTGAAGGGCCACAGCGCCGCGATGACGGTGGCCAGGCCGATGATCCAGCCGAAGAAGGTCTGCGGCTGCGGTGTGGTCAGGAGGAGGACATGGGCGACGGCCGTGGCCAGCAGCCCGGCGACCGCTGCCCAGACGGCGTACCACCACGTTGAGGCGTCTCCCCAGACCCCGTCGCCCTCGGGGGCGAGGATGGGTACGTCGAAGATGCCCCGGGCGATCACGATGCCGGCGATCGCGAGCAGTGCGGCCACGACCGCGGCGGCGGCGCCGCCCGCCCAGAGGCGGCCGGCGTTGATCGTCGGCTGCAGTCGTCGGGTGGGAGGTTGGTTCATCGCCATGATCAGTCTCCGTCGTCAGTCGGTTCTGTGGTCTCGGCGCGGAGGATCTCCTTGAGCTCCTCGGCGACCGCGTCGTCCAGCTCGGCGTAGACGAGCGTGGGGTTTCCGTGCTTCATGGCCGCGGCGACCGCGTCCGGCTCCGCATCGCTGCTCAGCACCACGAGCGCGGACTTGCCGGGCCCGAGGTGCTCGGCGACCCCAGTGAGCACCTCGTCACCGATGCCGGCCTGCCTCAGACGTTGAACCGCGGCCGCGGACGCCGCCCCCACAACGGCGCCCGCGACCGGGTTGAACACGAGGATCCCGAGAAGGCCACCGAGCAACGAGCCCTTGGCTGCGGCGCCCGCCGTACGGTGGCGAAGATGGCCGATCTGCGGCTCCTCAGCTCCTGGGAACCAGGTGAGCGTGATGGCGTCGTGCACGGTGAGCGCACCACGCTCCTGCAGGTCCTTGAGCCAGACCTCGGCGTCCGTAGCGCCCATGATCCGGTCGTAGACCCACGCGGTCAGGCTGGTCATGACGTCACTCGGCGAAGACCTCGCGCAGCGCCTTCTCCTGCTCACTGCTGAGGTTGGTGAAGATGAGCTCGCCCTCGTGGCCCTTCATGGCCTCGTGCACCTTGTCGACCACCGTGTCGGAGGTCATCAGGAAGAGTGCCGAGGTGCCGGGGGTGACCTGGTCGCGGACCTTGTTGATGAAGGCGTCGTCGATGCCGACATCGGTCAGCGACCCGGTCAGGGCGCCGGTCGCAGCGCCGACCGCTGCTCCCAGCAGCGGCACGAAGAAGATGAGTCCGAAGAGCATGCCCCAGAAGGTGCCGCTCATCGCTCCCATGGCTTTGGTGCTGGTCAGCTGGCGGGTCTTCGGCTTCTTCTTGCCGACCTCCCACTGCACGGTCGCGGCGTCCTCCAGGATGAGAAGGTCCTGCTTGACGAGCTCCTCGAGGTTCTTCACAGCCTGGTCTGCGCCATCGGTCGTGTCGTACTTCCATACCGTCAGGGTCGCCATCTCACGTCCTCGCTGTCGTTGACTGCGTTCGTCGCCGACGATCCCGGCACGGCCGGCGTCCAGCATCACCCGAATTCGGTGAACCACGGTGCGGGAGTGATTCGTAGCGTGCAGTACGTGAGCAGTCGAGGAAGACCATGACGAGGGTCCTGATCAGGGTGAACGGTGAACTCTCCCGTGAGCTCCAGAAGGCGTTTCCTCAGCTGGCCGTCCAGGCGCATCGCGCGCAGTCGACGCTCACCGGTGACGTCCCCGACCAGGAGGCGCTGCAGGGCGTCCTGCACGCGCTGCGTGCCGATGACATCGACGTCATCGAGGTCGTCACCATCCCCGACTGATCCGACCGGACAGCAGGTCAGGCGAAGATCGTCTCCCAGTCGCGAGCCATGCTGATCACGGTCCAGCCCAGCCGGGCGCCGACCTCGGTGATCGGCTCGGGCTCGGCGAAGGTCTGCGCGGTGCTGACGTAGGAGAACTCGCGCTCGGCGTCGTCGTGGTCGACGAGCAGCGCGAGCGTCGGACCCTCGCCCGCCGCGGCCCACTCCAGCATCTCCCGGTCGCCGCCGGAGTTGCCGACGGCGAGGATCGGACGCCGGCCCAGCTGGGTCTGGATGTTCGACACCTTGGCCGACCCCTCGTTGGCGGCCCCGACCAGGCGCCCCGACCGGCTCAGCCGCGGCGGGTCCGGGGCGTAGTCGTACTCGATGAGCGTGCCGACCACCGCCTCGGGTGGCACTCCGTAGAGCTCCTGGCTGATGGCGCGGACGAACTCGGTCCCTCCCCCGGTCACGACAGTCACCGAGAAATCACGGCGTCGCAGCTCGGCGATGAGCTCGAGCATCGGTACGTAGGTGCAGGTGCGGTGCGGCCGCCCGAGAGTCTGGTGCTTCCCGCGATCCATGAACTCGCGGGTCCGCGCGGTGAAGTCCTGAGGCGAGAGGCCGTTGAAGAGGCCGGTGAGCGCCATCGCGATCCGCTCCAGCCCGATGTCGCCGATCGCCTGCTGGTCACCCGAGAGCAGGGCCGCGAACTCCGCCTGCTCCTTCACCGACGGGTCGGCCGCAACGCTGGTGCGCAGCGCGTCGAGGAAGAAGTCGAGCTGGACGTACGACGGGCGCTCGCACCACAGGGTGCCGTCGTTGTCGAAGCAGGCCATCCGGTCGGCCACGGGCACCTCCTCGGCGGCGTCGAGGAAGGCCACGACGGCGTCGCGGGTGGCACCCGGACGCCAGGAGGGCAGCAGCTGTTCGGTCACGGTGTCTCCTTCGATTGCTCGGTCTCCGGGCGGCGTACGCATCGGAAGCCCATGTGGCTGGTGCCGGTGTCGACCATCTGCGGGCGACGTGCCGCGGGCCGGTAGCGCAGACAGTAGGTGTCCGCGCACAGGTGCGAACCGCCCTTGACGACCTTGCGGGCGATCTTGAACTGGGGCTGCGCGGGGTCGAGGCTCTGCTCGGCGTCGCCACCGCGCGGGTTGACGGGTACGCAGCACGGCTTCGCGACCTCGTCGGGGTGCCGGTCGGTCCACCAGTCGGAGGTCCACTCCCACACGTTGCCGGCCATGTCGAAGAGTCCGAAGCCGTTGGCCGGGAAGCTTCCGACCGGGGAGGTGCGGGAGAAGCCGCTCTCGCGGGTGTGCCGCCACGGGAAGTCGAGTCCGTCCCAGGTGTTGGCCATGATCCGGCCCTCGGGGCGCGTCTCGTCACCCCAGGTGAAGGCCGCTCCTTCGAGCCCGCCACGGGCGGCGTACTCCCACTCGGCCTCGGTGGGCAGGTCGCCGCCGGCCCAGGAGGCGTACGCGAGGGCGTCCTCCAGCGCGACATGGACGACTGGATGGTCGGGGCGGCGTTTGACCGAGCTGCCAGGCCCCTCCGGCGCCGACCAGCACGCCCCCGGCATCCAGGTCCACCACTGGCTGACGTGCCGGAGGTCGACCGGCCCGGGTGTCGGGGTGAAGACGAGCGAGCCCGGCTGAAGGTTCTCCGGCGGCGCGTCGGGAAAGTCGGCCGGGTCGACCGGTCGCTCGGCCACGGTGACGTAGCGGGTCTTGCGTACGAACCTCGCGAACTGCTCGTTGGTGACCTGGTGCGCGTCGATCGAGAACGCCCCGACCCGCACGCGGTGGGTCGGGGCCTCCTCCGGATAGTGGTCGTCGGACCCCATCGTGAAGGTGCCGCCGGGCAGGTCGACGACCGGGTGTCTCGTGCTGTGCTGGCTGGTGATGGTCTGGCTGGTCATCAGCTGCTCGGCATGCCTGCCTTGAGCTTCTCCATCAGCTGGTCGACGCTGAACGTAGCCGGCGTCTGCCGCGGCGGGAACTCGATCAGCGAGGAGAGCATCTGCGCGACGTACGTCTGTGCCGGGATGAGCAGCCAGGCGTGTTCGAGCATCCAGTCGAAGTAGGTGTTCGACGTGCCTTCCGCCTTCTCGAACGGGTCCAGGCGCAGGTTGTAGATCTTGGGCGCTCGCAGCTCCACCAACGGGTCCAGCCAGATGGCCAGCGTGCCGGTCTGACGCTGCTCGAGGAAGATGAACTTCCAGTTGTCGAACCGCATACCGGCGAGGTCGCCGTCGTCGGTGACGTAGAAGAAGTGCTTGCGTGGGCTCTCGTCAGCCTCGCCGGTGAAGTAGTCGAGCTGGTTGTGACCGTCGAGGTGGACCTTGTACGTCGTGCCCGCCAGCTCTGTCCCGGTCTTGAGCCGGTCGGCGACGTCGGTGTCACCGGCGGCGGCGAGCAGCGTCACGAACCAGTCGTTGTGGCTGACGATCCCGTTGCGTACCTCCCCGGCGGGGATGCGACCGGGCCAGCGGACCATGGCCGGCACCCGGTAGGCGCCCTCCCAGTTCGAGTTCTTCTCGTTGCGGAACGGGGTCATGCCGGCGTCGGGCCAGCTGTTCATGTGGGGCCCGTTGTCGGTGGAGTACATGACGATGGTGTTGTCGGCCAGCCCGTTCTCGTCGAGGTAGTCCAGGACCGACCCGACCAGCTCGTCGTGGTCGACCATCGTGTCGTGGTACTCCGACTGCCACCGGCCGGCCTTGCCGCGGCTGCCGTCCTTGGCGTGGGTCCGGAAGTGCATGTGCGTGGTGTTGAGCCACACGAAGAACGGGGTGTCGCTCGAGCTCGCGTCGCTCATGAACCGGAGCGCCTCGGGGACGATCTCCTCGTCGATCGTCTTCATCCGCTCCTTGGTGAGCGGGCCGGTGTCCTCGATGCGCTGGGTGCCGTCGTCGTTGGCCCAGGAGTGGATGACGCCGCGCGGCCCGAACCTCTTGCGGAAGTTGGGGAAGTCCTCCTCCGAGGGGTAGTCGAACTGCTCCGGCTCCTCCTCGGCGTTGAGGTGGTAGAGGTTGCCGAAGAACTCGTCGAAGCCATGCGCTGTCGGCAGGAACTCGTCGCGGTCGCCGAAGTGGTTCTTGCCGAACTGCCCGGTCGCGTACCCCAACGACTTCAGCGCCGTCGCGATGGTCGGGTCCTCCGCGCGCAGACCGAGGTCCGCGCCGGGCATGCCGACCTTGGTCAGACCCGTGCGGTAGGGGTTCTGGCCGGTGATGAACGCGGCGCGCCCGGCCGTGCAGCTCTGCTCACCGTAGGAGTCGGTGAACCGGATGCCCTCGGCAGCGATCCTGTCGATGTTCGGGGTGCGATAGCCCATCAGCCCGTCGCTGTAGCAGCTCAGGTTGCTGATGCCGATGTCGTCGCCCCAGATGACCAGGATGTTGGGCTTGTCGGACATGAAGAACCTCCTCGTGTATGTGCTCGGAGGCTAGGCAAGCCGTCGCGCGGGCGACCTCCCCCGACTCGGGTGAGCTGCCGAACCGCTTGGACACGATGAGGTGGGCGCTGTGAATACGTGGATGGTCCCGACGATGGGCGGCTACCGCCGCTCGTGGCTGCGTGGGGACGTGCTCGCCGGGCTCGCGACAGGGACGGTCGTGATCCCCCAGGCCATGGCGTACGCCACGATCGCGGGGATGCCTGCCAGCGTCGGGCTCTACACGTGCTTGCTGCCGATGGCGGCGTACGCCCTCCTCGGTGGCGCGCGTGCGCTGAGCGTCTCGACGACGTCGACCATCGCCGTCCTGGTGGCCAGCTCGCTGGCCACCCTGCCCGAGCGTGGCCCCGACGAGCTCATTCGGGCGGCGTTCACGCTGACCTTCCTGGTGGGCATCTGTCTGCTGATCATGCGTCTGGCCCGGCTGGGCGCGCTGGTCGAGAGCATCTCCCCCGCCACCATGACCGGCATCCGGCTCGGCGTGGGCCTCACCGTCGTCGCCAGTCAGCTGCCGGCTCTGCTCGGCCTGTCGGCGGACCCGGAGGCGGAAGGCTTCATCGAGGAGCTGGTCGCGGTCGCCCGCGAGCTCCCTGAGCTCTCGGCGGTGACCGCGGTGGTCGGGCTCGCCGCGATCGTGATACTCCTGATGCTCCGTCGGCTGGCTCCGGCCGTGCCGGGGCCGCTCGTGGTCGTCGCGGCGGGCATCTGCCTGGTGGCCCTCAGTGGCGTCGAGGACCGCGGCCTCGCCCTCATCGACCCCGTGCCGACCGGGTTGCCGTCGCTGAGCCTGCCGGTCGTCGACGACGTGATCGGGTTGCTCCCCGGCGCGATCGCGATCGCGCTGATGTCGTTTCTGGAGACGGTGCTGGTGGCGCGGACCAACCGGCGTCGCCACGAGCCACCCATCGATGTGAACCGCGAGCTCGTCGCCACCGGGATCGGCGCCCTGGCCGGTGGTCTCACCCAGTCGCTGCCCCCGGCCGGCGGGTTCTCGCAGTCGGCCGTGAACCTTCGCTCGGGCGCGCGAACCCAGCTCTCCGCTCTCGTCACCGTCGGCCTGGCGCTGCTCGTCGCTCTCGCGCTGGCGCCTCTGCTGGCCGACCTGCCCCAGGCCATCCTGGCCGCCATGGTGCTGGTCGCCGTGGCCGGTCTGCTGGACCCGCGCGAGCTGTGGACGTACGCCGCCATCGACCGGGCCGAGCTCTGGGTCGCGCTGGCCGTCGCCGCCGTCGGGCTGACCGGCGGGATGCTTCTCGGCGTCGCGGTCGGGGTCGGTCTCACCCTGCTGCTGGTCATCCGCGCGGTGAACCAGCCGAGGGTGCGCCTTCTCAAGCCCTCGGGTCCGGGGCCCGAGGGGGTGCTGCCGCTCGTGCTCACCGGCGACCTCTACACCGGCAACGCCCAAGCGACCTACGACGCGGCGCTCGGGCTGGTGCAGGCCGCCGGTCCCCGAACGGTCACCCTCGACGTCTCGGCACTGATCCACGTCACCGTCCCGCTGCTCAACACACTCCGCTCGCTGCGCGAGGACCTCGCCGCCAACGAGACCGAGCTGATGCTCCTCGACGTGCCCGATGATGTGCTGGAGACCCTCCGCCGGGCGCCGTGGTTCGTCGAGGCGGAGCAGGACGGGTTCGTCGGATGAGCGGGCTCCGTCCGGCTGATAAAGTGAAGGCGTGGAGCTGATCGAAGTGGACAAGATCTAGCCACCGGACTGCCGGTGGCTTCGCCCGTGCGGGCATCCCGCATCGGTGAACGATCACTTCTCGACGCACACGCGCGTCCGCCCTTCCCGGGCGTCGACGCGTGAAGCTCTCCGGCACGTTCGCGTTTCTGTCGACACGTACCTGATCCCCGTCGCGCCCTGTCGCTCGACGGAAGAGACGAGAGAACACAACCATGTCCACCCCATCTGCCATCACCCTGCGCGACCTGACCTTCGAGTGGCCTGACGGCACCGTCGCGCTCGAACGGGTCAACGGCACCTTCGGCACCGACAAGACCGGTCTGATCGGTCGCAACGGTGCCGGCAAGTCCACCCTGCTCCGGCTCATCGCCGGCGAGCTGACACCGACCTCCGGGAAGATCGATGCCGGCGGCGAGGTCGGCTACCTGCCGCAGACGCTCACCCTTCGGCACGACACGACGATCGCCACCCTGCTCGGCATCGACGGCATCCTCGCCGCGATCCGGGCGATCGAGGCCGGCGAGGTCGACCGGCGCCATTTCGACGCGATCGGCGACGACTGGGACATCGAGTCCCGTGCCGACGAGGCCTTGGACCAGATCGGTTTCTCCGCAGCCGATCTGGACCGTCGCGTCGCCGAGATCTCCGGCGGCGAGAGCATGCTGATCGCGATCACCGGCCTGCGCATCCGCCGCACCCCGATCACCCTGCTCGATGAGCCCACGAACAACCTCGACCGAGCCACCCGCGCCAAGCTCGCCGAGTTCGTCGACCAGTGGCCGGGGACGCTCGTAGTCGTCAGCCACGACCTCGAGCTGCTCGAGCACATGGACAGCACCACCGAGCTGTTCGGCGCGACGCTGAGCACGTTCGGCGGACCGTACAGCGCCTGGAAGGAGCACCGGGAGCAGGAGCAGGCGGCCGCCGAGCAGGCTGCCCGCTCGGCCCAGCAGGCGCTCAAGGTCGAGAAGCGGCAGCGCATCGAGGCCGAGACGAAGCTCGCCCGCCGCGAGCGGACAGCGAAGAAGACCCAGAAGGACGGCGGGATCCCGAAGATCCTGGCCGGCAACCGCGCCAGCAAGGCCCAGGCGTCCGCCGGCTCGCTCCGCTCGACGCTCGACGACAAGGTGAAGGCCGCCCAGGCCGCCGTCGATGCAGCCGGTTCCCGCGTACGCAACGAGGAGCACATCCACCTCACCCTCCCCGACCCCGGCGTGCCGCGCGGCCGCCGGATCGCGGAGCTGGAGGACGAGGGGCGGGCCGTCGTGATCCAGGGGCCGGAACGGGTGGCGCTGATCGGCGCGAACGGCTCGGGGAAGTCGACCCTTCTCGACCAGCTCGTCCGGGGTGGCGACCCGGTGCCAGGCCGGCCACGTGGCCGTCTTCTCACCGACCTGGTCGGTCTCCTCCCCCAGCGCCTCGACGGCCTCGACGACGAGGCCAGCGCGATGGAGAACGTACGCAGCGTGGCGCCGGACCTGCCGCCGGGAACAATCCGCAACCAGCTCGCCCGGCTCCTGCTTCGGGGCGACAGCGTGGACCGCCCGGTGCGTACGCTCTCAGGCGGCGAGCGCTTCCGCGTCTCCCTCGCCCGCCTGCTCCTGGCCGACCCGCCCGCCCAGCTGCTGATCCTCGACGAGCCGACCAACAACCTCGACATCACCAGCGTCGAGCAGCTCGCCGAGGCCCTCGACGCCTACCGCGGCGCCCTGCTCGTGGTCAGCCACGACCACGGGTTCCTGGAGCGGATCGGCATCGACACGGTCATCGAGCTCGATGGGGACGGGCGAATGCACCAGCGTCGGGACCTGGACGGGCCTCCCGGTCGCACATCACGTACGTGAGACCGGCTCCTGGCGGTGTCGCGCGACCCAGCTCGCCACGAGGTCACCGACCACGCCGGGGTTGAACGTTGGCGCCCAGTGCCCGCCCGGCACCTCACGGATGTCGATCGTCCCGACGTCCGGGTGCGGGTCGGACTGGGTGACCGGCGGGATGAAGATGTCGCGCCCGGGAGTCAGCACCTGGACGGGTACGTCGGTGCCACCCCGAACCGGTCTGAGCAGACGCGGGAGCACGTTGGCGGCGTAGATCCGGATCGACGCGGCGTTGCGGCGAGCGCTGGGGCCGGCAGGTCGCGGATCGAGCGGCTCGGGCCGCTCGAAGACCTTCAGCGAGAGCCTGATGACCGGGTCGATCAGCCCGAGGCGCGCCAGCACCGGGGCCAGGAGAGGAATCGAGAAGAAGCCCATGTAGAGCGGTGACTTCCACATCGCGACGATGTCGCGGAACCGGCGCACCCGCGCCTTGCGGAGCACCCACCCAGGGATGTGGTCGATGCACGGGCCGGAGATGGAGGTGAAGCTGAGGATGCCGTCGCGTTGTGGCCCGGTGATCAGGTGCCAGGCCTGCACCGATCCCCAGTCGTGGCCGACCAGGTGGACCCCGGCGCCGGTGTCGGCGTGGTCCAGGACGGCCCGGAGGTCTGCGGCCAGCTGGTCGAGGCGGTAGTCGGCGATCCTGCCCGGCCTGCCGGAGGCACCGGTGCCGCGGGTGTCGTAGGTGACCACGTGGTGGTCCTCCGCCAGATGCTCGACGATCCCGTCCCAGGCGGTGTGGTCGTCGGGGAAGCCGTGGACGAGGACGACGGTCGGCCTGGTGGCTTCGTCGCCGGCGCTGTAGACCGCGAGCTCGAACCCGTCGCTGGTGGTCACCGTGGTCATGCGGACTCCGCCCTCGCGGCGAGTGCCTCGGCCGAGAAGTGCGTACGCCACACCGGGGTCGACCACCGGGCGCGCGCCGACATCCAGGCGAGCCCGACGCGGTAGGAGATCGCCCGCGGGAGGACGAGTCTCCAGAACGCCACGTGGACGCGGAGGCTGACACGATCCATGGCGCGTTCCGGGAAGCCGATCATCTCGCGCTCCTCGGGCAGCAGCCCGACCATGATGGCGACCCGCAGGAAGTGCCGGATGGGCGCGGTGACCAGTGCCCACAGCGGTAGCGGCACCGCTCGCAGCGCCCGGGGTGCCGGTAGACCGCGGGCACGGGTCAGCCCGACCAGGGTCCGGACCCCGTCGTTGCGAGGGTCGGCCACGCGGTCACGCTCCGCGGGCCAGACCGCCAGGAACTCGCCGTACGTCGCGGGCATCCCGAGCACGCCGAACCGTCGGCCTACCTCGATGAGCCCGAGGTAGGCGTCGTCGCGGAACTCCCGGTCGGGCCAGCCGCGGAGCACCTCGTAGCCGCGCATGAAGCCGGCCGTGATCGCGGCCCAGTTCCAGGTCCAGATGTCGCGGGTCCAGGCGTGGTACGTCGCCCCGCGAGTGTCCTCGCCGCGCATTGGCCGGTGCAGCTCCCGCATGGCGTAGGCGATGTGGTCGGCCTCTTCCCCCGCGTGCGCGGCGCCGGCGATCATCTCGATCGTGTCGCGGAGCCGTCGGGCGAAGTCGAGGATGTCGGCGTCGGGATCGGCGAAGACCGGGTCGCGCTTCAGTGTCGCGGCGGCGGTGGCGGGATGCATGAGCGGCAGCAGGAACCCGGGTAGGCCGTAGAGCGCGGTCAGCGGCTCCGCGAGAACGCGGCATGCGGGCGAACCCGGTGCCAGCAGCTCGGGACGGCTCTCGGGGCGTACCGCCGGAAATCCGTCCGGACGCGTTTCGGGGACCTTCGGTGTCACCGTCATGTTGGTTCCTTCCGGTCAGCCGCGCGGGGAGCGCAGGCTCTCGAGGCCGTTGTTGAGGAGGTACTGGGTGACGTTGAGCGCGGCGTGCCGGTCGGGTGCCGGTTCCTTGCCCTTGGCCATCCGCCACATCTGGACGCTGTAGTAGGTCAGCTCGGTGAGGCTGTCGAGCAGCCGGATCCCGCTGCGCCGCGGGTTGACGACACTCTCGTCGACGCGGCTGGCCAGCAGCTCGGCCGGGAAGTCCGGCTGCACCGTGAGTGGCCGGCCGAGGCCGACCAGGTCGACGGCCCCGGACTCGACGGCGTCGACCATCCCGCCGGCCGTGCGGAACCCACCGGTGAGCATCAACGGCAACGCCGGGAGCTCGGCGCGGACGCGTTCGGCGTAGGAGAGGAAGTACGCCTCCCGCCGCCGCGTGCTCGCCTTCAGCGACGGGTCCACGCCCAGCATGGCCGCCGAGGTGTAGGTGCCACCGGAGATCTCGAGCAGGTCCAGGCCCTCCTCGGCGAGCGCGTGCACGACCTCGAGCGACTCCTCCTCGCCGAAGCCACCCTTCTGGAAGTCGGCCGAGTTGAGCTTGATGGCGACCGGGGTCTGTGCTCCGACCTCGGCACGGATGGCCAGGAAGACCTCGAGCACGAAGCGGCGCCGCTTCTCCGGAGTTCCACCCCACGCGTCGGTGCGCTGGTTGGAGAGCGGCGAGAGGAACTGGCTGATCAGATAGCCGTGCGCTCCATGGATCTGTACGCCGTCGAAGCCTGCTTCGGTCACGACCTTCGCTGTGGTGGCGAAGCGACGGATCAGGTCCTCGATCTCAAGCGCGGTCAGCTCGCGGGGCTCGGCGAAGAGGCCACCCGCGCCGGGCACGGCGATCGCCGAGGGTGCCACGGGATGGGGAGTGAGCGTACGCGGCGTCTGCCGGCCCGGGTGGTTGATCTGGACCCACACCTTCGAGCCGCCGGACTTCGCCACGCGTGCCCATTCGGCCAGGTCCTCGTCATGGTCGTGGTCCTCGACCACGACGTTTCCCGGCTCGCCGATCGCGTTGCGGTCGATCATCACGTTGCCGGTGATCGAGAGCCCCACGCCACTCTCGGCCCAGCGCCGGTAGAGGTTCTTGATGCGCGTGCCCCGGGTGAAGTCGCGCCGGCCCAGGCCCTCGCTCAGCGCAGCCTTGGCCAGCCGGTTCGGGATCACGAAGCCGTTCGGCAGCTCCAGCGGCTGCGCCAGCACGGAATGGTCATAGGTCACGGGTTGCTCCTCGATGCGGACGGTGTGGTGGGCTACGCCTTGGCTGAACGTGGCTCAAGCGGGACGGAGAGGATTCCGCGCGCGGCGGCCTCCAGACGGGCAGCAGTCGCCTCATCGGCCTCGCGACCCTCGAGAAGACAACGCCGCAGGATCCCGCCGGGCAGGTCGACGATGCAGACCGCGATCGCCTCGACCGCGGCGTGGTCACCGCGGTCCCAGACGCCGCGCGCCAGCGTGATCAGCAGCTCCACGAACCGCTCCTGTGTCGCCGCCAGCTCGGCCTCAACATCGGGAGGAAGGTCGCCGGAGAAGAGCTGATCGCGACGCTGCGCGAAGAAGAGCCGGGCGCTGGCCGGGAAGCGGCGTACGAACTCGACGGGAGCCAACGCCACTGCCACGACCGCGTCCACACCCGCGGTGTCGGTCGATCCGGTGCTCGCCGTCATGGCCTGGGTCATGAGCTCGTGCAGCCGGGACGTGGACCGGAGCCACAGCCGCGCGAGCAGCACGTCCTTCGATCCGAACGCGTGGTAGATCGACCCGTTCGACGCCCCCGCCGCCGCAGCCAGCGACCGCAGCGTCAGCCCGGACGGGTCGCTGCTGGTCACGATCTGCTCGGCGACGTCGAGCAGATCGTCAAGGATGTGGAGTCGCTGCCGGGACATGCAGGCAATTAGAGCAGGTGCTCTAGTTCAATGGCTCTGAATGTGTCGCGCGTCACGCAATGCTTCATCGCACGGCGACGAGGAGCCCGATCTTGTCGATGCGGTGCTCGGGGTTATCGAACTCGTCGGACCAGTAGTTGCCGACGGCGTGGTCCTCAGGCGTGGCGCAGGTCGACAGCGTGATCATCGCGCGGGTGGGCTCCTGGCCGGGTTTGCCGGGGACGGCGGCGCGCTGGGCGCGCAGCGACGCCGCCGACCGGAACGACGTCTCGCGGGTGCCGGTGATGCGATAGACGTACGTCGCCTCCTCGGTGCGCACCCGGACCCGGTCCCCCGGCTCGAGCTCGGGCAGCCTGAGGAACGCCCGCGTGGAGGAGAGCCGGTGCGCGGTCACCTGGTAGTTGCCGATCCCACCCGGCCCGGTGCCGCCGCGAGGACCGTATGGGCTGGCCGCGACGCCGCCGTTCTGGATCTCGGTCCCGGGAGCATCGTCGGTCCACCCGCGGTAGGGCACGACCTCGAGATCGGTCAGTCCGATCGCGGGGATGGTCAGCTCCCCGCGCATCGGCCGGCCGTCGGAGGACAGCGGCGCGGGCTCGGTGGTGCTCGGTGACGCCGTCGAGGATGCGGTTGGGGATGTCGTATCCGGCGGGGAGCTCGACGCTGCCGGCGGTGTGCTCTTACCCGAGGGGGTCTCGGTGCCGCACCCACCGAGCACGAGCGCGCCGAGGACCGCGCCGACGACCCGGGACAATGCGATCTTCATGGCGCCGCCTCGCGCGAGCTACTGGTTCCCGAGCCACGGTACGCCGACCCGCAAGGCCCGATCTGCCCAGATGCGGTCAGGAGAGCTGGTCAGAGCATCCGGGGCAGCCACCAGATCCGGCCGCTGCTGCTGTCCACTAAAGCGGTGCGAACCGCATGGAGCTCGAGCGGAAGGACATCCGCGACGGCGTTGACGATCACAGGAAGCTGGTCCGCCGAGGCACGAGTGGCCACCGACACGTGCGGCAACCACATACCGGGCCGGTAGTGCTTGTGCAGGTCTGCTCCGGTCTCGAGGAGCGTTCTCGCGACTCGGTCCTGCCGCATCGCCACCGTGGCTGAAAACGAGGGCGCCAGGGCCACCCGGCCACGCGGAAAGATCAGTGAGCCATGACTGGCGCAGTGGAACGGTTCGCCCTCCGGAAGCCCGTCGAGCGTGTCGCGCACCGGACGGAGCTCCCACGTCCGAAGGACCGCGAGCGAGAGGTGCGGGTGGTGGTGGCCGTGGGTGTGGCTCGCCAAGGTGCGGACTCCAGCCTCCTCCAACCGCGCCCAGAGCTCACGCACCAGCCGGTCGGACCGAGCGTCGAAGAGCTGGCACACCGCAAGCGCCATGAGATCAGCGTGACACAAGCCGGGCGCGTAGGCGGCAGGCATCATCGAACGTGCCGCGTACGCCTTGAACGGCTCGTCGCCACGACGGATCAGAAGAGCCGGTAGAACCGCCAGAACCCGAACTCCTCGACCGGGAGAACCTCGAACCCGCTGAACCCCGCGGTCTCGCCGTAGCCCTGCAATGTCGAGGGCCGCATCACCGTCCCGGTCCCGACGCTCGGCGGCGACGAGAGCCCGTCCGGCAGACAGACCAAGAGGCTGAACCCGTACATGAGCCGCTCCAGCTCGTCGCCGTCCGGCGCGAAACTGTCCGCCACCGCCTCGTCCATCACCACCATGGATCCGCCGGGCACGAGCGTCCTCCGGACCGCGCTGAGGACCTCGACGGGCCGGGGCATGTCGTGCACGCACTCGAAGGCGAAGGCCACGTCGACGGTCCCCTCCTCAATGGTGGCTGCGTCCTGGCACACGAACCGCACCCGGTCCTCAACCCCCGCCTCGCGAGCGTTGACTACGGCCATGTCGACCGATGGCTGGTCGATGTCGATGCCGAGCACGGTAGCCTCGGGGTAGGCGCGAGCCAGGGCGATGCTCGACCATCCCCCGCCGCTACCCACGTCGAGGATCCGACATTCAGGGATGGCGAGGGCGTCGTGGACGATGGGCACGCCTGCCAGCGCCTGACCGAGCTGCTTCTCGTACCACGGCCGATTGCCGGCCGCCTGCGACTGCCGAGCGTCATCCCCGAGCTCGTCCCAGCTGACCCCGCCACCGTTCCGGTAAGCCTCCATGAGCCGAGGCAGCGCCGGCCCGACCGCCCCGAACATCCGGGCGATGGGCACCAGATAGGCCAAGCTGGTCGAGTCCGTCATCACCTCCGCCGTGCTGGCCGGGATGGCGAACCGGCGATCGTCAGGCTCGCCGTCCTTATCGACCACCAACAGCCCCACCACCGCCTGCTGCTCGAGCCACTCCCGTGCATACCGCACCTGTGTCCCCGTACGCCCCGCGAGCTCCACCGCACTCGCCGGCCCCTCATCCGCCAGGGAGCGATACCAGCCCAGCCGGTCTCCGATGAAGACCGACACAATCTCGACCGTGCCGAGGAGCGACCCGAACAGGCGCTCAGCGACCTCATCCGTCGTCTGCTGCGATGCATCCATCGCTCCACAATCGCCCGGTCGCCTTCGCCCGAGCAGTCCGGTTAAGGCGCGTACCGGGTTTCAGGTACGGCCCTTTCGGCGTGCGCCGTACGCCTTCCGCGGCTCGTTGATCCCCCTGCCGGACGGTTACCGGTCGTCGCTACCCGGCGGTCACGGTGCCTCCGAAGAACGCGATTTCGCTGCCTTCCGGATCACCACAACTGGACTCGATGTAGAACTCCTGGCTGGCCGACGCCTTCTTGATGGCGTACTCCACGACGCCGAACTTCGTGGCACCAGACCGGATCGTGCCGTCGAGGTACTTCGCGTTCTCCCCTGCGACGTCGATGTAGGCCTCCTCGTCGTTGCCGGACTCGACGTGAAGCTGTCCAGGGCAGCCGATCGGCTCGAATGAGCCGTCGAAGTCCGTCGGAACGGTGATCTCGTACTTCAAGGCGAACCGGGTGTCGCCAGGTTCGGCGACACCGCACGAGCCATCACCGCAGAAGTCGTCTGTCGTCCCCCACGGCTCGGACTTCTCGACCGTCACCTTCATCGTGACACCAGATCTCCAGGTGAATTCACCACCGTCGAACGGCAACTGCTCCTCGGCGCTGCTGCCCGGCCCAGTCGCCGCATCCTCGCCTCCTTGCGCGAATCCATCAATCACCTTCCCGGACGGCTTTTTGCCGTCCTGAACATCGATCACCCGCTGGGCGGCCGCCTTGGTGAGATCCGCGTACGCCGGGGTCAACGAGTTCGACAGATCGACGTAGGTGATGGTGACGATCTGGTTCCCGATCCGGGTGAAGGTCATCGCCAGCACGACCGGCAACTCCATCCATGAACTGCCGCTGGTGCCCGTTGCGACCACGTTGACCTGCTCGTCGGCGCCCTCGTGGGACTTCTTCTCGTCCACGGTGAACTCCAGCGAGATCGTCGTCCCCTCGCTGTCCGTCTCATTGACCTTCTTGCAGCCCTTGAGCGCATCCCGCACCGAGTCCAGCGCGCCCTCGATCTCGTCAGTGGTCGCATAGGACGCCACAGCACTCGACACCGAGGTCACTGCCATGTCGCCGGCAACCTCGTAGGCGCCTTCCGCCTTCGCTTTGGCCTTCGTCCCCTCAGCCGTGCTTTCCGTGCCCTTCAGACACCCCAGCGATTCGTCGTCGCTCTCGTCCTGTCTCATGGACTCCTTCCACCCGGACCCGAGCGCTGCGAGCGGAACGACCGCGTCATTGACGTCAGCCTCAGACAGCACCTTGGGCTCCGATCCCCCGCAGGCTGTCAAGGTCGTGGCTGCGATCACCAGTGCCGCGCCGACTACCAGCACCCGATTCGTACGCCTCGTCTTCATCGATGTCTCCTCACCAACTTGCTCGGAGACAGCGTCCGCTGGCCGTTGAGATAACTGGCGAGCGAAAGCCGTTTTCCCAACGTAAAGAGGGGTTCCCCGCCGAGTGAAGGGACTTGAGTCCTTTCCGAGCCCGCGCGTAATAGTCAACTACCGCCTCGGCCGGGAGACGTGTCCAAGCAGACGGCCTCGCACCCTCAGGGTAGTTGGCGAAACTGCCGGTGTAGTTGGCGGTGCTTGGCGGTGCTTCGGCGCGGCCGCCGTCGTCAGTGGTGCCGCGCTGAACGGTGCCGGCACCAGTCATTACAGTCGCGGCCCAGCGGCCCCTGGCGGGTGTCGTTTGTTGGCCTTGGTGCCGAATACGCTTACGAGGACCTGGGTGTCGGATGAGACCCGCGAGAAGATCGACGATGGTCTGGAGGCAGTCGGCGATGCCATCACGTTCCGGGACTGATCACCGAGGGGACGGACAGCAGAACGCTCGCTTCGCCATCGCACCCGCGGTTTCCTTCGACGTCCTCAAGGTCCACTTGGTGTTCTTCGCTGCAGCCGGCGTGACCGTTCTCGGCTTCGCAGTTGGAACCATCGGGTCCACCGCGGGCCGAGTTGCCCTCGGCATCGTTTGTCTCGGGTTGGCAGCAATCGATGTCGCACTGTGGAGGACGACCATCGCCCGGCGGTCCCGAGAGCTCGTGATCGACGAACGAGACGGAGAACTGTGGGCGCCGGGGTCTCGCTTGGTCGCGTCGATGTTCCTCATCGCTCTTGTCAGCACGATCGCCTACCCGATCGCATTCCTAGTTGGCATCCTGAGAGGCGAGTTGACGACGGGGTCGGCCGCGGCCTTTACGATGTCTCTCCTCGTCGCCGTGATCTGCCTCCCCGTGTTGATCATGGTGGCCATGGGTATGTACAGACTGAACGGCTTGGTGTTGACCCGAGACGCGATCACCTATCGCGGCTATCGACGCGAATGGTCGGCGAACTGGGCGGAACTGGACCGCGTCGAGATCACCCCCGAACCGAGGGTGGCGATCCGCGTGTCTGGCGCCGACGCCGAGATACGAGTACCGGCCGGGCTGATGGCTAGCGGTCCAGTGCCGCTCGCGGAGTACGTCGACGATCTGCTCCGTCACCCCAATCGACGGCCCAGCAAGCTTCCCACGAACTAAACCTTCCGATCCCTTCAACTCGGCTGCGAAGCCGCGGCGTGGAGTCGCTAGGCGTCCATCAGATTCGTTGGGCCGGGATTGTGGCGTATGCCCGCTGCAGGCTGGCGACCGCAGGATGGTCGGGATTGAAGTGGTGGCCATCGATCGCACTGATCGGGCGTACGCCGATGCTGGCGTTGGTGGCGAACGCAGCCTGCATGCGACCGATCTCGGCGAACGGAATCGCCTGCGCGACGTATCGGTCGTTCGCGCCGCGAAGTAGTGCCATCGTCACGCCAGGAAGCACAGCCGCGTCTGGCCAGACCACCGTGCCGTCGGCCGCGATGAAGCCGATGTTCCAGGTGTTGCCTTCTGAGATGTTGGTGCTGGTGGGATCGTTGAACAGTACGTCGCCGAACCCTGCCCTCTTGGCCGCGACGCGGTGATGGAGCGGGCTGAACAGCCCGACGTGCTTGACCTCCGGTGTGTCGCGCTGGAAGGCGACCGTCTTGACTTGCATCGGCGGCAGCGCGCCGACGTGGCTGGCGCGCGTCGTGATGAGAGGGACCGGCTTCGCGGTGACCGTACCGACGTTTCCGAGGTTGATCGCCGGGTCGAACATCGTCACACGCAGGGTGTAGTTCCCGGTTGTCCCAGCGATCGCGGCGCGGATGTCCGCCACCAGCAACTCTCGGTCGAGATCGGCGTCGAAGACCGCCTTCGCGTTGCTGACCAGGCGCTCCAGGTGCAGATCGAAGCCACGTACGCCGCCTTCTTCAACGTGCATCGACGTGAAGTGTCCGTAGCCGGTCAGCGCCAGCGCCCTCAGCTCGTCGGAGGTCGCTTCGATGCCGTGGATCGTCGCCATAGCGACAAACTCTGCCACCTGGTCACCTCAGAGGTAGGCGACGGCAGGCTCTCCCCCGTCGTGCAGATCGTCGCGCATCACGCGCAGGACGCCTACCTCGAACTCAGCGCCGCGCGTCACCAAGGCCCACGCCGTCGCCAACGCCGCCCCGGATGTCCTCGCATCCGCACCGACGTCATCGGCGCGAGCACTGAGGACGGCGTCCTCCGCCACTTCACGGCTATCTAGTCAGCTACTGCGCATGCGCCATCGCCAACTAACGCAGATCGCCAACGCCCAGGGAATCTTGGTGTCGTTGCTGGCCGATGCTCGGCCAGCTTCGTGTCAAGACTTCTGGCGCTTGGCCTCCCAGGCCGCTTCGGCCCGCTCGCCGGCTATGTCGTGATGATCGCGCGGGATGTTCAAGATGGCGGTGAGCTTCGACGCCCCCACGGGGCCATTCACCCTCTCGAGTCCCTTTGCGCCGCGCTTGTCAGCACACCCTGCCGCGTACGTCCAGAGCGACTCGAGGGAGGCAGCGTCCACCCCCGCGTCCCGGAGGCGCTTGTCTAGAGCGTCAATCGCCCGCCGGCGTTCCTCAGCGAGAGCTGTTCGAGCCTCGCTCCGGGCCAGGAAGAGGCCGAGATCGCGTTCGCGGGCGGCCTCAGGGTTCCGCGCGCGGACGAGGTGGATCCAGACAACGCCCCCGAGCGCGACCGCAATCGAGGCGATGACCGACACCTGCTCCCAGGGCTTCAATCCCGGAGCGAGCAGCGTGACGACTCCCGCGGCCACGATCAGCACCAACGCGATCACACATGAGCCGGCAGCATTACGCCCCATTGGCTTGTGCGTTGACGCCGCTGCGATGAGCGTGATGAGGGCAGCGACCACCGGCGACAGGACCGGCGGCATCCACATCAGTCCTGGCGACTGGCCATACCTACCGAAGATGCCGCCGGCAGCGGCAGCGGCGATGATCACCGTGAGCACACCAACAGCGCCCCAGGGTCCCTCGTCTCGCTGGTACGCCTTGTGCGACGCTGCCAGCTCGAACTTCTCTGCCGAGCGGAAGAGATCGCTGGCTAGCTCGTCGTTGCCGGTCGCCTCGAGCACGATCTCGTCAAGCCGGGCAGCGTTGAGATCGCTCACGTTCGTCGTCTCGACCGCCTTCGCGATCTCGCCCTGCACCTTGCTGTTGGTGTTGTTCATACCGATACTTCCCAGGTCGAAATGACTGGCTCGATGAGCGCGAGCACTATACCGGCTGCTGGCGAGGGGGCGGGAGTCAGAGACACAGCCCCAAGGCGACCCCCCGCAGAGAGGACGTACGTCGTCTGGATGAGCTGTAGGTGTGTGAGATCGTCGCTCGCCCCACCGTCATCTGGTGCAGGGAGAAACTCGGACACACGGAACCCTTGTACGGTGCCGAGCTCAACCGGAACGACGGTCGGGTCCCATGGACCGACGTTGCCCTCCGTGACAAGGTCCAGCGCCTCTTGCTCGGACGTCGGAGGCACTCGGTCGCTGTAGAGCGCGAAGCCTGCCACTGCGTACAACGACGACTCCGGCTCCTGCAGCAACAACGTTAGGTCTCCGGTCGCTCCACGGGTGGCGAGGGCGAACTCAGCCATGGTCGTCGCGACTGCCTTGGCCTCTCCCTCGAGTCCGGCTGTCCTCTGGGCTACGAACCGGGCCTCGCCGTCCACGTTGGGCACCTCGTGCCAGAGCGCCGCGTCGGGAGCGATGGTGAAGTCAGCCATCGTTCCTCCAACGGAACGTAGCCACGATCCCGTCGCTGAGCAGCGTCATCGCCCGGACGTCGTGCTCGGCGGCGTGCTCGCCGTTGCCCCCGTCGAGGATGGTCGTGCGGATCATCAGTGCAGTGTCCGGCGCATGTGGGACGCGAATGAGGTACGTCGGCTGCACCGTGTGCACCGTGCCTCCGTCGACCGAATGGTCGACACGGTCGATCCATCGAAGGATGGTGCCTCGATCGTCGAGCGGTGCCGCGCCGCGTTCGGTGACCAGTTGCTTGGCCATCGACGTCATCGCCGAACCAGCAGGTGCTTCGACCCAGGCCAACGCCATGCTCATCGGGACGAAGTCGTCGACAGGTACGTCCACCTGGGAGACCGATGCGATCATCCGCTCGCGTGCCTGAGCGTCTGCGTTGTCCGCCTCGGCCAGGATCGCCTCAACGCTGGCCCTCATCCGGATGACATCAACCCCAGGTGAACGACCCATCACGGCCTGGACCTGGTCGCGCAGCGCGTTCAAGTCAGCGGGTTGCTTCGCCCACCCTTGGGGTAAGAGCAAACCGAACGGAGGAGTTTTCGTGGTCGCGCCGAAGAGTTCGGCGCGAAGGCTGTCAGCGATACCCATCAGCTCCCCACAATCAGGTCGCCCATGCCCACGATGTTGGAGATCGACGTTCCCACACCCTGTGCCGTCCCAGCGAGAGCGTCCGCGAGGGAGCCGGGGACGGTCCCCGGAGAGAAGCCGCCCAGCGCATGCAGCGCCTGGGAATAGGTGTTGCGGCCGCCATGGCTGAGCATCGTGAACCCTCGAAGCATGTTCCTCGTGTTCAACCCGTGGCGCCCTATCCAGTCCGCCCCGTCGATCCCGAACTTCCTCATTGCTGCGGAGTCCAGACCCTGTCCCCATGCTCTGGCCGACCCGGCGAGCCGGGAGAACTTCAACGACGACAATCCGTCGGCCAGCTTTCCGAGGCTGGCGAACTTGCCGAACGGAACGACGCCAAGGATCGCCAATGTCATGCCGCGTCCCGAACCTCGGTCCGCCAAGAACTTCGAGGCTTCGAGGGCCAGGGTCAAGACCCCGGCGATGATGCCGATGACGGCTGCGAGAGCCGCAAACGGTCCCGTGAAACAGATCGCGATGATCAGAGCGACGAAGCCGATGACCTGCAGGACCTTGAGCGCCCCTTCGACAAAGGGCATCGCGTTGTCCCAGAACCCGTCCTCGACGCCGTTCTCGTTGACCTCCTCGAGGTCGTCGCGAGCGGCACCGTACGCGTCCTCCCAGGTCTCGACAGGGGCGTCGTAGTTTCCCCAGTAGCCTTCCCAGTCGGCGACTGCCGAGTCGAAGGCTGTCTGCTCACCCGAAGCGTCCGGCCGCTGAGCTTCGGACTCGCCGTCGCCCTCGCCGGCGGGCTTGTTCTCGGCCTCCTGGTCGTGCTGCTCCTGCGCCTGCTGGACCTCGAGCAGCGCGAAGGAGGTGGTGTTTACTGATTCCCAGGCGTTCTCGGCGTTGGTGACGAGGCTGTCGGTCGCGTCCTGAACGGTCTGGAGTGCTTGCGAGTACGCTTTCAGCGCCTCGCCGCTGGGGGTGTAGCGCTGGCCGGCGGTGCGCAGGTCTGCGTAGACCTCCTTGGCCTGTTCGCGGATCTTCTCCAGGGAGTCGCCGATACCGAGGTCGCCGTCGGCGAACAGCTGCAGCGTGTCGGCCGCGGTCGACATCTTCTCGCCGAGGTCGACGATCTTGTCGGCCCGGGTGCCGATGTCGCCGGCGTCGCCGTCGACCTTCAGCAGCTCTCGTCCACCGTGCGTGTCCGGCATGGAGGGCCGGCGGTACTTGGGGTCGTTCTCGGTCATCAGGAGCCCTCCTGCATCTGCGCCAGCTCGGCGTCGAGGTCGGCCCAGGCCTTCCGGTTCTCGTCGACCCGCTTCTTCATCTCTTCGAGCTTCTCGCGCAATGTCTCGCGCTTGTCGTCCCACTTCGACTCGAAGTCGCTAGCTCGATCTTTCAACGCGGTCCAGCCGGGCAGCGGCGTACGGATGGCGTTCTCCAGCTCACCCGTGCGCGAGCTGGCTTCTTTGAACTCGGTGATGATCAGACCGAGCGCGTTGCTCAGCTCCTCCATCCGCTCGAACGGAATCAACACGTCTGCCACGAAGTTCGCCTCCAGGTCCTTGCTGCTCTATACGGTCGCGCCGAGGATGCCGGGCAACCTCGCAATGGTCAGGGGAAGCTGGCGAGGACCGTCTTCGATCCCCGCCAGCTGGGGATCAACTCTCAGCCGCCGGCGAGCTGGCTGTCGAGGTCCTGGATGGCGGTCGCCATGTCACGAAGAGCCTGAGCCATGTCCTCGACACCAGCAATGGCGTCCTTCAGACCCGTGGTCATCTCGGAGTAGCCGTCCTGGAACTTGCCCGACGCCTTCTCCGTCTTGAACCCGTCCTGAACCAGCTCATCGACGTAACCCTGGCACTCGTCCAGAGCGGACTCAATCGTGTCCTTACCCTGGTCGAGCTTGTCGGCGGTGCCGGTCATCTCGTCGTACGTTGCCCCGAAGTCGCTCATCGATCATTGCCTTTCCCGCGATTTCATTGCACGACACCCGCTGAGGCGCCGCTTGTCAGGATGGTTCTACCCACTACGTCGAGTTCTAAACATCTCCGATAGTAAAATGTCGCTCTGGTCATCTGGATCCTCCTGTGGGCTTCGCAACTGATCGCGCCCTGGTAGCGCGAGTCCCTGGCACCGATTACCGCGGGTGGCGGAGACTAAGGATGTGCCCACGAAACCAGCCCCGCACGTACTCGTCCTCTTCGGCGCGACCGGTGACCTGGCCGCCCGCAAGCTGTTTCCCGGGCTGTATCGGCTCGCGCTTGCCAAGCGGCTTCCCGATCAGCTCGCGATCATCGGCAGCGGGCGGCGCTCGCCGGGCAGCGACGACGACTTTCGTGACCACGTTCGCCAGGCGCTGAAGGAGTTCGTCGGAGACGTCGACGAGTCCGTCGCCGGGCCGCTGCTGGAGCGGATCAGCTTCGTCGCCTCCTCCGCCGAGGACGGCGCCGCGCTGGCCGAGGCGGTGCATGCGGCCGAGGACCGGCTCGCGCTGGCGAGGGGGCAGACGGTCGGCGACGTACAGCGCCTCCTCTATCTTTCCGTGCCGCCGCAGGCCGTGGAGGGGATGGTCGGGATGTTCGCGCGGGAGAGGCTGAACGTCCGCAGCCGGCTGGTCGCGGAGAAGCCGTTCGGCACCGATCTCGCCTCGGCACGCGAGCTCGATGCGGTGCTCAGCGAGGCGTTCGAGGAGGTGCAGGTCTTCCGGATCGACCACTTCATCGGGAAGGAGGCCGTGCAGAACCTGCTGGCGCTGCGCTTCGCCAACGGTCTCTTCGAGCCCGCCTGGAACCGGCACAGCATCGAGTCGGTGCAGATCGACGTACCGGAGAAGCTCACCGTCACCGGGCGCGGCAGCTTCTACGAGGGCACCGGCTGCCTGCGCGACATGGTCACCACGCACCTGTGCCAGCTGCTCGGGTTCGTGGCGATGGAGGATCCGCACGCCTTCCGCGAAGGCGCGATCCGCGCGGCGAAGGCCGCCGCCTTCGCCTCCGTGCGGCCGCTGGATCCCGAGCGCGTGGTCTTCGGGCAGTACGACGGCTATCGCGAGGAGCCCGATGTCGCCGAAGACTCCGATGTGGAGACGTACGTCGCGATCGAGGCGTGGATCGACAACGACCGGTGGCGCGGGGTGCCGTTCTACCTGCGCACCGGCAAGGCGCTCGCGGCCGGACGGCGGACGATCACGATCCGGTTCATCGACCCGCGGCACCAGTGGCTGCAGCCGGCGGACTCCGGCCGGGCAGAGCCCAACGAGCTGGTGATCGAGCTCAGCGACGACGCCCGGATCGAGATCGACGTCCGGGCCAAGCGCCCCGGCCCCGGCATGGCGCTGGTCGAGGGGGTCTTCCGCCTCGACCTCGCCGGAGACACCCCGGACGCCGGGCCGCTGGAGGCGTACGAGCGACTGCTCCTCGACGTCATGAACGGCGACCGGACCTTGTTCACCAGTGCGCGCGAGGTGGAGCGGCTGTGGGAGATCTGCCAGCCGGTCCTCGAGCATCGACCCGACGTGGAGAGCTATCCGCAGGGATCCTGGGGCCCGGAGTCGGCGCTCGAGCTGCCGGTCGGCGGCTGGCGGCTGGGAAGGAACCGGTCGAACTAGGCGGCGTACGGCAGGGGCTCGTTCGAACCGGGACATCGCGCACCTACGATGGGCGCGATGTCGATGACCAGCTCGCCGAGCCCCCGCCGCCTCCTGCTCGTCGTCGACGCCCCGTCGCTGCTGCATCGCAACCATCACGCTCGGGCGCACACCCGCATGATCGACCATGCCGGCCGGCCCGCCTGGGCGCTGCACGGCATGCTGCGGCAGATCCTCGACTCGATCGACGCCTTCGCTCCGGACGCGGTGCTCTTCGGCCTCGACGACCGCACCGCATCCGTACGCAGGGACGCCTATCCCGATTACAAGGCCGGCCGCGCCGAGAAGGACCCGCTGCTGGTCGAGCAGCTCGACCGGGCCGGCTCGCTCCTCGACGCCCTCGGCCTCGCGACCCTCACTCCCCCGGGCCTCGAGGCCGACGACGTCAACGCCTCCGCCGCGGCGTGGGCCGGCCGCAACGGCTGGAACTGCGTCGTCATCACCTCCGACCGCGACGCGTTCGCGCTGATCAGCGAGCACACCCAGGTCCTGCGACTGATCAACGGCGGGATCAACGGCTCTCCCCTGCTCAACCCCGCCCGCTTGTATGCGATGTACGGCGTGCCGGCCTCCCGTTATCTGGAGTACGCCGCTCTGCGCGGTGACGCCAGCGACAACCTGCCCGGCGTGAGTGGCATCGGCGAGAAATCCGCGGCCGCCCTGCTCGACCAGGTCGGCCCGATGGACGGCGTCTGGTCCGACATCGACCACAACTCCGGCCAGATGGTCACCACGGTCCTCGATGCGTGGGCCGCCAACACCGGCGTACGCCGCATCGGCGCGCGCGTCGTCCGCGCGCTCTCCGCACCCGACGCCCGGGCGCGCTACGACTTCAACCTGCGCATGATGACCTGCCGCGACGACCTCGACCTCCGACTCACCCCGGACATTCCCGGCACCCCCGGCCTCCTCCCCCTCGACCTGGACCGGGTCTCCCGCGTCGTCGGGTTCCTCGGTGTCGAGGCGACCACCGCGGTCGCGCAACGAGTGCTGAGTACGAATCCAGCTTCGACGGTCTCGTAGACGCCTCGACTCGCGCCTACCGGCAGCTGATAAAGCCTCTGTCGAACTCCACGGCGACGTCACCGTCCACAATCGTCGTCCTGAATCGGGCGTGGAACATCTCATGCCCGATGACGGTGTCCTCGGCGTCGTACAACGTGCCCTTCTCTTGGAGTGTGCCCCCGAACGTGACCACACCCACCATTGGGTTGTCGTTGGATCCGATGTGTTCGTACTGCTCCGCGATGAAGTACCTGCCGTCCGCGAAATCGACCCGGGTGTGGAACGTGATCGTCGCGCGGAAGTGGTCGCCGTTGTTGGTCGTCACTTGTTGGCCGGCGAAGGTGCCGGCCCCTGTCAGAATGCCGACGACCCCGTCTCCTGCGCACGTGTCGTCAACTTCCCCTGGCTCCGCCGTGAACGTCTCCGAGAAGCGGTCGACCGTTGCTTGGGCCGAGGCGCTCGCGGGAATTGCGACGAACGCGGCCAGGGCAATAGGAACGGTAAGCAAGGTTGCGAATCGTCGTCCGACCACTTCAGGTCTCCTCGAGTGCCTGCGTGCTGGCTCATCCAGCTCGTCGTAACGATCAGCGTGCCCAACGCCGTCAGCGACCGCATCGCCGAGACTGGTGATCGTTGCCGCGACCGCGATCGCAGCGCCGATCGGACCCGGCGCGGCGCCGCGAAGGTCATCGGGTTTCCACATGACGCTGGTCAGCAGATCTCCCTCACGCCCACCGGTCTTGGAGCTCCGCGACCAGCCTCTCGGCGTCGCTCGTGTCGGGTGCGCCGCCCACGGCGTCAAGGGTCGACTCCGGAAGCACCACATACCGGCTGGCCCCGTTCAGGCCGAGATCGCTCAGCGGGTCGGCCGAGGTGGTCTGGGCAAGGTCGAGGACCTGGAGGTTCTCGCCGATCTTGTCGAGGAGGTCCTGGGCGGAGCTGGCCTTCAGCTTGGCGATCTGCGAGGCGAGCTCCGACGCGGCGGCGCGAGTGTCACGTACGGCGACCTCGGCGACCTTCATGTTGTTCGCCGCCGCCTGCATGTTCTGCATGGCCGCATCGTGCTGCTTCTCGGCTTCCTTCTTGTTCTGGTCGGCAGCGGTAGCCGCGCCCTTCGCTGCGGCGCCCGTGACTGACACACCGAGGAGTGCGCCGAGCACGAACAGCGCGATGTTCTGCACCCGGTCGATGATGCCGAGCAGCTGCTCCCAGTCTGCCCGCTCCTGCGCTTCGTTGTGCTGGACGATGTAGACCCAGCCGTACGCCAGGACCACAAGCAAAGCGATCAGAGCAACGGCCGCGATGGCCGCCGAGATCTGCCACGGCCACCTGCCGACCGGCGCCGGGTTCTGCACGTCGGGGCTCTCTTGCACCGGTGCTGGCTCTTGGAGCACGGTCGGAGCCTCTGTATCCCCGTTCGCGTTCTGCGTCATCGCGTCTCCCCTGGGCTGTAGAAGTGACGTCGACGCTCCTCCCTGGCCATTCGGTGGCGGGAAGCCACGGGACGAGGTACCGAGTATTCGGCACACCGAGACCGCGGCCCTCCCAGGTTGTTCAGGCGAACTCGGGCGTACTCGAGAGGGCCTGGTCGAGGTCGGCCATCAGGTCCTCTGGACTCTCGAGGCCGATCGAGAGGCGTACGAGGTTCGCTGAGGGCCTGGCGTGGGCGGCGACCGGGCGGTGGGTGAGGCCGGCGGGGTGCTGGATGAGCGAGTCGACGCCGCCGAGCGAGACCGCGTGGGTGAAGAGCCGGACAGACGAGGTCACGCGGGCGGCCGCTTCGTACCCACCCCGAAGCGCGATCGTGACCATGGCACCGGGGCCACGCATCTGCTTGCCGACCAGGCCCCGATCGTCGTCCTCCCCGGGGAAGTAGACGTGCTCGACTGCCCGGTGCGACCGCAGCCAGGCCGCGATCTCGACCGCGCCGGCCTGCTGGGTCCGCACCCGGGTCGGCAGGGTGGCGATGCCGCGGTGCAGGAGGTACGCCCCCAGCGGATGCAGGAGGCCGCCGGTGACCGCGCGGACCTGGCGCAGGTGGGCAGCGGTCTCCTCGTCGCAGGCGATCACGCCACCGACGACGTCGCCGTGGCCGCCGATGTACTTGGTGGCGCTGTGCAGCGACATCGCCGCGCCCAGTGTGAGCGGGTTCTGCAGGATCGGGGTGGCGAAGGTGTTGTCCACGAGCACCGGTACGTCACCGGCGGCCGCGACGACCGACGCGATGTCGACGAGTTCGAGGGTCGGGTTGGCCGGGGTCTCCAGAACCACCAGCGCGGTGTCCGACCGGATGGAGGCGGCGACCTCGTGCTCCGCACAGAACGTCACCTCCACGCCGAGCAGGCCGGAGGCGAGCAGGTGGTCGGTGCCGCCGTACAGCGGGCGGACGGCGACGACGTGCCGCTTGCCGCTGAACGACGTGCTCGCGATGATCGCTGCGGTCATCGCCGCCATCCCCGAGGCGTACGCGACCGACGTCTCGGCCTGCTCGAGCTGTGCCAGCGCTGACTCGAACCGCGCGACGGTGGGGTTCCACAGCCGCTGGTAGACGGACCCGCCGTCCGGGAGCGGATGACCGCCGGTCGCCATGGCCTCGTACGACGCGCCACCGCGCTCGATGTCGGGGAGCGGATTGGTCGAGGACAGGTCGATCGGGAGGGCGTGGACGCCGTACATCGCCAGGTCCTCCCGTCCGGCGTGGACGGCGAGCGAGTCGAGGTGAGGGTTCGCAATCGGCATGATGTGATGCTGGCCGGAACCACAAGATCAAGCCATATTGATTGCCGAAGATCCAGTTGAACCCCTGATACTGGCGTCTTCGAGCAACTCGACCAGTGATCCAGGTGAGCCCGTTGGCGAAAGTACAACCATCCGCAGCCGCCCTCGACTCCGTCGACCGCCGCATCCTGAGCGAGCTCGCCACCAACCCCGAGCTCACGAACAAGGCGCTCGCATCGCGCCTCGGCCTCGCCGAGTCGACCTGCGCCTACCGGCTGCGGGCCCTGCGCGACAGCGGCGTCATCACGGGCCGCCGGCTCGACGTCGACGTCCGTTCTCTCGGCTACCCGCTGCAGGCCGTGATCAAGGTGCGGCTCGGCAGCCACAGCAAGGAGCACGTAGAGAAGCTCTACGACGATCTGGCCACAACCCCTGGCGTGATCCAGGCCTTCCACGTCGCCGGCGCGGACGACTTCCACCTCCACGTCGCAGTCGAGGATGCCGAGGCGCTGCGTGACTTCGTCCTGCAGCACGTGACCGTCCACCGGGTCGTACGGCAGACCGAGACGCAGCTCGTGTTCGAGCTGCGCGAGGGGCCGGGCGTACTTCCTCGCGACCCCGCGTAGCGCTCCCCAGCTCAGCGCTGCGGCTGCGTCACTCGTCCTCCATCCGGAAGCCGACCTTCAGCCCGACCTGGAAGTGCTGGATGTCGTCGTCGTCGACGTGTCCGCGGATCTGCGTGACCTCGAACCAGTCCAGGTGCCGCAGCGTCTTGCTTGCGCGGCCGACGCCGTTGCGGATCGCCTGCTCGAGTCCTTCGTCTGAGGTCCCGACGATCTCGGTGACGCGGTAGGTGTGTGAAGACATGGGCCTGCCCTTCTCTCGATGGTCGCTGTATCCACCTTGGGCGCGACGTCGGGACCGTGCAAGGGGTGACGCCACGAGAAACTCCGTTGTCGAACATCGGTGTTCGAGTTAGTATCTCGTACATCAGTGTTCGACTTGTGCCATCAGGAGGCGCGCCATGACTTCAGAGACCAACGCCGGCGAAGCCGTCGACCAGTCCGCCGACCCGCGCCGATGGCGGCTGCTCGGGTTGCTGGGGCTGGCGCAGTTCATGCTGATCCTCGACGTCACCGTGGTGGCGATCGCGCTGCCGCACATGGGCGCCGACCTCGGCCTCGGGCGGGATGCGCTGACCTGGGTGGTGAGTGCGTACACGCTCGCGTTCGGCGGGTTGATGCTGCTCAGCGGCCGGGCTGCCGACCTGTTCGGCCCGAAGCCCGTGGTGCTCGCGGGGCTCGCGACGTTCACCGTGGCCTCGCTGGCCACCGGCCTCGCCACCAGCGCCGAGCTGGCGATCGGCGGGCGGGTCGCGCAGGGGGTCGGGGCGGCGATGCTCTCCCCCGCTGCCCTGTCGATCGTGGTCCGGCTCTTCGACGGTGAGGAGCGCAACCGGGCGCTCGGGATCTGGTCGGCGCTCGGGGCCGGAGGGGCCGCGATCGGCGTCCTTCTCGGCGGCGCCCTGACCGCAGGACCGGGTTGGGAATGGGTCTTCCTGATCAACGTGCCCGTCGGCGTCGTCGTGGCGATCCTTCTTGCGCGGCAGCTCCCGCCGCTGGCCGCATGGGGAGGCAACGTACGTCTCGACCTCATCGGCGCACTGATCGTCACCGCCTCCACCGGGCTGCTGATCCTCGGCTTCATCGAGGCCGGCGACGAGGGCTGGACCTCTAGCCGCACCATCGTCCTGGTCGTCGCCGGGCTCGTCGGATACGCCGTCCTGGCCGGCTGGTTGCGACGTACGCGTCATCCCCTCATCGACCCGGCGCTGGTCACCCGGCGACCGGTCCTGGCCGGCACGTTCGTGCTGTTCGTAGCGACCGGGCTGATGGTGGCGGTGTTCTTCCTCGGGACGTTCTACCTGCAGAGCGCCGCCGGCCACGGGCCGCTCGCGACCGGACTGCTGTTCCTTCCGGTCGCCGCCGCGACGATGGTCGGCGCGCAGCTGGCCGGCAGGCTCATCGGCCGCCTAGGCGCTCGCACCCTCGGGGTCGCCGGGCTGCTCATCGCCGCCGCCGGGCTCGTCGTACCCGCGATCAGCATGAGCACCCTGTCCACCGTGATCGCGGTCAGCGTCGGCTCCGCCGGCCTCGGCGTCCTCTTCGTGGTCGCGGCCGCGACCGCGCTCAGCCAGGTCGAGCCGCATCTCGCGGGCGTCGCCTCCGGCATCCTGAGCACCTTCCACGAGCTCGGCGCCTCGCTCGGCGCCGCGGTGATGTCCGGCGTCGCCGCGGCCAGCCTCGTCAACGGCACCACCGACGGGTTCGTGAGGGCCTATCTGGTCGCGGCCGTCATCGCAGCACTCGCCGCCGTCCTCGCCGGGGCACTGATCCCCGGTCGACCGGCACCCACCGATACCCACCGATAGACCGAGTCATGACGAAGACCCACCGCCCCAGACCCCGCGCGCTCTCGTTCGCGCTCCACTACCTCCAGATGGTCATCGCGATGGCCGTCGGGATGATGGTGCTCTACCCGCTCTGGCAGCTCGCCGTCGGCGGCCAGCCGGAGAGCGCGTGGGTGCATCGCGCCGACGTCGACTCGCTGGTCATGGCCACCACGATGGTGATCCCGATGGCTGCCTGGATGCGCTTCCGCGGCCACGGATCGAGGCCGATCCTCGAGATGTCGGCAGCGATGTACGCAGGCTTCGTGGTCCTCTTCCCCTTCCTCTGGCTCGGGGTCATCGACGCCGGTGGCCTGATGCTGCTCGGTCACGTACTCATGCTGCTCTTCATGCTCGCCGCGATGCTCGCGCGCCCCGGCGAATACTCCGGGAGCCACGCCCACCACGCCGACGCCCACGCCGCGACCGACCGGGAACCAGCATGACCGCACACACCGACCCGGACGTCGTCGTACGCGAAGCCACCCCTGAGGACGCCGAGACCGTCCTGACGCTCATCGGCGAGATCGCCGCCCATCAGGCCCAGTCCGGCTCCGTCACCGTGACCGCCGCGCAGTGGGCCGGCTACCTCGAGCGCCCGGACATCACCGTGCTGCTCGCCGAGATCGACCGGGAACCGGTCGGCTACGTCTCCGCCGTACGCCGCCTGCACCTGTGGTCGGGCAGCGACATCATCGCCCTCGACGACCTCTACGTACGCCCCGGCCATCGCGACGCCGGCGTCGGCCGACTGCTGATGATCGAGCTGGCCGGCCGCTCCGGCGGCCTGACGATCACTTGGGGCGTACAACCCGACAACGACGCCGCGATCCGGTTCTATCGACGCCTCGGCGCCACGGTCCGCGCGAAGGTGATGTGCGCGTGGCCGGCCGCACGGCAGCCGATACTCTGATGGTCAACATCTCGTGGGAGGTTCCGGCCGTGACGACCCTCAAGCGCGCCGACGCACGTAAGAACATCGAGTCGATCATGGACGCGGCAACCGCCTGCCTCGCCCGCGATCCCGACGTCAGCGTCGCCGACATCGCCAAGGCGGCAGGCGTCGGGCGGGTCACGCTCTACGGCCACTTCGAGTCCCGGGCGACCCTGGTGGCCCAGGTCGTCGAACGTGCGATCCAGCAGGCCGACAAGGCACTCGGCGGGGTCGACCTCGACGGCGATCCGCGTGCCGCCCTCAGTCGGCTCCTCGAGGCGTCGTGGCGACTGACGCAGCAGTACGGCGCGCTGATCGTCGCGGCCGAGCAGAGCATGCCCCAGGAGCAGTTCCAGGCGGTTCACGTCGGGCTGGTCGACCGCTGGAAACCGCTCATGGAGCGCGGTCGCCGCGACGGCAGCTTCCGCGACGACCAGCCGCTCGCGTGGCAGCTGACCCTGCTCCAGAGCGTCCTCCACGCCGCCTCCGGCGCCGTCTACCGGGGCGAGATCAAGGCGGCCGAAGCCGCCGCCCTGATCGACGGCACCGTCCAGGCCGCCCTCACCCCTCCCGGTGTCACCCGCGGCTGACGCTCACTCCGGGAGGTTGCCGACCGCCGCGCTCTCACGGCCGAAGTAGCTGGCCAGCAGCGAGTCGGCATTGCGTTCACCGCGCCTCTCCAGGCGATCCCGGCCCCTCGCGGTTCGGCCGAGGACCCGATGCCTGAGCAGGTTCAGCGGCAGCAGGTAGGCGTGCGCCCACGGGGGCCTCGTCGGAAGGCCGAGCTCGTGCATCGACCTGGTCCCGAGGAAGACGGTCAGCATCGAGAGGACCCGCTCCTTCTCGTACCAGCCACGTACCCGCTCCAAGGAACCCGGCCAACCCGGATAGCTGCGATCCCGCTGGACGTCGACCGCTGCCTGCGCCAGCTGCGGTCCGGCCTCGGAGATCTCCGCCTGCGAGAGCAGCACGTGGTAGTTGATCCGGTGCCGCTCCCACTCGTTGTCGACGAGGAAGTCTTCGTCGACGCCCATCAGCCAGCCGACGTACTTCCACAGATGCATCAGCGCCCGCGCGTCCTGCCTGGAGATCGGCACTCCCAGCGCCCGGCACCCGATGATGAGTACGCCGTCGAACAGGCCCAGCGTGGCCGCTTGGTCGGCCTGGTTGATCGGCAGCCCCCACCTGCTGGTGTCCCACCTCTCTTCGAACCCGGCGTTGACCAGCGCATGCATCGCCCGTACGTGGACCGTGAGCCGCCACGCCTCACCCGAAACCGATCCCGGCTCCGGTGGCCGCAGCGCCCCGGGCTTGCGCAGGCTCACCGCCCAGTGCTGGGTCTCGGCCAGGCGTCGCCGGGTGGTGCTGCCGGTCAGGCCGCCGGTGGCCACGAGCAGGTCCGGCGGGCCGCCGAACCGGTAGCCGCTGATGAGCGAGAGCTGCAGTAGCACGTCGGCCGCATTCTGGCCGAGTCGCGTGAACACGTGGCCGCCTTCGTCGACGAGGTCCCAGTCGACCCAGTCCGGGGTGGCCTCGACCTGCGCGAAGAAGTCGGCGAGCGCCGGAGGCGGGGACTCCACCGCCGCGGCACCGTGCTCCAGGGCCGTACGCAGCTGGGTCATCGTGACCTTGCCCGGAGTCCCGGCTCGCATCCGGATCGCCTCCGCCAGCCGCGCGCCGGCCTCGTCCCGCTCGCTGAACGCCCGCCCGATCCGCTCCATCAGGTCCTCGTCGACCTCGGCGATGCGCCCCAGGAGGCGCAACGGCCGGCCGAGACGGCGGCTGCGCGCCTCGCCTTCGCGAAAACGGGTGGGGAATCCGGTGGGTTGGGTGCCCTGCTGCGCGAGTGTGGTCATGCATCCAGCGTGATGCGAGCCAGAGCTCGCTTTCAATTCGCGTTCTGCCTAACGTAGGGGCATGCGCAAGACACCCACCCAGGCCCGCTCGAGGGCGACGGTCGAGCGCATCCTGGAAGCCGGGCGCCAGGTGCTGATCGACGACGGATACGAGACGTTCTCGACCAACCGCGTCGCGGTCGCCGCCGGAATCAGCCCCGGTTCGCTCTACCAGTACTTCTCCGACAAGGCCTCGATCCTCGACATCGTGATCAGCCGCTACTGGGAGGACGTCTCCGAGCGCACCGCCGCGGCGCTGGCACTACAGGCGAGCAGCAGCACCGGCACACCGGCGATCCGGTCGGTCGCCGACGCGCTCCTCGCCGGGCTGGAGCAGGATCCGGCCCTCCTGCGCGTCCTGACCGAAGAGCTCCCCGCCTCTCGCAACCGAGATCGCCACGCAGCTCTCGTCAACCGCGTACGCGACCTCACCGCCGCCTATCTGAGGGCCGGATCGGATGCGATGACCCGTCCCGACCCGCAGATCACCGCGTGGGTGCTGGTGGTGGCGATGGAGAACGTCGCGCTGCGGTGGGTGCTCGACCGACCGCCCTACCCGCGCGAGGCCGTGCTCGAGGAGATGGTCGCGCTCACCGCGGGCTACCTGGGCCACGCCACGTCATGATGCTTCGGCCGCGGTCTGTTCGAGGATCACGAAGCGGTTCCCGTCGGGGTCGTCGAACGTGAACATCGGCGGTACGCCCGGCCAGAGCAGCAGCTCACCCACGCCCACTCCACGGGAGCTGAGCGTCTCGCGTGCGGCAGCCGCATCGGGGACGTTGAACCGGATCCCCGTCTCGGTGACCTCCCCCGCTTCGCGGTCTCCGGCGACGAGGGCGAGGGAGACGTCGGCGCCGGCCGGCGCGACCTCGACCCAGCGGGTCGGGCCGTTGACGTCGAGGCGTACGACGAAGTCCAGGGTGTCGCAGTAGAAGGCGATGGCCTTGTCCTGGTCGGCCGTGGTGATCCCGATGGTGCGGATGTCGGTGATGGTGCTCATGAGGTTTCCTCTCGGTTCGGGTCGTACATCTGCGATCCCGGGGTGGTCAGGGTCTCCCCCGTCTCCAGCCACGTCTTGAGGCCGGACAGGATCATCGGCCAGCCGCCGTAGAGCTCTGGGGGCGCGTCGCCGCGCAGCTGGTCATGGGTGACAGTGAGGCGGCAAGAGTCGCCGACAGGCTCGATCTCCCAGGTCACGCGCGTGGTGCCCTGCTCCTCGGCAGCGTCGGACCAGAGCGTCCGCATCGACTGCACGAGGCGTGTCGGCGGCTCCACGACGATGTTCTCGCCCTCCGCGAGCGGCCCCTCCGACCCCGGGTGCACCATCGTGAACCCCGATCCCGGGGTCCAGTCGGAGTGGACGCCGGCGCCGAAGTGGTACTTCGCGCGGATCTGCGGATCGGTGATCGCCTCCCACAGCCGCTCCGGCGTGGTGCGGATATAGATCTCGAAGACTTTCTCCATCGTGCGCTCCAGGTCTCGTTTCAGCTCGGCGAGGCCACTCGCCCAGGTCTCGGTGTACTTCGTCACCCAGCGGTCGTGGATCTCGCGGATCGGCACGACGTTGAGGAAGTGGTGCTTCTCGCGTCCCTTGCGCACGACGACCACCAGGCCGGCCTCCTCCAGGATCGCCAGGTGCTTGGCCACCGCCGGACGGGTCATCGAATGACGGCTCACCAGCGAGGACAGCGTCTGCCCGTCCTCCTGCAACAGCGCGTCGAGCAGCGCCCGCCGAGTCGGGTCACCAAGGGCTCGAAACACCTGTTCCACAGATCCAGGATAGGAAACCATTTGGTTTCATGTCAATGGTTTCGCCTGGCTCCTCGCGGCGACAATCGGGGAGGTCCAGAGGCGTAGATTTCAACGCATGACACAGACAGTTCCGGGCTTCGACCGGCTGACCGTAGAGCCCGACAAGCTCGGTGGTCAGGCGTGCATTCGCGGCTACCGGTTCGGGGTCGAACAGCTCCTCGAACTCTTCGCGGCCGGAATGACCTTCGAGGAGATCCGCGAGGACTTCCCGTTCCTCGAGCCAGAAGATGCCCAGCAGGTCTTCGCTTACGCGGCTGCGCTCGCGCAGCGCGACTTCTACCTTCCGCTGCAGGAATCTGTGTGAGGCTGCTTCTGGACCAGGACCTTCTTCTCCTGAGTTCGGGCTTCCGGCGAATCCATCAGCGGTCTGCGCCCTACACCTGGTCGGCGAAGATCTCCGCAAAGCGGCCGGGTGCGGCGAGGAGCTCGTCGTACGTCCCGCACTGCACGATGCGGCCGGCGTCGAAGACGTAGATCCGGTCCATGCCGCGCAGGGTCCAGGCGCGGTGGGAGACGACGATGGTGATCCGGTCCTGACGGGTGGCCTGGAGCTGGGCGAAGACCTCCCGCTCGGCCTCGGCGTCGATGGCGCTGGTCGGCTCGTCGAGGATCCAGATCCCCGCCCGGCGCAGCGCGACCCGGGCCAGGGCGAGGCGTTGCCACTGGCCGCCGGAGAGCCCGACCCCTTCCCATTGTGCGCCGAGCTGGCTGTCCACCTGGCTTGGCAGGTCCCTGACCAGGTCGGTCGCCAGAGCGGTACGCAGCGCCTGGTCGAGGTCGGGTTCGGGGATGTCGAGGCGCGGGTCACCGAGGCCGACCGTCTCGCGGACGGTGAACTCGTAGCGACCGAACTCCTGGGTGAGCAGGCCGAAGTGGGCCAACCGTTGCCGCTCGGTCATCGTGAGCACGTCGACGCCGTCGATCAGCACCTCGCCGGAGTCGGGCGCCAGGGCACCGAGGATCGCGTTGATCGTCGTCGTCTTGCCCGCTCCGTTGACGCCGACCAGCGCGATGATCTCGCCGCGTACCGCCTGCAGGTCTGCATCGACAACCACAGGTTTCGCGGCCCCGGGATACGTGACGGTGAGGTCGCGTACGTCCAAGCGGTCGACGGAGGCGACGACGTCGGCCGACTCCTCGGCTGAGGCCAGGTCGAGAGCATCGCGGTAGAACCGCGAGTGCGGGCTCGCCGAGATCAGGCCGCCGAACGAGTAGCTCGCCGACCTCACCGCCGCGAGCCCGGAGAGCACACCCGCGACGGCGGCGGCGGTCAGCCCGCCGGGCAGGTCAGCCGCGACCATCGACAGGACGGCGGCCGCGACGAGCAGGCCGGTGAACCCGGCGCCGATGATCTGCCAGCGGAGCTCGATGTTCTGGATCCGCTCGAAGACCCGCAACCCGCGCAGCGCATGCGCCGAGGCGATTCCGGCGACCTTCTCACCTGTTCCGGCGACCGCGAGCTCGGTGCCCGAGCGCTGCTGGATGAGCTGCTCTGTGGCGTAGTCGGCGTAGCGCGTCGCCCTGGCGTACTCGGGCCAGTGTTTCGTCTCGTGACGGGCGACATAGGCGTGGAGCACGATCGTCGGAACCATCGCCGCCATCACGAATAGGCCGGAGAGGACGTTCATCGAGCAGACGGTGACGCACAGTCCGACTGAGGTGACCAAGGTGCCGATCGCCGCGAGTGCGTCCCGCGGCACCCACGCCAGGAAGCTGGCACCCTTCCGCGCCGCCTCCAGGGCGACCACGGTCGCTGGATCGGCGAGCTGGGCTGCGCGCAGGCAGCCAGCGGCGTACGCGAGGTCCTTCGTGTAGTGGTATTCGAGCTGGAACCTGATTCGGACCGCCGCGCTGCTGGCTACCTGGCCGATCGGGTCGCTGACCGCGAGCACCAGGATCAGGCCAGTCAGCGGCGCGACGACCTCACCACCAACCCCGTCCTCACGCCCGAGGGCGAGCACGGTCCGGGCCAGCAGCCATACCTGCGCGGCCGGGAGCAGCGCATCGATCACGCCGAACGCGACAGCTACCAGGAACCACCGCGGCGAGTGGCGCGCCGCATCCCGCAGGCCGCTCCACGATGCAGCGACCGTCGCGGCCAGCGCCTCCTGCCACGTCATCGTCGGCTCGCGCGTGGGTTCGGTGTCGGAAGCGGTCTCCGCGTCGGTCAGGTTCGCTGTCAAGAGATCTCCTTCAGCAGGAAGACGGCGTCGTGCTCCTTGTCCGTACGCATCGTGACAAGGAACGGACCCGTGGGTGCGGCCTTCGCCGGGGCGAACGAAAATTCGTTCGCCCCGGGAAGCACTTCCTCAGCCGACGACTTCCGCCCGACCACCGCTGCGCACAGTGACGCGCCGCGCCGCGGAGGCGCGGCGGATCCAGTGGCGGTCGTGGGTGACGGTGACGACGGCGCCGGGGTGGGCGTCCAGGGCGTCCTCGAGCTGCTCGACGAGCTCGGGGTCGAGGTGATTGGTCGGCTCGTCCAGAAGAAGTACGTCACCAGGGTCTGCCAGTGCGATCGCGAGGTCGAGGCGGCGACGCTGCCCGACAGAGAGAGCCCGCACCGGGCGGCCCATCTCCTCCTCGCGCAGCAGCCCGAACCGCCGCAGGCGCTCGACGGCATCCTCGCGATGGATCCCCACGGCGCGGGCGAACACGCCGACGACCGAGCCCGCAGGCGGCGCCGCGACGTCCTGGCGGAGCCAGGAGACCCGCACTCCCGGGGCGCGCTCGACGGTCCCCGAATCCGGCGCGAGCTCGCCGACCAGCAGCCGCAGGAGCGTCGTCTTGCCCGCCCCATTCGGTCCGGTGACCAGCCAGCGGTCACCGGCACTCAGCGACCACTCGGTCATCTGCAGCCCGGCACCGGCCTCACGACGTACGTCACGAAGAGCGATGTGGGGCCCGTCGGCCGGCGACGCGTCCGACCCGAGGCCGGCGGCGAACCGGAGCGGCTCAGGTGGCGGCGCGACGGGATCGGCCCGGAGCCGGGCGACACGCTCCTTCGCCATCCGGATCCGACCCATCGCGCCGTGGTCGCGGCTGCGCGCTCGGAAGGCGCCGTGACCGAATCCGTCCAGCTCGAGCTTGCGCGGGATCGCGGAGAGCCGGAACGCGTTCGCCGCGACGAGAGCCTCGTTGCGGGCCAGGTCGGCCTTCCACTCCTCGTGCTGCTCGGCCTGGCGGCGTCGCTCGGTCGCGCGCGCCACGAGGAAGCCGGCGTAGCCGTTGCCGTAGCGCCGCAGCCCGCCGTCGCGTACCTGGACGATGTCACAGGCGTTCCGCTCGAGGAAGGCGCGGTCGTGGGTGACCACGACCATGGCTCCGCGGTGTGCGTCCAGCCGCGATTCGAGCCAGGCCAGGGCCGCACCGTCGAGGTCATTGGTCGGCTCGTCGAGTAGCAACAGCTCTGCGTTGGCCGACAGCGCCACGGCGAGAGCGAGCCGGGCGCGCTCACCTCCGGAAAGCCCTTCGACCGGACGCCCCCGATCGACAGAACCCAGACCGAGCTGGTCGAGCGCGGCGTCGACACGCCGGTCGACGCTGTAGCCGTCGCGCGCCTCGAACCGGTCGGTCAGTTCGCCGAGCTCTTCGAGCAGCGCCGGCTGATCCTGGTCGCCGGCGTTGGACAGGCGCTCAGCGCAACGCTGGATGCGCGACTCGAGCGCCCGCAGGTCCGCGAGCAGGAGGTCGGCGGCAGCTCGCACCGTCGCCCCGGCCGGGAACCGCGGCTCCTGGGCGGCGTGCGCGATGCCGCCAGGGATGACGACGCGGGTCTCGCCGGCGACGGGCGCCACCGCACCCGCCAGCAGGTCCAGCAGGGTCGACTTGCCGGCGCCGTTGTCGCCGATGACGGCGAGTCGGTCGGTCGGGCCGACGGCGAGGTCGACACGGTCGAGGACGATCCGCTCGGCGAAGCGGACGGTGGCCGAGCGCAGCTCACAGATGCGGTGGCTGCGTACGGCGGATGGAGAGAAAGCAGACGGGAACAAGAGGACTCCTCTTGGCGACGGGTCGGAACACGGACCTCGAGCGCGCCGGGTCGGACGGCGCGGTCGCTCAGGACCCACTGCGGAGAAGACTCGACGCAGCGTCCCGATCTATCGCTTCAGAGTACCCATCGCGGCACACGCTATCAGCCGCTCATCGAGGCCCGCGACCGGTTTTTCCGCACCACGTCCAAAGCGTTCGACAGCCGATCGGAGCCGTGCCAGCGTTCGCTCCATGCACGTCAGAACCGGGTCGGTGAGCGACCTCCCAGCAGCGATGAGTCTCCTCGACGCCGCCGTCGCCTGGCTCGCCTCGCAGGGCCGCACCGGGCAGTGGGGCGAGGCGCCGTTCTCGTCCGTCGAGGCTCGGGTCGAGCAGATCCGGACGATGCTCACCGAGCGCACCACCCGCATCGCCGAGGCGGACGGGCAGGTGGTCGGGGTCTGCGTGCTGGCCGACGAACCAATGCCGTACGTCGATCCCGCGCCGATCCCCGAGCTCTACTTACAGTTGCTCGTCACCGACCGTGCCCGGAGCGGTTCCGGCATCGGCCGGACGCTGGTCGACGACGCCGTCGAGATCGCCCGGCAGCGAGGTGTCGCGCAGCTGAGGCTCGACTGCTACGCCGGGGACGACCAGGCGCTCGTCCGGACGTACGAGAGATTCGGGTTCGCACTGGAGCGGCGGTTCACTGTCGACACCGGACGCCCCGAGCCCTGGCCCGGCGCGATCCTCCGGATGGCGATCTAGCCTCCGATCCCGACATCCGGCGGAGGCCGGAAACCCGGGAGGATCCCTAAGTCCTCGAGGCAACCCGCGATGTCCAGAAGCCGGATCTCGGACCACCTGGGGCCGACGATCTGCACGCCGATGGGCAGGCGGCGGTCCGCACTGCGACCTGCGGGGACCGTCAACGCCGGCAGGCCGGCGAGGTTGGCGAACACGCAGCTGAGTCCTTGCCGGTCGGTCTCGCCGGCCCCGTGCGGGAAGGCCACCGACGCGGCCGGCGGGAGGATGAGGGCGTCGTGATCATCGAAGAAGCGCTCCCACGCGCTCATCCACCGGTCGCGGCGCTCGAGCGCATGGAAGTACCAGGCGAGCGTCTTCGGATCGGCGCCGGGCACGTAGACCTCGGTCAGGCTCATCAGCTCGCCGAACACCCATTGGTCCGACCAGTCGAGGTCGGGGAGGCATTGTTCGACCGCCGCACCCGCGGAGGCGGCCTCGGTGGCAACCCGCTCGACCTCCGTACGAAGGTCGTCCGCCACTGGTGCATCGGGAAGCCGTTCGGCCCAGGCCAGGCGCAGGCTCGTCGCTGATCGCCTACGCCGGGGAGGAAGCGGCACCGGTGGAACGTCGGAGTCCAGGCCATCGGGTCCGGCAACGAGTCGCAGGATCAGCTCGAGGTCATCGAGGTCGCGGGCCATCGGACCGAGGCTGGAGAGGATGCGGACGGTCTGCGCGCTGCCGTCGGGCGGCCGGAAGAACCCGGTGACGGGGACGCGATGCTCGGTCGCCATGAGTCCGTAGACACCGCAGAAGTGCGGCGGTATGCGAAGGGACCCTGCCAGGTCGGAACCGACCTCCACGGGGGTCATCCCCGCAGCCAGCGCCGCAGCCGCTCCGCCACTGGACCCGCCGGGCGTACGCCCGCTGTCCCACGGGTTGTCGGTGCGTCCGAAGAGGGGGTTGTCCGCGTCGTAGCCGGCCAGGAAGGGCGGGACATTGGTGTGCCCGACGATGATCGCGCCTGCCGCCCGGAGGCGAGCCGCGATCGTCCCGTCACGCTCCGGCACCCGGTCGAGGGCCGCAGTCCCGAGTGTGGTGCGCATGCCTGCCACATCGTGACCGTCCTTGAGCGTGATCGGCACGCCGTGCAGCGGTCCGAGGTCCGCACGCCGAGCGACAGCGTCGTCAGCGTGTCGTGCGGCACATCGCGCCGCGTCCGGATCGAGCGAGACTACGGCGTTGAGGGCCGGGTTCAGCGCCTCCATCCTCGCGAGCTGGGAGTCGAGCACCTCCACAGCGCTCATCTCTCGACGGGCGATGCGGGCGGACAGCGTCCGTGCGCTGGCAAAGGCGAGATCGGTGGTCACATCGCCTTTCTAGACCCTGACACCGTGTCACGGTCTAGCGTCCGCACCACAACCAGCCGCCCTAGGAGGTACCTGTGTGCCGGATCAGGTCGCGGCGATGGGCTCCTGGAGTTCGGTGACGAACTCGCGGCCGTCCGCGGAGACGTCGAGGTAGACCTCCCGCGAGGGCCCGGCGGAGGAGAACCCATGGCTGTCCACCCAGCGAGCCAGCTGCTGCACCGAGGACATGACATCCTCCATCGGGCCACGGTGCACGAGCGTCGCCGCCGACGTGACCGCGGGTAGGTCCTTGACGACGAAGTGGTCCCTGCCTGCTGGGTTGCCCCCGATCGGAAGCGCCGCGTGCACCGTCACGGTGCCGTCGGCGTGGTGGTCGTAGTAGGCGATCGCCGGTGCGACAACGGAGACGGCCGCATCCGCCAGATGCGCTGACAGCCGCTCGTAGAGAGGACGGATCACAGGGGTGATCGACTCGGGATCGAAGCCGGCGGCTGATGCACTGACCTCGGCCACCCGCGCGGGCGCAACCGATCGGACGACGACCTCTGCGGTCGGCATCGCGCCTTCGGCTTCGATGATCCTGAGCCGGCTCTCGACCTGAGCCAATCTCGCGATGTCCGCATCGATCTGTGCAGCCAGCTCGACGCGACGGGCGTGCAGCATCCCCCTCAGATCCTCGGCACCGATGTCATCGGCCAGAATCCAGCCCACCTGCTGCAGGGTCAGGCCGAGATCCTTCAATGCAACGATGCGGTTCAGCGTCCCGAGCTGGCCGGCGTCGTAGGACCGATAGCCGGTGACCGGGTCAACTCTCGCCGGACGCAGCAGCCCGATCTTGTCGTAGTGCCGCAGCATTCGGACCGACACCTGGCCATGTCGCGCGAAGTCGCCGATGGAGAACACCACCCCGTTATACGCCGGCCGCAGGACCAGAGATTTGTAAACTGCCGAGGCGCACAGCCGGACAGACCGAGAGAGGTGAGTGCGATGACCGAGATCGGTGACTGGTTGGCGGCATTCGCCGACGAGCAACGCCGGCCCGAGGAGGTGGCCCGCTGGGCCGCGTCGACCGCCGACGCGATCCTGGCCGACGGCGAGATCGATCTGGCCGACCTCAGGCCCCTCCTCCTGAAGGCCGTCGAAGAGCACTGGTACGCCTTCCTCGACCGGATCACGCTGCCGGACGCGGAATTCGAGCTGGTCCCGACCGCACATGTCGTTGCACTCGAGGCGGCGCGTCGCCATCTCGGTCTCCCGTTGCTGCTCAAGGTCTACCAGCGGGCGCAGGAGGCGAGCTGGGACTTCGCGGTGCAGGTCGTCCGGCAGGCGCCCAGCGATCTCGACCACGAGGCGCTGCTGGTCTGGTTCTGGACGAAGGCGACTGCGTGGTTCGGCTCCTCGGTCGAGCAGTCGGTGCTCATCCACCAGACCGAGACGAACCGGATCAGGCAGCGCGGGGACGCTCGCCGTTTCGAGGTGGTCTCCGAGGCACTGGACACCCGGAGCGTTTCCCCCACCGAGCTGTCCGCCGCGCTGGACGGCCACCCGATCAACGTCCCTGGCCATGTCGCCCTGGTCGCGCACGCGCTCACCGCCGACTCGATCGAGCAGCTGGAGGCGGCACTCACAGCCGTCACCCGCCGAGCCGGCCATGCCCGCTCGGTGCTGGTGCGCCCAGGCGGCCGCGAGATGTGGGCTTGGCTCGCGCTGAGCGAGCGACCGGACACGGTGACCGACACCGGGATCGATTCCACAACGGTCCGGGTGACGGTGGGCGTCGGCGGAAGCGGTCTCGACGGTTTCGTCGGAGCGCATCTCGACGCCCAGGCGGCCCAGCGGGTCGCACAGGCGCCAGGACGCCAAGACCCGGTGACCGCCTACGACGACGTAGCCGCACTGGTCCTCATCTCACACGACCCCGCTGCCGCCGAGCGATTCACCCGGACGACGCTGCGCGGACTGGCCGACCCGCCCCATGACCGGCTCCGCGAAACCGTGCGCGAGGTGCTCACCTCGGCCGAGACGGCGGACCGGCTCGCCGAGCGGCTCGGCATCCACAAGAACACCATCCGCTACCGCGTCGCCCAGGCCGAGCGGCTCCTCGGGCGCCCGTTGCGCGAGCGGGCCGGCGACCTGCTGCTGGCGCTCGACTACCACGACGCCTTCCTCACGAGACCGACTGTGAATACGCACAGTTATCCGTGAGCGATTCGGCCTGATCGGCCAGAGACTTCGCTGCTGCGTACGTCCATTCTGACAGTGGTCGTAACCGAGATCACAGGAGGCAGCAGAGATGACACTCGACGCCAGCGGCACCGTCGACAGGGGCTCCACCGAGAGGTGGCGGGACAGGAAGCGTTACCTGTGGCTCCTCGGACTCGTGGTCCCGTCCTTCGCCTTCATCGCCGTGGGTGGCTACGCGCTGACCGGGTGGGGCGTGTTCCTGTGGACGGGGCCGATCGTCGTCCTGGGCCTCGTCCCGGCCATCGACTTCGCGGCGGGCCTGGACCGATCCAACCCGCCCGACGACGTCATCGAGGAGCTCGAGGAGGACCGGTTCTACCGCTACATCACGTTCGCGTTCCTCCCGATCCAGTACGCCGGGTTCGCCTTCGCGATGTACCTGATCGCGACCCAGGACTGGCCGCTGGCGCACAAGATCGGCCTGGCCCTCACCATCGGGTTCATCGGCGGCATCGGCATCAACACCGCCCACGAGCTCGGCCATAAGAAGGAGAGCCACGAGCGCTGGCTGTCCAAGATCGCCCTCGCGCAGAGCTTCTACGGACACTTCTACATCGAGCACAACCGCGGCCACCATGTACGCGTCGCGACACCCGAGGACCCGGCCTCCTCGAGGATGGGCGAGAACCTCTACGGCTTCTGGTTCCGCACGGTGTTCGGGTCGCTCAAGAGCGCCTGGGGCCTGGAGGCCAAGCGCCACCGGCGCAAGGGCACCCACCCGTTCCACCTCGGTAACGACGTCCTCAACGCCTGGCTGATGAGCGTGGCCCTGTGGACCGCGATGACGCTCTGGCTGGGCGTCGGGATCCTCCCCTACCTCGTCCTCCAGGCCGTCATCGGCTTCTCCCTGCTGGAGGTCGTCAACTACCTGGAGCACTACGGGATGCTGCGGCAGAAGACCACGTCGGGGCGCTACGAGCGGGTGCTGCCGATGCACTCCTGGAACTCCAACAACATCGCCACCAACGTGCTCCTCTACCACCTGCAGCGACACAGCGACCACCACGCCAACCCGACCCGGCGCTACCAGACCCTGCGGGACTACCGGGAGTCCCCGGCCCTGCCGACCGGCTACGCCGGGATGATCGTGTTGGCTCTCGTCCCGCCGCTGTGGCGCCGGGTGATGGACACGCGCGTGGTCGCCCACTTCGACGGCGACATCCGCCAGGCCAACGTACGCCCCCGCCGGCTCGACAAGCTGCTCTCCACGTTCCCGCCGCCCGCGGATCCGGCGGCCGAGGAGACCGTGAAGACCGACGTGACCAGGCAGACCTTCGACGACGAGGTCGCCGCCGGTCGCTGCCCGGGATGCGGGTACGTCTACGAGGTCGCGGTCGGCAACGAGCTCGAGGGCTTCGCGGCCGGCACCGCCTGGCGAGACATCCCCGACGACTGGTGCTGCCCGGACTGCGGCGTACGCGAGAAGGTCGACTTCATCCCGCTGAAGGAGTCAATGCTGTGAACACGATCGAAGCGGACAAGACCGTGTGCGAGGGCATCGGCATGTGCGAGGCCCAGGCCGACACCTACTTCCAGATCGGCGACGACGGCCTCGTCGAGGTCCTCACCGACGAGGTGCCAGACCCGGACCGCGGGTACGTCAAGGCAGCCGTCGACTCCTGCCCGGTCTCCGCGCTCCGCCTTCTCGGCTGAGCGGCCCATCGAGTCGGAGGAAGACGAATGCCATCACTTCTGGTCGTCGGCGCCGGGCTGGCCGGGCTCCGTGCCGTCGAGGGCGCACGTCAGGCCGGCTGGTCCGGCCCGATCACGATCGTCGGCGACGAGCCGCACCCGCCCTATGACCGGCCACCGCTGTCGAAGGCGGCCCTCTCCGCCGAGGAGCAGCCCGACGTTCCGGTGCTGCGGTCGAGCGAGGTGATCGAGGAGCTGCAGGTACGCCACCTCTCCGGCGTCCGGGTCGACGGCCTCGACACCGAGCAGCGCACGGTGACCACCAGCGCCGGCGACCTCGGCTACGACGCGCTCGTGATCGCCACGGGCAGCACGGCGACGACCCTGCCCGGACTGACCGGGCTCCCCGGCGTGCACGTGCTCCGCCGCTACGACGACGCGCTCGCCGTACGTGGCTCCCTGGCCCGCTCTCGCCACGTGGTGATCGTCGGGGCGGGGTTCATCGGCTCCGAGATCGCCTCGGCCGCCCGCGCCCGAGGCATCGAGGTCACCGTCGTCGAGGCGGGCAACCGCCCGCTGGAGCGCGCTGTCGGGCCGCTCGCGGCCGGGCGGCTGATGGAGCTGCACGCCGACGCCGGAGTCAGGCTGCTCACCAGGACGACCGTGTCCGACGTACGCACCTCGGATCGCGGCGTGGAGGAGGTCGAGCTGAGCACCGGGGAGACCCTGGCTGCCGATGCCGTGGTCCTGGGCATCGGCGCGCGCCCGGCAACCGCATGGCTCGCAGACAGCGCCGTCGCGCTGGACGCCCGCTCCGGCGGGGTCTTATGCGACCGCCGGCTCGCGACCAGCGCGCCCGGGGTCTGGGCCGCGGGTGACGTGGCGTGCGTCGACGGCGAGCGCAGCGAGCACTGGACCGCCGCCGGTGAACAGGGCCGGGTCGCCGGCGCGAACGCCGCCGGAGCGACCGAGGTCTTCGCCTCCGTACCGTTCGCCTGGTCGACCTGGCACGGGCACCGGATCCAGGTCGTCGGCGAGACGACCACCGCCGATGAGGAGGACCACGGCGACGGGTTCATCCTCTACCGGCGAGAGGGCCGCCCTGTCGGCGCGGTCGGCATCGACAGCCCTGGCCCGATCGCCCGGCTCCGCCGCGCCCTCGCCGCCGAGCCTGCCGCCGACGTCCGCGCTCACATGGCCGGGGCGGGAGGCGTCGTACCAGCTCGGGAGTAGGTCGTCGGGACAGTGGCGACGACGCTGTGCGCATGGTCCAGGAGGTGGTTGGCCACCGATCCCCCGCCGCCGACCACGACCATGTGCATGGTCTGGGCCTGCTCCGCGAGCGCGTGCCCGAGGCTTCCGGCCTGGATCCGCAGGTGCGGGTGCAGATCCGGATAGCGCTCCCGGAGCCCGGCCACACACTCTGCGACCAGCACCCGGTCGGCGTCGGGCCGCTCCGCGCCGCCGGCGCGGTAGCAGTACAGCACCGTCACCGGCAGGTTTCGCTGGTCGGCCTGGTCGAAGGCGAACTCCAGGGCGGGGATGGAGTCGCTGGTCCCGTCGATGCCGACGAGTACGCCGCGGCCCACGCCGCCGGCGCCCGGACACAGTACGACGACCGGGCACCGCGCGTCCTCGACGACGGAACGGCTGACCGAGCCGAGGATCCAGCTGCCGATCGGCCCTTTGCCCCGCGATCCGAGCACCAGCAGCGACGCGTGGCCGGAGGCGGCAACGAGTGCGGGTATCACGGACCCGATCTGCTGCGACGTGGTCACTGCCGGGCGCCGATAACCGGCGAACCCGGAGACCCCAGAGAGCCCATCGAGGCGATGCTCGGCGTAGCGCTCGGCGCTCGACAGCACCACCGACCCGTGCGCCTGCTCGGGCTCCGAGGCCGCTCCGGCCCGGAACCCGGGCGGCGTCTCCAAGGTCGTAGCCGACACCACGTGGACCAGACCCACGTCACGTCCGTCGCGGTAGGCCTGCTCGACCGCCCACGACACGCTCTCGGCCGCTGCCGGCCAGTTCTCGACCCCGACCAGGATCGCGCCCTCGGGGATTGCTGCGTACGTCATCTCGACTCTTTCGTCTTCTCGTCTGTTCGTGTGTTTCAGACCGGTACGACGCGTCGCCCGGTGATCTGGGTCGGCGTGATGCACACGTACAGCGTTCGCCGGCCGTCTGCCCACGGCTCCGGCCTCAGGTCGTGTGCCGTCAGCCAGACGCCGTCGACGAACTCCGCGGACCCGCGTGCCAGCACGCTCCAGCCCGACGAGGTGTAGGAGTCGAACTCGTCGATCTGGTAGGACACCGCTCCGGTGCCGACGTGGTCCGCGATCGCCGTGCGCGGCGCGGCGCGGAACACGATCTGATCGCCCACCATGACGTGGTTGACCGGCAGGACCAGCGGTCCGTCCGGGTCGCCGAAAGCGACTCTTCCGACCTCGCTCCGCTCGAGCAGCTCCACACACTCGGCCCGGTCGAGCTCGGTCAGGTGACCGGGGAACCATCGTGCTGCCAGATACATCGTCTTCTCCTTCGTCATTGCCGGCCGGCACCGACCGGTCGGCTGTCTGCTGTCGCGGCCCCGTCCGTGGATCCGGCGTCCCCCTCGAACGCCGGTGCCACGGACGGGTCGATCTCGATCGGGCAGATGCTTTCGCGAAGCACGGCGCGGACGGTTCCGCCCAGGTGCCCGAAGCCGTGGAAGTTCCGGCCGCGCCCGAGGATCAGCAGATCCGCGGTGCGGGACGCCTCCACCAGGGCGTACGCCGTCTGAGCGTGCACGACGTCGACCCGGGCGTCGACTGCGGCCGCCTCCGGGCCCAGGTCCGCTCGGGCCGCCGCCAGGGTGGCGGTGACCTCCCGCTCGGCCCGGTCGATCCAGGCCTGCTCCTCGCTCCCGACGGTGAGGTAGTCCTGATAGGACCCGAAGGTGTGCCAGGCGTGCAGCAGCCGCAGAGGCGCACCCCGCTCGGCCGCCACCTCGAGCCCGCGGCGTACGAGCGGGATCGATCCGTCGGCGTCCTGGACCCCGACGACGATCTCGCGGGGTTCGTCCCCGGGCACCCAGGCGGAGGGGACGGCGATCATCGGCACGGGCGCGTGAGCCGCGACCGGGGCGAGGATGGACGAGGTGATGATCCGGTCGAGCAGCGTGCGCGGCTGGTCACCCAGGACCACTACCCGCGCTTTGGCCGACTCTTGGGCGAGCACCGTCGCCGGCAGGCCGAGCAGCAAGTACGTGCTCACCACCGCTCCGCTGTCCGCGACGGCGTCCTCCGCCTCAGCGAGGATCGCTCGTCCGAGCTGACCCATCCGGGAGTCGGGGCTCGTGGGCGCCACCGGCCAGGTCGGCAGCGGTGGTGCGTACGGGTCGACCACGTAGACCAGGTGCAGCACGGCACCGGCTCGGGCCGCCTCAGCGGCGGCATAGCGGGCGGCGGCGAGCCCGGCCTCGGTGCCGTCGACTCCTGCCAGGATGAACTCTTTGCGCTCGATCATGTCTCCAGCGTCGGTCCACAGGGCGGTCCCCCGACAGGGACCCTCGGCCCGAGGCAAGGGCCTTTGGTCGCCCACCACGGCTCACCCCTCGGCCGCGAGCACGGTCTGCGTGACCGCGAGGATCGAGTCGGGCGTGACACTGATCGCGTCGATGCCGAGCTTGACGAGAGAACGTACGACCTCGGGGTGGTCCGAGGGCGCCTGGCCGCAGATGCCGGAGTGCATGCCGTGACGCCGGCAGCCCTGGACGGCAAGGGCGATCATCCTCTCCACCGCAGGGTCGCGCTCGTCGTAGTCGAAGGCGACCAGCTCGCTGTCGCGATCCACGCCGAGGGTGAGCTGGGTGAGGTCGTTGCTGCCGATCGAGAACCCGTCGAACCGCTTGGCGAACTCGTCGACGAGGATGACGTTCGACGGGATCTCGCACATCGCATAGACCTTCAGGCCACGCTCCCCGCGGCGCAGCCCCAGCTCCGCCATCCGCGCCAGCACGCGGTCGGCCTCCTCGAGGCGGCGGACGAACGGCACCATGACGACGACGTTGTCCAGGCCCATCGCCTCGCGAACGCGGCGAAGCGCGGCGCATTCGAGCGCGAAGCCCTCGGTGTAGGCCGGATGGGCATAGCGCGCGGCACCGCGGAAACCGAGCATCGGGTTGGCCTCGGCGGGCTCGAAGGCCGCACCCCCGAGGAGTGCCGCGTACTCGTTGGTCTTGAAGTCGGAGAGGCGCACGACGACAGGCTTGGGATAGAAGGCCGCGGCGATCGTGCCGATGCCCTCAGCCAGCCTCTCGATGACGTACGCCGCACCATCGGCGCCGACGAGACGCTCGACCTCCGCGCGCTGACCGGCGTCGGTGATGCGCTCGGGATGCAGCGCGGCGAGCGGGTGCACGCGCACGTGCTCGGCGAGGATGAACTCCATCCGCGCCAGCCCGACCCCGTCGTTGGGCAGGAAGGACGACTCGAACGCGATCCCGGGGTTGCCGAGGTTGAGCATGACGTGTGTCCGCGGACGCGCGGTCAGCTCGGTGGCGACCTCGTTCGCATGGAAGTCGGCAAGGCCGCGATAGACGTGGCCGTCATCGCCCTCCGCGCAGGAGACGGTGACCTCCTCGCCGTCGGTGATCGCGTGGGTCGCGTCCCCGGTGCCGACCACGGCCGGGATGCCGAGCTCGCGGGCGACGATCGCGGCGTGACAGGTGCGCCCGCCGTGCTCGGTGACGACGGCTGAGGCGATCTTCATCAGCGGTTCCCAGTCTGGGCTGGTGCTGGTTGCGACCAGCACGTCACCGGAAGCGAAGCCGACGTCCTCCCCGATGCTGCGGACGATCCGGGCAGGGCCCGCGCCGACCCTGGCGCCGACCGCGCGGCCGGTGGTGAGCAGGTCGCCGTGCGCCTCGACCACGAACCGGGTCATGACCGCCGGTCGCCTCCTCGCGGCCACGGTCTCGGGGCGGGCCTGGACGACGTACAGCAGACCGTCGGTGCCGTCCTTGGCCCACTCGATGTCCATCGGCTCGCCGTAGTGGCGCTCGATGGTCATCGCCGCTCCGGCCAGCTCAAGCACGTCCTCGTCGGTGAGGCAGAAACGGCCGCGGTCGACCGGCGGTGTGGGCTCGTTCCGCACCGGCTCCGTCTCCCCCAGCACCATGCGCACCGCCTTGCTCCCGAGACGGCGGCTCAGTACGGCGCGGTGGCCCGCTGCGTACGTCGGCTTGTGGACGTAGAACTCATCGGGCTCGACCAGGCCCTGGACGACGTTCTCCCCCAGGCCGTAGGAACCGGTCACGAAGACGACGTCCTTGAACCCGGATTCCGTGTCGAGGGTGAAGGTGACCCCTGAACAGGCGAGGTCGGAGCGCACCATCTTCATCACTCCGACCGAGAGCGCCACCGACAGCTGGTCATAGCCGTGCCGCGCCCGGTAGTCGACCGCCCGGTCGGTGAAGATCGAGGCGAAGCAACGGTGCACGGCGTCGAGCAGCGCCTCCTCCCCCTGGATGTCGAGGTATGACTCGTGCTGGCCGGCGAAGCTGGCGTCCGGCAGGTCCTCGGCGGTCGCCGAGGACCGGACCGCGAGCGCGACGTCACTGCCGTACTCCCGCCGTAGCTCCTGGTGGGACGCCACGATCTCGTCGGCCAGATCCTGAGGAAGCTCCGCGGAGAGCAGGAGGCTTCGTGCCCGGGCGGCGCGCTCGGCGAGGTTCTCGCGGTCGTCGACGTCGAGGTCGGCGAAGATCGTCGCCAGAGCCGAGTCGATGCCAGCGGCACGCAGGAAATGGCGATAGCCGTCGGCCGTGACCGCGAACCCGTTGGGCACGCGGATGTCACGATCGTGGAGGCCGCGATACATCTCGCCGAGCGAGGCGTTCTTGCCGCCGACCAGGGGGACGTCGGCGATGCCGACCTCCCCGAACGTACGTGTGTAGCGGATCGGGCGGGTGGTCATCGCAGCCACGGGTGGTGCATGACGAGCGGCATCCGTGCCCACTGCTTGCCGAAGCCCCAGGTGTCACCGGCGTACGTCAGTGCCAGGACGCCGACGGTGAGCGCACCGAGCAGGTGGTCGTCGATGACCGGGTTCTGATCCAGCGGGAAGCTGGAGAACCACATCAGGAGGTACATCGTGGCGCCGGCGATGGCGCCGACCCGCATCCCGATGCCGAACGTGAGCGTGAGACCCACGCCGAGCAGCCCGATCATGAACAGCCAATCGGCCCACGGCTGACCCGCCATGTCGTTCCACATGCCCTGAAGCCAGTTGTTCTCGGGCACGTTGGACAGATAGCCCTCGGTGGGGCTGCCACCGTTGATCCAGGCGGCGTCCTGGGCGAAGAAGTCGATGCCGGTGCGGGTGCCGGCCTCGTTGGTGATCGCACCGGTGTGGAAGCCCAGCGCGAGCAGCTTGTCGAAGAAGGCCCACAGGAACGTGAGCCCGAACGCGATCCTCAGCGTCCCGAGCATCCGCGCGGCGGGCAGCGGGTAGTGCCCCGGCAGCGTTGTCGCGGAGCCTGGTGTGGAGATTGAAGTCATGATTCCTCCCACGGTCTCGCCGGCCCGTCTTGGCCGGACGCCTTCAGCCAACCGCCGCCGAAACCGTCGGGTCGAGGGAACGGGGTCCGCCCCGGGCGGGCCCTTCGTCCCGTGAGCTGCCCGGCGGTGGGCCTCAGGACGCGCCTCGCCACGGCCGAGGCGTCGCGCCCCGGAGGTAGCGGTCGGGACCGCCCGCGGCCCGGGCACCGGAACGGAACCACGCATCCAGTCCCGGCGCATCGCGCCGCCCGAGCTCTTCGAGAAGCAGCTCGCGGATCTCCACCGCCCGCAGCTTCGCGCTCGGGTCCGTGGCCCGGTCGAGGGCCACGTAGCTGGATCGCCAGGCCATGCACAGGTCCGAGTCGGTCAGCCCGTCGGTGACGGTCAAGACCGCCTCGACCGGATCGATCACGTGGGGTCTGATGGCCTCTGCCAGCGCTGCTGACGCTTCAGCCGTCTCTGCGCGCGAACGCCGCCTGCCCACGCGGCGACGGCGCTTCATGGGTAGTTCGGCGCGCGGCGGCCAGCCGAGCCACCCCAGTTCCCATGCCGCAGCCAGCCCCGCGGCGGTCACCAGCAGCGCGCTGGTCAGACCGAGCGCGACGACGAGTCCTGCGGCGGCCAGCACGGCGGTCGGCCACAGCAGACTCCTGGCGAGCACGACCCTCCACCGGATGGGCGCCTCGGGTCCCAGGCACACCAGCAGCGAGAGGGTGATGAAGCTCGCGCCCGCCCACCACCCGATCGTCATGGGCACCGACCACGCCATGAGCGCTGCCATACCGCAACCGGCCACGGTGGCGGCCACAGCCGACCACACCCAACGTCTCATGTGGTCACCTTCCCGGCTGGCCGGGCCCGGGCGGACGGGCCAGGATTCCTCCCGGTCCGGGACCAAGGCCCCGACGCCAGTAGTCGACTGTCAGGGCATGCAGTTCAGAGGCCAGCCTCCGGTCATTCCGGGAACACACCGATGATGTTGCCGCCAGGATCACGAAACATGGCGAAAAACCCGACCACTGGGATCTCGGTGGGCGGCACCACAGCCTCGCCTCCCATCTCCTTGGCCCGACGCAGGGTGCCGTCTCGGTCGAGCATCCAGCGGGGGGCCGCGACGGTGACAGGGGCGAAGGCACGCACCGGCAGGTCCTTGGTCCTCGGCATCTCATGGCGGCGCCCGTCGGGAGGACTTTGGCTGAGAGTCACGGGGACCTTCGCCACTGCTTCGAGTCCTCGAGCGGTGCCTAGCGTGGTCACGTCATGAGGAGTGACACCCCACCTGTTCCCGGCGAAGGAGGCGCGATGAGCCGCACGAGGAAGGCCCTCTTCGGGCTGCTGCTGTTCAACGGCTTGAGCGCCACGGCCGGAGGGCTCGCGCTGATGACGGACTGGATTCCCGAGCAGGCATCGTGGGTCCGAGACACCGACTTCCCCAGCAACTACTTCCCGGGTGTGATCCTGATGGCCGTCGTCGGTGGCAGCTCCCTGATCGCCGCGGCCGTCATGGTCAAACGCAGCGAAGGCTGGCAGCTCGCCAGCATCGTCGCCGGAAGCATCATGGTGTTCTGGATCGTCGGAGAGGTGGCGTCGATCCGTGCATTCCACTTCCTGCAGGTGATCTACCTCCTGAGCGGCGCGCTCGTCGTGATCTGGACACCAGCGCGCGACAGAAGCAGCCGATGACACTGCCTGACGCCGTCGTACGGTCCCCCGAAGGGGTGAGTCCTCGGACCCAGCGCCTCTGCGCCGCCGTTGCTGTGATGGTGGTGGTCGGTGCCGTTCCCACGTTCTTCGTGGAAGGGATCCTCAACGGGACGCCGGTGATGAACGGCTCCGCGCGCGGCACTGCGCTCACCATGTTCGCGCTGGCACTGCCGGTGCTGGTGGTGGGACTGGTCACCTCGACCCGTGGCTCGGTCCGGGGGCGGGCTGCCCTGATCGGCGCGCTCGGCTATCTCCTTTACAACGCCACCCTGCTTGTGTACGCCACACCCTTCAACGAGCTGTTCCTGGCCTACGTCGCCCTGCTCGGGCTGTCACTGTGGTCATTGGTCAGCGCACTGCTCGACCCCCTGCCTCTGGTGTCGGGCAGCAGGCTGCCCGCGCGCAGCATCGCCGCGTTCATCCTGACCGTGGTCGCGCTCAACGCGCTTGCCTGGCTGCGGGTCGTCATACCTGACCTGGGAGAGGACCCGCCCGGCTTCCTGGACGGAACCGGCCTGACCACCAACCCCATCTACGTCCAGGACCTCGCGGTCTGGCTGCCCGCGCTGGCGATCGTGGCCGTGCTGCTCTGGCAGCGCCGACCCTGGGGCGTCTTCCTCGCCGGAGCCGGGCTGTTCCTGTGGATGATCGAGGCGACGGTGTCGCGGTCGACCAGTGGTTCGGACACCGAGCCGATCCCGCCTCCGACGTCGCGACCTTGGGTGGCGTCGTGTTGTTCGTCGTACTTGCCGCAGCGACCCTCGTCCCTCTGGTCCTTTGGTTGCGCGCGGTCTCGTCGCGGTCAGGCGTAGAAGGGCAGCCGTGAACCCGGCTCCCGGGTTCAATTCGAGCCCACCTCTGTTCGACGTGATACTTCCCGGGTCGGGTGAAGCAGCCGAAGCAACCACCATCCGGTCACGGCCGCCTGGACGAACGCCATCGCGGCGCCGGCGCCCACCCCGATCAGGATGGCGACCCAGACCCGTTGGCCCTCGTGCCACAGCGGGGTGGCGATGGCGAGGAAGACGCCTAGAGCGATGAGCCATGCGACAGCCGTGACCGGGATCCAGGTGGCAGCGCGGGCCACGTGGTGACGCAGCTCGAGCCACTGCGCGCCCCCGATCGAGAACACGAGCAGGGCACCGCACAGAGCCGGTACGACAACGCGCACCCATCCCGACTCCGTCGCGGCCAGCGCTACCGCCGTACCGAGCACGTACGCAGCCACCGCGGCACCCGCGGTGAGCATCACCCAGCGGCGGACGCGTAGGCCTGGAAGCACATCGCGGAGCACGGTTGCCTGCGCCCAGCCGAGGACGGCGCCCTCGACCGCTCCCGCCGCGAGCAGCGCCGGGAGGGCCGCGTAGGTCGGCAGGCCGGTCGTGATGGTGCCGATGAAGGCAGGCGCGATGAACCCCAAAGTCTCCGCCACCGTGACCGTCACGGTCCACCGGATGAGCCAGGACCGGCCCAGGCGCGGACGGCTGGGCATCACTGTCGACATCGCGACGTCGGAGCCGGGACTCAGAAGGCGGGCGCCGGGTCGGCGACGGTCTTCTCGAACCGGCCGTCGTGCTCGAGGACGAGGTCGGCGGCGGTGAGGACATCGGGGATCGGGGGCTGGATCTCTACCGGGCAGCGGCTCTCGCGGATGACCGCACGACCGGTGTTGCCCAGGCGGCCCAAGGGGAAGGAGTGCCGGCGGCGGCCGATGACCAGGAGATCGGCGTTCCTGGTCTCCTCAGTGATCTCCCTGGCCGGCTGGCCGTGGCGAACCTCGATCCGGATCTTCACGGCCGAGGAGCGCGGGACACGGCGACGGGCGCGACCCAGCGCGGCCTCCAGGTCGCGGCGTACGTTGTCCTCCCAGTCGCTCATGTCCAGGTGGGCCACGGTCATGTCGTCGTAGACGGTGTCCAGCTGCCAGGCGTGGAGCACGACCAGCTCTGCGTTCCGGTCGGCCGCGTGCTTCAGGGCCTGGGCGAGCAGTCCCGCCGAGCTCACGCAGTCCTTGACCGCCACGACCACCCGGCGAGTCGAGCTCTCGGGCGACCAGCCGCTCGGCACCATGACGACCGGGACCGGCGCATGGCCCGCGACCCGGTTGAGGACCGACCCGGTCATGATGCGCTCCAGGCCCTGTCTGCGATCGTCGCCGAGGACCACGAGCCGGGCGGCGGCAGCGCAGTGAACCAGCCCGGAGACCACGGAGCTCGCCAGGAGGGTCGCGGTCACATGCTCGGCACCGACGTACGCGACGGCCTCGTCGGTAGCCTTCTCCAGCAGCTCGTTCCCGGCTCGGCGGACGTCCTCTCCGAACGATGGGTAGGGATAGCGGCCGATCACGTCGGCCGGCTGAGACAGCGTCACGTGCACGAGCCAGAGGTCGGCGTCGTCCAGCCCGGCCTCGGCCGCGGCGTAGGCGATCGCAGCCCGGCGGCCCGCTCCCCCGTCGATGCCCACCAGGATCCGGTTGTTCTCGGACATGTCGTCTCCTCACGGGCGCGGCGCATCCGGCCGTCCCGTTCCCACTCTCATCGAGGTCGTCGCCGGCGGGCAGGGACGTCGGATCCGGGTTCCGGGGACCTTGGTCCGCCCGTCAGCGCTGCCGGTGCCGGTAGGCCTCGACGGCGGTGGGAAGGGTCGGGAAGAGCCGCTCCTCACCGATCCTGTCCAGGATCCCGGAGGGAGCCAGCGAGTCACGCAGGTCCTGCTTGATCCGGGCGATCGCGAGGACGATGCCGCGCTCGCTCAGCGAGGTGCGCAGCGCTTCCAGCGCGTCCACCGCGGTGACGTCGACCTCGGTGTTCGCCTCGGCGTTCAGCAGGAACCACTCCACCGGCCGTTCGGCAGAGTCGACAGCCGCGAGCGCGCGGGTGCGGAAGTCCTCGGCGTTGGCGAAGAAGAGCGGCGAGTCGTAGCGGTAGACGAGCAGGCCGGGCACCTCCTCGGCCTCGGGGTAGTCGTCCACGTCGTGCATCCCGGCCAGCCCTGGTACGTGGCCGAGGACCGCGTCGTGCGGGTGCGCGACCCGGCGCAGCAGGTCGAGCACGGAGAGTCCGACCGCGATCAGTACGCCCCACATCACCCCGGCGGCGAGCACCGCCACCGTCGTGACCAGGGCGAGGACCAGCTCGCTGCGCCGGAAGCGGACGAAGCGGCGCAGCTCGCCCACCTCGACCAGCTTGGTGGCGGCGTAGACCACCACAGCGCCGAGCGCGGCCTCGGGGAACGCCTCCAGGACCGGCGCCAGGAGCAGCACGGCGGCCACCGTGGTGGCGGCCGCGAAGTACGAGGTCAGCTGCGTACGCCCGCCCACGGCGTGACCGATGGCGGTCCTGCTGCCGCTGCTGCTCACCGGGAACCCGTGCAGGAGCGCCGAGCCGAGGTTGGCCCCGCCCAGGGCGAGCAGCTCCCGCCGCGCGTCGACACGTTCGCCGCGGCGGGCGAATGCGCGGCCGGTGAGGATGTTGTCGGTGTAGCCCACGAAGGCGACGCCGAGGGCCGGGCCGAGCATCGCGACGATGGCGCCCGCGTCCAGGACCGGAAGTCCCGGAGCCGGTGGCCGGCTCGGGATCTCGCCGACAAGCCGCAGTCCATACCCGTCACCGAGCAGTGCCACCAGCGCAGTGGCGGCGAGCATGCCGATCAGCGCGACCGGAGCCCGCGGGGCCAGCAGGGAGCCGGCGATCATCGCCGCGGCCGCGCTGCCACCGAGCAGCAGCGTGGGGACATGGATCTGGTCGAGGTTGCCGACGAAGCTGCCCAGCTCCGCCAGCACCCCGTCGCCGGTGATCGTGACGCCGGTGAGGTTGTCGAGCTGGGAGACGATCATGAGGACCGCGATCCCGGCCATGTAGCCGACCAGCACCGGCCGCGAGAAGAGCTCGGCGAGCACCGAGACCCGCACGAACCAGCCCACCACGCAGATCGCGGCGACCACGAGCGCGAGCGTGGCCGCGAACGAGGCGGGGTCCTCAGCCGCGGCCGGGGTGGCGCCGATCGCCGCGGCCGTCATCAGCGCGGTGGTCGACTCCGGACCGACCGAGAGCAGCCGGGAGGTGCCCAGCAGCCCGTAGACCACCATCGCACCGACGCACGCCCACAGCCCGGTCTCCGGCGGGAGGCCGGCCAGCTCGGCGTACGCCATCACCTGGGGCACCAGGTAGGCGGTGATCGTCACCCCGGCGAGCAGATCGAGCCACAGCCAGCGCCGCTCGTAGCCGGCGATCCACGGCGGCATCACCCGGCGTACGTCCATGGCAGCACTGTCCCACGAGTCACCGTCCGCCCGCCGCGGTCAGGACAGAAGGCCTAGTCGAGAGGCACAGACCACTCGACCACGGTGCCCTTCGGCTGGGCGGGCTCCACGGTGCACCGGCCGCCTCTCATCTCGGCCCGTTGCCGCATGTTGGCCAGCCCGCTCTCCACCACGTCGGCAGGGACGCCGACTCCGTCGTCGCGTACCCGGAGCAGCAGGTCGGCGCCGGCTGAGAGCGATACCTCGACCTCGCTCGCGTGGGCGTGGCGCACGGTGTTCGACAGTGCCTCCCCGAGAACGGCCACAACGTCCTGGGTGACCTCGGGCGTGGACCGTAGCCGGACCGGGCCCGCGAACGTGAGCGCCGGGCGGAACTTGAGCGACTCCGCGGCCCGGTTCACCACCTCGGTGACCTGCGACTGGATGTCGCCGCTGTGCTCGGGCGCGCCGAGCTCGAAGACCGCGCGCCGGAGGTCGCGGATGGTGTCGTCGATGTCGTCCACGGCTTTGTCGAGGCGGGCGCGAAGCTTCGGGTTCTCGGCCAGGTTGAGCCCGCCCTGCAGCCGCATGCCGATGACGAAGAGCCGCTGGATCACGATGTCATGGAGGTCGCGTCCGATCCGGTCGCGGTCGTCGAAGACGGCCAGCCTCTGGCGCTCCTCACGGTTCTGCGCGAGCCTGATGGCCAGCGCGACCTGCTCGGCGAAGGCGTTGGCGACGGTCAGATCGACGTTCTGTGCCTGATCGGCATGCTCACGGCTCCAGGCGAGCGCGAGCACACCCACCGCGTTCACCTCTTCGGACGGGTCGGTGCGCCCCAGCGGCACGAGCACCCCTGGCCCGATGTCGCTCAGGTCGATGACGGCGGCCGCGCTGCCGCCACCGGCGGCGGTCGCGATGTCCTCCACGATCATCGGTGCGCCGACGCCGATCGCCTGGCCCGCGACCGACTCGCGCAGCGGCGCGTTCTTCAGGGCCTCGACGTCGATATCGGCCCCGGAGACCACCTCCACCCGCAGCCGTTCGGCAGTGGGCCCGGTGACGATCCAGGCGACGTCGGCGCCGGCGATCTCGCGAGCACGGTCGGCGACCAGCTGCAGCGCGGTCGTACGGTCGATGTCGCCCATCAGCGCACTGGTGATCTCGGCGCGGGCATCGAGCCACCGGTTGCGGCGGGCAGCCTCCTCGGCCAGCAGGGCGTTCTCGATCGCGACGCCGGCGGCCGCAGCCAGGGCGACCACGATGTCCTCGTCCTGGTCGGTGAACTCGTCGCCGTCGATCTTCTCGGTGAGGTAGAGGTTGCCGAACACCTTCTCGCCGATACGGACGGGCACACCGAGGAAGGAGTGCATCGGCGGATGGTTCGCGGGGAAACCGTAGGACGCCTTGTGCGCGGTGATCTCCGGCAGCCGGAGCGGCTCGGGAAGGTCGATCAGCAGCCCGAGCACGCCGTGTCCGCTCGGCAGGTCGCCGATCAGGATCTGGTCCTCCGCGGTGAGCCCGTGGGTGATGAACAGGCGCAGCCGGCGGTCGCCGGCGCTGGCCAGGACTCCGAGCGCGGCGTACTTCGCGCCCGCCAAGGCCCCGGCGACCTTGACGATCCGGTCCAGCAGCTCGTCGATGGAGGGCCCGGCACCCATCGTGACGATGGCGTCGAGCAGCAGCCGCCACCGCACCTGCTCGTCGCGAGCATCGGTGACCCTGTCGAGCACTTCGGTCAGCAGTTCGTCGAACGGTGCGCCGTGCACAGTCGTCTCGGTCGTGGTGCTCGATTCACGACGCTGACGGGGTGGTGTGCGTCCCACATCGACCCTCCCCATCGGATGAGTGGTACGCCCCCCAACGTATCAACCCTGCAAGGTCCTGGTGACCAGAATCGCAGCCTGGGTCCGGCTCTCCAGGCCCAGCTTCGCGAGCAATGACGAGACGTAGTTCTTCACCGTCTTCTCGGCGAGGTGCATCTCCTTGCCGATCTGCCGGTTCGTCAGCCCTTCACCGATGAGTTCCAGGATCCGGCGCTCGTGGTTGGTGAGGTGCTCGAAGGCCGAGTTGGTCTTCGGCCCGGTGCGGATCCGCTCGAGGACCTGCGCCGTGACCGCGGGATCCAGCATCGACCGACCCGCGGCGACCTGGCGGACCGTCTCGACGAGGTCGGCGCTGCGTACCTGCTTGAGGAGGTAGCCGGAGGCGCCGGCCATGATCGCGGAGAACAGCGCGTCGTCGTCGTCGAACGAGGTGAGGATCAGCGCGGCGATGCTCGGGTCCACCGAACGTATGTCGCGGCACACGTCGATGCCGGATCCATCGGGCAGCCGGCCGTCGAGGATCGCGACATCGGGCCGCAGCGCCGGGATCCGGCGCCGGGCCTCATCGGCGAGCCCCGACTCCCCCACGACGACGATGTCGTCCTCGTCCTCGAGGAGGTCCTTGATCCCCCGGCGGATCACCTCGTGGTCATCGAGCAGGAAGACCCGGATGGGCTCTGCCGCACTCTCCAGCCCTGCTGATTCGGTCACCTGGTCAATCTACGACCGCGGACGACCCCTGCCAATGCGCGTCGTGCCCGCAGGCCGAGGACCAAGGTCCCTAGACGCAGCCGCGTCCCTCCGCCGCGCGCGCTCACGACCGGGATCCGATTGAGTTCATGTCTCCCACCCTCCGCGCAGTGCTGGCCGACGGCATCGGACCAAGGTCCTCGGGTGGGGGACGTGTGCCACTGCCTGCGCGCGGGCGGTCAAACGGAGGGTGGTGCCACTGGCAGGACGCAGAGGGCGCGGGCCAGAGGAAGGACGTGAGCCAGATGCGAGCAGCAGTCGTGTACGAGTCGATGTTCGGCAACACCGCCACGATCGCGACCTCGGTCGCCGACGGTCTTCGAAAGGCCGGGGTGGAGGTCAAGGTGATCCCGGTGAAGCTGGCCGGCGACGACGTACTCCACACCCACGACCTGGTCGTGATCGGGGCACCGACGCACGCGCTCGGGCTGAGCAGGCCCAGCACGCGCGCCGATGCCGTCCTCCAGGGCGCTCCGGCCGAGGTCGAGGCCCGCGGCGTACGGGAGTGGCTCGCGGAGCTGACCGACGCTGAACCGAAGTCGGTGCAGATCGCCACCTTCGACACCCGGGCGCGAGCGATGCGCCACCTCCCGGGCTCGGCCGCCCGGCACGTGGCCCACATGCTGCGCCGGCGCGGCTACGACGTACCGCCGGCGACCAGCTTCTACGTCTCCGCCACCGTGGGACCCCTCGCCCACGACGAGGAGGCTCGTGCCAGTGACTGGGCCACGAACCTCGGTCACCAGGTGCAGCGGCAGGTGGCCTGAGATGTCGAGGCTCCCCGACGAAGCCCACGAGAGCAACTCACTCAAAGGGGGCCGGTTCCAGGCCGAAAGTCCTTGTCGTGATGATGCCTACCGGCGCAAGGTAAAGAGGTGACCGACATCACGGGAACCGCGTCGCAGGCCCTGCTCAAGGCAGGGAGGTTCTTCACCCGTTGGGAGGAAAGCGAGGACGGGCGCGCGGTCTTCCGCCGGGGCGGCCGGAAGGGCGACGTGTTCTACCGGGACCGGTGGAGCCACGACAAGGTGGTCAGATCCACCCACGGGGTCAATTGCACGGGCTCGTGCTCGTGGAAGGTGTACGTCAAGGACGGCATCATCACCTGGGAGACCCAGGAGACCGACTATCCGAGCGTCGGCCCGGACCGCCCTGAGTACGAGCCCCGCGGCTGCCCCCGGGGCGCCGCGTTCTCCTGGTACACCTACTCCCCCACGCGTGTGCGCTACCCCTACGCCCGTGGGGTGCTGGTCGACCTCTTCCGCCAGGCGCGGGCCGAGGGGAAGGACCCGGTCGAGGCGTGGGCCTCGATCCAGGCCGACCCGGAGAAGCGGCGCAGCTACCAGCGCGCCCGCGGCAAGGGCGGCCTGGTGCGGGTGGGCTGGGAGGAGGCGACCGAGATGGTCGCCGCCGCGCAGGTACACACGATCAAGACCCACGGCCCCGACCGCAACATCGGCTTCTCCCCGATCCCGGCGATGTCCATGGTCTCCCACTGCGTCGGCACCCGCTACACCCAGCTGATCGGCGGGGTGATGACCAGCTTCTACGACTGGTACGCCGACCTGCCCGTGGCCAGCCCACAGGTGTTCGGGGACCAGACCGACGTGCCCGAGTCGGGTGACTGGTGGGACGCGACGTACCTGATGATGTGGGGCTCGAACGTTCCTGTGACCCGGACGCCCGACGCTCACTGGATGGCCGAGGTGCGCTACCGCGGCACCAAAGTGGTGTCGGTCAGCCCCGACTACGCCGACAACACCAAGTTCGCCGACGAGTGGCTCCGCCCGCACGCGGGCACCGACGGGGCACTCGCGATGGCGATGGGACACGTCATCCTGAAGGAGTTCTTCGTCGACGGAACCACCCCGTTCTTCGAGTCGTACGTGCGGACCTACACCGACCTGCCGCACCTGGTGCGTCTGGAGGAGCAGGACGGGGCGTACGTCCCGGGCCGGTTCCTCACCGCCACCGACCTCGGCGACGAGACACCCGAGGCGCGATGGAAGACGGTGGTGATGGACACCACCGGAGCGCCGGTCGTGCCGAACGGATCGATGGGGTTCCGCTACGCCAACTCCGGTGTCGGCAGGTGGAACCTCGACCTCGACGGCATCACCCCGCGGATCACGATGATCGGCGACGAGCCGGTCGAGGTCCTCCTGCCCGCGTTCACGCAGCCCGACGGCTCCGGCGAGGTGCTGCACCGCGGCGTACCTGCCCGCCGCGTCGGCGACCACCTGGTCACCACGGTCTTCGACCTGATGCTCGCCCAGTACGGCGTCGCCAGGGCCGGGCTGCCGGGCGAGTGGCCGAGCGGCTACGACGACGCGAGCGTGCCCTACACACCGGCGTGGGCGGAAGAGGTCACCTCGGTGCCCGCCGAGAAGTGCGCGCGCATCGCCCGCGAGCTGGCCACCAACTCGGCGCAGTCGCAGGGCAGGTCGATGATCATCATGGGCGCCGGTATCTGCCAGTGGTTCCACGGCGACACGACCTACCGGTCGATCCTGGCGCTGCTCATCCTGACCGGCGCGATGGGCCGCAACGGCGGCGGCTGGGCGCACTACGTAGGCCAGGAGAAGTGCCGGCCGATCACCGGCTGGATCTCACTGGCCAACGGGCTGGACTGGTCGCGACCGCCGCGCACGATGACCGGCACCTCATTCTGGTATCTGCACACCGGCCAGTGGCGCACCGACGGCTATTCGGCCGACTCCCTCGCCACACCCCTCGCGAAGGGTCATCTTCGCGGGCACACCGCCGACGTGATCGCACAGTCCGCCAAGCGCGGCTGGATGCCGTTCTACCCGCAGTTCGACCGCAACTCGCTCGATGTCGCCGACGAGGTGGTCGCGGCGGTCTCCTCGCCCGAGGAGATCCCGGCCCACATCAACGCCGCCCTGGCCTCGGGCGACCTCAATGCCGCGATCGATGACATCGACGCGCCCACCGCATGGCCGCGCACGCTCATGCTCTGGCGCTCGAACCTGCTCGGATCCTCCGCGAAGGGCAACGAGTACTTCCTGCGTACGCTGCTCGGCACGCATCACAACGTGCTCGGCACCGAGTCACCCGAGACGCCGCGACCGGAGACGATCGCGTGGCACGAGGAGGCGCCGGAGGGAAAGCTGGACCTGCTGGTCAGCGCCGACTTCCGGATGACCTCGACGGCACTGCTCTCCGACGTCGTCTTCCCGGCAGCCACCTGGTACGAGAAGCACGACCTCTCCTCGACCGACATGCACCCCTTCGTGCACGCCTTCTCCCCCGCGATCGACCCACCCTGGGAGGCGCGCACCGACTTCGAGCTCTTCCATGGCCTGGCCCAGAAGCTGTCCCAGCTCGCGAAGACGCACCTGGGGGTCAGGAAGGACCTGGTCAGCGTGCCGTTGCAGCACGACACGCCGGGTGAGACGCCGCCCGACCCGTACGCCACCATGCCGGTCTTCCACGTGGTGGAGCGTGACTACACCGCCATCGCCGACAAGCTGGCCAGCGTCGGGCCGCTGGCCGACACGCTCGGGTTCACGGTGAAGAACGTGACCTATCGGGTGGCCGAACAGACCGAACGGCTGGCTCGGCAGCACGGCGTGATGCCGAGCGGACCGGCAGCGGGGAGACCGGCGATCGACACCGACGAGCGGATGGCCGAGGCGATCCTGCTCCTGTCCGGCACCACCAACGGTGAGCTCGCGGTGCAGGGCTTCCGCGATCTGGAGGCCCGCGTCGGCAAGCCGCTCGCCGACCTGGCGGAGGGCTCGGAGGAGAAGCGGATCACCTTCGCGATGACGCAGTCGGCCCCGGTCCCCGTGATCACCAGCCCGGAGTGGTCTGGCTCGGAGACCGGCGGACGCCGGTACGCGCCGTTCACGGTCAACATCGAGCGGCTCAAGCCGTTCCACACCCTGACCGGCCGGATGCACTTCTATCTCGACCACGACTGGATCACCGATCTCGGCGAGGGGCTGCCGATCTACCGGCCGCCGCTCGACATGCACCGTCTCTTCGGCGAGCCCCGGCTCGGCGCGGACGGGGCAGCCCAGGTCACGGTGAGGTATCTGACGCCGCACTCGAAGTGGTCGATCCACTCCGAGTACCAGGACAACCTGCTGATGCTCTCCCTCTCCCGTGGCGGCCCGACGGTGTGGATGTCCCCGCAGGACGCAGAGGCCATCGACGTACGCGACAACGACTGGGTGGAGGCCACCAACGCCAACGGCGTGCTGGTCGGCCGCGCGATCGTCTCCCACCGGATGCCCGAGGGGGTCGTCTACGTCCACCACGCCCAGGAACGCACCATCGACGTACCCCTGTCGGAGGCGACCGGGAGACGCGGCGGCATCCACAACTCCGTGACCCGGCTGCTGGTCAAGCCGACGCATCTGATCGGCGGCTACGCCCAGCTCTCCTACACGTTCAACTACCTCGGCCCGACCGGAAACCAGCGCGACCTGGTCTCGACCATCCGCAAACGATCGCAGGAGGTGGCGTACTGATGCCCCGGAGCGGAGCGAACTGATGAGACCGATGGCCCAGATGACGATGGTGATGAACCTGGACAAGTGCATCGGCTGCCACACCTGCTCGGTGACCTGCAAGCAGGCCTGGACCAACCGAGCCGGCACCGAGTACGTCTGGTTCAACAACGTCGAGACCAGGCCCGGACAGGGCTACCCACGCCGCTACGAGGACCAGGAGCGCTGGCGCGGCGGCTGGACCCTCAACCGCCGCGGCCGGCTCGAGCTCAAGGCCGGCGGCCGGATCAAGAAGCTGCTCACCATCTTCTCCTCACCGGTGCAGCCCGAGCTGGGCGACTACTACGAGCCGTGGACCTACGACTATGCGACCCTGATCGACGCGCCGCTCGGCGACGACTTCCCGGTCGCCCGGCCGAAGTCGCTGATCACCGGCGAGGACACCAAGATCACCTGGTCGGCCAACTGGGACGACAACCTCGGCGGCTCGGCAGAGCACCTCGAGAAGGACCCGATCGTCGCCAAGCTCCGAGCCAAGTCGAACGCGCAGGTCAAGGCGGAGCTCGAGCAGACCTTCATGTTCTACCTTCCCCGGATCTGCGAGCACTGTCTCAACCCTTCGTGCGTGGCCTCGTGTCCGTCAGGGGCGATCTACAAGCGCGCCGAGGACGGCATCGTGCTCGTCGACCAGGATCGCTGCCGCGGCTGGCGCCAGTGCATCACCGGCTGCCCGTACAAGAAGATCTACTTCAACCACAAGTCCGGCAAGGCCGAGAAGTGCACGATGTGCTACCCGCGGGTCGAGGTCGGACTGCCGACCGTCTGCTCCGAGACGTGCGTGGGCCGGCTGCGCTACCTCGGACTGGTCCTCTATGACGCCGACGCCGTCACCGCTGCCGCATCGACAGAGGACGAGCAGGAGCTGTACGCCGCTCAGCTCGACGTGATCCTCGACCCCCACGACCCGTCTGTCCTGAAGGCTGCTCGGGAACAGGGGATACCGGAGGACTGGCTCGACGCGGCGCGCCGTTCTCCGACCTACCGGCTGATCAAGGACTATCAGGTCGCGCTGCCGCTGCACCCGGAGTACCGGACGATGCCGATGGTCTGGTACGTCCCGCCGCTCTCCCCCGTCGTCGACCTGCTCAGTGAGCAGGGCCACGACGCCGAGGCCGCCGGCACCCTCTTCGGCGCGATCGAGGCGCTGCGGATCCCGGTCGAGTATCTGGCAGAGCTGTTCACCGCCGGCGACACCGACGTGGTGACCGGGGTGCTCCGCCGGCTCGCGGCGATGCGGGCGTACATGCGCGAGGTCACCCTCGGCCGCGAGCCTGACGAGTCGATTCCCGCATCGGTGGGCATGACCGAGGAGGAGGTCTATGAGATGTACCGCCTCCTCGGCATCGCCAAGTACGCCGAGCGCTACGTGATCCCGACCGCGCACGCCGAGCGAGCTCACGAGCTGGAGGAGATGGCCTGCTCGCTCGACTACGACGACGGCCCAGGAATGTATGAATCGGGTCCTCTCGGCGAGGCCTCCGGCCCGTTGACCCCCGTCTCCGTCGAGACCTTCCACGCGCTGCAGCAGCGTCAGACCTCGGACAGTCCCGCCTCCGCCAGCACCCTTCGCGGCCGCGTCAACCTGCTCAACTGGGACGGCCACGGACGTCCGGACGGCCTGTTCCCACCGGCGAAGGAGGAAGCATGAGACGCGACTGGCGGGTGGTGCACCAGGTCGCCGCCTGGTGCCTGGGCTACCCCGACGAGGAGCTGATCGCGAAGCTCCCGCTGCTGCGCAGCGCCCTCGCCGAGCAGCCCTCCTCGGAGCCGGTACGGCTGCTGCGCGGCTTCGTCGACACCCTCGCGAAGCAGGAGCCCCATGCGCTGCAGCACGTCTACGTCGAGCTCTTCGACCTGCGCCGCCACCAGACCCTGCACCTCTCCTACTGGCGTGATGGCGACACGCGGCGTCGCGGTGAGTCGCTGGCCGGGTTCAAGGCCCGGTTGCGAGACGGGTCGGCCAAGGGCGACTGGCTCGTCGACACCGGCGGCGAGCTGCCCGACCACCTGCCGATGGTGCTGGAGTACGCCGCGCTCGCCGACCCGGCCGGCGGGCGTGAGCTGCTGATCGAGAACCGCTCGGCGCTGGAGCTCATCCGGCTCTCCCTGACCGAGCGCGGCTCGGCGTACGCCGATGTGCTCGCCGCCGTGTGCGCGACCCTTCCGGGGCCGTCGGCCAAGGACCGACGCGAAGCGCTCGCCATGGCTCAGGCCGAGCCCCCGCAGGAGTCCGTCGGCATCGATCTGCCGTTCCCGACGAGCCCAGGAACGAGCCCCGGAATCAGCCCAGCCACGATGATGGGGGCCCGCTAGTGGACACCGCGTTGTGGGGCGTACTGCCCTATCTCTCCGTCGCGATCCTGGTCGCGGGCACCATCTGGCGCTACCGGTATGACCGGTTCGGCTGGACGACCCGCTCGTCCCAGCTCTATGAGTCGCGGCTGCTGCGGATCGGGTCGCCGCTGTTCCACTTCGGCATCCTGGTCGTCATCGTCGGACACGTCGCGGGACTGCTGATCCCGAAGTCGTGGACCGAGGCGGTCGGCATCTCCGAGGGCTTCTACCACGTCAACGCGCTGCTCTGGGGAGTGATCGCGGGGGTCTGCACGCTCGGGGGCATCCTGCTGCTCGTCTACCGGCGGCGTACGACGGGTCCGGTCTTCATGGCCACCACCACCAACGACAAGGTCATGTACGTCGTGCTGGTCGCCGCGATCGTGCTCGGCCTGTGGACCACGCTGGTGAGCATCGGCGCGGGGCACGACGCCCACGACTACCGCGAGACGGTGTCGGTCTGGTTCCGCTCGCTGTTCATCCTGCAGCCCGACGTGGCAGCGATGGCGGCCGCGCCGGTGCAGTTCCACGTCCACGTACTGGTGGCTTTCCTGCTCTTCACCATGTGGCCGTTCACCCGGCTGGTGCACGCGTTCACCGCGCCGTTGCACTACCTGTTTCGGCCCTACATCGTCTACCGCAGCCGCGACGCGGCACCCACCCCACGCAGTCGCCCCGACCGTCCCGGCTGGGCACCGGTCGGCACCTCCGACCGGCAGCGTTGACCAAGCACTGTTGAGGAGTCACGATGCAGCTGAAGAACCTGCTCCTGGCCACCTGGGCCTTCGCCATCTCGTTCTGGGCCTGGAACATGATCGCGCCGCTCGGGGTGACCTACACCGAGTCCCTGGGGCTCTCGGCCACCCAGAAGTCCGTGCTCGTGGCCACGCCGGTGCTGGTCGGGTCGGTGGGCCGGATCCTCGCCGGCGCGCTGGCCGACCGGTACGGCGCCCGGGTGATGTTCCCGGTGCTGATGCTGGCCGCGGCACCGTTCGTGATGCTGGTCGCGCTGGCGGGGACGCTGGACTCGTACGTGCTCCTCCTCGTCTTCGGCTTCTTCCTCGGCATCGCCGGCACGACCTTCGCGGTGGGCATCCCGTTCGCGAACGCCTGGTACGAGAAGTCGCGGCGCGGCTTCGCCACCGGCGTCTTCGGTGCCGGGATGGGCGGCACGGCGCTGTCGGCCTTCTTCACCCCACGCTTCGTCTCCTGGTTCGGGTACGTCGGCACGCACGTGATCATCACCGCGGCCCTGGTCGCATCGGCGGTGCTGATCTGGTTCACCCTGCGTGACGCACCCACGTGGCGGCCCAACCATGACCCGGTCGTTCCCAAGCTGGTCGCCGCCGCGAAGCTGCCGGTCACCTGGCAGATGTCGTTCCTCTACGCGGTCGCCTTCGGCGGCTTCGTCGCGTTCTCGACGTACCTGCCCACCTTCCTCAAGGACGTGTACGCCTTCGACCTGACCGCCGCCGGCACCCGCACCGCCGGCTTCGCGGTCGCCGCGGTCGTCTGCCGCCCGCTCGGTGGCATCCTCTCCGACCGGCTCGGACCCAAGCTCGTCACCGCCGCCGCGTTCGGCGGCGCCGCCGTGCTCGCGGTCGCGATGGCCCTCGAGCCTCCGCTCGAGATCCCCGCCGGCATCGTCTTCGTGCTCATGGCCGCCTGCCTCGGTCTCGGCGCAGGCGCAGTCTTCACCTGGGTCGCGCTTCTCGCTCCGCCTGCTCGCGTCGGCTCCGTCACCGGCATCGTCGGCGCGGCCGGCGGCCTGGGCGGCTTCTTCCCTCCGCTCGTTCTCGGCGCCACCTACAACGAGGCCACCCACTCCTACACCATCGGCCTGCTGCTCCTCGTCGTCGTCGCCGCGGTGGCGGGCGCCTACACCCTCCTCGGCATCCGGAACCGCGACAGCGCCGAAGACTCCGACGACAGGCAGATCCCCGGCGCCACGAATCCGCGGTGACAGCGGATTCGCGACGCCAGGTCCGTCCCCCCACCTTCAGAGCTCGAAGACCAACCGTGCCGCGGTCCACCCATGCAGGACGTCGTCGATCGACTCGTTGACCTCCTCGAGCTTGCGCGACTCCGCGATGACGCGGGTGCGTCCCAGCGCGTGGAGGCGGAAGACCTCGGCGAGGTCCTGGCGGGTGCCGACGATGGAGCCGATGACACTGATGCCGAAGAGCACGGTCTGGAAGATCGGCAGGTGCATCGGTCCCTCGATCTCGGGCGGCAGTGCGACGCAGACCAGCCGGCCCCCGCGCCGTAGCGACGCGAACGCCTGCTCGAACGACTTGGGGGTGACCGCGAGCGCGACTGCGACGTCGGCGCCGCCGAGGTCCGCGATGGCCTGCACGGGGTCGGTGGTGGCCGCGTTGACCGTGTGGTCGGCGCCCAGCTCGCGGGCCAGCTCGAGCTTCTCCTCGGTCAGGTCGACCGCGATGACCTCGGCGCCGACCAGACGGGCGTACTGCACGGCGAGGTGACCAAGACCGCCGATCCCGAAGATGGCGACCCTCTCCCCCGGCGTGACATGGGCGACCTTGATCGCCTTGTACGTCGTCACTCCCGCGCAGGTCAGGGGTGCCGCGTCGAACGACGACACCGCCTCGGGGACGGCCACGACGTAGTCCGCGTCGGCCACCGCGTACTCGGCGAAGGCACCGTCCACCGAGTAGCCGCTGTTCTGCTGCTCCTCGCAGAGCGTCTCCCAGCCATTGATGCAGTGGTCGCAGCGGCCGCACGCATGGCCGAGCCAGGCGATCGCGACGCGGTCGCCGATCGCACGGTGGGCGACGCCCGCGCCGACGGCGGTGACGGTGCCGACCCCTTCGTGGCCGGGGACGAACGGTGGTGTCGGCTTGACCGGCCAGTCACCGTGGGCGGCGTGGATGTCGGTGTGGCAGAGCCCGCAGGCCTCGAGACGTACGAGAACCTGCCCGGGCCCCGGCTCGGGGATGGGGCGCTCCTGAAGCTCCAGGGGCTGGTCGAAGCCGATGACAACTGCTGCCTTCATGTCGATGCTCTCTTTCGGGCTGGCGGAGTTTCGACCGGCTCGTGATGTGGCCGGCACCTGACCTCCACTGCACCTCAGGTGGCCACCGGGAGCCGAGTGCTGAATGTCCCGGGCAGAAAGGCACTTGGTCGGCGATGCAGAAACCAAAACATGAAGATGTTTTCAAGTCGTGTAGTATGGCGGCATTCCGGTTCCGATCCCAGGAGGGCTCGATGGGCGTCCCGCTGTACCAGGCCAAGGCCGAGTTCTTCCGCACCCTCGGCCACCCGGCCCGGATCCGGATCCTGGAGCTTCTCGCCGAGCGCGACCATGCCGTGCACGAGCTGCTGGAACGGATCGCGATCGAGCCCAGCAACCTGTCCCAGCAGCTCTCGGTGCTGCGACGCACCTCACTGGTCATCTCCCAGCGCCGCGCCGGCGAGGTCGTGTACTCCATCAGCGTTCCCGAGGTCCGCGACCTCCTGCTCTCAGCCCGCAAGATCCTGGCCGGCCTGGCCGAGACCCGCAGCGAGTTCGACGACGAGCTGATGATCCCACCCGAGTGATGTCATCCCTGATGGGCTCAGCCCGGGCCGGCGCGGCAGGAGTCTTCTCCCGTTTCGAGGCCCTGCGCCCGCGCCGCGAGGACTGGACCAACGGTCGGGTCGGCCGCGACCTGCTGGCCGGTGTGATGGTGGCGCTGGTCGCGCTGCCGCTCGCGCTCGGGTTCGGTGTCAGCTCCGGTGTCGGTGCGGGCGCTGGGATCGTGACCGCGATCGTCGCCGGGGCGGTCGCCGCGGTCTTCGGTGGCAGCCACCTGCAGGTCAGCGGGCCTACCGGCGCGATGACCGTCGTGCTGATCCCGATCGTCGCCGCCCACGGCACCGACGGAGTGCTGGTGGTCGGCCTCCTCGCGGGCGTGTTCCTGCTGGTCCTCTCGGTCACCGGCGCCGGTCGTGCGATCCGCTTCGTCCCGGTCTCGGTGGTGGAGGGATTCACGGCCGGGATCGCGATCATCATCGCTCTGCAGCAGCTCCCGGCGGTCCTTGGCGTTGACGTGCACGCCGAGAAGATCCTCGGCCTCGCAGGAGACGCCGTGTCCACGTGGGCGGCGGACCCCGGCTGGACCGCACCCGCCGCTGGCCTCGGGGTTGCGCTGGGGATCCTCACCGTCGCCAGGCTGCGCCCCGGACTGCCCGCCGCCCTGCTGCTGGTGGGCGCCGTCACCGCGGCCAACGCGTGGCTGGACGTCGGCTTGCCCACCATCGGCCACATCCCATCCGGCCTGCCCGCGCCGCACGTGCCGGACGTGCCGTGGGGCGACCTGGACACGCTGATGCTCGCCGCGGTCGCCGTCACCGCGCTGGGCGCGCTCGAGAGCCTGCTCTCGGCAACCGTCGCGGATGCGATGAGCGTCGGGCAGCGGCATGACCCCGATCGTGAGCTTCTCGGCCAGGGGCTGGCCAACATCGCCAGTCCCCTGTTCGGCGGCATCCCGGCGACCGCGGCGATCGCACGTACCGCCGTCAACGTACGCGCCGGGGCCACCTCACGACTGGCCGCGCTCGCTCATGCCGTCCTGCTGCTCGGCGTGGTCCTCCTCGCCGCCCGCTGGGTCGGCGAGATCCCGCTGGCCGCCCTGGCCGGCGTCCTGCTCGCCACCGCCGTGCAGATGATCCGGGTCTCGAGCCTGGGTGCGTTGATCCGTTCCACTCGCGGTGACGCCGCGACCATGATCCTCACCGCCGCGGCGACCGTCGTCCTCGATCTCGTGCTGGCCGTCATCATCGGCTTGGTGGTCGCCGGCTTCTTCGCCCTGCAGCAGACCGCTCGGACCGCGCGGCTCGAGCAGACACCGTTGGACGATCTCGACCACCGCGACGAAGAACGCGACCTGCTCGACCACCACATCGTCGCCTACCGCATCGACGGGCCGTTGTTCTTCGCCGCGGCCCATGACTTCCTGCTCGAGCTCGCCGAAGTCAGTCGCGTGCGGGTCGTGATCCTGAGGATGTCGCACGTGACCCATATCGACGCCACCGGCGCGCACGTCCTGGCCGACACCATCGGGCGTCTCGAACGTCGCGGGATCACCGTCCTGCTCTCCGGGGTGCGCCCCGCACATGCTCGTGTGCTCACCGAGCTCGGCGTCTACGAGCGGCTCGCTCACGAACGCCACCTCTTCGCCACCACCCCCGAAGCCATCACCCATGCCCGCCTTCACGCGGCCCGCGTCGACCACACCGCCGACGGATCGGCCGTCGACTCCACGGGCAGCGTCGCCACGTGACCTCGTCAGATACTCGACCGATTCGCCAGAAGAACACCAGATGACCTTTGGCACCTCTCCTCGCCGATGGCTTCGGTGGCCACGACATCGACTGCAGGGTCGACGGCGTCGGTCCGATGCAGCTCAAGTCCGAGTTCGTACGTAAGAGCTGAACGAGTACGCCTCATGGCTTGGTGATGCGACCGAGCCGATCCGCGTCATCTGGTCATGTCTAGGACTGCGACGCCCCGGACGCGGTCCTCGGCGAGGTCGGCGAGCGCCCGGTCGGCCTCGCTCATGGGGTACGGCGTGACCTCGGCGTGGATGCCCAGCCGGCCGGCGAGCCTCAACAGCTCGGCCCCGTCGGCCCTCGTGTTGGAGGTGACGCTGGTGAGCGTGCGCTCCCGGAAGAGATGGCGCTGGTAGTCCAGCGGCGGGATGTCGGAGACGTGGATGCCTGCGACCGCGCAGGTTCCGGAGGCTCCGAGATGGGCGAGCGCGTCGCGTACGACCTCTCCGGAGGGTGCGAACACGATCGCCGAGTCGAGCGGCGGTACGGCTCTGCCGGGCTCGACCGCGGAGGCGGCCCCGAGCTCGAGCGCGAGCCGGCGCGCCGGCTCGCCGCGCGTGACGACGTGCACCTCCGCACCCTGGCGGATCGCGATCTGTGCGGTCAGGTGGGCGCTCGCACCGAACCCGTAGAGGCCCAGGCGACCTCCTGGCGGGAGCGCGGCGCGCCGCAGTGCGCGGTATCCGATGATCCCCGCACACAGCAGCGGCGCCGCCTGGAGCGGTTCCAGCGAGTCCGGGATCCGATAGGTGTATGAGGCGGGCGCGACGGCATACTCGGCGTAGCCACCGTCGGCGTCCCACCCTGTGTAGCGAGACCTCTCACAGAGGTTCTCGGCGCCGGCTCGACACCACCGGCAGCGCCCGCAGGTCGAGCGCAACCACGGCACACCGACCCTCGTGCCAACACGGGGACCGTCGATCTCATGATCGAAGCCGGCCAGCACCCGGCCCACGACCTCGTGCCCCGGCACGACCGGACTCCGACGGGCGGGAAGATCGCCGTCGACGACATGGAGATCCGTCCGGCACACGCCGCACGCCTCCACTCCGATGAGGACCTCGCCCGAAGCCGGTTCGGGCACCGCGAGCTCCTCGACCGACAGACGCCCGTCACCTGTCGTACGCCAACCCCGCATCGTCGCCATCACGAGCCCTCCCCCGCAGGCGGGCGCAGGTTCCTCAGGTCGGGGTCGGGTACCTGCGGCAGCGGGCGCAACCGCACCTTCGCGTCGACGACCGAGACTCCGCGCTCGTGCACGATCACCGGGTTGAGGTCGATGTCAGCGACCTCCGGAACATCGTCGGCGAGGCGACCGAGGCAGACCAGAAGGTGCTCGACGGCGGCCGCGTCCAACCGGGGCGCGCCGCGGTAGCCGGAGAGCAGCGGCGCGGTGCGAAGCTCGCCGAGCGCTGCGGCGGCATCGGCGCGGCTGAGTGGCGTGAGCCGGAAGCTGCGGTCGTCGATCAGCTCGGTGTACGTGCCGCCGTACCCCACCATGACCAGCGGCCCGAAGACCGCGTCCTGGGTGACGCCGGCGATCAGCTCGACCCCCTCGGCGACCTGGCGCTGGACGAGCAGGCCCGGGTGCTCGGTCGGGGTGCGGAGCAGCTCCTGCGCCGCAGAGCGCACCTCGTCGGAACCGTTCAGACCGACGCGTACACCGCCCACATCGGTGCGGTGCACGATGTCGGGATCGGCGATCTTGACCGCTACCGGACAACCCAGCCGATCAGCGGCCTCGACGGCCGCCTCCGCATCGGCGGCGAGCACGCTCGGCAAGACCTCGATCCCGTACGCACCGAGCAACTGCCGCACGTCGGTCTCCGCCAGCCGACCTCCCTCCGGCGCCGCTGCGGACGCCCTGGCGATCACGTCACGAGCCGCCGCCCGGCTGCCTGACGCTGCCTCGGCGACGGCTTGGCGTGGCTCGGCCCGCCACTCTGCGTAGGTGACGATCGGGCCGAGCGCATGCGCTGCGTCCTCGGGGAACGCGAAGACGGGCACATGGTGGCTCCCGGCAGTGATCGGGCGGATCGGACCCCGCTGGTCGAGCACGACGGCCACGGTGGTGACCGGCGCGCCGGCTTCTCCCGGTTCACGGCGCAGCGCGGTGCGCAGCGCCCGCGCGAAGGATGCGTACGAGAGCGCGGGCAAGGCCGTGCGCAGGACGATCAGCATGTCGACCTCGCCGCTCCGGGCGATCGTCGAGACGACCTCGGAGTAGGCCTCTCCGCCGACCCCCGACCCCAGGTCGACCGGCATCTGCACCGACGACGCGTCGGGCACGGTCTCGCGGATCCTGGCCATCGTCTCGGCACTCAGCGTCGTCAGCTGCAGACCGGCGCGCTCGCAGGCATCAGCGGCCAGGATGCCCGGCCCGCCGGCGTTGCTGACGATCCCCACCCGACGACCGCCGGGCAGCGGCTGGTTGGCCAGCAAGCTGGTGGTCTGCAGCAGCTGCTCGAGGCCGTCCACGCCGATCACGCCGCACTGCCGGAAGAGTGCTTCCACCCCGGACGTGGAGGTCACCGCCGCCGCGGTGTGGCCGACGGCCGCCTGCCGACCGGTCCTGCTGCTGCCGCCCACCAGGGCGACGACCGGCTTGCGTACGGCCAGCCGCCTGGCCACACGGGAGAACTTGCGAGGGTTGCCGAACGACTCCAGGTAGAGCGCGACCACGTCGGTGGCATCGTCCTCGGCGGCGTACATGAGCAGGTCGTTGGCGCTGACGTCGGCCTTGTTCCCCGAGGAGATGAACGCCGACAGTCCGACACCGAGCTCGTGGGCCCGTTGCAGCGCGGCGATCCCCACCGCACCGGACTGCGCCATCATCGCCACTCGTCCGTGGGCGACGCTCGTCGGCGAGAACGTGGCGTTCAGGCGCACGTCGGGGTCGGTGTTGGCGATGCCGAGACAGTTGGGGCCCACCAACCGCATGCCCGCCCTCCGGGCCACCACAAGGACCTCGTCCTGGAGCCGTCGTCCCTTCGGGCCCTCCTCAGCGAAGCCGCTGGCAAGGATCACCAGATTCCGTACGCCGCTGGCGGCACAGTCCCGCACGACCGCCAGCACCTCAGCGGCCGGCACCGCGACGATCGCCAGATCCACCGGTGCCACCTCGCGTATCGAGGAGCGACAGCTGAGCCCGAGCAGATAGTCACTGTTCGGGTTGACCGGATGGATGGTGCCGGTGAACCCGGCACGCAGCAGGTTGCGCACGACCTGATGCCCCGCCCGGTCCACACGTCGGCTTGCCCCGATCACGGCCACGGAGCGCGGCCGCAGCAACGCGCGCAGGGAATCGGCGTCGGCCCGCTGCTCGCGGGAGATCATCGCCTCCAGCACCCGATCGGTGAGCCGCACCGGGAAGCGCAGCTCGACGGTCTCCTCATGCGGGATCGAGGTGATCTCGAACCCGGAGTTCCGGATGACGTCGAACGCAGCGGCATTGTCAGCCATCACGTACGCGACGAAGTCGGTCACCCCGGAGCCGGCCGCCGCGACGGCGAGATGCTCGAGCAGCAGAGTGGCGACGCCGCGTTGGGCATACCCTTCGGCAACGACCAGGTCCAGCTCGGCCTCCTCGTCGCGTCCCGTCTTCATGGCGGTCGCCAGCCCGACGACGTGACCGTCGACGGTCGCCAGCTTTCCGAACGCCTCGTCGGTGGTGAGCCGTGGCAGCAGGGAATCCACGAAGTGCACACCGTCGTGGTGGCCGACGTGGAAGAACGGCTCGCGGCGATCGCCCTCGCAGCACGCATCGTGCAGCTGGACCAACCGGTCCCGGTCCCCCGCCACCGCATCGCGTACGCGGGCGATCGTGCCGTCGCGCAGCAACACATCCTCCCAGGCCGGTCCCTGCACACCCAGCTCGATCCGAGCGGTCATCGTGCTACCTCCTGCCGTCGATCTCCGCACCCGCGCCACGGGACGCGTCGGGCCATCAACACCAGCGAACCGCCCGCGGCCCGCGCGCCGCGAGAGAAGGGAGTCCGAAGGCTCTGGGCCGTACGTCCCCCAGGTACGAGGACGTTCGGCAGGCCGAGGTCAGCCCGACGTCCTCACCCGGCGAGGATCCGGCGGCGAAGCGCCCACGAACCGAGGACGAAGAGGGCTGCCGCAAACGCGGCCAGCACCCCGAGCTGGGGCAGGACGTCGAGCACCGTCCCGTCGTGACGCACCAGGGTGGCGAAGCCATCGGCGGCCCAGGCGTGCGGCGTCAGGTGAGCGACGGTGAGCATCGTGGGCGAGAAGAACTCGAGCGGCATCATCGAGCCGCCCAGAGCAGAGATCCCGAGCCCGGCCAGGAGGCCGACCGCGGTCGACTGCTGGACGTTCGTGGCCACGGCTCCGAGCACCATGCCGGCCCCGCCGGCGACCGTCGCGAACAGCAGCATCACCAGCGCCGCGGCGACCGGGTCGCCCCAGGAGACGCCGAACAGCATGGCGGCCCCGAGCATGATGACCAGGCCCTGGACGACCGCTATCGCCACCCGCCCGAGAGCCTCCCCGGCAACGATGGTGGCGGCCCTGGTGGGCGTGGCGAACATCCGGCGAGCCACACCGAACCGCCGGGTCTCGATCAGCGACGCCGCCGACGTCATGGACGTGACGAAGATGAACAGCAGCAGCTGGCTGCTCGCGCCGAGATCGAAGCGGCCCAGATCCTCGGGGAGCGGTGCGGACCCGACCGTGGTGGCCACGACGGCGACATCGGCGACCTGGTCAGCGAACTCGTCCCCGCGGACGAGGTTCGGCCCGAACCCGCCACCGAGCTCGCCCTGCAGGGTTCTGGCCACCCGGAGTCGCCCCGCCTCGTCGTCGACGACCGCCCGGACGATCATGCCGATCTGCTGCGCGCTCCGGTCGGACCGGGACAGGTACTGCACCGTGGTGTCCCCTCCGCTCGCGAGCCGGGTGTCGTACGTCCTCGGGATCACCACCGCCGCCTCGAGAGCACCCTCCTCGACCGCCTCGACGACCTCGGCGCGCGTGTCGAAGTGGCGTACGTCGATGCCGTCGGCGTCCTCGAAGGCGGCCACCAGATCACCCGAGAGCGCGCCCGTCGCCGGTTGCACCACCCCGAGCCGAGGCTCGGACCCGCCGCCGAACGCCAGGCCGAGCACCGCGATCATCAACAGCGGGAAGAGCACGAAGAAGAAGGCGTTGGTGCGGTCCCGCAGGAAGCGGTGCAGGTTGGTCCACGCGATGACGATCGCGCTCATGGCGCCACCACCCGCCCGGTCCGCAGCAGCGCGATCCCGATGGTGACCGCGGCCATGCCCAGCAGCACCGCGACCGAGGGGAGCGCCTGGATGGCTCCGCCACCGCCTGCCAGGTCGCCCAGACCACCCAGGAACCACGCGTGCGGCGTCACCAGGCTGAGGTTCGCCATCATGCCGCCGGCCTGACGCACCGGGAAGAACGCGCCACCGAGCAGGCCGAGGGTAACCGCGACGACAGCCTGCCAGGCCCCCGCCTGCTCGGAGGTTCGCGCCAGCGAGGCGATCACCGAGGCGATGCCGGTCCCGGCCAGCACCCCGGCGACGATCAGGAGCGCCACGCCGAGCGGATCGCCCCAGTCGGCGCCGAGCATCACCGAGCTGGCCACCATCAGGACCGTGAGGCTGACGATGCCGAGGACCAGGCTGGTGATCAGCTTTCCGACGAGGATCGCCCACCGTTGGACAGGCGCCGCGAGCAGGCGCGCAAGGGTGCCCTCGTCGCGCTCGTCGACCAGCGAGGAGACGCCGAACTGGACGGTGAACAGCAGGAAGAAGACCGCCATCGCGGCCGCGAAGTACGTCTTCGTGTCGAGCACCCGTGTGGTCGCCGAGACGTCCTCGAGCGCCACCGGTGTGACGCCGTGCACGGTCTCCTGCGCGACCCGCTCGATCTCGGCGGGCGTCAGGCCGGGCTGGGACGCCTGGACCGCGGCGATGCTCACCCGAGCCGCGTCGAGGCCCCGGACGTAGGACCGGGCGACCGAGCGCGCCACCACGGTCCCGGTCGGGGAGTCGGCGCTGCCGACCACGTGCAGCTCGGCAGGGCGCGGACTCGCGACGTCAGCGGCGAACCCCGATGGCAGGACGAACGCCGCGTCCAGGTCGCCGTCACGGACACCGGCCCGCGCCTGCGCCTCATCGAGCTCGCTCACCTCGGCGACCCCCTGCTCCTGCAACGCGCCGAGGACCTCGTCGGTGAAGGTACGCGACACGGCGCTGTGGTCCTGGTCGACGACGGCGTACTCGAAGGCTCGCGGTGTGGACGCGGGCCCGAACAGCAGGCTGAAGATGGCGGCCAGCGCGAAGGGCACCACGATCGCGAGCAGGAAGGCGGACCGGTCCCGGGCTCGCTGCCGAAGGTCCTTGGCTGCGATCAGCAGACTGGCGTGCATCGTCAGTCCCGCAGCTTCTTGCCGGTGAGACGGAGGAAGACGGTCTCCAGATCCGGCTCCTCCACGGTGACCGACCGCACCGTGCCATGGACGGCGGCCACCTCGATGACCTGCGGAAGCGCCGACTCGGCGTCCTGCACGAGCACGTCGACCTCGTCGCCGGCCCCCGTCACCCGACTGGCGAGAGGGAGCTCGCGCAGTGCCTCGACGACACGGGTCAGGTCGCCCTCGATCGTGAGTCGGATGTGCTCGGACTCGCCGAGCTGCGCGGTCAGCTGCCGGGGCGTTCCTTCGGCGACCAGCCGGCCGAGGTCCATGATTGCGACCCGGTCGCAGAGTCGCTCAGCCTCCTCCATGTAGTGGGTCGTGTAGAGGACCCCCATGCCCTCCGTGCTGAGCCGCTCGACGCTGGCGAGGATCGCGTTGCGGCTCTGCGGGTCGACGCCCGCGGTGGGTTCGTCCAGCACCAGCAGGCGGGGCCGGTGGATCAGCCCGACCGCGATGTTGAGCCGACGCTTCATGCCGCCGGAGTACTTCTGGACCCGGTCGCCCGCGCGGTCGGTCAGCCCGACGATGTCGAGGACCTCCTCGACGCGGGCGCGGGCGTCACGACGCCCGATCCGGTACAACGAGGCGAAGAAGAGCAGGTTCTCGCGACCGGTCAGATCGGGATAGAGGGCGACGTCCTGGGGGACGTAGCCGATGGCCGCCTTGGCCGCGAGCGCGCCGGGATTCATCTCGATGCCCTCGACCAGCATCGAGCCGGAGTCGGCTTCCAGCACCCCCGCGACCATCGAGATGATGGTCGTCTTGCCGGCCCCGTTGGGGCCCAGAAGGCCGTACGTCTCACCGCTGCCGATCCGGAACGAGAAGCCGTCCACCGCCTTGACAGGTCCGAAGGACCGGTGCAGGTCGGTGCACCGCAGCACATCGGGTCTCGTCGGCGGAGCGTTCTCGGCCGCGTGCAGCGGCGAGGTCTCTACGTTCATGGCGCCTCGGGCGCGGGCGGCACCACCTCGACGGGGCAGCCGGCCTCCCGGAGCAGTGCGTGTCCGGTGCCGCCCAGACGCCGCAGCGGGAACGCATGACCGCGTCGGCCGATGACCAGCAGGTCCGCCCCCTTCGACTCGTCGGCGAGGAGCTGGGCGGGCTGCCCCTGGCGGATCTGGATCCAGGCCTCGGTCCCGACCGCATGTGCTGCCAGGTTCCGCGCCCGGTCCAGGGTCTGCATCAGGCGGTGACGAGCACCCGCCTCCCAGGCGGCCTGATCGTGTGCCAGGGTCGTGTCGTAGAAGACCGCCGGCAGCTCCCAGGCATGGACGAGAACCAGCTCGCCACCACGATCGGCGGCCTCGCCCAACGCGTGGGCGACGAGCTCGGCGGAGTCATCCAGATCCGCGACGCCGACAACGATCCGGTAGGCGTCGTGACCGGGAGCCCACCCGGTCGGAACGACCACGACGGGCACAGGGGCCCGAGAGGCGACCCGGCCGGTCACCGAGCCGGTCACGATGCGGGTCAGACCGTGGCGACGCTCGTCGCCGAGCACCACCATCCGGGCGTCGGCGGCGATGTGGACGAGCTCGGCGACCACACCGCCATCCCGGAGCGTTACCGTCACACGATCGGCACCGACGAGCTCGGCGGCCAGCTTCTCCGCCCGGTCCAGAACGGTCTCGCCGGCCTCGCGTACCTGGTCCGCCAGCCCCGAGTAGCCGTACGGGTAGAAGACACCGGTCGCCACCGCGAGGTCGACCACGTGGACGAGCCACAGGTCGGCGCCATCTCGCCGGGCCGCGGCGTAGCGGATCGCCGCTCGGCCGCCCTCTCCCCCGTCGACGGCGACGAGGATCCGGTCGTTCTCGGACATGTGCCCTCCTTGCGAGCACGGCACGCGCGTCCGGCTCCCGAGTCTCCAATCTCGTCGGGACGGCCGGCGTACGTCAGGGCCTTCGGGGCCACGCACGGAGGACCTAGGTCCACTGAGTCCTCGCCGGCACCGGCCTCATCGCCGCAGCTGAGTGCCCGACGTACCGGCGAGAACGCCGTCGATCTGGTCCAGAGAGCCGATCGCCGAGCGTCGGCCGGTCCGTCGGGTGAAGGCGCAGACGGCCTCGACCTTCGGTCCCATCGACCCTGCGGGGAACCACATCGAGGACAGCTCGGCGACGCTCACCTCGCGCAGCACCTTCTCCTCGGGACGGCCGAAGTCACGGATGACGCCCTCGACGTCGGTGATGACGAGCAGCAGGTCGGCGCCGAGCCTTTCCGCGGCGAGGGCAGCCGCCCGATCCTTGTCGACCACCGCGTCAACGCTCTCGTAGCGCCCGTCTCGTTCCACGACCGGCACTCCCCCGCCACCGGCGAGCACGACAGTCACACCCGCGTCGAGGAGACGCTCAGCCACAGGGAGCTCGACGATGTCACGCGGAAGCGGGGAGGCGACGACGCGTCGCCAGCCACCGCGGTCGGCCCGGACGGTCCAACCGTATCTGCCCGCGAAACGGCGCGCCGACAGCTCGTCGTAGACCTGGCCGATGAACTTGGTCGGCACCTGGAACGCCCCGTCCTCCGGATCCACGACGGTCTGGCTGACCAGCGTCACCACCTCGCCGGCCATCTCGGCGAGAAGAGCCTGCTGGAGCCAGAGCCCGATGAGGCCCTGGGACTCCGCGACGAGATCCGCCAGCGGATAGGGCTCCGAGAGGCTGGGGTCCGATCCGCTCTCGAGTGCCAGCAGACCGACCTGGGGGCCGTTGCCATGGACCACCACGACCTGGTGCTCGCGGGCGATATCCGCCAGCGCGGCCGCCGCAGCGGCCACGTGCCGGCGCTGGGGTGCCGCATCCGGCCGCTCGCCACGCCGCAGCAGGGCATTGCCGCCAATGGCGACGACGATCCTCACCTGGGCCCCTCCCCTCGGATGGTCGTGGACGGGTCCAGCACACTCCGATCGCGATCTCCGCAGGAGTGCCGAAGGTCTCCCCGACTCGGGACCTTGCGCTCATGACCGACCTTCTCGGCCGGACGAGGCTGGCCCTATGAAAGCCCAGCACTCGCAGCGGGGATGACCATGCTCGTTCGAGAGATCATGACCCCGTCCCCCGTCACCGCACGGAGAGAGACTCCCGTCAGGGAGGCGCTCGCCCTGCTCCGTGACCACCACATCACGGCCCTGCCGGTGGTGACCTCCGCGGGCCGCGTCTGTGGCGTCGTCGCCGAGATCGACCTGATCCGCGACCGCGTCCCGCAGGACCCCCGCGCGCACGTACTCCCGCCTGCGCCGGTGACCGATCGGCCCGCAGCGTACGTCGAAGACGTGATGAATCCGGTGACGATCGCCGTGCGAGCGAGCGCCGAGGTCGCCGTGGCGGTCGACATCATGGCCGACCGGTCGTTGAAGAGCCTCCCGGTCCTCGATGACGACGACACTCTCGTCGGCGTCATCAGCCGCAGCGACGTGGCCAGTGCCCTGGCCCGGGACGACGACACGATGATCCGTGAGCTGACAGCGCTCGTCACCGAGCTCGGTCACCCCGACTGGGTCGTCGACGTCGACGACGGAGGTGCCGTCATCTTCGGGCCGGTGACGCCGAGGGAGCGCGCCCTTGCCGAGTCCGCCGCGGCGACCGTCCCGGGAGTCACCCGAGTACGTACCGATTCCCAGGAGTCACACCGAGGAGTGATCGCACCATGAAACGCATCCTGATCCCAGCAGCAGCGGCCGCAGTCGCCACCGTCGCCCTCGTCGTCCCCGCATCGGCAGCAACCGGTGACGGGCAGGAGTTCGGACACCACGTCGTCCACTGCGCTCAGGGCGTGGGCTTCGACGGCACCCACAACCCGGGCATGCACCAAGGCTTCAGTGGCTTCACCACCGGTCACGTGTGCATGATGGCGGGCTGACAGATGCCCACCGACACCACACCCGCTCCCATCGTCGTCGGCGTCCTCGATCCGGAGGTCGAGACGGCACTTCTGGAGTACGCCGGACGGCTGGCCGCGACCAGCGGCCACCCGCTGCGCCTGGTGCATGTCGTCCAGGCGAACGTCGTGTTCGGAGATCCCATCCTCGGCCTCCCGGGCGCGATGCAGCCCCAGTCGATGATCATCGACGACGCCGGGGTCGGGCGGCTGGCCGAACAGATTCTCGCCGAGGCCACTGCGGTCGCCCGGGACGTCGTCGCCGGGGCTGTCGAGGTCTCCTCCGAGCTGTTGCGCGGCCACGTGGCCCACGTCCTGATCGAGGAGTCGGAGGACGCATACCGGGTCGTGGTCCAGCGCCGCGGGTTCTCTCGCATCCGCCGAGTCTTCACGGGATCGACCTCCTCCCGCATCGCGGCGCACTCCCACTGCCCGGTCACCGTTGTGCCCGAAGACTGGTCCGCCGAGGGCCGGACGGGAGTCGTCGTCGGCGTCAGCGACGACAAGTCCGACGGGCACGTGTTGGGTCACGCTCTCGAGGAGGCGACCCGGCTCGGCGACCCGGTCACCGTGCTCCACGGTCTCGACCTCCCTGCCCTCCACGGGGATCTGGTCGACTACGCCACCACCCGGGACTGGACGGCGCGCGGCGAGCGCTACCTGGCAGACCTCGTCAAGAGGGCCCGCGACCAGGTTCCGGATACCCAGGTACCTCTCGCGACCCGGGTCTTCGCCGAAGCACCAGCCGATGCCCTGGTGACCGCGAGCGAGGAAGCCCGCCTCGTCGTCGTGGGGCGAGCCTCGCATCTCAACGCGTTCCCACATCTGGGCGGCGTGACCCGCGCACTGCTTCGCGAGGCCGCCTGCCCGGTCGAGGTCCTTCCGCTGCCGGGCTGACCGGGGCTGCAGGGCAAGAGGTTTTCCTTGACGCACAATTCAATAAGTGATTTAGTCACTTATTGTGACCAGCAACACATCATCGCTCTCTGAACGCATCGCCGACGGGATCGTCGCCATGATCGAGGCCGCGGGCCTGGAGCCGGGCGACGCTCTGGCCTCCTCGCGCGAGCTGGCCAAACGCTTCGAGGTGACCACACCGACGATCCGGGAGGCGCTGCGCCGTCTGGAGGCGACCGACGTGATCCGCTTCCGGCATGGGTCTGGCACCTACGTGAGCGGCGGGGTGAACCGGCGGCTGCTGGTCAACCCGCATGTCTCGGAGTCGCGCAGCGAGTCGGTCCTCGAGCTCCTCGACGCCAGGATCGTGCTCGAGCCGCCGGTCGCGGCGGCCGCGGCCTCGGCGCGTACCGACGACGACCTGGCCGCGCTGACGCTCTCGGCCGACAACTCGCTCAAGCCCCAGTTCGCCGACGAGCGGCCGGAGCTGCACTTCCACGTCGCGCTCGCCGGGGCCTCGGGCAACCTGCTGCTGCGCGAGACGATCGAGGCGCTGCTCCAGGTGAGGGCCCGCGACCAGATCGAGATCCGGCACCGCTACACCGACCGGGACCGCGACCACGCCGACCACCTCCGGATCGTCGAGGCCGTACGCGACGGGGACCCCGATGCCGCGGCCGACCTGACCCGCGAGCACCTGCTCGCGATCCGCGAGGCGATCGCCTCCACCCTCGGTCCGGAGCAGGCCCGATGACCGCGAAGCTCGCCGAGATGACCACGCTCGAGGCGGCAGAGGCCGCCGAGCGCGGGACGGTCGTGGTGATCCCCGTCGGCGCATTCGAGCAGCACGGCGCCGGACTCCCGCTGGCCACCGATCAGATCCGCGCCGAGGCCGTCGCCGAGGCCGTTGCCGAGGCCCTGCCCGGCAAGGTCGTCATCGGTCCGGGCGTACCGGTCGGCGTCTCGCCCCACCATCAGGCCTTCGCCGGCACGGTGAGCCTGCGCCCGGCCCTGTTCGCCGCCGTCGTCCGTGAGTACGTCGAGTCGCTGGCCGCCCACGGCTGGAGCCGGTTCCTGGTGGTGACCGGGCACGGCGGCAACAACGCCACCCTCGGCACCCTGGCCCAGGAGCTGCTGCGCGACCGGCCCGACCTGGAGCTGGCCTGGGCGCCGGTGACCGCGCTGGCCAAGGACAGTGTGGCCGGCATGGAGCTGAGCGAGATCTCCGGTCACAGCGGCGAGGCCGAGACCGCCCAGATGCTGCACATCGCCCCCCATCTCGTACGCCACGACCTGCTCGCCCCGGGCACCACCTCGCCCGACGAGCTCGACCCCTTCGCCCGCCTGGCCCGCTCGGTGAACCACCCCGCCGTGGCCCTCCCCTACGACCGCCTCTCCCCCAGCGGCGTGCTCGGCGACCCACGTCGCGCCACCGCCGAGGACGGCCGCGCCATCCTCGCCGAGGCCACCGACCGCATCGTCGCCTTCATCAAGGAGTGGCTCGACACCTAGGCCACCCGCCCTCCAGCTCGGGACCCGACCGGGACGCACACCGCGTCGCCGGGCGATCCAGCACACCCGAAAACGCACCGATCTGCCCCGAAGGAGCACCCATGTCCCCACGACAATCCCGCCTCCTGGCCCCGGCCGTCGCGGTCGCGGCAGTGGCCGCGCTGTCCTTGGCACCGACCGCCACCTCCGCCCTGACCCGCGCCTCCGACCGAGCAGCCGGCGAGACCACCCCGGCGCCCTGCGCCAAGCCGACGGACCAGGAGCCGGACAGCAGCCAGAAGTACGAGCTGACCAGCGGCGACATCGAGCGCAGCTACGTACTCCGCCTGCCCGAGGGCTACGACCGGCGCGCGGACTGGCCGCTGATCGTCGCCTTCCACGGCCGCGGCAGCACCGGCGTCGAGGTCGAGGGATACTCCGAGCTCTCCGACCTCCCCGCCGTGGTCGCCTATCCCGACGGTGCGATCGGCACCGGGTCGGGCTATCGCAAGGCCTGGCAGGGCGCACCGTACGAAGCACCCGGCGTCGACGACGTCGCCTTCACCTCGGACCTGCTCGCCGCCATCGAGGCCGACCACTGCATCGACACGAGCCGCGTCTACGCCACCGGGAAGTCCAACGGCGCCGGCTTGGCCGCCCTGCTCGCCTGCCAGCTGCCGGACACGTTCGCGGCAGTCGCCCCGGTCGCGCCTGCCCTCTATCCAGGCACCCGGGTCAGCTGCGCCGAGGCACCGCCGACCCCGATCCTGGAGATCCACGGGGTCGCCGACGCGACCATCCCCTACGCGGGCGACGCCGACCGTGACCTGCCCGCGATCCCGGAGTGGGTCCAGGGCTGGGCCGACCACAACGGCTGCACCACCTCCGCCACGCGCACCAACCGCGACGTCGAGACCACGCGATGGACCGGGTGCGACCAGGGTGCCGAGGTCCAGCACGTCGCCGTCGATGGCGGTGGCCACGTCTGGCCAGGTGGCGACATCTACTCAGGTGGCGGCCACGTCACCCACACCATCGAGTCCGCGACGGTGATCTGGGACTTCTTCTCCCGCCACCGCCTCACCAGCGAAGGGTGACTCCCATGACCAGCACCGCAACCACCACCAGCGACAGGCTGCCGTGGATCATCCGCGCCATGGGCGTGGTCGAGCGCGTCGGCAACGCCCTGCCGCACCCGTTCTGGCTCTTCTGGATCCTCGCCGCGATCCTCGCCGTGATCAGTGCGATCTGCGCCGCCGCCGGCGTCTCGGTCATCTCCCCCAGCGACGGGGAGGAGGTCGTCGTACAGAGTCTGCTCAGCGGCGAGGGCCTGGCGATGGCGGTCTCCACGATGGTCTCGAACTTCGCCGAGTTCCCGCCGATGGCGACCATCGTCGTGGTCATCATGGGCGTCGCCGTCGCCGAGCGCACCGGGTTCCTCACCGCCGCGATGAAGATCGGCATCTCCCGGGTGCCCGTCGGCTGGGTGGTCTTCGCCGTCGCGTTCACCGGAACCGTCGCCCACGTCGCCTCGGCGGCTGCGTACATCATCCTGGTCCCGCTCGGCGGCCTCGCCTTCCGGGCCGTGGGGCGCTCCCCGATCCTCGGGATCGTGGTCGCCTACACCGCGATCGCCAGCGGGTACGACGCCAGCCCGATCCCCACACCCAACGACGCGATCTTCGCCGGCATCACCACCGCCGCGGCCCAGATCGTCGACGAGAGCGCGTACGTCTCCCCCGTCAGCAACTGGTTCTTCAACATCGCCTCCTCGCTGCTGCTGGCCGCGGTGATCACCCTGATGACCAAGTTCGTCCTCTCGAAGCGGCCCGACCTCGACGCCGACGAGCACGCCGACGACGGCGACTTCGGCTCCCTCGAGCTCGACAACAGCGAGCGCCGGGCGCTGCGCTGGTCCCTGGTGACCCTGCTGGCCGCGATCGTGGTCATCGCCGCCATCGTCATCCCGCCGGCCTCTCCCCTGCGCGGCGAGGACGGGTCCCTGACCGAGTCGCCGTTCCTCACCGGCATCGCCGCAGTCGTCGCTCTCCTCTTCGGCCTCGCCGGCACCGTGTACGGCACGTTGTCCGGTTCGATCACCAAGGCCGGCGACGTGCCCGCGCTCATGGGTCAGGGGATCAAGCAGATGGCTCCGGTGCTGGTGCTCTTCTTCGCGATCGCCCAGTTCCTGGCGTACTTCGAGTGGTCCAACCTCGGCGACGTGCTCGCGGTCAACTCCGCAGAGGCGCTCGAGACCAGCAACATCCCGGTGTGGGTGGTCTTCCTGCTCGTCCTGGCGCTGCTCAGCATCGTCAACATCATGGTCACCAGCGGCTCTGCGATGTGGTCCATCGCCGCGCCGGTCCTGGTGCCGATGCTGATGCTGCTCTCGGTGCCGCCCGAGACCACCCAGGCGCTCTTCCGCATCGCCGACTCCGGCTCCACCGCGATCACCCCGATGAGCCCCTACTTCGTGATGGCCCTCGGCTTCCTGCAGCGCTACCGCAAGGACGCCGGCATCGGCACCCTCGCCTCGTACACCCTGCCGCTCGCCATCGCGATGAGCCTCGCCTGGACCGCCCTGTTTTTCCTCTGGTGGGCCCTCGGCATCCCGCTCGGCCCGGGTGCGCCTGTCCGCTGACCCTTCGATGGCCTTCCGGCCGGGCTCGCCTCAGGCGCGCCCGGCCGGCACCGGCTCCGGAGTAGGCGCGAGGGCTGCCACCTGCTCCTCGGCGAGCTTCTTGTAGAGCCTGCGCAACCGGACGACCCCGAGGTCGTGCTGGTAGAGGTTTTCGGCCTGGTCGGCGTCGTCGGCCATCGCCTCGAGCATGACCCGATCCTGCTCGAGCACGTGCCAGTGGCGAGCCTCGAGCCTGGTGCGGTAGAGGAAGCGCCACACGTCGCGCTCCCAGCCGCTGACCTTGCGGTAGCGCCAGAAGAACACCGCGGTGGTGCCCGCGTCGATCGGGGTGCCCATGCCGACGATGCCGAACGAGCCTCCAGGACCCGCGGTCGGCGGATACGGAATGGAGAGGTCGACCCAGTCGACGCCGGTGCGGCAGAACTCGACCCAGTCGAAGTTCACCCCGCGCTGGTCGGTCTTCTCGAAGAAGAACCCGCGGTCGGTCTCGCGGATCCGGAACCGGGCCTCGGTGTCGCCGCCGAACATCGAGTGCGACTCGCGGTGCAGGAACGCCCCGTGCATCGGGTCGAGCAGGTTCTCCATGGCGTAGCGCCAGGGAGTGTCCCACTCGGCGTAGCAGAGGAACGAGGAGATCTCCTCGTCCACCAGCGGGTCGGGCAGCTCGACTGGGGCCGGATCGGGGTGCTGCTCGTCGCCGATGTAGGCGAGGATCGCACCGCCCAGCTCCTGCAGCGGCGGGCTGGGGACCAGCGTCTTGCCCTCCAGGTTGCAGCCGGGCAGACCGGGCACCGAGACCACCTTGCCGGTGCCGTCGACCTGGACGCCGTGGTAGGCGCAGGCGATCTTGCTGCCGAGGTGCTGTCCCTGCGAGAGCGGCGCGCCGCGGTGCGGACAGCGGTCCTCGAGCATCCGCAGGGTGCCGTCGGACTCCCGGAACAGCACCCAGTCGATCCCGAGCCGGCGCACCCGGTGGACGCCGCCCTGCGGCACCATATCGGAGGGGCAGATCGCGTACCACTGGTTGCGCAGGCCGGTCGCGAGGATCTTCTCCGCGCTCAGCTGTCGTTTCACCATCGGTCCCATGGCTCAGTCCTCCTGCTTCCCCGCCGCGGCGAGCTCGGCGATCGCTGTCGTGAATCCCTCGGTGGTCCACCGACCACCACCGGGAGCCGGGATGCCGAGCTCGTTGAGCCCGTCGACGAGACCCGGCAGGTCGTGCCGGCCGCCCCCGAAGACCTCTTCGATGGCGCCGGCGAGCTTGGTCTCCCACGGGGTCGTCTCGGCGACCGCCGCCTGGACCGGCTGTAGATAGCCCATTTCTCTGTTCTCCCTCTGTGCAGTCAACGCAGTCGGTGTGGCGCGTCAGATGTCGAGCGCCAGCTCGGGGGTCCGCGCCCGGGAGACGCAGATCATCATGGTGGTTCCAGCCGCCTGCTCGCCGTCGCTGAGCAGGGAGTCGCGGTGGTCGGGGGTGCCGGCCAGCACCTTGGTCTCGCAGGTGCCGCAGATGCCGTCGCGGCACGAGCTCGAGACCGTGATCCCGGCACTCTCGAGGGCGTCGATGACTGGTACGTCGGCAGGCACCTGCACGACCCGGCCCGAGCGGCGGCAGTCCACGGAGATCGGCTGCTCGCCGTCAGGGTCGACCTCGATCTGCTTGGCCTTGAAGCGCTCGACCTGAAGCGTCCCCTCGGGCCAGCCGGCGGCGTGCTCCTCGACGGCGGCCAGCAGCCCCTCTGGTCCGCAGCAGTAGACCAGTGTTCCGGGGGCGGGCGTCGGCAGCGCGGCAGACAGATCGAGCCGACCGCGGGTCTCCTCCGGGATGACCTTCACCCGGTCCCCGTACGCAGCCAGCTCGTCGAGGAACGCCATCGAGTCCTCGCGGCGGCCTCCGTACCAGAGCTCCCAGTCGGTGCCCTGCCGCTCGGCCTCGGTGAGCATCGCGAGGAGCGGGGTGATCCCGATGCCGCCTGCGACGAAGACATACCGCTTGGCGGGGAGGAAGTCGAAGTTGTTGCGGGGACCGACCACGCGCAGCCGGTGTCCGGGGCGCAGCCCCTCGTGGACGTACTCGGAACCGCCGAGGGCGGCCTGCTCCCGCAGCACCGCGACCCGGTAGCTGCCCCGGTCTGCGGGATCGCCGCACAGCGAGTACTGCCGGACCAGCGACCCCTTGAGGGTCAGGTCGACGTGGGCTCCCGGGCGCCACTCCGGCAGCGGGTCGCCGCCGGGATGGACCAGCCGCAGCGACAGTACGCCGTCGGCCTCCAGGGTCATCTGCTTGACCAGGAGCTCCAGCTCCTGCTCCTCGGTGGCGACACTCATGACGACCTCCTCGTGGTCGGGTCGGGAACCTTGACCGGTGGTGTGAACGGCCGCGGCATCGGGCCGAAGGACTCCAGGTCGACCTCGACGAGCACCGGTCCACGTCGGGCGACGGCCCGCCCGAGCTCGGTCGCCGCCTCGGCGGCGGTGCCGATCTGCTGATAGGGCAGCCGGAGCGCGCCGGCGAGCCCGGCGAAGTCGGGGGTGGTCAGGTCGACACCAGCACGGTCGACGCCCCGGGCCTCCTGCATGTTGCGGAGCACGCCGTACCCACCGTCGTTGAAGACGAGCAGCACCAGCCACGGACGCTCCTGGGCGAGCGTGAGGAGCTCACCGAGATGTACGGCCAGGCCGCCGTCACCGGCGATGACAACGGTCGGCTCGTCGGGTCGGCCCATGGCGGCACCGAGCCCCATGCCGAGGCCCTGGCCGATGCCGCCGCCGCGCGGGAAGACGTTGTCGCGGGGATCGTAGATCTCGAAGAGTCGGTTGCCCCAGGACGAGGACGCGATGGTGACGTCGCGGGCGAGCACCGACCGGCGCGGCAGCGCGGAGCGCAGTGCGTCGGCGAGCACGGCGTGGTCGCCGAGCCCCTTGCGCTGGGTGGCGCGTACGTCCTCGCGTGCCCGGGTCACCCGGGCACGCCACGCCCCCGCGACCCGGCCGCTATCGCGCACGGCGTTGGTGATCGCGGGCAGCACGTCGCGGGCGTCCGCGGCCACGCCGGCCGCGATCGGGAAGACCCGCCCGAGTGCAGCGGGATCGAGGTCGACCTGCACGTGCACCGCGGGCAGAACGAGGTCGTAGTCGCGGGTCTCGTTGGAGCGGAAGTGGGTGCCGATGCTGAGCAGCAGGTCGGCCTCGGCGAGCAGCTCGCCGCCGCCAGGAGTGGCGCCGTAGTTGCCGACCACCAAGGGGTGGTCCTCGGGGACCGCGCCGCGCCCGGAGTTGGACGTCAGAAGTCCCGCTCCCCAGGTGTCGATGAGCTCGGTGAGCGCCGTGCCGGCCTCGGCGACGCCGCCACCGGCCCAGATCAGCGGCCGCTCGGCCGCCGCGACGAGCTCGGTCAGGGCATCGAGGCCCGCGGGCGGCGACGACGCGACCGGCACCTCGGGCACGGGGGTCACGACCTCGCGCTGCGGCAGGTACTGCAGGTCGATGGGCCACTCGACGCTCACCGGGCCGCCGGCCCGGCCGGGACCGCCGAGGGCCCGGTCGACTGCGGCGCGCAGGATGCCGGCCGACTCCTCGAGCGAGGGCACACAGACCGCGTCGAGCGAGATCGCTTCGAGCATGCCGAGCTGATCCTTGGTCTCGTGGATGAAGCCTCGTCCGGAGCCGAGGTACGCAGACTCGACCTGCCCCGTCACGTGCAGCACGGAGGTGGCCGAGCTCAGCGACTCGATCAGCGAGCCGGCCGCGTTGCCCGCGCCGGTCCCGGTGCTGGTCAGGGCACAGCCGAGGCCGCCGGTCGCCCGGGCGTAGCCGTCGGCCGCGTTGACGGCGCTCGCCTCGTGGCGGACCGGCACGAACCGCAGCTCGCGCGAGACCGCCTCGACGAGCGGCAGGTTGTGCACGGAGATGACACCGAAGACGGTGTCGACGCCGACCTCGCGGAGCACCTGGACGAGCAGGGCGCCGCCGTCGGCATGGGTGATGACGTCGGCCTCGGGGGCCGTGGTCAGGTTGGTCATATCGGTCTCCTCAGGCCAGGTAGCGGGCGGCGCCGCCGCACACGTCGAGTGCCGCGCCCGTGACGTACGAGGCACGCGGGGACAGCAAGGTCACGACCATCGAGGCGACCTCCTCGGCACGGCCAAACCGGCCCAGGGAGACGCCTCGGTCGGCGGCGAGCTCGCGCTCGAAGGCTTCGTACGTCGTCGCGCTCTCGTCCGCCTCGAAGCGGCGGCGCCACTGGCCGGTGTCGATCAGCCCGAGGCAGACGCTGTTGACCCGGATGTCGGGGGCGTACTCGGAGGCCATCGATTTGGTCAGGTTGAGCAGGCCGGCGCGCGCGGCGGAGGTGGTGACCAGGCGCGGCTCGGGCTGGCGGGCGAGGACCGCGTTGATCGTCACGATCGCGGCGGCATCGGAGGCGCGCAGGTGGGGAAGCACGGCTCCGGTGACGTTGAGGACCCCGCCGAACTTGAGGTCGAGCTCGTCGCGGAAGTCCTCCACGGTCGCCTTGTCGAGACCGAGCATCCGGGACTGACCCGCGTTGTTGACCAGCCCGTCGATCCCGCCGAACCGGGCCACGCCGCTCTCGACAAGCGCGCGGACCTGGTCGGCGTCGCGTACGTCGCAGCTCATCGCGAGCACCCGGTCGGCGGGCGCGCCGAGGTCGGCGAGCGCCTTCTCGAGCACATCGAGACGGCGGGCGCAGGTGATGACGTTCGCGCCCTCCTCGAGGAGGGTGGCGACGGTCGCGAGACCGACGCCGGAGCTGCCTCCCGTGACGAGCACGGTGCGATCGGCGAGGTGGAGATCCATGGTCTGAAGGTCCTGTCAGTGAAAGACGAAGCCGCCGTCGACGACGAGCTGCTGGCCGGTGATGTACGCGGCCTCGGGGCCGAGCAGGAAGGCCGCGGCCCCGACGACGTCGGCGGGCTCCTGGTCCCGGGTCAGTGCGCGGTTGTCGCGGTAGAGCTGGTGGCGGTGCTCGGGGATCTGCTGCGCGGCCTCGGTGGTGGTCAGGCCGGCAGCCAGGGTGTTGACCGTGATCCCGTGGGGACCGAGATCGCGCGCCATCGCCCGGGTCAGCGCCGCGAGACCGCCCTTGGAGGCGATGTAGTGGGCGAGGTTCGCCGAGCCGTAGAGCGCCGAGTCCGAGCCGATGTTGAGGACCCGGCCGCCGCCGGCCTCGATCATCCCCGGGGCCACCTCGCGACTGACCAGCCACGGGCCGCGCAGGTTGACCGCCATCAGCGAGTCCCACTCGGCGGGGTCGATCTCGTGGACCGGGTTGCCGCCGACCCCGTCGGCGCGAGCGGCGTTGTTGACCAGGCCGTAGACCGGCCCGGTCTCCTTCACCATCGCCCGCACCGATGCATGGTCGGTGACGTCGACCGGAACGGTCGAGGCTGCGTACCCCTCCGCGCGGAGCGCGGCACCGGCCGCCTCCAGCCAGTCCTCGCGGATGTCGGCGAGCCAGACCTGGGCACCGGCCTGGGCCAGGCGCCGCGAGATCGCCAGCCCGAGGCCGCGACCCGCGCCCGTGACCAGAACCGGTGCACCGTCGAGACTCATGGGTCAGTCCCGGGTGACGCCGTGCATCGCGGAGGTCTCCGGGTACGTCGGGACCTGGGGCTTCTGGGCACCGATGATCACGCAGAAGAGCGCGTCGGTGTCGCCGTTGTTCTTCAGGCTCCGCGGCACGCCGGCGGGCACCACGATCATGTCGCGGTAGCCGAGGGTGCGCTTGACGACCTGGCCGTCGCGGTGCACGCCGACCTCGACCTCACCCTCGAGCACGAAGAAGGCCTCCTCGGCGTCGTGGTGGGTGTGCTCGGGGCCCTCGCCGCCCGGGGGCAGCAGCATGTTGGAGAAGGTGAAGCCCTGGGACTTGATCGTGCGGTTGTCGTTCTCGTGGTTGCCGGTGGCGCCGGAACCGACGTAACGGATCTGGGCCCGCTTGAACTGGTCGCCCGCCTTGGCCTGGAAGCCGAGGGTGTCCCAGTCCTCGTGGCGCGAGGCGCGAGTCAGGATGATGGAGTCGGTGAACTGCTCCAGGCTCTCGGCCGTCTCGTACGTGAGGGGCTGCTGGGTGATCGACATGGGTCGTTCCTTTCTTGGTGTGTTCGTTCTCGGGTTTCGGGTGGCCGGGACGTCAGCCGTAGAGGCGCTCGACGATCCCGACGAAGGAGGAGAGCCAGGCGTTGAACGCCTCGGGCGACTCCTGGTTGGCCAGGTGGCCGGCGCCGCGCAGCGTCACGAGGACCGCGTCGGGGATGCCGCCGGCGAGTGCCTGCGACTCGGTGATCCCGGTGACCTGGTCCTGGTCGCCGCAGAGCACGAGGGTCGGGGTGTCGATGGCGGCGAGCTCGGCGGTGAGGTCGGTGGCGGCCATCGACTCGGCGGCCAAGCCGTAGCCCGGGAGCCGGATCGAGTCCCGCATCGTGGCGACGACCCGGTCGACGAGCTCGTCGGGAGCCTCGGCGCTGACGAGCCGCGGCCCGCGCTGGGCGGCGAAGTCGGCGCTGCCCGTGCTGCCGAGCTCGGTGGCCCGGCTACGCATCGCCGCTGCCTTCTCCGGAGCGGTGCCGGAGCCACGGCTCGCGTCGGCGAGCACGAGGCTGCGGACGAGCCGGGGGTGGCGTGACGCCAGCCGGACCGCGATGACACCGCCCCAGGAGACGCCCAGGACGTGGACGGGGCCGTCTGCTGCGTACTCCTCGATGACGGCGGCCGCCGCGTCGGCGAAGCCGTCGAGGTCGAGATCGGTTTCCGGGTCGGCAGAGCGGGCGTAGCCGGGTGCGTCCCAGGCCAGCAGCCGGAACTCGCCGGCGAGCGCCGCGATCTGGGGCGCGAACGAGGCCGAGCTGGACCCGATGCCGTGCAGGCACAGCAGGGTCGGACCGCTGCCGGTGTCCTCGACGTGGACCCCGGTGGCACGGAGCGTGGTGGTGGTCATCGCGGCCTCAGATGATGCTGACCGCACCGACCGGGCGGCCGACGAGCATGGACAGGGACCGGACCACGGCGCGCGAGACGACGCCACTGGTACGCGGGTTGGCGGCCGAGGGATGGTTGCGGATCTCGAACCGGTAGCTGCCCGCGTCCGCGTCGGCCTCGATGACGTGGCTGGTCAGCTCGGCGCCCGGGTCGGCGACGAGGCGGACCTCGACCAGCTCCAGGTCGCCGACGGCGAGCCCCACGGTAGCGGCGACGTTGAGCGAGCGCGGGAAGTAGCGCGCAGCCTCCGCGGCGGATCCCTCGAAGATGGTGGTCGGGGCGGTGGCGGCACGGACCCGCTCCTGGGTCTCGTCGTCCATCCACGGCTGCAGCAGGGTCGCGGGCAGCTTGGTGGTGGTCACCGACGCGCGGTGCACGGCACCGTGGCTGGCGGCGCTGACCAGCAGGTCGATGCCGCCGATGGCACCGGAGGTGATGAACATCCGCCCCGGACCGGCGGCCCTGAGCGTGGCGACCAACTCTTGGTCGGCCAGCGCTCCGGCCGAGGTGATGAGCAGGTCGCGCCCGGCGCCGAGGATCTCGGCCCCGTGCCGGGAGACGACCGCCTGACCAGCGCACTCGACGATCACGTCGCTGGTCTCCATCGCCTTGGCGAGCCTGATCTGCGGCACCGGACACTCGCCGACGGGGGTGTCGTTGACGACTCCCACGACCTCGACATCCTCGACCGCTCCGGCCACCAGGGCCTCGATCACAGGGCGGCCGATGGCGCCGGCGCCGATGATGCTGACCTTCGTCATCGGGCCACCTCCACGAGATCGCGGCCCCGCGTCGAGACGTACGAAGCGGCCAGGTCGGGACGGTCGGCGAACACGCCCGCGTCCTCGATGCCTGCCATGTGGCGGCGTACGTCCTTGGACGGAGGGCCCGCGGTGCCCCACAGGTCGGACAGCTCCGGAACCCGGCGCCACACCTTGCACAGCCACTGGTCCTCGACGACCTGGGCGACGTCGGAGGTGTACTCGCACACGAGCCCGGCGGGATCGGCGAAGTAGGAGAAGGTGTTGTTGCCCGGGCCATGGCGACCGGGACCCCACAACGGGGTGACGCCTTGCTGCTTGAGCGAGCCGATGCCCCGCATGAAGTGGTCGATGCTCGGCATCTCGTAGGCGACGTGGTTGACCGAGGTCCAGGCGGCCTGGTTGAACGCGATGCTGTGGTGGTCGGTGTTGCAGCGCAGGAACGCCATCTGGTGCTCGGACCAGTCGGAGACGCGCATCCCGAGGACGTCGGTGTAGAACGCTACCGCGCGGTCGATGTCGACCGTGTTGAGCACGACGTGCGTCACCCCGATCGGGACCGGACGGTCCCGGTCGAGCGGCTTCACGGCGTGGACGTCGGCAACGAGCTCGATCACCCTGCCCTCCGGATCGGCGAAGCGGATGCCGTAGCCGCCGCCCGCCTGGTCCAGGGCACCCGGCTCGGTGAGCATCGGGATCCCACGGAGCGCGAGCCGCCGGGCGGCCTCGTCGACCTCAGCCGGCGTACGCACCGCGAACGAGATGGCGCCGAGGCCGTTCCGCTCCGCGCGGGTCAGCTGCAGGACGTGGTGGTCCTCCCCCGTGCCCCGCAGCCAGGTGTCGTCGTGGTCCTGCTCGACGACCGACAGGCCCCAGACCTCGGAGTAGAAGTCCGTCGACTCGGTGAGCGTCGGCACCTGCAGCTGGACGCTGCGCAGTGAGTGCAGTGTGGCGATCGACATCCCGACCCCTTTCTCTTAGTGATTAATATTTAAGCGCTTAGGCTTTTTTATGTCAAGGAAAACCGTGGCCCAGATCACGGTCTGAGACCGGTCAGCCGGCCCAGGGGTGCGGCGCCTCGTCGAGTCCCCAGTAGAGGCTCTTCTGACGCGTGTACTCCGCGATGCCGCGGCGGCCCTTCTCGGTGCCGAGGCCGCTCTCCTTCATCCCGCTGAACGGGGTGGAGATGCTGAACTGCTTGTAGGTGTTGATCCACACCGTGCCGGCGTCGATCCGGCGGGCCACCCGCCAAGCCGTCCGGTAGTCACGGGTCCACAGGCCGCAGGCCAGCCCGTAGACCGAGTCGTTCGCGAGGGCGACCAGGTCGTCCTCGTCGTCATAGGTGAGCACCGAGAGGACCGGCCCGAAGATCTCGTCCTGGCAGGTCGGCGAGGAGTTGTCCAGGCCGGCGATGACAGTCGGCCTGTAGTAGGCACCGGCGGCGTACGCGTCCCCTTCGGGCACCTCGCCACCGACCAGCACCTCCCCGCCGGCCGCACGGGCACGGTCGACGTGGCCGGCCACGCTGTCGCGATGCCGGTGGTGGACCAGCGGCGCCACCTGGGTCACCGGGTCGAGTCCGTGGCCGATACGCAGGCGCGCGACGGCCTTGACCAGGCGTTCGAGGAACTCCTCGGCACGGGCGGAGGGCAGGAACAACCGCGATCCGGCGATGCAGCTCTGCCCGGAGCTGGAGTAGATGCCGAACAGGATCCCCGCGATCGCCGCCTCGAAGTCAGCATCCTCGAACACGATGGCCGGGGACTTGCCGCCCAGCTCGAGAGTGACCGGCATCAGCTTGTCGGCCGCGGCGTGAGCGATCAGGCGACCGGTCGTCGTCCCTCCCGTGAAGGAGACCTTGCCGATGCCGGGATGGCGCACGATCGCGTCACCGACGACCGAGCCCGCGCCCGGCAGCACCGAGACCAGGCCCGGCGGAAGTCCGGATTCGGTGATGATGCGACCCAGGGCTAGCGAGACCAGCGGTGTCCACTCGGCCGGCTTGAGCACGACCGCGTTGCCCGCCGCGAGGGCCGGCGCGATCTTCTGGGCGTCGCTGGCGATCGGCGAGTTCCACGGGGTGATCGCGCCGATGACCCCGATCGGCTCGTGCACGCTCATCGTGAGCGACGGGCCTCGCTGCGTGGTCAGCTCCTCGTCGAAGGTCTCCAGAGCCCCGGCCATGTAGCGGAAGGTGCCGGACGCGCTGGCCACGAGGGCGGTGGTCTCCGTCAGCGTCTTGCCGGTGTCACGCGTCTGCAGTCGGGCGAGGCGCTCGGCCGCTCTTTCGATCCCATCGGCGATCCGGTGCAGGTGGCGCGCCCGCTCGTGCGGAAGCCGCCTGCCCCACGCAGCGGACGCCTCCGCACCGCGGGCGACTGCCTCGTCGACGTCATGGACCGAGGCGTGGTGAACGGTGGTGATCACGCTGCCGTCGGCGGGGTCGATGCTCTCCGATCCCGCGCCGTCGCCGCGGCGCCACTCCCCCGCCACCAGGATCTCGTCGGCCGGCACGACCGTCCCCGTCATGGCGTCCGTCGTGGTGTCGACGGCGCTCACTGGGAGATCTCCTCCAACGTACGTTCGCGCGTCTCGATCGCGAACACGGCTGTGGTGAGCGCACCGACCACCGCGACCGCACCCATGACGACGAACACGTCGGCGATCGAGAACCCGCGGCCGATCAGGCCGCCGACCACGAGCGGGCCGATGATGATGCCGAGCCGGCCGAAGGCCCCGCCGACGCTGCAGCCGAGCGCACGCATCCGGGTCGGGTAGAGCTCGGCGGTGTAGACGTACAGCGCCAGGTTCACGGCGAAGATGCACATCGCCGAGAGGGCCGACCAGAGCAGCACGGAGGTGGCACTGGTCGCTCCGGTCGAGGCGAGGATGAACAGGGTGGTGGCGCTTCCGAGCATGGCGACCGAGATCGCAACGCGGCGCCCGATCAGGTCGATGGTCAGCGCGATGATGACGCAGCCGATGATGCCGGCGATGCTGGTGGCGACGCTGTAACGCAGCGCGGTGTCGACGTCGAGGTGGAAGACCCGGCCGTAGAGCGTGGGCAGCCAGGCGGCGATGCCGTAGTTGACGAAGTACGCCGTGAGCCAGGCAGCCGCGAGCATCAGGGTCCGTCGCAGGTAGACGCCCTGGAACAGCTCGGTGACGCGTACGCGGCCCTGCTTGACCACCTGGGCCTCACCGACGACGGGATCCGGCAGCTCGCCCTTCTGGGCTGCGACCTGCTCCTCGATCCGACGCGTCGCGCGGTCAGCCTCCTCCAGTCGTCCGTGGGCGGCGAGCCAGCGGGGCGACTCGGGGACGCGACGCAGGAAGGGCACCAGCACGAGCGGGATGGCGCCGAGCGCGAACAGCCAGCGCCAGCCGAACGCAGGCACGACCCATGCCGCCACCAGAGCGGAGGCGACCAGCCCGGCCGGGAAGATCAGCTCGTAGAGCAGCACGAAGCGACCGCGGCGGTGGGCGCGGGTGATCTCACCGATGTACGTCGCCGCGACCGGGACCTCCGCACCGAGGCCGAAGCCCTGGACGAACCGGAGCACCAGGAAGATCCACAGCGTGGAGGTGCCCGCCATCAGCAGGCTCATGACGGCGTACAGCACCAGCGAGCCGATGAGGACCGGCACTCGACCGACCCGGTCGGCGGCCCAGCCGCCGGCGAGCGCGCCGAGCAGCATCCCGATGCCGCCGATGGCGATCGTCCAGGCGATCATCCCCGGATTGAGGCCGAAGAACGGGATGAGCACCGGCAGCGCGTAGGCGATCATCAGCTGGTCGAAACCGTCGAAGAAGGTGGCCACGCCGACGAGCACGCGGGTCTTGACGTGCCAGCGCGAGAGCGGAAGTCGCTCGAGCCTGGCGCTGATCTGCTCCGCCGTGACAGCCGGCGGCACCGGGGTGATGTTGACCATGTGAGGGGAACTTTCGGTTCACAGCACTGGGCAAGAAATAATCCCTAAGTGCTTAATCGTTAAGTCCTAAGAGTGTGCGGTGCGTCACGATCCTCCGTCAACCCCCTCTGTGTTAACTTCCTGTCTCGCGGAGCCCGAGTCGACTCGTACACTGCGACCATGAGTCACACCGGATCCGGCGTCAACCAGCCCTCGGGCAGCGATGACGCGGTCGACGCGATCGTCTCCCAGTGGACACACGAGCGCCCTGACCTCGACCCCTCTCCCATCGCGCTGTTCGGGAGGGTGCATCGGATCTACCTGCGCTACCAGGCGGTGCTCACCCAGGTCTTCGGCCGCCACGACCTGAACTCCGCCTCCTTCGACGTCCTTGCTGCGCTGCGCCGCGCGGGCGCGCCCTACCGCAAGGCCGGCCGCGATCTGGCGAGTGGCTCGCTGCTCTCCTCGGCGGGCGTGACCTTCCGGCTCGACCGCCTCGAGGCCGCGGGGCTCATCACCCGCCAACGCGACGCTGAGGATCGCCGCGTCGTCTACTCCCAGCTCACCGATAGGGGCCTCGAGGTGATCAACCGCGCGATCGAGGACCACCTGCGCGCGGAGAACGCACTGCTCCACCGCCTCACCAGGGAGGAGCGCGACGAGCTCGCCCGGCTGCTCAGCAAGCTCGAGCGTTCCATCGTGGAGGCCGACTTCGCCACTGACGGCGAAGTCGCCTCCTGACGAGCCCTGGCCAGCAGGTTCAGGCCTGCAGGCTCAGGCGAGCTGCTTCAGGAGCGCCTTCGCGGTGGAGACGCTGGACTGCGGGTTCTGTCCGGTGATCAGGGCGCCGTCGACGATCACGGTGTCGCTCCACGGGTCGCCGACCTCGACGATCCCGCCGGCCGTACGCATCCGCTGCTCGACCGAGAAGGGGATGCTGTCGCCGTAGCCGCCCTGCTGCTCCTCGGTGTCAGTGAACCCGGTCATCCGGCGGCCGCGGAAGAGCCAGCCGCCTTCGCCGGTGGCGGCGAGGAGGCCGGCGACGCCGTGGCAGAGTGCGACGACCGGGCGGCCGGCGGAGTCGGTGGCGGTCAGGAGCGCGGCGAGCGCGGAGTCCTCGACCAGGTCCGCCATCGGGGCGTGACCGCCGGGGATGTAGACGGCGTCGTACGCCGAGGGGTCGACGTCGGCGAGCACCAGCGGGTGGGCGAGCTGCTTCTCGAGGGTGTCGAGGTAGGCGCGGAAGCGCTGGGCGTCCTCGGGCTGGACGCCGCCCTGCTCGCTGAGCGAGAGCGCGTCGACGGTCGGCGCCCTACCGCCCGGGGTGGCGATGTCGATCTCGACGCCGGCTCCGACGAGCGTCTCGTGAGAGGCGGCGACCTCCTCGGCCCAGTAGCCGGTCGGGTGCTCGGTGCCGTCGGCGAGGACGAGGGTGTCGGCCGCCGAGACGACCATCAGTACGCGAGTCATGGGTTCTTTCCTTCTTGTTCGGTTCGGTGATGACGTAACGACGACCATCCCCCGCTTCACTCCCGAACCCACTCGGCCGGTCATAATGATTTCTATGACCTCGCTCGACCTCTGGGAAGCGTTCGCGCACGCCTACCGGGAACGCTCGATCAGCGGTGCGGCCCGCCGCCTTGATCTCACCCAGCCCGCGGTCACCGCCCGGATCCGCAAGCTCGAGAACGATCTCGGCACGACCCTGTTCGAGCGCTCTCGCACCGGCCTGGTGCCCACCGAACGGGCCGACGCGCTCGCCGCCCGGATCACGCCGCTCGTCGACCAGCTGCGCGGCGCCGTCGACACCGAGCCCGCGATCGGCCCAGCGAGCATCCGGATCGGCGGCGCGGCCGACGTGATGACCACGCGGATCGTGCCGGCCCTGGCCCCGCTCGTACGCGACGGCCTCGACGTCTCGGTGACCACCGGCCTGGCGCAGGACCTCCTCGACGACCTGGCCGGCGAGCGCCTCGACCTCGTCATCTCCTCCGTACGCCCCGGCGACGAGCGGCTGCGTTCGGCCGTGCTGGTCGACGAGGAGTTCCTCCTGGTCGCGGCGCCGGCGATCGCGGCACAGGTCGATCCCGCGGAGCTGGAGCAGGACCCGGTGCGCGCGCTCGCGGCCGTGCCGCTGGCGGCCTACTCCCCCGACCTCCCGATCATCCGGCGCTACTGGCTCACCGAGTTCGACGAGCGCCCCACCAACCGCACCGCGCTCGTCCTGCCCGACCTGCGCGGCATTCTCCGCGCCGTCGTCGCCGGCATCGGGGCCTCGGTGCTGCCCCGCTACCTGGTCGACGGGGCTCTCGCCGACGGCACGGTCGTACGCCTTCACGAACCCAGGCTCGGTCCGCTCAACACCCTCTGGCTCGTCACCGGCCCCAGCGCCCCGCCGGCCGCCGGCCACGTCTGTCGACACCTGAGCGCCGAAGCCGCCGGATGGGCGAGCACCTGACCGCCTTCCTGAAAGACTTCACCCGTGAACGTACTCATCGACGCCGACGAGCTCGCGACCGCGCTCTCCTCCGACCAGCCCCCGGTCCTCCTCGACGTACGCTGGCAGCTCGGCGGCCCGCCCGGACACGAGTCCTACCTCGCGGGCCACATCCCCGGCGCCGTCTACGTCGACCTCGACACCGAGCTGGCCCGCCACGGCGAGCCCACAGACGGCCGCCACCCGCTCCCCGAGCTCGCGGACCTGCAGGCCGCCGCCCGACGGTGGGGCATCTCCGAGGGTGACACCGTGGTCGCCTACGACGCCGTCGGCAACACCTCCGCGGCCCGCGCGTGGTGGCTGCTGCGTTGGGCGGGCGTCGCGGACGTACGCCTCCTCGACGGCGCCCTCGGCGCCTGGACCACCGCCGGCCACCCGCTGGCCACCGACGACGTCGTGCCCGCGCCCGGCACGGTGACGCTCACCCCGGGCCACCTGCCCGTGCTGCCGTTCGAGCAGGTCGAGGCGTACGAGGGCCTTCTGCTCGACGCCCGCGCCGCCGAGCGCTACCGCGGCGAGGTCGAGCCCGTCGACCCGAAGGCCGGGCACATCCCCGGCGCGGTCTCCGCACCGACCGCCGACAACCTCGCCGCCGACGGCCGCTTCCGGCCGGTCGAGGAGCTGCGGGCCCGGTTCGCCGCGCTCGGGGTCGAGGCCGGCTCCCCCGTGACCGCCTACTGCGGCTCGGGCGTCACCGCCGCCCACGAGGTCGCCGCGCTGGCGATCGCCGGCTACGACGCCGCGCTCTACCCCGGCTCGTGGAGCCAGTGGAGCAACCACGACCTCCCGGTGGAGACCAGCTAGCTCGACAACAATGGCCTTGACCTCAAGTCAACTTCATCTTTGACGATGGTGATCCACCACGAGAGATGGAGCTGGACCATGTCGGAACGCAACGATCGACCCGCCGTGACCGTGATCGGGATGGGCAACATGGGATCGGCGGTCGCCCGGACGTACCTCGAACGGGGCTACCGGACCACGGTCTGGAACAGAACGGCCGACAAGGCCGAGGCGCTCACGGACTCGGGAGCCGAGGTCGCATCAACCGCAGCGAAGGCAGTCGCGGCCAGCCCGCTGACGATCCTCAGCCTGCTGGACAACACCGCGGTCGAGGACGTCCTGGAGTCGGTCGGCCAGACCGCCGCCGGCCACACCCTGGTCAGCCTGACCAGTGGCTCCCCCGCCCAGGCACGGGCAAACGAGAGCTGGGCGGCCGAGCACGGCGCGGCGTACGTCGACGGGAAGGTCATGGGAGACCCGCCCGACGTCGGCACGCCCAAGGTGTCGCTCGCCTTCAGCGGGGATCGCGACGCCTACGAGACCGCCGAGCCGGCGCTGCGGGAGCTCGGCACAGTCGTCTACCACGGACCCGACGCCGGGTACGCGGCCGTGGAGTTCAACGCCCAGGTCGCGATGGGATACGAGTTCCTGATCGGCTTCCTGCACACCCTCAGCCTGGTCGAGGCCGAGGGCATGGACCTGGAGGCATTCACCGAGAGGCTCGCCGGGTCGCTGAACGGCTACGCCGGCCTACTGACGATGATGGCCGGCGCGATCAAGAGCGGGACGTACGGCCCCGACCTCGGCTCGCTCGACGTCCAGGCAGCCCTGATGGACGACCTGATCGGGCACCGGGAGTCCGCCGGGATCGAGGCGGCGCGGATGCGGGAGGTGAAGTCGCTGATGGACCGCCGGATCGCCCAAGGCCACGGCGACCAAGGCTTCTCCAGCATGTACGAGCTGCTACGCCCCTGACCTCTGTGCCTTCCAGGCGGCGACCTCCGCCTCGGAGCGCAGTACGCAGAGCTGGTTGCCCTCGGGATCGGCGAAGATCACCCAGCCGGTCCCGGGGCCATACTTCCCGCGGTGGTCGGCGATCTGGGTCGCGCCGAGCTCGAGGAGCCGCTCGACCTCCCCGTCTTGGGTGCCCGTGCGTGGGCGCAGGTCGAGATGGATCCGCTTGGCGGGCAGCTCCTCGTCGGGCACCTCGATGAACAGCAGCTGGTGACCGGTCTCCGGGTCGAGGATCATGCACTCCTCGTGACCGGGGAGGTTCGGGTCACCCTCCACGTCGACGTAGCCGAGCAGAGCCTTCCACCACTCCGAGAGCGCGTACGCGTCATGACAGTCGATGGTGGTGTGCGAGACGAAGAGGGTCATGCCCACATCGAAACCTACCCGCGCACCCGCGTCCACCGGGTTATGGGCCTCAGGCGGGCTCGACGACCTTCTCGTCGATGAACTGCGGGAGCAGGTCGATGGCGATGGGCGCCGCGGCGTCGATCTTCTCCTGCGGCACGTCGCAGATCCGCAGGCAGGTGGCGGCGATCGCCCACGCCTCGCGGCACGGGATCCTCCGGTTCGGGTCCTCGGTGCGCATGTTGATCACGCCCTCGACCTGCTGGATGAGCAGGTCACCCAGCTGCTTGCGGCTGACCGTCGAACGGACCGTCTTCGAGGCGATCTCACCGGCCAGATGTGCGTAGTGTCCGGCCAGCTCCGCGTGCTCGTTGCGGAACTCGTCGTAGACCTCGCACTTGGCCACATCGGGGAGCTGGTAGAGCATGCCGACGTTGTGCGGCACGTCCGCGAGGGTGCGTACGTCGACGAGAACCAGCAGGTAGAGCGCCGTCTCGTAGTCCAGCGGCGGCACCTGGTCGAGGATCTTCTCGACCTTGTCCGTGGTCGGGCGGACCGACCGGCGGAGCAGCTCGCCGAGGATCTCGTCCTTCCCCGCGAAGTGGTAGTAGAGGGACGCCTGGCGGATGCCGACCATGTCGGCAATCTCGCGGGTAGACGTCGCCGCGAAACCCTGGGAGACGAACAGCCGCGATGCGGCATCCAGGATCTGGTCACGCGGTGAGGTCGTACCTGAGTCGGGAACATGCCTAGGGCGGCCGGGCCGAGAACGCCTAGTTGTCATGTTGCCCATCTAACTCCCATCCAGACTTTCAAGGAAGACTTGAAAGGACTTTGTCCTCTACAAAATATGAGTCATAGGACCTATTGGACATAGTTATATCGGGCTATGTCCACGATGTGCGTGTTTGCGCCCGTCAACACTCGGACACATACAACGGAAGCCCCCATGTACGGCTGAGAACCGGGTCGCGCCACTTGCGTAGACGCTGTCGTCCGGCTGTTACTCGCCGTCACAGGGGCTAACGACGATGTGGGTGACAGGTCACGCATCTGTTGGACATTCGTGTAACGCCTGTGGCGACCGCCACATGATCTCCGACCGACCCGCTCGACTTACTCGTGCTTAGATCCTCATCATGATCCGCCGGACCGCGCCCGCCACCGTCCTTCTGGCCCTCGTCGCCCTCCTTGCCGGCCCGGCAGTCGGCCCAGCGGCCGGCGCGACCATGCCGCCGAACCCGTACGCCGGTCCGGACGGCACCTGGAACATGCACGGCGACGCCGGGGCGTCCGACACGACGCCGTTCGAGGGGCCGGGGGCCGACCCCTCCCCCGCGCAGCCGGTGCCGCTGCCCGCCGTGTGCCCGACGATCCTCAGCGGTGCCGACGGCATGGTGCAGGCGCTGTGCACCGAGTACATCGACCGGGCGCCCAGCCTCTACCTCCTCGACCCCAGCACGCTCCTCCCGGTCGCCCGGCGCCATCTCTCGGCCGGGTCGCTGCTCGGCGGCGTCTACGCCTACGTCGACAACGAGTCGCGACTCGTCACCGTCGACGGATCCGGCTCGCTGCTCTGGCTGGCTCACTCCAAGTCCCGTTTCCGCTGGTCGATCGACGTGGCGCGCGAGGTGCCGCTGAACATGCCGAACGGCGACGCGGTCACGACCGTCGGACCGGGCTACGACGCCAACATCTGGTTCGCGACCGCCCAGGGCCGTGCCGGGTACGTCACGCCGGAGGGCGACGTCGTCACCGCGAGTCTCGGCACCGGCGGCGAGAAGGTCGCCAACTCCATCTCCAGCGCCCCGAGCGGGGTCGCGGTGACGACCGACCACGCGACGTACCTCCTGCGTGCCGACGGCGACGGCGTGCGAACCGTCTGGCGACAGCCCTATGACCGTGGCGAGGCCCGCAAGCCGGGACAGCTCAGCCACGGCAGCGGATCGACGCCGACGTTCTTCGGGGAGCGCACGGGCGCGGAGTTCGTGGTGATCACCGACAACGCCAGCCCGCGCGAGAACCTCCTGGTCTACCGGGCACGCGACGGGCGCGAGGTCTGCCGGGTCCCGATCCTCACCGAGGAGAGCAGCGGCACCGAGAACTCCCCCGTCGCTTGGGAGAACTCGGTCTACATCGCCAGCACCTACGGCTACCCCTACCCCGCGCAGGCGACTGAGGACGCGGGCGAGTCCGTCCCGGCGAAGGCCGACTTCGCCGGCGGCATGGAGCGCATCGACATCGACGAGCGCTCCGGCACCTGTGCGTCGGTCTGGCGCAACGAGGTGCCCTCCGCCGCGGTCCCCCGGCTCTCCCGCGGCGAAGACGTGCTCTACACGGTTACCCGCCGCGGCAGCGGCCTGACCTGGCGGCTGGCCCGGATCGACCCGGCCGACGGCGAGATCCTCTCCGAGACCTTCCTCGGCCTAGGCCCGCTGGCCAACACCCTGCAGATGGTCGGCACGATCCTCCCCGACGGCACCCTGCTCCAGGGCACGCTCGCCGGCCCGGTCGCCGTACGGCGCTGAGGCGACTCTCACACGGACAGCCACAGGTCGCGACGCCTGTCCGGCCTAGGATCATTCCGTGGGGAAACAGCAGACGCAGTGCCGGCGTGACGAGGACCTGACCGGGCAGCTCGGCACCAGGCTGCGGCACTTCATGCATCTGGAGTCGACGAGCGCCGCGCTGCTCGTGGTCGCCTCGCTGCTGGCGCTGGCCTGGGCCAACTCGCCGTGGTCGCACGGCTACGAGCACCTGTGGGAGACGGTGTTCTCGGTCCGGTTCGGCGACGTCGGGCTCTCGATGGACCTGCACCATTGGGTCAACGACGGCCTGATGGTGGTCTTCTTCTTCGTCGTCGGCCTCGAGGTACGCCGCGAGCTCGCCGTCGGCGAGCTGACCGATCGTCGCCGCATGGTGGTCCCACTGATCGCCGGCGCCGGCGGCCTGATCCTGCCGGCGATGATCTACCTGCTGCTCAACCCGTCGGGTGAGGCGGCGCGCGGGTGGGGCATCGTGATCGGCACCGACACCGCGTTCCTGCTCGGCATGCTGGCGCTGGTCGGGCCGGCGGTCTCCACCCAGCTGCGCATCTTCCTGCTCACGCTGACCGTCATCGACGACATCGTCGCGGTGAGCGTGATCGGGGTCGCCTACACCAAGAACCTCGAGGTCGGCCCGCTGGTGGTGGCCGGACTGGCCCTCGTCGGGATCTTCGTGCTCGACCGGGTCAAGGTGTGGCGGGCCGGGCCCTATGTGCTGCTCGTCCTGATCGCCTGGGTGGCCACCCTCGGCGCCGGCCTGCACGCCTCGATCGCGGGGATGCTGGCCGGCCTGCTGGTGCCGGCGGCGGAGCCGACCCGGGCCCAGATGGAGGTCGCGACCTCGCGGTTCCGGGCGTTCCGGCAGTCGCCGCTGCCCACGCTGCAGCGCGAGACCCGCGACGAGCTGACCCGCACGATCTCGGTCAACGAGCGGCTCCAGGAGACGCTGCACGTACCAACGAGCTATCTCATCGTGCCGGTCTTCGCACTCGCCAACGCCGGCGTCGACCTGCGCGACGGCGTCCTCGGAGAAGCACTGCGCTCGCCGGTGACCTGGGGTGTCGTGGCCGGTCTGGTCCTGGGCAAGACGCTCGGGATCGGCGGCGGCGCGCTCGTGGCCACGCGCCTACGGATCGGGCGGCTACCCCAGGGCGTCGGTGGCGGCCATGTTCTCGGCGGCGCCGCGCTGTCGGGGATCGGCTTCACCGTCGCGCTGCTGATCACCACCCTCGCCTTCGACTCCGAGACGCTGCAGCGCGACGCGATCGTCGGCGTACTCCTCGCCGTCGTGATCGCCTCCGCGCTCGGCTGGGTGATCTTCCAGCTCGCCGCGCGCTTCCTCGGCCAGCGTGACGCGGCCCTGCCGAAGCTGCTCTCACCGCCGGTCGATCCGGAGCGCGACCACATCTATGGTGCCGAGGACGCCGAGGTCACCCTGGTCGAGTACCTCGACTACGAGTGCCCCTTCTGCGCCCGGGCCACCGGCACCGCCAACGAGGTCCGCGACTACTTCGGCCCCCGGATCCGCTACGTCGTACGCCACCTCCCCCTCGCCCAGCACCCGCATGCCGAGCTGGCTGCCGTCGCAGCCGAGGCCGCCGCCCGGCAGGGCAAGTTCTGGGAGATGCACAAGCACCTCTTCGAGCATCAGAACGAGCTCGAGCACCAGGACCTGGCCGGCTACGCCGGTGTCCTCGGGCTCGACGTCGAGCAGTTCCTTCGCGACCTCGAGGACCCGGAGCTCGCCGAGCACGTCCGCGAGGACATGGCCTCGGCCAACGACAGCGGCGCCCGGGGCACCCCGACGTTCTTCGTCGGGTCACACCGCCACGAGGGCCGCTACGACGCCCGCACCCTCATCGCCGAACTCGAGCGCTCCGCCACCGGGGAGACCGCTCGGCTCGGGATGCGCTCGCGCCGTTAGGCCTCCGGGGTCGGCTCCTCATCGGCCTCCACGGGCGCCCCGTCCCGCTGCGGCCGCCAGAACGCGGCGAGGAGCAGGGCGGTGCCGAGCAGACCGCCGCCGAGCGCGACCGCGCCGCCGATCCAGCCGTCGTAGACGATGTCGAAGGTCGCGTCGAGCGAGATCGTGCCGGGGCCGGTGACGCCGAGCACGACCGAGACGACGGCCAGGATCATCACGTACTCCCAGCCGTCCTTGAAGATGAAGAACCCGTTGGGGCGGTGCGCCAGCAGCGCGGCCACCAGCATCACCGCGACGACGCCAGCTGCGGCCAGCGGCGTGATCAGGCCCAGGATCAGCAGTACGCCGGCGCCGATCTCGGTGACCACACTGGCCCATGCCTGCAGGGTGCCGTGGCGCAGGCCGAGGCTCTCGAACCAGCCGGCGGTGCCGGCGATCTTGCCGCCTCCGCGCCAGTGGTTGACGCCGTGCGCGATCATCGTGCCACCCACGGCGAGACGAAGAATCATCAGAGCCAGGTCGACGGGGTCCATCACAGAAGTCCTCGGTGTTGTGGGGTTGGAGTGGCCCACCCTAGGAGGAGTCCGGTCACGATGCGTGCAGCGACGCCGTAGGCTCGCCCGAATGCTGCTGCTCGGAGTCACTCTCGCCCTGGGCTCGGCGGTCGCCCACGCTGCCTGGAACACGGCGTCGAAGACCATCGCGCCCGCAGGGAGACCGGCGCTGTGGGCGGTGGCGATCGTGGAGAGCTGCCTGGTCGTCACGGTCACCGCAGTCGTGATGATCGTGCGCGGGCACGGCATCGCGGTGACATGGGAGCTTCTCCTGCTCTCGCTCGGCAGCACCGCGATGCATGCGCTGACCATGGGCCTGGTCCAGGTGGCGTACCAGGACTTCGACGTCAGCCAGATCTACCCGCTCTCCCGCGGCCTGGCCCCGGTCGTGGTGGCACTCACCGGCATGGTGGTCCTCGGGCAGTGGCTGAGCTGGGCGCAGTGGGGTGGCGTACTCCTGATGGCGGCGGCGGTCGGGGCGCTGCTGTTCGAGACCGTGCGCACCCGGGGCTCGCTGCAGGCCAAGCCGCTGCTGTGGTCCGCCTGCATCGCCGTCTCGATCGCCGGCTACACGACCTACGACGGCTGGGTGGTCGTCGAGCGTGGCCTCGACCCGATCGCCTACTACGCCGTCGGCACGGTGATCCAGGTGGTGCTGTGGAGCGTGATCGTGCACGGGAAGTACGCCGAGGGGCTGCGCCAGCTCAGGATCCACGCGCGGACCGTGGCCGTGCTGGCGGTGCTGATCCCCACCTCGTACGTCCTCAGCCTCTACGCCACGCTGCACGCCCCGGTCTCACTGGTGGCGGCGGTGCGCAGCTCGAGCCTGATCTGGGTCGCGCTCGCAGCGGCGCTGGTGCTGCGCGAGCCGATCGGGAGGGTACGCGTCGCCGCGACGGTCCTAGCCGCGGCCGCCGTGGTCGCGATGGTCGTGTGAGGCTCAGGAACGGAGCCTGGGCCGGGCGATGACGACGTAGAGGAGCGCCCCGAGCCAGCCGAGGAAGATCATCAGCAGGACGTAGAGGATCTTGCTCTGATCGGCCGCGGCCCACACGCTGTCCGGCGTCCGGAGGGCCTGCACCAGCATCACCAGCCACCACACGGTGAGCGCGAACCAGACCAGCAGCAGCAGAATGCCACCGATCAGGGAAGCCCACTCGGCTCCGGTGGGCAGGCCGATCATCGGTGTCATGCCAGCTCTCCCTGCTCGTGGCTGATGGTGGTCTCGGCGGGCTGCGCCAGCAGCATCGGCATCAGCCCGGCCACCTGGTTGCGCAGGTCCTCCAGAGCGCCGTCGCGACCGTTGAGGTAGCCCAGCAGCGCCTGCTGGAAGACACCGTCGAACATCCCGTAGACCACCGGCGCCGCGATCGCGGGCTCGGTGCCGGCGAGCGCGGCGTAGCGGTTCACGACCCGCGCGATCATGTCCTCCAGGCTCTGGTCGATCTGGGTGACCGCCTCGCGCAGGCTCTCCTCGAACATGGACTGCGAGCGCAGGTCGTACCAGAGCCGGTGCATCGGCGCTTCCTCGACGATCGTCTCGACCAGCTTGTCGCCGAAGCGGGCGACGAGGTCGTCCGGGGAGGTGGCCTCGGCGACGACACCGTCGTAGCGGTGGACGCAGGTCTCCTTGTAGTAGCGCACGCAGAAGACGATCAGCTCGAGCTTGTCGTTGAAGTAGTAGTGCACGACGCCGTGGCTGAACTCGGAGTTGTTGGCGATCTCGCGCAGGCTGGCGCGGGCGTAGCCCAGCTCCCCCAACGTACGCAGCGCCGACTCAGCGAGGGCCTTGCGGCGTTCGTCGTGCTTGTCGGCAGGCGTGCGGCGAGGCGACTTGGGTGCGGCGACCTGGGTCATGGGCGGAAACGATACCCCCTCCCGTGCGCCGGTCGATGCCATTCGGACCATTTTCTGGTCAATCGTCAAGAGAAATCTTGACACTCGTCAAGATACGCGATTACCTGTGGTCCACATCACATCGACGAAGGAGTCACGATGACCGATCTGAGTGGACGTACAGCACTCGTCACCGGCGGTGCCCAAGGCTTGGGCGAGGGAATCGCCCGAGCGCTCGCGGCGGCCGGCGCCAAGGTGGCCGTCGCCGACGTGCAGGACGACCAGGGCGCCAAGGTGGCCGAGTCCATCGGCGGCACCTTCGTGCACCTCGACATCACCGACGACGCCTCCTGGGAGGCGGGCACGGCCGCCGCGGTCGAGGCATTCGGCGGGCTCGACATCCTGGTCAACAACGCCGGTGTCGAGATCACCAGCCTGGTCACCGAGCTCGACCCGAACGATGTGAGGAAGATGCTCGAGGTCAACGTGCTCGGCACCGCCCTCGGACTCAAGCACGGGCTGCGTACGATGCGGTCCGACGGCGCCGCCGACAACGGAGGCGTGATCGTCAACGTCGCCTCGGTCGCGGCCACCATCGCCTTCCCCGGCATCTCGGTCTACTCGGCCACCAAGAGCGCCGTCGACCGGCTCACCCGGGTCGCGGCTATGGAGAGCGGCAAGCTCGGCTACGGCGTACGCGTCAACTGCATCTACCCCGGCCTGGTGCCGACCGAGATGGGTGCCAGGCTCGCCGACGACGTCGCCAAGCTCGGTCTCTTCGAATCTCCGGAGGCGGCCGTCGGCGGCGTCATCGAGCTGACCCCGTCGGGACGCCTCGGCACGGTCGAGGACATGGCCAACGCAGTCGTCTTCCTGGCCTCCGACCAGGCGGCCTTCGTCAACGGCGTCGGCCTCGCGGTCGACGGCGGAATGGGGATGTGACCATGAGCGAGAACAAGCCTGTCGTCGTCTACGGCGCCTCCGGCTACACCGGCCGGCTGGTGTGTGAATACCTGCGCGAGCTCGGGGTGCCGTTCGTGGCCGCCGGCCGCTCCAAGGACAAGCTGGTCGCCTCGATGGCCGCCAACGTGCCCGGCATCGAGACCGCCGACTACGAGATCGCCGAGGTCGAGCACTCCGTCGAGGCGCTCACCGAGCTGCTCACCGGCGCTCGCGTCGTGCTCAACACCGTCGGCCCGTTCTCCACGTACGGTCCCCAGGTCGTGGAGGCGGCGATGGCCGCCGGCGTCCACTACACCGACACCACCGGCGAGCAGGACTGGCTGATCACCTGCGACGAGACCTACAGCGAGGGCTTCGCCGAGAAGGGCCTGCTGCTCGCGCCGGGCATCGCACAGATGTACACCACCGGCGAGATCGCCGCCGAGATCTGCCTCGAGCAACCCGGCCTCGACACCCTCGACATCGCGGTCTTCTGGGGTGGCTCCCCCACGATCGCCTCGACCCGCACGATCCTGGTCAACGCGGCGACCTCGAAGGCGCACTTCCTCGAGCAGAACGCGTACGTCGAGTTCGACCCCACCGCCGGGCTGGTCCCGCTGGTGGTGCCGGGCCAGCACGAGCTGGCGCTCTCGCTGCCGTGGGGCGGCACCTCGCACCCGGTCTGGTACCGACGCGACCCGAAGGTGGCCAGCTGCAAGGCCCAGGGTGGCGTCTTCAACGCCGCGCTGATGAACGGGGTGCCGCAGATCGTGGCGGCTGCGCTCGAGGCGACCAAGGACATGGACGCCGAGCAGCGCGACGAGGCGCTCACCGCCACCGCGGCCCAGGTGATGAACCAGATGCCGCCGCGTGAGAACCCGCGGCTCAACAAGTCGCTCGACTCGGTGCACGCCTCCGGCCCGCTCGGACGCGCGCACTGCGTCATCCACGGCAACCAGAACTACAAGCAGACCGGGCTGCTGCAGGCGTACGTCGCCTACTCGCTGCTGCAGCAGCCGCCTCGCCGGGTGGGCTTCGCCTCGGGCTGCCAGGCGTTCGGCCACCGCGAACTCCTCGGCCAGCTGCAGGCCTTCGGCCTCGTCTCGGAGCCGGTCGTGACCCGGCAGCGCGGCTGAGGGCGGCCGGATGCGGCTCGTCGACTATCTGGACAAGGGTGCCTCGCTCGGAGGCGACGCGCCCTGTCTCGTCTGCGGCGAGGACACCTGGTCGTACGCCGAGGTCGTCGATCTCTCGGTGCGCGTCGCCGCGGGCCTTCGGGCCCGCGGCGTCGCCCCGGGCGCGAAGGTCGCCATCCTCTCGGCCAACGACCCGGTCGCCTTCGCCTCCGTCTTCGGGATCAGTCGTGCCGGGGGCGTCTGGTGCCCTATCAACCCGCGCAGCGAGGCAGCGGAGAACCGGGAGCTTCTCGACCTCTTCGGCTGCTCGGCGCTGATCTTCCAGTCGTCCTTCGCCGGCCTGGTCGACCAGATCCGCGGAGATCTGCCGGAGCTGACCACCCTGGTCTGCCTCGACGCGACCTATGACTGGGCGATCGGTTGGGACGACTTCCTCGGCTCGGCCGACGAGGTGTTCGAGCCATTCGACGTCGTGGATGACTTGGCCATGGTCGTCGGCACCGGCGGGACCACCGGGCGCCCCAAGGGCGTCATGCTCACCGGCGCCAACCTGGAGACGATGTCGGCCATCACCTTGATGGCCTACCCGTGGCCGGGTGCGCCGGAACGTCCGACCTATCTCGCGCTCGCCCCGCTCACCCATGCCGCCGGGGTGCTCTGCTTCCCGGTGCTGTGCCTGGGCGGCAAGATCGTGGTGATGCGTACGCCGGACGTGGGCGCGTTCCTCGAGCACATCGAGCGCCACCACGTCACCCACACGTTCCTGCCGCCGACGCTGATCTACCTGGTGCTGGACCACCCGGCGCTGAAGTCGACCGACCTCGATTCGCTGCGCTGCTTCTGGTACGGCGCGGCGCCGATGTCGGCGACGCGTCTCGAGGAAGCGCTGACCCGGATCGGTCCGGTGATGGCGCAGCTGTTCGGGCAGACCGAGGCGCCGATGATGATCGCGACCATGGCGCCCGCCGACCACTTCCACGCGGACGGCACCGTCGCCACCGAGCGCCTCTCCTCGGCCGGTCGTCCGGCACCGCTGGTGACCGTGTCGATCATGGGCGAGCGCGGCACGCTGCTCGGTTCCGGTGAGCGTGGCGAGATCGTCGTACGCAGCTCCCTGGTCATGCGCGGCTATCTCGACAACCCCGAGGCGACCGCCGAGGCGAGCGCGCACGGCTGGCATCACACCGGCGACATCGGGTTCCTCGACGAGGACGGGTTCCTGCACATCGTCGACCGCGCCAAGGACATGGTGATCACCGGTGGTTTCAACGTCTACTCCACCGAGGTCGAGCAGGCGCTGATGACCCACCCCTCCGTCGCCGACTGCGCGGTGATCGGGCTTCCCGACGAGAAGTGGGGCGAGCGCGTCACCGCCGTCATCCTCCCCCGGCCCGGTGCCGAGGTCGACGTCGCCGAGCTCAAGGCGTACGTCAAGGAGCGGATCGGCGCGGTCAAGACCCCCAAGCAGATCGAGGTCTGGCCCGACCTGCCGCGTTCGAAGGTCGGCAAGGTGCTCAAGACCGAGATCAAGAAGAGCCTTGTTCGTGGTGCCGAGTAACTACTCAGCTCGTCGGAAATGAGGCGGGGTCGGCGGCGTACGCCACCATCCAGCTCGGCTCGATGGTGGCGTAGACGACGCCCGGCCCCTCCCAGGTCTGCGGGTCCGAGCCGTAGAACTCGGTGAAGTAGGCGTTGTGCTCCTCGAACTCCTGCCCCTCGGAGGCCACGTGCGCCTGGCCGTGGGTGAAGACGCCGATGCGCTCACCGTCGACGTGGGTCGCGCTGACGGCCGGGCGGGCGAGCATGTGCTTGGCCTTGATGGCGGTGGGCGAGGTCCCGAACAGCCAACGACCGTGTACGAAGTGGCCGTCGACGCAGCTGGTCCGCGGCTCACCGCGGGCGGTCACGGTGGCCAGAACCAGCACCTTCATGCCCGTCAGCTCGGTGACGAGCTGACGGGCATTCAGGCGCTGGTCGTTGTTGACGATGCCGGTCAGATGGCCGCTCGCGCGGCCGATCGAGGCGTCCAGGAGGCGTTGCAGGTCGGCGATCTCTTCGTCTGTCTCGTGCACACGACGAGTCTCACACCGACGGCCCCCGGGTCGCTTGACCGTTCTTGCGCAGCTATTCGATCGCGGCGGCGATCTCGGGCGGGATGGCGATCGACCCGGAGCCGTCGGCGGCGACGATCACGTAGACGACCGACACGGCGCAGGTGACGTCCTCGCCCCGGCGGAACTCGAACTCGAGCGTGAAGCTCTTGGTGCCGATCCGGGTGGTGCGCACCGGCACCTGGACCCGGTCGCCGAAGCCGATGCCGGCCTTCCAGTCCAGGTCGGCGTGGGCGAGGTGAGCGTCGACCCCCAGCTCCTTCCAGCGGGAGTAGGGCACCCCGCGCGCGTCGATGAAGTGGTTCATCGCCTCGTCGACGTAGCCGAGGTACCAGCTGTTGAACATCACCCCCTGCATGTCGACCTCGAAGTAACGGGGCGAGAACTCGTAGACCGACGTCATGCGCGCTCCTTCGCGGGCAGGATCCGCCCACTGACCTCGCCGAGTGCGATCCGGCCGCCGCCCGGCGCCGGCGCGGTGGCGGTGATGGTGACCTCGTCGCCGTCCTCCAGGAACGTGCGCATCGACCCGTCGTCCAGCTTGAAAGGCTCGGCCCCCGACCAACTGAGCTCGAGCAGCGAGCCGCGCTGGCCCGGCTCGGGGCCGCTGATCGTGCCGCTGCCGAACAGGTCGCCGATACGCAGCGAGGCACCGTTGGCGGTCATGTGCGCGAGCATCTGCGGGGCGGTCCAGTACATGGTGGCGTACGGCGGCTCGGCGACCAGCGAACCGTTGAGCCGCACCTCGAAGGCGAGGTCGAGTGCCCAGGGCTCCAGCGCCGAGTCGTCCAGGTACCCGGCCAGCGGAACGTCTCGTTCCGGGGGCCGGACCCACGCCGCCTCGAGCGCCGCGAGCGGGAGGACCCACGGCGAGATCGAGGTGGCGAACGACTTGCCGAGGAACGGGCCCAGCGGGACGTACTCCCAGGCCTGGATGTCGCGCGCCGACCAGTCGTTGAGGAGGGTGATCCCGAAGATGTGGTCGGCGGCCTCGGCGAGCGGGACGGGGTGAGCCATCTCGGAGCCGACGCCGACCACGAACCCGAGCTCGGCCTCGATGTCGAGCCGGATCGAGGGGCCGTCGACGATCCCGTCGGGAGTCTTCCGCAGCCCGGTCGGCCGGACGACGTCCGTGCCGGAGACGACCACGGTGCCGGAGCGGCCGTGATAGCCGATCGGCAGGTGCTTCCAGTTGGGCGTCAGCGGCTCGGAGTCGGGGCGGAACATCTTCCCGACGTTGGACGCGTGGTGCTCGGAGGCGTAGAAGTCGACGTAGTCGGCCACCGTGAACGGCAGCAGCAGGTCGGTGTCCTCGATCGCCACCAGGTGCGGCCTGACCTCGGCCTCGCACGCGGGCTCGCTGAGCAGCCGGGTCACCTCGGCGCGCACCTGCGCCCATACGTCGGGCCCCGCGGCGAGGAGCCCGTCGAGGCCACCCTCGCAGTGCCCGGCCAGATCCTCGGCCGCTGCGGCGACATCGAGCACCAGGTCACCTATCCGCACCCCGAGTCGCGGGGTGGGGTCCGCGGAGGTGCGGAAGGTGGCGTACGGAAGCGCCTCGAGGCCGAACTGACTGTTGTTGATGTCCAGCCACGACGTCACTGGCGGCCTCCCGCCCAGGTCCAGGCGTACTTGCCGTCGTCGACCGTGGCGCCGGCCTCGCCGACCTCCAAGGGCCGGAAGGTGTCGACCATGACCGCGAGCTCGTCGAAGAACTCCGCTCCCAGGCTGCGCTCCATCGCTCCGGGCTGCGGTCCGTGGGCGTGGCCGCCGGGGTGGAGGGTGATCGAGCCGATGCCGATCCCGGAGCCCTTGCGGGCCTCGTAGTCGCCGCCGACGTAGAACATGACCTCGTCGGAGTCGACGTTGGAGTGGTAGTAGGGCACCGGCACCGCGAGCTCGTGGTAGTCCACCTTGCGCGGCACGAAGTTGCAGATCACGAAGTTGTTGCCCTCGAAGACCTGGTGGGCCGGCGGCGGCTGGTGGACCTTGCCGGTGATCGGCATGTAGTCGGCGATGTTGAAGACGTACGGATAGAGACAGCCGTCCCAGCCGACGACGTCGAACGGGTGGTGCGGGAGGACATGGACCGAGCCGGCGATGCCGCCGGCGCCCGGGCCGCGGTGCTTGATGTAGACCTCAATCCCCTGGGCCTCCGCCTCGGTCGCGTCCACGGTCTGCGGGTCGGTCGGGAGCCGGAGGTCCCGTTCGCAGTACGGGGCGTGCTCGAGGAACTGGCCGAACCGGGAGAGGTAGCGCTTCGGCGGGGCGATGTGGGAGTTCGCCTCGATCGCGTAGACCCGCAGCGGGGCATCGCCGACCGGCACCCAGCGGTGGGTGGTGGCGCGCGGGATCACCACGTAGTCGCCCTCCCCCACCATCAGGTCGCCGAAGACCGTCTCGACGACACCGGTCCCGGACTCGACGTAGACACACTCGTCGCCGATCGCGTTGCGGTAGAGCGGCGAGGTCTCCCCCGCCACCGCATAGTGAAGACGTACGTCGCCGTTGCCGAGCACCAGGCGGCGCCCGGTCACCGCGTCGTTGGCCCCCCAAGTCGAACTCAGCCTGTCTTCACCAGGGAAAAGGTCGTGAAGCCCGAGGTGCATCGGGCGCAGGGGGTGGTTGGGGGTGGTGCCGTGGTCGGGCAGCTCCCAGATGCGTACGTCCTTCACCGCCGAGGGGATGTGGCGGTGGTAGAGCAGGGAGGAGTCCGAGGAGAACCCCTCCTCGCCCATGAGCTCTTCGTAGTAGAGATTCCCTTCTCCGTCGCGGTGTTGGGTGTGCCGCTTGGGCGGGATGTGCCCGCGCTGTTGGTAATGCGCCATACCCCGGATCGTACGTGACCTGGACCACAGCGATCACGGGGGCCGAACGTCCTGAATTCGTCCCAGGTACCTCCCGGGGCATGCCTCCCTCCCCTAGGCTCCGGAGATGCCCTCCGACACCCCCGAGACCCTCTTCGTCGCACACGCGACGGGTCGTCTCCTGCATGTCCGGGCCTGCCCCCAGCTCCTCGGTCTCGACGCCCCGATCAGGGCCACTCTTGCGCAGGTCGAGTCGTTGGGCACGTGCGCGTGGTGCGCCAAGGAGCTCTCCGAGGCCGGCCGAAAATACTTCGACTCCGTCGAACAGGCTGTACGCACCCTCGACCCTTCCGACGATGCCGTTCGGGCTACTGAGGCGGCGCTGGGTGACGTCGACTTTGAGCTCGTCTGGGTTCCGCCTAGCTATTCGCACATTGCTGTCGGGGACAAGGAGCACGCTGTTGCTTGGATTGGGCGGGGTTGTGTGATGCATGAGGATGGGCGGCTCATCGACTTCGGGTGAGTCTGTTTTCACCTCTGTTGCGGGCCGTGTTTTCGGGGTTGGGGTGGGCCGCCGACCCTCTCTTGAAGGGTCTTCTCGCCAGGCCCCGGAGTAAAGGACGGCCTTCGGCCGCCGGCTTCGCCGGCCGCTTCGCGGTCCTTGACACCGGGGCCCGTCGAGAAAAGATTTGGCTGGCTATCGGGGCGGCGGCCCGGGTGTGGCGCGGAGAGATCTTTGCTCGGAAGGTTGGGGTTGATGGGGCGGAAGGTTGGGGTTGATGGGGCGGAAGGGTGGCCCTTCGGGCCACTTACCATCCACAGATACGAGGTCGTTCGCTCACCGCGAAACCCGGGTTTGACCTGGGAAAATAAATGGCCCGAGGGTGGCGGAAGGCGTAGAATCAGACGCATCACAGCACCCGTTTGAAGGGCAGGAGCGCGATGAGTCTCGGCCGCTCGATCGACCACTGGGGCACCAACCCCGGCGATGCGATCGACGCTGCCTTGAAGGCCATCGAGACCGCGCTCCAAGAGCTGCTGGCCACCGAGCCTGCCTACTGGCGCACGGACCAGAAGAAGGACCTGCTGGAACGGTTGGAGAAACTCCAAGCCCAACAAGCCGCACTGAAGCTGCGAGTCCTCGCTACGGCAGGCGACATCGCCGAAGAAACCGGCACGAAAGACGCCTCCGGGTGGATGCGAACCGAGTTGTTGGTCGACAAGGGCGTAGCCCGGTCGCAGATCAAACTCGCGGCCAGTGTCGCGAAGTACGAGCTAGTCGCTGCCGGCCTCGCCGAAGGTGTTGTGTCCCAGGACAAAGCCCGGGTGATCACCAAGGCACTCGACAAGATCGAGGCCGACCCGGTCGCGAGTGCTGAGGACCTGGTGTTGGCCGAGAAACTGCTGGTCGACTACGCCAACGGGTTGACCGCCAACGAACTCCGGATCGTCGGGAAACGTATCCTGCGTGAGGTCGATCCGGTCCGGTTCGAAGATGCCGAAGCAAAGGCCCTCCTGGCGGAGGAGGAACGGGCGCAGCAGAAGACGGCGTTGCGGGTGTGGGACAACTACGACGGGACGATTGGGTTCGAGGGCGTGCTGCCGGTCTCGATCGGGATGCGCTTCAAGCGGCTGGTGGAGGCCTGGGCCCAACCCCGCAAACAACAACTCATCGGCAAGGGCGCCCCGCTGCCGCCGTGGGAGCGACTGATGGGCCAGGGCTTCGCCCGGTTGTTGGAGACCGTCGACCCGGCCTCGCTGCCCCGCCACGGTGGCGATGCGACCACCATCAACGTGGTGATCTCCCTCGAGGAGCTCCGCAAAGACCTCGGTATCGCCACCCTGGGCTACGACGAGACCAACGGCACCACCATCTCGGCGGCCGAGGCCCGTCGGATGGCCTGCAACGCCACGATCATTCCGTGGGTCCTCGGCGGTGACAGCGAAGTCCTCAACGCCGGGCGCGGCAGTAGGTTCTTCCAGCCGATCCAGCGCAAAGCACTCCGGTTGCAGCAGAAGTGCTGCCAGGCCGAGGGCTGCGACATGCCCCCGGAGTGGTGCGACGCCCACCACCTCGACCCGTGGGCGGCGGGCGGGAAGACAGACCTGAAGGACGGGGCCTTGTTGTGTCCCCATCATCACCGTCTGGCGCACAACCCGGTTTACGTTCATGAGCGACTACCCGACGGCACGATCCGGTTCACCCGCCGCCCCTGACCAGCTGGGCGAGGAATCGCTCCACCAGGCCTGCCCGCCAGCCCTGACGACACCACCGCTGAGCGGCCCCAGCTCTCGCTGACGCCGTCCGTCCCGTGCCCAACGAGCGTTCGGTCAACTTTCCTCGACTCCACCTTCGCCGTTTCCCTGCTGGCGGGGACATTTCCCCACGGCGGTGAAGGTTCCCCCACCCTCCGGAGGATGGGGAAGCTCCGCGCCCGTGGGGAGCTCTTCGGATCAGTGGGGAACTGATGATCCTGCCGGCACCGAACCCGACCAGGCCAAAAGCGACGGCTCCCTTGTGAACGATTCACAAGGTCCCGCCCACTGTCGTAGGCACCGACGAAGGCACCGGGCTGCCCGCGCACGACCAGCCACGGATATCAAGCCCGTACCCAACTGAATCCGCTGCACCACACCCTCGCCGCCGACCCGATACAGGCCAAATCTTTCTCGATCGCGCGCCGGGTCAAGGATCGCCGCAGGCGACCGGCGAAGCCGGCGGGCGAAGCCCGTCCTTGACGCGGCGCGCGATCGAGAAACAATCGAACCAAGGGTCGGCGGCGAAACACTGAAACGGAGCCACGGTCACGTCCGCGCTCACCCACCGACCCCAGCCACAGGCGGTATCCTCGAAACATGACCGCGTTGCCCGACTGGATGCACCCTCCCCGTGAGGAGGGTTGGTACTCCGAAGACCTCGACATGCTCGTCGAGGCGCCGCGTCATACCGAACTCATCGACGGAGCCCTGGTCTTCAATATGTCACCGCAGCGCCGCTGGCACAGTCGGCTCGTCACGGCCCTGACCAACGCGCTGACGGCGCAGGCGCCGGACGGGTTCGAGGTGGATCGGGAACTGACGGTGGTGCTGGACAGGCGCAACCGGCCGGAGCCGGACGTGCTGGTGAGCACGGCGCGGATCTCCGACCAGGCGTCGTTCTACGACGCCGACACCGTGGCCCTGGTGGTCGAGGTGGTCTCGCCGGAGTCCGAGCACGGCGACCGGTCGGTGAAGCCGCAGAAGTACGCCGAGGCGGGCATCGCCCACTACTGGCGCATCGAGAACGAGGACGGCGCGCCCGCGATCCATGTCTACGAGCGCGACGTCCTCACCAACACCTACGTCCCGATCGGGATCTTCCGCGACAGGCTCGACGTCCCGGTGCCGTTCCCGGTCAAGATCGACCTCACCGATCTGCTCCGCTGACGTTCTCCTCCGGCGCCTCGGGCACCTCGGCATGCAGCTGCTCCTGCTGGACGAGGTGGAGGTAGGAGAGGTGGCGCTCGTACTGGTCGAGGACGTCACCCATCAGCTGCTCGCGTGAGTAGCCGTTGACGTCGTAGCCCTGGGTGCCCTCGGCGAGGTGTACCTCGGTACGGAAGTAGACCTCACCGGTGACCCGGCCGACCGCGAAGGTCGGCGCCGGGCACGGCAGCGGCGTGACCTTGTAGACGAACGCCGGCGCGTCCTCCAGATCGGTGTGGAGCTGGACACCGGCGATGCCGCGTACGGCCTTGGTCTCGGTCACGACCGAGGACAGCCCGTGCGAGGAGAGCTCGGCGGCGACCTCCTCGAGGACCGGCTTCGCGACCGTGGCGACGAACCGTTCGGTGTCCCTGGCCGTCGGATAGGTGACCGAACGGCGCAGGCGCTGCGACAGCGACGGACGTACGGCACCCTCGGCCGCCCCGACCAGACGGGCCGAGGAGATCGCGGCCGGGAGGGCGTAGCGCACGCTGTCGGTCTTGAACGACTCCAGCCGTAGCGAGCGATAGAGGCCGACCGCGACCAGTGCCAGCACGATCGAGAATGGCAACCCCATGATGATCGTCGCGTTGGTCAGCGTGGTCAGCCACGCATCCCCACCGGCGAACATCAGGGCGAGGGTCAGCGCGCCGATCGCGAACGACCAGAAGATGCGTACCGGGATCGAGCAGTCGGCCATCGGGTGCGGCAGCCGTGAGGTGAAGTTGCCCATCACCAGCGCGCCCGAGTCGGCCGAGGTGACGTAGTAGAGGAAGCCGGTCAGCGTGGCGACCGCGATCACCAGGGTCCCCGCCGGGTAGGCCTCGAGGAAGGCGTAGAAGCCCTGCGCGTAGTTGCTGTTGGTCAGCTCGCCGAACTCGGCGTCGCCGCCTCGGATCCGGCCCAGGGCGCTGTTGCCGAAGATCGAGACCCACAGCAGGATGAAGCCGAACGGGATCATCATCACGCCGACCAGGAACTGCCGGATCGTACGCCCGCGCGAGATCCGCGCCAGGAACAGCCCGACGAACGGCGACCAGGCCACCCACCACGCCCAGAAGAAGAGCGTCCACAGGTTCTTCCAGACCCCGACGTCGGGGTTCTCGGCGGTGTCGTACGGCATCGTGTCGAAGCTCATCCCGGGCAGGTGCACCAGGTAGTCACCGAGGTTCATCACCAGCGAGTTGAGCAGGAACGCGGTGTCATCGGAGAAGAGCACGTAGAGCATCAGCGCCAGCGAGAGCAGCACGTTGAGCTCGGAGAGCCGACGGATGCCCTTGTCGACACCGGAGATCGCCGAGATGGTGCCGAGCAGCACCGCGACCACGACCAGGCCGACCTGCGCGCCGCGGCCCTCGGGGATGTCGAAGAGGACGTTGAGCCCCGCGTTGAGCAGCGCGATCGAGATGCCGAGCGAGGTGGCGATACCGAAGATGGTCCCGAGGACCGCGGCCAGGTCGATGCCGTCACCGAGGCGCCCGTGGACCCGCTTGCCGAAGATCGGGTAGAGCGCGGAGCGGATCGACAGCGGCAGCCCGTGGCGGAAGGAGAAGTAGCCCAGCGCCATGCCCATGACCGCGTACATCGCCCAGCCGGAGAGGCCGTAGTGGAACAGCGTCCAGGTCACCGCCTGCTCGGCGGCGGCAATGGTGCTGCCCTCGCCGGTGGGCGGGGTGAGGTACTGCGAGACCGGCTCCGCGACGGAGTAGAACATCAGGTCGGCGCCGATGCCGGCCGCGAAGAGCATCGCGGTCCAGGTGAACATCGAGTACTCCGGCCGGGACTCCTCCGGGCCGAGCCGGATCCGCCCGTAGCGGGACAGGCAGATGAACAGCACGAAGGCGATCAGCCCGGCGGCCAGCGCGAAGTACCACCAGCCGAAGTAGTCCGAGATCCAGGTGACCACGTGCCCGATCGCGGTCCCGGAGGTCTCCGGGGCGAGCAACGTGAAGAGCGTGAACGCGACCACCACTCCGGCGGAGCCGAAGAAGACGGTCTTGTTCAGCTCCGGCTTCGTCGTCGGGATCTCGTCTGGGTCTGCGGCGGGTTCACCCAAGGGCGTACGCGACGGGTCGATTGTCTCCGGCATGAGCTGTCTCCTCCGGTTCGGGTGCCCGGCAGGCTAGTCCACCCGGCGCCGGTTCGGGTCACGATTGGGTTTCAGGACTGGTTGCGCGGGTCTCCCACAGGCCACAGCGGCGAGTCGTCGCGGTGGCGGTAGTAGGGAGCATCGGAGGGCGCCAGCGGGGTGTTGCCGGCGATCAGGTCGGCCGCCTTCTCCGCGACCATCATCACGGGCGCGTAGATGTTGCCGTTGGTGACGTACGGGAAGACGCTCGCGTCCACGACCCGCAGTCCTTCGGTGCCGTGCACCTTCAACGAGGTGGGGTCGGTGACGGCCATCTCGCCGGTCCCCATCGCGGCGGTGCACGAGGGGTGCAGCGCGGTCTCGGCGTCCTTGCGGACCCACTCGAGGATCTCCTCGTCGGTCTCCACGCTCGGACCCGGGGACATCTCGCCGGCGTTGAACGGCGCGAAGGCGGGCTGGTTGAGGATGTTGCGCGCCACCCGGACCGCCTCCACCCACTCCTTCCGGTCCGTCGCGGTGGAGAGGTAGTTGAACAGCATCGACGGCTTCTGCGCCGGGTCGGCACTCTTGATCCGCACGTGCCCGCGGGTGTCGGCGTACATCGGGCCGATGTGCACCTGGTAGCCGTGCTGGCCCTTCTCCTGACCGGGCGCCATCGAGCCGTCGTAGCGGATCGCGATGGGCAGGAAGTGGAACATCAGGTTGGGCCAGTCCACGTCCTCATTGGACCGCGCGAACCCGCCGCCCTCGAAGTGGTTGGTCGCGCCCAGGCCCTTCTTCTGGAAGAGCCACTGCCAGGCGATCTTGGGCCGCTGGTGCCACACCAGACCGGGTGCGATCGAGACGGGCTGCTTGGAGGCGTACTGGATGTAGACCTCGAGGTGGTCCTGGAGGTTCTCGCCCACGCCGGGAAGGTTGTGCACGACGTCGATGCCGTGCTGCCGCAGCAGCGACTCCTCCCCCACGCCGGAGAGCTGGAGGAGCTGGGGCGTGTTGATCGCACCGCCGCAGCAGATCACCTCGCCGGCGTTGACGGTGTGCTCCCGGCTCGCCCGGCCGACACCGCGTACGTAGTCCACGCCGGTCGCCCGCGGGACGTCGCCGGAGGTGTCGAAGCGGATCTTGGTGGCGTACGCGAAGGTCTCGACCTCGAGGTTGGGGCGGCTCATCACCGGGTGCAGATAGGCCCGGGCGGCCGACCAGCGACGGCCGTGCTTGACGTTGCGGTCGAAGGGGGCGAACCCCTCCTGGCGGTAGCCGTTGACGTCGTCGGTGAGCGGGTAGCCGGCCTCCTGGGCGGCCTCGAAGAAGGCCGAGAAGAGCGGGTTCGCGGCGGGGCCGCGCTCGAGATGCAGCGGGCCGGAGCCGCCGCGCCACTGGTCGGCGCCGGAGGTGCCGTCCTCGAGGAAGCGGCTCTCCATGCGCTTGAAGTAGGGCAGGCAGTGGCGGTAGTCCCAGGTCTCCATACCGGGGTCGGCCGCCCAGCGCTCGTAGTCCAACGGGTTCCCGCGCTGGAAGATCATCCCGTTGATCGAGCTCGAGCCGCCGAGCACCTTGCCGCGCGCGTGGTAGACCTTTCGGCCACCGAGGTGAGGCTCAGGATCGGTCTCGTAGCCCCAGTCGTAGAGCTTCGAGCCGATCGGGAACGGCAGCGCCGCGGGCATGTGGATGAACGGGTCGATCTTGAAGTCGCTGTGGCCGGCCTCGAGGACCAGAACGCTCGTGGAAGGGTCGGCACTGAGCCGGTTGGCGAGCGCGGAGCCGGCCGAGCCACCGCCGACGATCACGTAGTCGTAGGTCTGGGTCATCGTCTTCACTTCTCCTCGGCGGTACGCGGCGCGAACCAGTGCTGCGGGCTGGGATCGATGTTGTGCCAGATGTGCTTGGTCTCGCGGTACTCCTCCAGCCCGGCCTGGCCGAGCTCGCGCCCGATCCCGGACTGCTTGTAGCCGCCCCACTCCGCCTGGGCGACGTACGGGTGGTAGTCGTTGATCCAGACCGTGCCCATCCTGAGCCTGGCGGCGACCCGCTCGGCGCGGCCGGCGTCGGAGGTCCACACCGCACCGGCGAGGCCGTAGATGGAGTCGTTGGCGATGCGAACGGCGTCGTCCTCGTCGCTGAAGGTCTCGACGGTGAGGACCGGTCCGAAGGACTCGTCCTGGGTCACGCTCATCTCGGTGGTGCAGTCGTCGAGGATGGTCGGCAGGTAGTAGAAGCCGTCGGCGAACTCGGCGCCGTCGGGGCGCTTCCCGCCGGTGCGCAGGGTGGCGCCCTCGGCCAGACCCCTCGCGACGTACGCCTCGACCTTGTCCCGGTGGGCGCTGCTGGTCAGCGGCCCGGTCTCAGCCTCATCGTCGAAGGGGCCGCCGAGGCGGATCTGCTCGGCCCGGGCGACGAGCTCGTCGACGAAGCGGTCCTTGATCGACTCCTCGATGATCAGCCGCGCTCCGGCGGAGCAGACCTGGCCGGAGTGCAGGAAGACCGCGGTCAGCGCGAAGTCGAGCGCGGTCTCGAGGTCGGAGTCGGCGAAGACGATGTTGGGATTCTTGCCACCGAGCTCGAGGGCGACCTTCTTCACGGTGCCTGAGGCGTTGGCCATCAGCCGCTTACCCGTGGCCAGGCCACCGGTGAAGGAGACCAGGTCGACGCGCGGGTCCTCGGACAGCGGCGCGCCGGCGGTCGGGCCCTCGCCGAGAATCAGGTTGCCGACACCGGCCGGCAGGCCGGCCTCCTCGAGCACCTTCATCAGGTGGATCGCGGTGTGCGGCGTGATCTCGCTGGGCTTGAGCACAAACGTGTTGCCCGCGGCCAGGCACGGCGCGACCTTCCACGCGACCTGCAGCAGCGGGTAGTTCCACGGGGTGATCAGTCCGCAGACCCCGACCGGCTCGTGGACGATCCGGCTCTTGACGGAAGGGTTCCCGGTGTCGACCACCCGCCCGGCGTCCTCGGTGGCGATGTGGCCGAAATGACGGAACACGGAGACCACGTCGGCGACGTCGTACTCGCTCTCGACCAGCCGCTTCCCGGTGTCGAGCGACTCCGCCCGAGCGACGATCGCGGTGTCCCGCTCGAGCAGGTCGGCGACCCTCAGCAGCAGGTCGCCGCGCTCCCGCGCAGGCGTCGCCGGCCACACGCCACTGTCGAAGGCGTTCCGCGCCGCGGCGATCGCGGCCCGGGTGTCCTCCGCTCCAGCCTCCGCAACGGTTCCGACAACCGCGCCGTCGGCTGGGCAGCGGATCTCCCGCTGCTCGCCCGACTGCGCGGGCAACCAGCGCCCGTCGATGTAGATCTGGCTCATGCAACCTCCGACGTCGGGTTGCTCAACAGGCAACCGCGGGTGAATTGCAAATGATCCTGCGCCGAGTGAAGGACCAGGTCAAGTGCTGGGAGGACAAAGTTGTTGCAGGTGGTACAAATTTGTTGCAACTGATACAAATGGCTGCGGCGGTTGTTACAGTCGCCGCATGACGACCGCTGGTACCGCGCCCGCGAAAGATCCACAGCGCCGCGCTGCCTGGGCCGAACTGGCGACCGACTACGTCCACGAGCACGGCCTGATCGGCCTGAGCCTGCGCCCGCTGGCGGCCGAGCTGGGCACCAGCAACCGGGTCCTGCTCTACCACTTCGGCACCAAGGACCAGCTGGTCGCCGACGTGCTCCGCACATCCAACAAGCGATCGGTCGCCGAGGTAGCCGCGCTCGAGCCCTCCAAGGACCTGCGATCCGCTGTCTATGACCTCTGGGCGGTGATGGAGGGCGACCGGTGCAGCCGGATCTACGTGGAGGCGGCCGCACTCGGTCTCTTCGGCAGGGAGCCGTACGTCTCGGCGGTCCGCGAAGCCAACACACTGTGGATGCGCGTTCTCATCGCGCATCTGGACAAGTCGGGAGTGGATCCCGCCGTCGCCGAACGGGCAGCCCACGTCATCGACGCCGCCTTCATGGGCTTCCAGCTCAGCCTGGGTCCCGACGGGAGCCTTCCAGAGCGCGCCCGGTCCGTCGACGATCTGGCGGACGCCGTCTCCGCTCTGGCCTGACCGGCGCGACCCCCGACGCGGACCGCTCCAGTCGATGTCACACCGCCGGGTCCTGGACAGAGGTCGAACCCCGATCCTTGATTCCGCGACGCTGCGGCGCTAGCGCCGTTACGCTCGATGGTTGACCGAGTTGGCCGTTGATGGAGGCATGCGCATGATTCGTTCGGGCCCTATCCAAATTCTGACAACGGCGTTGGCATTCGGCGTCGCCACGATGCTCATCGCCGCGTCGACTACGTCACCCGCCACGGCTCAACCCCGGGCCGAACGTCTGGGCAAGGCCGAGACCCCCGTGCCCGGCCTGGTGCCGAAGCCGCTCCAGGTGAGCGCGAAGGGCGGGCCCGATTTCGTCCTGACCGAGCAGTCCCGGATCGTCGCCCGTGGCACTGACGCCGACGAGGTCGGTGTCCTCATGGCCGCCGAACTGCGCCCGGCGACCGGCTTCGATCTCCCGGTCGTCGCCGGCAGGGCGACCCGTCGCGATGTCGTCCTGACCATCGACCCCAAGGCCGGGTTCGGCGAGGTCGAGGGCAACCCGGAGGCGTACAAGATCTCCTCGACGGCCAACGGGGTCAAGGTCACCGGGGCGAGTCGCCACGGGCTGTTCAACGGCACCCAGACGCTGCGTCAACTGCTGCCGGCGTTTGCCTCATCGACCGTCCGGGTGAACACCGACTGGACGGTGCCAGCCGTCTCGATCCTGGACGCGCCACGGTTCGGCTATCGCGGACTCATGCTCGATGTCGCCCGCTCGTTCCTCGAGGTCGACGAGGTCAAGCAGGTCATCGACGCCGCGGCGGCGGCCAAGATCTCGGTGCTGCACCTGCACTTGGCCGACGACCAGGGGTGGCGGATCGACATCACCAACTCCGGTCGGGCGGCCGACGACGACATCGACTACACGGCGCTGACCCGGGTCTCGGGTGCGACCGCGGTGCTCGGCAACCCGTATCAGAGCGCCGACGGTCACACTGGGTTCTACACCCAGGACGACTATCGCTCGCTGGTGCGGTACGCCGCCGAGCGCGAGATCGAGATCATCCCCGAGATCGACATCCCCGGCCACACGAATGCCGCCCTGGCCGCGATCCCGCAACTCAACACCGCCGGGTCGAGCCACCCGGCGACCGAGGACGAGCCGGTGGCGCCGCACAACGGGACCATCGACGTCGGCTACTCCTACCTCGATCCGACCTCGGAGGCGACCTACACGTTCATCGAGCACGTCTTCTCACAGCTCGCCGCGCTGACGCCGTCCGAGTTCCTGCACGTCGGCGGCGACGAGTCGCATGCGATGACGCAGCGCTATGGCCACGAGGGCTACGTGGCGTTCGTCGAGCGGGCGCTCGCGATCGTCCACGGACTCGGGAAGAAGACGATCGGCTGGAACGAGTACGCCGAGTCCGGGCTCACCGCGGGTGACGGTGTGCAGTACTGGGCCGGCACGACCGAGCGCGCGAAGCGCGCCGTCATCGAGGACGGCGCCAAGCTGCTCGTCTCGCCGGGGAACATGTCCTACCTCGACATGAAGTATCACCCGAAGACGCCGATCGGGCTCTCCTGGGCGTGCTCGGGCGACTGCGACGTCGCGCACTACTACGACTGGAGCCCGCAGGAGGTCATCGCGGGCGTCGGGGACGAGCACATCCTCGGCACCGAGGCGCCGCTGTGGTCCGAGACGATCCGGGGCGTCGATCAGGCCGAGTTCATGATCTACCCTCGCATCCTCGCGCACGGGGAGACCGGCTGGACCGCCGAGTCGCTGCGCTCGCCGTCGGACTTCGCGGCGCGGCTCGCCTCGGTCGGTCCGCGACTGGCTGCCGCCGGCACCAACTTCTACGACGGGCCGCAGATCGCCTGGTCGACGGAGCTGGCCGGGACCGATGCTGCGGTGTCGGCAGGGTCGGTTGGATCGGTCTCGATCGGACTGCTCGCCGCCCCCGGGACCAAGACGGACGGGACCACGGTCACCGTCGACGAGGTCGACGACGCAGACAGCACCGGTGGCTCGTCGCTGACCGCACCGCTCACCGCGACAGTCGACTTCGGTGACGGGTCGGCTCCGGTCCCCTCACGGTTCACCGCGTCTGAATTCCGGGATTCGCTCCACGCTGCTGGGGTCTATGCAGTGACGGCGGCTCATGCGTACGACTCCCCGGGGACGTATCGCGGCAAGATCACTGCGTCCAACGGCTCGACGACGAGGTTCACCGTCACGGTCTCCTGATCGAGCGGAGGTTGTGAAGCCGAGAGTGGCCTATGGCTCACTCTCGGCTTCACAACCTCCCGATGTCACAGACGTCGCGGGGCCGGTGTCCTTGGGGTATGAGCAAACAAGAAGCCTTCAGCAGGAGCCGGGTCGTGGTCGTCGGTGGCGGGTACGCCGGCGTGATGGCCGCGAACCGACTCACCAAGCGCGACGACATCGCCATCACCCTGGTCAACTCGCGCGACCACTTCGTCGAGCGGATCCGGCTGCACCAGCTGGTCGGCGGTACGTCCGAGGCGGTGGTGGCCTACGCCGACATCCTGAGCCCGCGGGTCCGTCTGCGCGTCGGCACGGTGAGCGCCATCGACGCCGCCGCGCGGACGGTCGCGCTCGAGGACGGGCAGGAGGTGGCGTACGACTATCTGGTCTACGCCGTCGGCAGCACCGGCGAGACGCAGGTGACGGGAGCGCGGGAGCATGCCTTCGGCATCTCGACCTACGAGGAGGCGACCCGGCTGCGGGCCGCGCTGGAGACGACGCCGGCCGACGCGCCGGTGGTCGTCGTCGGCGGCGGCCCAACCGGCATCGAGGTCTCCTCCGAGCTCGCCGAGGCCGGCCGGAACGTGGCGCTGATCTGCGGCGACAGGCTCGGCCCGTGGCTGCACGAGAAGGGCCGGGCGGACGCCGAGCGCGCCCTGCGGCGGCTGGGCGTCGGCATCGTCGAGGGTGCCCGGGTGGCGGAGGTGCTGGACGGCCGGGTACGCCTCGACAACGGCCGCGAGCTCACCAGCTCGGTGACGATCTGGACCGCCGGGTTCACCACGCCGGCCCTGGCGCGCCGCAGCGGGCTCTCCACCGACGAAGTGGGCCGGCTGGTCACCGACGAGACCCTGACCAGCGTCGACGACGACAGGATCGTCGCGACCGGGGACGCCTCCGCGCCGTCGGGGCTGCCGTACCGGATGAGCTGCCAGGCGGCCAACCAGCTCGGGCCGTTGGCCGCCGAGACGGTGCTCGAGCGCCTCGCGGGCGCGACACCGAAGCCCGTTAGCATCGGGTTCGTGGGCGAGTGCATCAGTATCGGCCGCGGGCTCGGCCTGGTGAACTTCTCCCGCCGCGACGACTCGGCCGTGGGTGCTCGCCTCCGTGGCGTGACCGCGGCGAAGGTGAAGGAGCTGGTCTGCCGCAGCACGATCTGGGCCCTGGGGATGGAGGCGCGTCACCCGGGCTCCGCGATCGGTCTCAAGGACAGGTCGCGCGCCGCACGCGTCCAGGCGGCAGCGGCACCGCTGGTCCGGGAGCCCAGCCTGTGAGTCTCGCGGTCACCGTCGTCGCCTGGCTCCTGGCCGCGCTCCTGCTCGTCGTCGGGGTGGCCCATCTGGTCGCCCCCGGCAAGGTGGAGCCGCTCGTCCCGGAGTGGTGGCCGGCCAAGCGGCTGACGGTGTACGCCTCCGGGGTCGCCGAGGTGGTGATCGGGATCGGCCTGCTGGTCCCGGCCACCCGCCCCTGGGCGGCCGGCGTGGCGGTGCTGATGTTCCTCGCCTACACGCTCGTCCACCTCGACGACCTCCGCCACACGGCCGGTGCCTCCCGTCTCAGCGACACCACCGGCGGGGTCGTCACCCGGGGCGTCGTGAACCTCGCGTACGCCGGTCTCGCCGCCTTCGTCCTTCTCGGCTGAGCCTTCGGGAGGAGTTCAGGCAGCGGTCGTACGGCGGTCGCCACGGGATCACGCGGCACGGCCAGGTTGAGGGCCACCCTCACCGAAAGAGATCCCGATGCGTACCTTCGTCCGGTCGCTGACCGCGGTCCTCGCCGCGGCTGCGTTCCTCTCCCCCACCGCCGCCACGGCGAGCACGACCGACTCTGCGCGGACCTCCGCCGACCTCGGTACGCCGCACCCGGAGGCGCATGCGCACAACGACTACGAGCACGACCGTCCGCTGCTCGACGCGCTCGAGCACGGCTTCACGAGCGTCGAGGCCGACGTGTGGCTGGTCGACGGCGAGCTCCTGGTGGCGCACGACGCGGAGGACCTCGACCCGTCGCGCACGCTGGAGGGTCTCTACCTCGCCCCGCTCAAGAAGCTTGTCAGCGGCAAGGGACGCGACGTGTATCCCGGCTACGACGGGACCTTCCAACTCCTGATCGACATCAAGAACACCGGCGAGGCGACCTACGCGGCGATCGAGAAGGAGCTCGGCGACTACGAGGAGCTCTTCACGCGCTACGAGAACGGCACCGTCAAGGACGGTCCGGTCGAGGCGGTCATCAGCGGTGACCGGCCGCTGGAGACGATGCGGAGCGCGACCGAGCGGTTCAGCTTCTACGACGGCCGGATGAGCGACCTCCGCTCCGGCATGCCGGCCTCGCTGATGCCGCTGGTCAGCGACAACTGGACCAAGGTCTTCGTCTGGCAGGGCATCGGCCCGATGCCGGAGACCGAGCGCCGCAAGCTCCACGAGATCGTCGACCACGCTCACGCCAAGGGCTACCGGGTGCGCTTCTGGGCGACGCCGGACACCGACGGCCCCGCGCGCGAGGCGGTCTGGACCGAGCTGCTCGCAGCCGGCGTCGACCACATCAACACCGACGACCTCGAGGATCTGGATGCCTTCCTGACCGCCAACGGCTAGGCACGTCCCAAGGTCGATGTCACAGTCCGAGGCGCCGTCTCGTCCCAGGGTGGAAGATGTGGACCTGAGGGAGGACGACCGTGACACCTGAGACCGAGATCGAGTTCGAGGAGCTGCGCCCGCTGCTGTTCTCGATCGCCTACCGGATCCTCGGCAGCGTGAGCGAGGCCGAGGACGCGGTGCAGGAGACCTGGCTCCGGCTGGAGGGGACCTCGACCGAGCCCGACTCGCTCAAGGCCTACCTGTCGACCGTGGTCACCCGGATCTCGCTCGACGTGCTGCGCTCCGCGCGGGTGCGGCGGGAGACGTACGTCGGGCCGTGGTTCCCCGAGCCGCTGCCGACCGACAGCCACGTCGACGAGCATGCGGACCTCTACGCCAGCCCCGAGCTCGCGACGGAGCTGGCCGACTCGGTGTCGATGGCCGCGCTGCTGCTCCTCGAACGGCTCAGTCCGCTGGAGCGGGCGGTATTCGTGCTGCGCGAGGTGTTCCACTTCGGCTTCGCCGACATCGCCGCGGCGGTCGACCGTTCCGAGGCCGCCTGCCGGCAGCTCGCCTCCCGCGCCCGGCGGCACATGGACGAGGGCAAGCCGCGGTTCGAGGCCGACCGGCGCAAGCGGGTCGAGCTCTCCAGCCGGTTCTTCGAGGCGCTGCGCGACGGCGACCTCGACCGGCTCCAGGCGCTGCTCGCCGCCGATGTCGAGACCGTCAACGACGGTGGTGGCGTGGCCGGTGGCTCCGGTGGCCGGTACGGCGCCGAGAAGGCCGCTCGCATCCTGATCGCGGCCGTGCCGCCGTTGCTCGCCATCGGGGCCCGCCTGGAGCAGCGCGAGCTCAACGGCGAGCCGGGCGCCATCCTGCGCGACCCCGACGGCGCCATCCTCGGCACCTGGACCCTCGACATCCTCGACGGCCAGATCCAGCGGATCCGCTCGGTCACCAACCCCGAGAAACTTGGCCACCTGGGCCCGGTCGCGGACCTGAAGGACGTCGTACGCCGCCGCAACCGCCACCGCCGCGGGCTGTGACCGGCGGTCACAGCCCGCGACGCGGGGGTTGAGCGGCTCAGCGGATCAGACCGTCGCACCCTGTCGGGCCAGCGGCCGCATACCGAGGTCGGCGGTGCGTACGTCCTTGGTCTCGCGGGCGGTCAGGGCAGCGACCGACGCGACGAGGCAGACGACCGCGGTGTAGCCCGCCGTGACGACCCAGCCGCCCTCCTGCACGCCACCCAGAGCGGTGACGATCGAGGGTGTGAACCCGGCCAGCATGAAGCCGATCTGGGTCCCGATCGCGACACCGGAGAAGCGCACCGGGGTCGAGAACATCTCGCCGTAGAACGACGGCCAGGTCGCGTTCGCGGCTGCGTATCCGAAGGAGAAGGTGACGATCGCGAGCGCGAAGACGAGCAGCTCGTTGCCCTGGCTCATCGAGAGCAGGTAGAACGGCATCATCACCGCACTGGCCACGGCACCGTAGATGAAGACCGGCTTGCGCCCGATCCGGTCCGCGAGCCGGCCGAACATCGGCTGGGTGAACAGCGCGACGACGTTGGCCGCGACGACCAGCCACAGCGTGATCGAGTCGACCATGCCGACCGCGACACCGTAGGCGATGGCCAGGTTGCCGAAGACCGTGGAGACGGCCGCGATGAAGGCGCAGCAGATGACCCGCAGCACGTCGACCCAGTGGTCACGCAGCAGCACCGCGAGGGGCAGCTTGGCGACCTCGTTGTTGGCCTTGGCCTCCTCGAACTCCGGGGTCTCGTTGAGGCGGCTACGGATGAAGAACGCCACCACGACGACGATCGCGGAGAGCCAGAACGGGATCCGCCAGCCGATGCCGTACTTGATGTCGTCGGGCAGCGCGACGACCGGGATGAAGACGAGCGCAGCCAGGATCTGGCCGCCCTGGGTGCCGGTGAGGGTCCAGGACGTGTAGAAGGAGCGCTTGTCGTCGGGGGCGTGCTCGAGTGTGAGCGAGCTGGCGCCAGCCTGCTCGCCCGCGGCCGAGAGCCCTTGGAGCAGCCGGCAGAAGACCAGCAGTGCGGGCGCGATCCAGCCGGCCTGGTCGTACGTCGGCAGACAGCCGATCAGGAACGTGCCGCCACCCATCAGCAGAAGGGTGAACAGCAGCACCTTCCGGCGGCCGATCCGGTCACCGAAGTGACCGACGAAGACCGCGCCGACAGGGCGGGCGACGTACGCGAACGCGAACGTCGCGAACGACATCACCAGCGCGGCGTCGCCGGTGCTGGGGAAGAAGACGTGCGGAAAGATCAGCGCCGCGGCAGAGCCGAAGACGAAGAAGTCGTAGTACTCGACGGCACTGCCCATGAAGCTGGCCAGCGCGGCCCGTACCGGGGTCTTGCCTTCTTGGTTCTCGGTGTCAGGTCCCGCCATCGGGTCCTCCTCGGGGTTTGACCCGCGGTCCTGACCGCGGGCTGGTGGGGGGGTGCTGTGTCTGAATGTCTGGAACTGAAGCTGGGAGTCAGCCGGCCGCGGCCAGCTCGCGCAGGTGGGCGAGCATCCGCCCGGCATCGGGGTCGATGCCGGTGATCAGCCGGAAGGCGTCGACAGCCTGGTAGACCGCCATGTGGCCTCCGTGGAGCGTCCGGCAGCCGACCTCCCGCGCCGCCTGCAGCAGCGCGGTGTCCAGAGGCCGGTAGACGATGTCCGCCACCCACAGCTCGGGGCGGAGGAGACTCGTGTCCAGCGGCGTACCGGGGTGGTCGGCCATGCCGACCGGGGTGCAGTTGACCAATCCGTCGGCGTCGGGCAGGAGCGCCGGCAGCTTGTCGACGTGGCTCGCCTCGACGGTGCTCTCCGGGTGGTGACGCCGGATCTCCTCGACGCGCGCCTGGGCGCGGTCGAGATCCATGTCGGCGATGACCAGCTGGTCGACGCCCTGGGCCACGAGCGCGTGAGCGACGGCCGAGCCCGCCCCTCCCGCGCCGAGCTGGACGACGGTGCCGAGCGGGGCACCCGGCATCCCGGTACGCAGCGCGTGGCCGAACCCGGTCGTGTCGGTGTTGTAGCCGACCGCACCGCCGTCGGTGAAGACGACGGTGTTGACCGCACCGAGGCGGGCCGCGGTCTCGTCGAGCCGGTCGAGGTGCTCGATCACGAGCTCCTTGCACGGGTGGGTGATGTTGAGCGCGTCGAAGCCGAGTCGTCGAGCCTCCCTCATCAGGTCGCCCACGCGCTCGGCCGGGACGCCCAGCTCGGTGATGTCGAGCGTCTTGTAGACGTACGACAACCCGTGCTCGAACCCTTCGCGCATGTGCAGCGCCGGACTCAGCGAGGGTCCTACTCCCGCGCCGATCAGGCCGACAAGAAACGAAGACTTCATCCAGACGATCCTTAATGTACGAACTAGTACGTTACGAGAGTGAAGGGGATCACATCCGTCCCCGCGACGTCAACCCCCGCACGGCAACGAGCCCGTCCCCGCAGCGCGGGAACGGGCTCTTCGGGGGTCTGCGTCAGTGAGCGGTGAGCCAGCCGACGACGATGTCGCCGAGGATGCGGCGGTGACGCTCGCGTACGTCGGGCGCGAGCATGTCGCGGCCGAAGAGGAAGCCGAAGGTGGCGCTGTTGGCGACCTGGAAGACGCAGTACGAGCTGATCATCATGTGCACGTCGACGGCATCGACGTCGTCGCGCAGCTCGCCGGAAGCGCGCCCGCGGGCGAGGACCTCGTCGAGGAGCGAGGCGGCCGGCGTACCGAGGTCGCGCAGCGACTCGACCTTCCCCAGGTGCTGGCCGTGATGGATGTTCTCCACCGAGACGAGACGGATGAAGGCCGGGTGGTCGTGGTGGTGGTCGAAGGTCAGCTCGGCGATCCGTCGCACCGCATCGACGGGACTCAGGTGGTCGGCATGCAGCCCCTGCTCCGTCTCACGGATGCGGCGATAGGCAGCCTCGAGGACGGCGAGGTAGAGCCCCTCCTTGCCGCCGAAGTAGTAGTAGATCATCCGCTTCGTCGTGCGGGTGCGCTCGGCGATCTCGTCGACCCGCGCACCGGAGTAGCCCTGCTCGGAGAAGATCTCGGTCGCGATCTCGAGCAGATCAGACCGGGTGCGTTCGGCATCACGCGACTGAACCATGCCCCGAGCCTAGAGCACGACCGGCTTCCCAACTCACAACAATGTATGTACCGTTTCGTACATTAGCGACGAACGGAGAACCATGCGCACCTCGATCGCCACGGTCTGTCTCAGCGGCGGCCTGGTCCAGAAGATGTACGCCGCGGCCGAAGCCGGCTTCGACGCGATCGAGATCTTCGAGCCCGACCTCATCGCCGCACCTCAGTCCCCCGAGGAGATCCGGGCACTCGCCGACCGGCTCGGGCTCACCCTCGACCTCTACCAGCCCTTCCGCGACGCCGAGGGCGTCGACGAGACCGCCTTCCAGGACGTACAGCACCGCGCCGAGGCGAAGTTCCGGCTGATGCGGCGGCTCGGCATCGACCTGATGCTGGTCTGCAGCAACGTCGGCACCGCGACCGTCGACGACGACGAGGTCTCCGCGGGACAGCTGCGGCGGCTGGGTGACCTGGCGGCGACGTACGACATCCGGCTCGCCTACGAGGCGCTCGCCTGGGGACGGTTCGTCGACGACTACCGGCGCTCGTGGCGCATCGTCGAGCTCGCCGACCACCCCAACGTCGGGATCTGCCTGGACAGCTTCCACATCCTCTCGCGCGGCCACGACCCCAAGCAGATCGAGGAGATCCCGGCCGAGAAGATCTTCTTCCTGCAGCTCGCCGACGCTCCGGCGCTCAGCATGGACGTGCTCTCCTGGAGCCGTCACCACCGGCTCTTCCCCGGCGAGGGCAGCTTCGACCTGCCGGCCTTCCTCGGCCACGTGCTGCGCGCCGGCTACGACGGCCCGCTGTCGCTGGAGGTCTTCAACGACACCTTCCGCCAGACCGACCCGGTACGCACCGCCCGTCAGGCCCAGCGCTCGCTGCGCTGGCTGGCCGACCGCACCGCCGAACTGCTCGGCGAGGAGGCCGGCCGCGGGCGCCCGCTCCCCCGGCTGCCCCAGGTGGACGCGCCGGAGGCCTTCGACTTCGTGGAGATCAAGGCACCAGACACCTCCGGTGTCGAGGTGCTGCTCGAGCAGCTCGGCTTCGACTTCGGCGGCCGCCACCGCAGCAAGCAGGTACGGCTGTGGACCTGGGGTGCGGCCCGCGTCGTGTGCAACGACGTGCCCAGCTCCTCCCCCGAGCCGCACATCGCGGCCGTCGGCTTCGACGTCGCCGACTCGGACCCGGCCGCAGAGCGTGCCGCACGGCTGATGGCGCCGCCGGTCCACCGCCGGACGTACGCCGGAGAGCAGGCGCTGCGCGCCTTCACCTCCCCCGACGGCACCGAGGTCTTCCTCTCGCACGCGGAGGACTGGATCGGCGAGTTCGACGGTGGCGTCTCGAGCACCGACGGACATGCCGTGCGGATCGACCACGTCAACCTGGTCCAGCCCTGGCACAGCTTCGACGAGGCGGTCCTCTTCTACACCAGCGTGCTGTCGCTGACCCCGCAGCCGACCCAGGAGGTCGCCGGCCCGGCCGGTCTCGTACGCAGCCAGGTGATGAGCTCGCCGGCCGGCGGCGTACGCCTTCCGCTCAACCTACTCCCGTCCGGGCAGCTCCCCAACGATCAGCAGGGCCACGCCCAGCACATCGCGCTCGCCTGCCACGACATCATCGGGGTCGTCGCGGCCGCTCGGGAGCGCGGTCTGCGGCCGCTCGAGGTCCCGGGCAACTACTACGACGATCTGGTCGCCCGCTTCGGCCTCACCGACGACCTCGTCACCACCCTGCGCGATCTCGATCTGCTCTACGACCGCGACGCCGATGGTGAGTACCTGCACTGCTACACCGAGACCGTCGGCGAGGTCTTCTTCGAGCTCGTCGAGCGCCGCGATCGCTACGACGGCTACGGCGCCGGCAACGCCCCCGTACGCCTCGCCCAACAGTCCCGCTGAGTCGGCGCATCCTCACCAAGGAAGGCGCCGAGTCGGCGCGTCATGACGCGCCGACTCGGCGTGGAATCCGGTCAGAATGAGCCGACTCGGCGGGGATCAGAAGTTGCCGCGGCGCTCCTGCTCGCGCTCGATGGCCTCGAAGAGGGCCTTGAAGTTGCCCTTGCCGAAGCCGAGGGAGCCGTGGCGCTCGATCATCTCGAAGAAGACCGTGGGGCGGTCGCCGATCGGCTTGGTGAAGATCTGCAGCAGGTAGCCGTCCTCGTCGCGGTCGACCAGGATGCCGCGCTTCTGCAGCTCCTCGATCGGCACGCGCACCTCACCGATCCGGGCGCGCAGCTCGGGGTCCTCGTAGTAGGAGTCGGGGGTGTTGAGGAACTCGATGCCGGCGTCGCGCAGCGCGTCGACGGTGGCCAGGATGTCGCCGGTCGCCAGCGCGAGGTGCTGGGCGCCGGGGCCCTGGTAGAACTCCAGGTATTCGTCGATCTGCGACTTCTTCTTGGCGATCGCCGGCTCGTTGAGCGGGAACTTCACCCGGTGGTTGCCGTTGGCCACGACCTTCGACATCAGCGCGGAGTAGTCGGTGGCGATGTCGTCGCCGATGAACTCGGCCATGTTGGTGAAGCCCATGACTCGGCCGTAGAAGTCGACCCACTCGTCCATCTTGCCGAGCTCGACGTTGCCGACGACGTGGTCGAGCGCCTGGAAGAGGCGCTTGGGGGCGCCCTCGGGCTTCTTCAGTGTCGAGGTGCGGGTGACGTAGCCGGGCAGGTAGGGGCCGTCGTAGCCGGACCGATCGACCAGCGTGTGGCGGGTCTCGCCGTAGGTGGCGATCGCGGCGATGCGTACGGTGCCGTGCTCGTCGCTCACATCGTGGGGCTCCTCCAGGACGCGGGCACCCTGCTTGCGAGCGTGCTCGATGCAGCGGTCGACGTCGGGCACCTCGAGGGCGATGTCGATGACGCCGTCACCGTGGCGGGCGTGGTGGGCGATGATCTCGCTCTCGGGCGCGACGCCGCCCTTGATCACGAACCGCACTCCCCCGCTGCGCAGTACGAAGGCGTGGTGGTCGCGGTTGCCGGTCTCGGGACCGGAGTAGGCGACCAGCTCCATGCCGAAGGCGCTCTGGAAGAAGTGGGCGGTCTGGGTGGCGTTGCCGACAGCCCACACGACCGCGTCCCAGCCGGTGACCGGGAACGGGTCGGAGGTGTCGTCGTACGCCACGAGGCCGACGAGCTGCTCCAGCTCGGCCAGCCCGAGTCCGGCGAGCTTCTCTTGGTTGGTCAGGGTGTCTGCAAGCGTCATGCGGGCAAGTCAAGTGGGCCGAGTCACACCAAACAAGTTGACCACCGGGCACTGGGCAATCTGTCAGATCGGACCAGCATCCATCACGCTTTGCTAGGCACTTTGACTACCATCGAGCCATGAACCTCGATGACCTCGACGTCACCCTGCTGGAGACCCTGCACGCCCACCCGCGAGTCGGCGACCTCGAGCTCTCCAGGGTCGCCGGCGTCGCCCGCGCCACCGTGCAGAGCCGGCTCCGCAAGATGACCGAGGCCGGGGTGATCCGCGACTGGGCACCGACGATCGACCCGGCCGCCGCCGGCCACACGGTGCAGGCCTTCGTGACCCTGGAGATCTCCCAGGGAGCCCTCGAGGACGTACGTCGCGACCTCGCCGAGATCCCCGAGGTGCTGGAGGCGTACGTCACCACGGGTTCCTTCGACGTCTTCTGCAAGGTGGCGACCGGGTCGCACGCGAAGCTCCAAGAGGTGCTCGTACGCATCGACCAGTCCCACGCCGTCGTCCGCTCGACCAGCGTGGTCACCCTCTCCACCCTGATCGAGCCGCGCACCCTCGACCTGCTGCGCACCGGAGCAACACCGCGCTGACCGATGACTCAGGAGGCTCTGGGCAGCTCGACCGAGACCCGGAGCCCACCGCCGGAACGGGCGAGGACGGCGAGGTTGCCGTCGTGGGCGCGGGTGATGCTCTTGACGATCGCCAGGCCCAGGCCGACGCCGGCGTGATCGCCGTGGATGCGCTGGGTGCCTCGCTGGAACGGCTCGGTGAGCGTGGCGACGAGCTCGCGGGAGAGCTCCTCACCGGTGTTCGCGACGGTGAGGACCACGCTCCTCTCGTTCGCGCTGATCGTGACCGACACCGACCCGTCCTCGGGCAGGTTGTGGACGATCGCGTTGTGGATCAGGTTGGTCGCGACCTGCAGCAAAAGCGCCGGCGAGCCGATGACCGACGCCTGGTCTCCGGAGGTCTCGATCCGTACGCCCCGCTGCTCGGCCAGCGGCAGCAGCGTCTCGACCGCCTCCTCGGCGACCAGCGACAGGTCGACCGGCTCACGGGCGAAGGAGCGCTGGTCGGCGCGGCTGAGCACGAGGAGCGCCTCGGTGAGGTCGATCGCGCGGGAGTTGATCAGGCGCAGCCGGTCGATGAGCTCGTCGACGTCGCGGTTCGGGTCCTTGCCCGCGACGTCGAGAAGGGTCTGCGTGATCGCGAGCGGGGTACGCAGCTCGTGGGAGGCGTTGGCCGCGAACCGCTGCTGCTCGGCGACCTGCGCCTCGAGCTTCGCGAGCATGTCGTCGAAACCGTCGGCGAGCTCCCGGAACTCGTCGCCGGGGCCCTCGAGCTCGATCCGGTGCGAGAGCGAGCCGTCCGCTGCCGTACGCGTGGCCTCGGTGATCTTCCGCAGCGGCGCGAGCATCCGGCCGGCGAGGATCCAGCCTCCCACCAGCCCGAATACGACCAGGAAGCCCATCATCGTGGCCGCCCGCGGAGCGAAGGCGCGCTCCAGGTCCGAACGGTTCGGGACGAAGGGAGAACTCGGCCTCCCCGGCTGCTGCGGCAGTTCCAGCCACACCCCGTCGGGGACGTACCGCAGCAGGAAGACCCACACCACCGCGAGCAGCAGCACCCCGGTGACCACGATGACCCCGGCATAGCTGAGCGTCAGCTTGAGCCGAACGCTCATCCCCGGACGTCTAGGAATCGACATCGATCCGGTATCCGACGCCCGGCACGGTCGCGATGATCGCGGGCTCGCCGAGCCGTTTGCGCAGTGCGGAGACGGTGATGCGTACGGCATTGGTGAACGGGTCGGCGTTCTCGTCCCAGGCCCGCTCCAGCAGCTCCTCGGCGCTGACCACGCCGCCCTCGGCGGCGGCGAGCACCTCGAGGACCGCGAACTGCTTGCGGGTCAGCGCGACGTAGCGGCCGTCGCGGTAGACCTCGCGCCGGAACGGGTCGACCCGTAGGCCGGCGATCTCTCGCACCGGCGGCCGGTTGTAGGCACGCCGCCGGTCGAGCGCCCGCAGCCGAAGCACCAGCTCGCGCAGCTCGAACGGCTTGGTCAGGTAGTCGTCGGCGCCGAGCTCGAACCCGGAGGCCTTGTCGTCGAGCCGGTCGGCCGCGGTGAGCATCAGGATCGGCATCCCGGTGCCGGAGGCGACGATGCGCTTGGCGACCTCGTCGCCGGACGGCCCGGGGATGTCGCGGTCGAGCACGGCGATGTCGTAGGCGTTGACGCTCAACAGCTCCAGAGCCGTGTCCCCGTCACCGGCGATGTCGGCGGCGATCGCCTCCAGCCGCAACCCGTCCCGGATCGCTCCAGCCATCAACGGCTCGTCCTCGACCACCAGCACCCGCATGCTCTGATCCTAGGTTGATGACATATCGCCGACGTATCCGAAATGCCATACGCCCTGACGACATCTCCGCGGGTTTACTGGCACGGTGACCTTCACTGTCCGACCGATCAGCCCCGCCGAGCACCTCGACCACGTCCGGTCGCGGCGGTCGGTCAGCTTCCTGCAGACCCCGGCCTGGGCCGACGTGAAGACCGAGTGGCGCAGCGAGTCGCTGGGTTGGTACGCCGTCGACCGGCTCGCCGGGACCGGGCTGGTGCTGCACCGGCCGGTGCCGCGGCTCGGCTACACGCTGGCCTACCTGCCGTGGGGTCCCGACATCGACTGGGCCGGCGGGCTCACCGTCTGGTTCCCGCCGCTGGTCGCCTACCTCCGCTCGCAGGGAGCGTTCGCGATCCGGGTCGCTCCCCCGGTGCCCACCGACACCTGGAACGCCGCCCAGGTCAAGGAGGGCATCGCCGACCCCGAGGTCGTACGCCTCACCGACGTCCCCGGCCGACCCGACCCGGTCGGCGCCGAGGTGACGCGCTACCTCCGCGACTCCGGCTGGATCCCGCAGAACCCCAAGGACGGGTTCGGGGCGGGGCAGCCGCAGTTCACGTACGAGATCCCGCTGCGCCACCCCGACGGAACCGCCCGGTCCGAGGACGACGTGCTCGCGGGGATGAACCAGCTCTGGCGGCGCAACATCAAGAAGGCCGCCAAGGCCGGCGTCGAGATCACCACCTCCGCCGGAGGCGAGGACCTGAAGGCGTTCCACGACCTCTACGTCCACACCGCCGAGCGCGACCACTTCACCCCGCGGCCGCTGGCCTACTTCGAGAAGATGTTCACGGCGCTCGCCGCGGAGGACGGCGAGCGGATCAAGCTCTACCTGGCCTGGCACGACGGCGACCTGGTGGCCGCGACGATCTACGTCCGCGTCGGCGCCCACGCCTGGTACGCCTACGGCGCCTCCTCCACGGAGAAGCGGGACGTACGCGGCTCGAACGCCTGCCAGTGGGCGATGATCCGCGACTCGCTGGCCGCCGGCTGCGACGTCTACGACCTGCGCGGCATCACCCCGACCCTGTCCACCGACGACTCCCACGTCGGGCTGATCCAGTTCAAGGTCGGCACCGGCGGGCAGGCGGTGAGGTACGTCGGCGAGTGGGATCTGCCGCTGCGGCCGATCGTCTACCGGGCCTTCGACCTCTACATGAGGCGGCGAGGCCAGTGATGGTGAACGAATCGGGCTCGCTCACCTTCGTGGGCATCGCCCTGCTCACCGTCCTGGCTCTGCCCGTGGCGGTGCTGGCGGTGCCGGTCCTGGCGATGCTGCGCCGGGCACTCGGTGTCGCGCCGGGCCGGGCATGGCGTAGGTCGCTGGCCGAGGTCGCGATCGTCTACGGCACCGTGCCGTTCGTACTGCTGACGATGGTCCCCGGGCCGATGGCCGGGCGGGTCGACGGCAGCGTGAGCCTGGTGCCGCTCGAGGACCTGCCGACCATGACGACCGTCGGTGTCGTCGGCAACCTGCTGCTCTTCGCCGCGGCCGGCTTCTTCGGCCCGATCCGCTTCCGGGCGCTGCGCTCGGTGGGGCGAGTCCTCGCTCTCGGCGTCGCCGCCTCGGTGACGATCGAGACCCTGCAGTACACCCTCCGCCTGGACCGGGTCTCCTCCATCGACGACGTGCTCCTCAACGCCGGCGGTGCCACGCTGGCCGCGATCGTGTCGTGGCCGTGGTGGCGCCGCCGGCGATCCGTTCCGCCGACCTCAGACCAGCGCCGCGGCGACCTGGTCGAGGCGGGCTCCGCGTGAGGCCTTGACGAGCACCACGTCGCCGGGCGCGAGGTGGCTGCGCAGCCAGTCGATCGCGGAGGCGTTGTCGGGCAGGGCCACCGCCCGCTCCCCCACGCCGTCCGCGATCACTGCTGCGGCCTCGCCGACGGTGAGGATCAGGTCGGCGCGGGTCGCGGCGTACGTCCCGATCGCGTGGTGCGCGTCGCGGCTCGTCTCGCCGAGCTCGAGCATCTCGCCGAGCACGGCGATGCGGCGCCTGGCGTCGATCGAGGCGAGCGCGTCGAGACCGGCGCGGGTGGACTCGGGGTTGGCGTTGTAGGAGTCGTTGAGGAGGGTCGCGCCACTGGCGAGGGCGCGCAACTCCATCCGCCATTTCGAGATCGAGGCGGTGTTGAGCGCGGCCGCGGCCTGCTCGAGCGGAACCCCAGCGGCGAGCCCCGCCGCTGCGGCGGCCGCGGCGTTGAGGGTCCAGTGGGCACCGACGAACGGGAGAGCGACGACGGCCTCCGCGTCTGCGTGCTGAAGGGTGAACGTGGGCCGGCCGAGCCGGCCCAGGGCGAGGTCACGCACGCGTACGGTCGACCGCTCACCGGCGCCGAAGGCCAGCACCGGGCCGTCGGTGAGCTCGCCCATGGCGAGCACCCGCGGGTCGTCGGCGTGGAGCACCGCCGTGCCGCCGATCGCCATGCCCCGCACCAGCTCGCTCTTGGCCGTCGCGATGGCCTCCCGGGACCCGAACTCGCCCAGATGGGCCTGGCCGACGTTGGTCACGACGGCGATGTCCGGCGCGACCAGGCCGGTCAGCTCGGCGATGTCGCCGATGTGCCGAGCACCCATCTCCAGGACGAGGAACCTCGTGGTCGCGTCGGCGCGCAGCATGGTGAGCGGTACGCCGAGCTCGTTGTTGAACGAGCCGGAAGTTGCGACGGTCGGCGCCGCGCTCGCCAGCACCGCCTCGATCATGTCCTTGGTGCTGGTCTTGCCCTGGGAGCCGGTGACCGCGACGACGGTCATCTCGTCGCGCAGCAGTGCGATGACGTGGGCGGCCAGGCGTTGGAGCGCAGCCTGCGCGTCGTCGACGACGACCGTCGGGAGCGCCGTCGGGCGCGAGCCGAGCACGGCGACGGCACCGGCCTCGGCGGCCTGGGGTGCGTACTCGTGGCCGTCGGTGTGCTCGCCCGCGAACGCGACGAAGAGGCCGCCCGGGTCTGCCTCACGGCCGTCGATCACGGCCGGCGCGCTCACGGTCACCGAGCCGTCGCCGACGACCTTCCCGCCGACCAACGAGGCGATTTCGTCCAAGCTGAGGGGAATCATCCCCTCAGTCTTCGAAAACCCACGTTGCCGGCGCGTATCCACTAATCGATATACGGACGATAACTCCGCCCGGATCCCCGATCTACCTATCGTCGACATATCGGAAATTCCATACGGGCCCGCAACCGTTCCTGAGGTTTGCTGGCGTCGATGATCTACCACGAGCCGACCCTGACGGCGCCGACCGAGCCGATGGAGCAGACCGTGATCTCGCCGACCGTCGGGATCACGGTCTACGGCTGCGCCCCTGATGAGAGCCTTCTTTTCGATTCCCTGGCGCCTGGTCTCGGGGTCTCACTGAGGACCACGCCTGATCCCGTCACCGAGGACAATGTCGAGCTCGCGGCAGGAGACCGGTGCATCAGCGTCAGCCATAAGTCGCCGATATCGAACGAGACGCTTCTCGCGCTGCAGAAGTCCGGTGTCCGGTATATCTCGACACGAAGCGTCGGTTTCAACCACATCGATGTCGACTTCGCGGCGAGCATCGGGATAACGGTCGGAAACGTCTCCTATTCACCCGATTCCGTGGCCGACTACACGTTGATGCTGATGCTCATGTCGGTACGCCAGGCGAAGTCGACGATCCGGCGCACAGACGCCCACGACTACCGTCCGGCGGCCACGCGCGGCCGCGAGCTGCGCGACCTGACCGTCGGCGTGGTCGGGACCGGGCGGATCGGCGCGGCGGTCATCGACCGGCTGCGGGGCTTCGGCTGCGACGTACTCGCCTATGACATCCGGCCACGGCCCGCGACCGAGAGGGTCGAGCACGTCGATCTGGACACGCTGGTCGAGCGCAGCGACATCGTCACGCTGCACGCACCGCTCAGCGAGGAGTCGCACCATCTCCTCGACCGGCGGCGCATCGACCGGATGCGCCCCGGTGCGTACGTCATCAACACCGGTCGCGGAGCGCTGATCGAGACCCCGGCGCTCATCGAAGCGCTCGAGGAGGGCCGGCTGGGTGGTGCGGCCCTCGACGTCATCGAGGGCGAGGAGGGCATCTTCTACGCCGACCTCCGCGGACGCGAGATCCCCAACGGCTGGCTGGCACGGCTCCAAGAGATGCCGAATGTGCTGGTCAGCCCCCATATCGCCTACTTCACCGACCATGCCCTCACGGACACGGTCGAGAACTCCATCGTCAACTGTCGTGAATTCGAAAGCAGGTTTCCGCATGTCTAAGCTCAAGGTCGGCATCATCTTCGGTGGCGTCTTCGAGGAGCACCCCGTCTCGGTGAAGTCGGCGCAGGAGGTCGCGAAGAACCTCGACGCCGACAAGTACGAGGCCTACTGGATCGGCATCACCAAGAGCGGTGATTGGCGCCTGTGCGACGGCCCCGAGGCGAGCTGGGAGGACGGCGCGCACCGCCCGGTCGTGCTCTCCCCCGACCGCAGCGTGCACGGGCTGCTCGTCCTCGATGAGGGCAGCTACGAGACCATCCGGCTCGACGTCGTGCTCCCGGTCCTGCACGGCAAGCTCGGCGAGGACGGCGCGATCCAGGGGCTCTTCGAGCTCTCCGGGATCCCGTACGTCGGCTGCGACGTGCAGAGCTCGGCGCTGTGCATGGACAAGTCGCTCGCCTACACCGTCGTCGGCGAGGCCGGGATCCCGACGCCGAACTTCTGGATTCTCGACGCCGGCGAGTCGATCGACCCCGGCGTACTCCCCTATCCGGTCTTCGTGAAGCCGGCCCGCTCCGGGTCGTCGTTCGGGGTCAGCAAGGTGACCTCGGCCGAGGAGCTGGCCGACGCGGTGGCCACCGCGCGGCAGTACGACGAGAAGGTGCTCGTCGAGGAAGGCGTCGTCGCCGAGGAGATCGGCTGCGCCATCCTCGGCAACGGTGCCGAGCTGGTCACCGGAGAGGTCGACCACGTCGCGCTCTCGCACGGCTTCTTCAAGATCCACCAGGAGGACGCGCCCGAGACCGGCTCGGAGAACGCGACCTTCATCGTGCCGGCCGACATCCCAACCGAGGCGCAGGAGCTGGTCAAGACCGAGGCGCAGCGGGTCTACCGCGCGCTGGGCTGCCGCGGTCTGGCGCGGGTCGACATGTTCCTCAAGCCGGACGGGACCGTGGTGCTCAACGAGGTCAACACGCTGCCCGGGCTGACCTCCTACAGCCGCTACCCGCGGATGATGGCCGCGGCCGGGATCTCGATGACCGAGTTCCTCGACCGCGCGGTCACCCTGGCACTTGAAGAGAACCCGCGATGAAGGACGGCTTCGGCTTCGTCGACGAGCTCGCGCCGGGCATCCGCTGGGACAGCAAGTACGCCACCTGGGACAACTTCACCGGCAAGCCGGTCGACGGCTACCTGGTGAACCGCATCGTCGGGACCCGCGAGCTGTGCGCCGCGCTCGCCGATGCCCGGGACAAGGCGGCCGCCCTCGGGTTCGGGATCCTGCTCTGGGACGGCTACCGCCCCCAGCGCGCCGTCGACGCGTTCCTGCGCTGGGCCGAGGAGCCCTCGCCGGGCAACGACGAGCGCAAGCGAATCCACTATCCGAGGATCACCCGCCCGGAGATGTTCGAGAAGGGGTACGTCGCCACGAAGTCCGCCCACAGCCGCGGCAGCACCGTCGACCTGACCCTCTTCTCCTTGGCCACGGGGGCGCTGCTGGACATGGGCGGCGACCACGACCTGATGAACGAGATCTCCCACCACGGCGCGGCCGGGGTCTCCGAGGTCGCGGCGCGCAACCGGTCGCACCTGTGCTCGGTGATGGAGTCATGTGGGTTCAGCCGCTACGAGAACGAGTGGTGGCACTACTCGCTGATCGAGGAGCCCTACCCGGACACGTACTTCGACTTCCCGATCGGCTGACTCAGGGATTCAGCCAACCGTGGACCTTCGAGCGGTTCGCCTTCTTCCAGACGGAGGCGAACTTCTCCTCGGCGGCCTTGGCGGCGGCCTCCTCGGCTTCGAGGAACTCGCGGAGCGCGTCGTCGCGCCCGGGGATGTCCTCGATCGCCCGGATCATGACCGCGGAGTCGTTGAGGTCGCCGAGGGCCGACTGGATCGACCTGGCGGCCTCGGCGAGGCGTTCGGCGTCCTTGCCGAAGACCTCACGTAGCGACTCGGCCGTGTAGCGGGTGCGCTTGGCTTTCTTGCGCACCTCGTGGAGCTGCCGGCGCCGCTCGACCGCAGTATCGGCGCGCTCGGCGGCATCGACCGCCGCAGCCAGTCGTCGCCAGTCCCGGCGGAGCCGCTTGCGCAGCTTCTTCTTGCCCGGGGCGCTTCCTGACCAGGGAAAACCATCGGCCGCGGCGAGGGCGGCGGTCAGGGCTCGATAGCGCTCGCCGTCCAGCTCCGGCAACAGCCGGGCGCGGCCCACGGCCTGGCGCTCAGTGAGCGCGGCCCGGAGTGCGTCGACACCCGACGGTCCCGGACCGTGCTCGGCCGACCACTGCCGCAGCCGTTTGCGGAGCACCTCCGCGTCGCGTACGTCTCCCAGGAGGGCGGCCAGCCACTTCAGCTCCGCGCGGAGCGGCTCGGTCTGCTCGGTGTCGAGGAGCGGGCGGTACGTCGCCAGGACGCTGCGCAGCCTGCGTACGGTCACACGCATCTGGTGGACCGAGTCGTCCTCGTCACGCAGCACGAGCCGGCCCCAGCGGTGGAGCGCGGCCACCTGGTCGCGCCACCACTCGCCGACCGGCTCGTGTGGATGGCTCATCCCCACTGTTTTACCGTGCTACGGCGTCCAGGTCACGCTCGGTCCGTCCGGCTCCGGCATCCTCGGCGCTGTCCTGCTCGCGGTGCGGGAGCAGGGTCAGCAGCAGGCCGACCCCGGCCCAGCAGGCGAGGACGATCAGCGGCATCGTGGTTCCGGCGCCGTCGAAGAACGAGAAGCCGCGCAGCGCCGAACCGGCCGCACCCGGGGGCATCAGCTGTCCGAGCCACCCGAACGGCACCATCTCCGGTGCGGAGGTGATCCCGGAGAGCGGGTTGCCGACGAGCAGGATCAGCAGCGCGACGATGCCGACGCCTGCCGGGCCGATGAGGTGGCGCAGGCCGATGATCGGGAGCGCGACCGCGAGGATGCCGAGAGCGACGACTCCGGCATTGGCCAGGTAGTTGCCCTCCAGGGCTCCGAGCCAGCCCTGGACGACGCCGGTCATCGCGAGACCGCCGCCGATCGCGATCAGGAAGGCGGCCGCGACCCGGTCCCGGGTGCGGGTCAGTACCAGCGAGGTGATGGCGCCGGCCATGATGCCGCCGATCACCAGCGGCAGCGCGGAGGCACCGAAGACGATGCCGCGCGGGTCGTCCTCCGCGCTCGCCACGACGTCGGTCACCTGGGGCTGGGCGCCGGTCTCGGCACCCATGGCGGTGGCCATCTGGGTGAGCTGCTGAGCGACATTGGCGCTGGCCGCGGAGGCGACCAGGAACTCCGAGCCTTGGGGGCCGACGACGATCGCGCCGTACGCCTCCCGGTCCTCGATCGCCTCGACCGCCTCCTCACGGTCCGCGACGGCGGTGATCTCGAAGGCGTCCTCCCCCGCGTTGGCGGCGAGCTGGGTCTCGATCTGGGTCACCGCGGCCTCGGGGCCGGCGACGACCAACGGCAGCGACCTGGGCTCCAGCTCACTGGTGGGCCAGGCGAACGCGGAGATGAGCAACGTGAGCAAGGTGACCAGACCGAGGCTGACCCCGATCACGGCTTTGACTGACTGGGACATGACGGGTTCCCTCTCCAAAAAAACGAATGTTCATTCTCTTTGACAGACACTCTCCTCCGTCCTGTCGGATTTATCAAGAATGAATATTCGTTTTCTTTTGAGGTATGCTTCCGGTATGCCGAAGATCAGCGAGGAACACCGCGCCGAGAAGCGCCAGCAGATCATCGCGGCGACGCTGCGCTGCGTGGAGCGCGACGGCTTCCACAAGACGACGATGGCCGCGGTGGTCAAGGAGTCCGGCCTGTCCGCCGGCTCGGTCTACACCTACTTCCGCGGCAAGAGCGACATCATCCGCGTGATCGCCGAGTCGGGCCTGACGACCATCGCCCAGGCCATCACCAGCTTCACCCCCGACCCGAGCTCCGGTGAGGACACTCCCCCGCCCGAGCGGGCGATCGAGGCCGCGACCCAGCACCTCCTCGACCTCTCCGCCGAGCTCGGCGTCGACCTCCCCCGGATCGCCCTGCAGACCTGGGCCGAGGCCGCCCGCGACCCGGAGGTCCGCGAGCTGATGGCACCCGAGGCGCGCCGGATCCGGGCCGCCTGGCGCACCTACGCCGAAGGCGCCATCGAGGCCGGCCGGTTCCCCCGAGACGCCGATCCCGAGAGGATCGCGATGGTCCTCACCGGCCTGCTGCCCGGCTTCATCCTGCAGCGGCTCATGCTGGGCGACGTCACCCCGAAGGTCTACGCGGCGGGGCTCACCGACCTGCTCGGCTACTCCCAGCGAGCGACCCAGTAACGGACCCCGAAGGGGTCGTCGTCGTAGTCGACCGCCACCGTGCCGACGCTGCGCAGCAGGTCTGCCGCCTCCACGATCGGGCCGACGTCGGCCCAGAGCTCATCGGCCAGCCCGAGGTCGAGCGCGCCGAGCGCCTCGGGGTCGGGCGTGACCAGCGCCTTGCCGAGCGCCTCGTCGAACCCGACGGCCCGCGGGTCGAGGTGGCCCGGTGCCTTCTCGCTGCGGCGGGCCGAGCCGTTGCCGACGATCAGGTACGCCGCTTCGCCGCTGGTCACCGGAGCCGTGCCGACCTCGGCCAGCAGCGAGGAGGCCACCCGGGCCCCCTGCGTACCAGCGATCACGCGTACGTCCTCGCCCAGCCAGGCCACCGCGGCCAGGCAGGCCGAGCGGAGCTCGTGGACGGGGTCGTCGAGCGAGGCGTACTCCGGCAGCAGCGCCAGGCATCCGGGAACCAGCGCCACTCGAGTCACTGCAGTCCCCTGATCGCTCGCTTCGGGCGACGCCGGCCGGCGATCGTCCAGACCATGTCGACGGTCTGCCGGGTCTCCTGCACCTGGTGGACACGGTAGATGCGGGCGCCGGCCAGCGCGCAGACCGAGGTCGCGGCCAGGGTGCCGAGGAGGCGCTCTCCGACCGGTTGGTCGAGCGCCTCCCCCACGAAGTCCTTGTTGGAGAGCGAGACCAGCACCGGCCAGCCGGTCGCGACCATCTCGCCGAGCCGGCGGGTGATCTCGAGGGAGTGGAAGGTGTTCTTCCCGAAGTCGTGGGCCGGGTCGATCACGATCGAGTCCTTGGCGACGCCGGCGTCCAGGGCCCGTTGGGCGTAGCCGAGGGTCGAGTCGATCGCGTCGCGGACCACGTCGTCGTACTCGATCCGGTAAGGCCGTGTCCGCGGTGTCACGCCTCCGGTGTGGGTGCACACGATCGCGGCGCCGTGGGCCGCGGCGACGTCGACGAGCTCCGGGTCGGCCCCGCCCCAGGCGTCGTTGATGACGTCGGCGCCGGCCGCGCACACCGCGTCGCCGACCTCGGCGCGCCAGGTGTCCACCGAGATCACCAGCGCCGGGAACTCCTCGCGCACCCGGGCGACGAAGTCGACCACGCGGGCCTTCTCCTCCGCGGCGTCGATCTCGGCCCCGGGGGCTGCCTTGATCCCGCCGATGTCGACGATCTCCGCGCCTTGGGAGGCCACCAGCCGTACCCGCTCGAAGGCTGCGTCCTCGGCCCAGGTCGCACCCTTGTCGAAGAACGAGTCCGGGGTGCGGTTGACGATCGCCATCATCAGCGCCTCGTCATCACCGAAGGCTTGTCGTCCCAGGCGCAGCATCAGGCGACCATACCGCCCGGGATGTCGCGCACCGGCGGCCGCTCCAGGAGGCTCACGGAGCGGTCGACGACCTTGGTCGAGCCGTCGATCGGGATGTACTGCCGCATCTCGACGTCGTCGCCCGCCGGACCCGTGCCGAGGCGGCGCGACATCATGCCCACGATCTGGGTCGCCATCAGGCCGAGGTCGAAGAGGTCCTGGTGGCTGTGGTCGCGCTGGCCGAGGTCGACCTGGGCGATCGCGTCCATGCCGCGCGTGTCCAGCGTGTCGATGAGGGCGGCGAGCTCCACGCCGTAGCCGGTCGGGACGCGCAGCCGCTCGAACAGCGAGCGCCGGATCGACCACTCCCCCGCCAGCGGCTGGATCAGGTCTCGCAGCGGCCTGCGGTGGAGGGCCAGCAGCGGGCGGGCGACGAGCTCGGTGACCCGGCCGCCGTCGAGACCGTGTTCTCCCGGACGCCGGTAGAAGCCCTTGACCAGCTCGATCGTCGGATTGTTGACAAGGGGGCCGACGAGGCCGCGTACGAAATGTGTGTCCCACTCGGTCAGGTCGGCGTCCATGAAGACGATCAGCTCACCGGTGGTGACGAACTGCGACTTCCACATCGCCTCGCCCTTGCCGGGGTAGGAACCGAGCTCGGGCCGGATCGCGGCCGAGGCGTAGACGTCGGCGCCGGCGTCGGCGGCGATCCTCGCGGTGTCGTCGGAGGAGTCGGAGTCGATGACGACGAGCTCGTCGACCAGGTCCGAGGTCTCCATCAGGCTGGTACGCAGCTTGTCGACCAGGCCGCCGACGGTCGCGGCCTCGTTGCGAGCGGGCACCACGAGGCTCACCCGCTGCCCCTGTTTGGCCGCGACGAGGTCGGCCAGCGACCAGTCGTCCCAGTGATGGGTGTTGCTCTCCGACCACGACATGTCCAAACCCTATCGACGGTGTCCTCGAACACCGGACCGATACCCGATCCGTCCGGTTCCCAGTCGTCGCTACTGCGCGTCGTCGTGCGAGCGCGCGAAGGTGAGAGTCTCGTCGGTGGCGCCGTTCATCCAGACGTCCTGGCAGGCCTGCGCCATCTCCTCGAGGCCGTCGACGACCGTGCCGAAGACGTTGCCCGGCACCCAGCCCTGGTCGCCGTTGATGAGCAGGTTGTTGCGGCCGTAGAAGAGGGCGAGGTCGACGATCTCGGTCATCTCTCCCGGCCCGCGGTCCTCCGGGTAGCCGTAGGACGGGTTGCCGAGGTCGTCGGAGGAGAAGGCGAAGTAGCACAGGTCGCCGGGGATCGGGGTGACCGTCGTGTTCTCCTTGCCGGGTTCCTTCGCGGCGAAGGCGGGCACCAGGTTGTAGATCTCGTTGCGGGCGTACTTGCCGTGGAAGACCTGTCCGCTCAGCGGCAGTGCGTCCCACACGGCGCCGGCGGTGCGTGGCGCCTCCTCGTCGAGCAGGCGGGCGAGGCAGGAGACGCCGCGGCGCTCCAGGGTGACGGTGATGTAGCGGCTCATCGGGCTCCTCGAGGATTGTCGACAGGTCGGACGAACAGCTCACCGCTGGCCCGCTCGTAGGCCCGCGCCGCTCGCAGCACCCGGGCGTCGTCGTGGCGGGCACCGACGATCTGGAGGCCGACGGGCAGACCCTCCTCGGTGGTGCCGCAGGGCACGCTCGCCGCCGGCTGCTGGGTCATGTTGAAGGGGTAGGTGTACGGCGTCCAGCTCGGCCACCACTGCGAGGGCCAGCCCTTCGGCGCCTGCAGCCCCCGCTCGAAGGCGGTGATCGGCATGGTCGGGGTGACCAGCAGGTCGTACGTCTCGTGGAAGCGCCCCATCAACCGGCCGAGGTCCATCCGTACCGCGGTGGCGTCCAGGTAGTCGGCCGCGGAGCCGCGGCCCTTGGTCTCGATGCCCTCGCGCAGCAGCGGGTCGATCTTCTCGATCGCACCGGGCGGATAGGCGTCGATGACCTTCGCCGCGCCGCAGAACCAGAGCACGTCGAACGCCTCGACCGGGTCGGTGAAACCTGGGTCGACCTCCTCGACCTGGGCGCCCGCGGACTCGAGCACGGCGACCGCCTCGCGGACCAGCCGTTCGACCTCGGGGTCGTTCTCGACGTAGCCGAGCGTGGGTGAGAACCCGATCCTCAGCCCTTCGACACCGTCGTCCAGGCCGGCCAGGAAGGAGGCACCCGGCGCCGGCATCGCCGACCAGTCGCGGGAGTCGAAGCCGGCGATCACGTCGAGCAGCGCGGCCGCGTCGGTCACGGTCCTGGTCATCGGACCGGCGTGCGAGAGGGTGCCGAAGGGGCTGGCGGGATAGAGCGGGATCAGTCCGTAGGTGGGCTTGATCGTCACCGTGCCGGTGAAGGAGGCCGGGATCCGTACCGAGCCGCCCCCGTCGGTGCCGAGCGCCCACGGGCCCATGCCGAGACCGACCGCCGTCGCGGCGCCGCCGCTGGAGCCGCCCGAGGTCAGGCTCGCGTCCCAGGGGTTGCCGGTGGAGCCGTAGCGGAGCGAGTCGGTGACGCCCTTCCAGGCGAACTCGGGCGTCGTCGTCTTCCCGGTGATCACTGCGCCGGCCTCGCGCAGTCGCGCGACCGCGGGGGCATCCTCCGGCCACGGCCCGGCCTCGTCGATGAGCCAGGTGCCGCGGATTGTCGGCAATCCTGCGGTCCACAGGATGTCCTTGACCGAGGTCGGTACGCCGTCGGCGCTGCCGAACTGGTGCCCGGCTCGCCATCGCTCGGTGGAGGCGGTCGCCTGCGCCAGCGCGCCGTCGGGGTCGACCCGGACGAACGCGTTCACCGCGGGGTCACGTTCCTCGATCGTGTCGAGCACCGACCGTGTCGCGTCGAGCGGGGTGAAGGCGCCCGAGCGATAGCCGGCCACGAGCTCGGCGGCGGTCAGGGCGCTGAGGTCGGATCCGGACACGCTCTTCGGGTCGGTCATCGGGTCGGTCATGGCCTCTCCCCCTGCTCCGCGGCGACGAAGCCGCGCTGCTTGTCGACGACGTTCAGCAGTGGCTCGCCGCTCAGCCAGCGCCGTGCGTTGTCGACGAACTGGTCCGCCAGCGCCTCCCGCCAGCCCTCGTAGTCGCCGGACATGTGTGCCGAGACCGCCACGCCCGGCATCGTCCACAGCGGGCTCTCGGCCGGCAGCGGCTCGACCTCGAAGACGTCCAGGGACGCCGCCTCGACCGGGCCGTCTCGGAGCGCGGAGACGAGCGCGGCCTCGTCGACGATCTGCCCGCGGCCGACGTTGACCAGGTGACTGCCCGGCTTCATCGCGGCGAGCACGTCTTCGCTGATCAGGCCACGGGTCTTGTCGGTCAGCGGGGCCGTGATGACGACGTGGTCGGCCCAGCCGACGTGCGCGGCCAGATCGGCGCTGGCGACGACCTCACCGAAGTCGGGATCACCGCTACGGGCGGTGCGGCCGGCGCCGCGGACGTCCATCCCGGCCGCGCGCAGGAGCCGGGCCGTCTCGCGACCGATCGCGCCGGTGCCGACCACGAGCGCGGTCTCGGCACTGATCAGCCGAGTCTCGCGGCGAAGCCACTTCCGGGTCGACTGCAGCTCATGGCTGAGGTGAATGTCCTTGGCCACGGCCAGGATCGAGCCGAGCACGAACTCCGCCATCGCCCGGTCGAAGATCCCGCGGGCGTTGGTGACGACCACCTCGGAGGCGACCAGTTCCGGAAAGAGCAGCTTGTCGACCCCGGCGGCGGCGACATGGAGCCAGCGCAGCGAGCCGGCGCTCGGCCAGGCGTCACGGACAGCCTCGGAGAAGTAGTCCCACAGCAGCAGCGCCTCGGCTCCGCGAAGCGCGTCGGGCAGGCCCGCGGCATCGGTGTAGGTGAGCTCGGCATCCGCCTCGAGGCGCTCCATCCCGGCGGGTCTGCCGCCGTCGGGCGGACAGAGGATCGTGATCGCGGGGCGCCGGGACGTCTCCAAGAAAAATCCTCCGTCGCATCGACACACCTTCGCAATAATCCGAGACTACGCTAGGAAAGCAGATTGAAGATTGTCAACAATCTTAGCGAGGTGCGATGTACCCGACGGTACGCATCGCCGTGGTCGTTCCCCATGACATGGTGCTCGACCACGAGCTGTGGCGGTGGGCCCCGGCCGACACCTGCCTGCTCTTCAACCGGACGCCCTTCACCGACCGGGCGGTCACCCTCGAGATGGCTGAGGAGATCAGCGAGACCGCGGTCGTCGAACAGGCCGTACGCGACCTCTCGGCCGCCGATCCCCATGCCTACGTCTACGCCTGCACCTCCGGCAGCTTCGTCCACGGCCGGCACGGCGAGCGCCGGCTGACCGCGGCGATGCACCGCGCCGGTGGTGCTCCCGCGATCACCACCTCCGGCGCCGTGCTGGAGTCGCTGGCCGCTCTCGGCGTCTCCAGGGTCGCGGTCGCCACGCCCTACGACGTCGCGCTCGCCGCCCGGTTCGCCGGCTTCCTGGCCGAGGCCGGAGTCACCGTGGTGAGCGCCGGCGACCTCGGGTTGGGCCACCACATCTGGGAGGTTCCCTACGAGACCACGCTCGAACTGGTGCGGGCGGCCGACACCGACGCCGCCGAGGCGGTCGTCGTCTCGTGCACGAACCTGGCGACGTACGACATCATCGGCCGGCTCGAGGCAGAGCTCGGGAAGCCGGTCATCTCCGCCAACCGCGCGACCATGGAGGCTGCGCTGCGGCTGGTCGGCCGCACCCCGCCGACCGCCGAGCACCTGTGGGGGCAAGCCTCATGACCCGGCCGCCGGTCATCGGGCTGCTCTATCCCGGCTACGCAGCCGAGGACGACTTCCCCGCACTCGAGAACGCGCTCGGCGGTGAGGTCTGGCTGCCCCTGGTCCATACCTCCATGGGACGCGACGAGCACACCGTCGAGGCGCTCCTCGACACCGGCTCCGCGGCCAGGCTCGCCCAAGGCGCCGACGCGATCGCGGTGCACTCCCCCGACGCGGTGATGTGGGCGTGCACGTCGGGGAGCTTCGTCTACGGCTGGGACGGTGCCGCGGCCCAGGCGGCCGCGATCAGCGAGCGACTCGGCGTCCCAGCCTCGTCGACCTCGATCGCGTTCGTCGAGGCGGCCCGGGCGCTCGAGCTCGGGAAGGTCGCCGTCGCCGCCTCCTACCCCGAGGATCTGGCCGGACACTTCAGCTCCTTCCTGGCGGCGGGCGGGATCGACGTGGTCTCCTTCGGTGCCAGTGGAATCTTCACCGCCGTCGACGCCGGCCGTCTCGGTCCGGACGCGGTCCTGGAGATGGCCGTGGCCGTCGACGTTCCCGAGGCCGAGGCGGTCCTCGTTCCTGACACCGCGCTGCACACGCTGACCAGCATCGATACGTTGGAGAAAGAGCTCGGGAAACCCGTGCTGACGGCCAACCAGGTGACCGTCTGGGAGGGCCTGCGACTCGCCGGGAGCCCCCGCCCCCTGCCCGGGCTCGGAGCCCTGTTCGGGTAGCCTCGCGGCTTTATGTAAACCTCCCGCCACACCCTGCGTCACCATCGCCGCGCCCTAGCCAGGGCGCACAGACAGCGCTAACGTGGCGCAAATTGTTGACAAACCTACAGTCAACACTGCGGGTCAAACGCGGTCCCCAGCCATCAATCACACCGAGCAGGTGAGAAGAAATGTCAGGAACCCCAACCATCCCCTCCAACGAGGCACAACCCGACAAATCGAAGCTTCGAAGAGCCATCACCGGCTCAGCGGTCGGCAATGCGACCGAGTGGTTCGACTACGGCGCCTTCGCCTACGTCGCGACCGAGATCACCGCCAACTTCTTCCCGGAGTACGGGTTCGCCGGCACTGCTCTGACCTTCGCGATCTCGTTCATCCTGCGACCGCTCGGCGGCCTCTTCTGGGGCCCCCTCGGCGACCGCATCGGGCGTCAGCGCGTCCTCGCGATGACGATCATCCTGATGGCGGGCGCCACCTTCCTGGTCGGCTGCCTGCCGACGTACGACTCGGTCGGCATCTGGGCCGTGGTTCTGCTCGTGCTGCTCCGGGTGATCCAGGGATTCTCGACCGGCGGCGAGTACGGCGGCGCTGCGACGTACATGGCCGAGTGCGCACCCGACAAGAAGCGCGGGTTCTACGGCAGCTTCCTGGAGTTCGGCACGATCGTCGGCTTCACCGCCGCCATCGCCGTCGTCTTCACCACCGAGTCGATCATCGGTGACGCGGCGATGACCGAGTGGGGCTGGCGCATCCCGTTCCTGATCGGTGGCCCGATCGGCCTCATCGGCCTCTACATCCGGACCAGGCTCGAGGAGACCCCGGTCTTCCAGGAGCTCGAGACGCAGGACGCGGTCGAGGGCGGTGCCGGGGCCGCGCTGAAGGATCTCTTCTCGCTGTTCTGGAAGCCGATCCTCACCCTGATCGGCTTGGTCGCCGCGCTCAACATCGCCAACTACACCCTGCTGGCCTACATGGCGACCTACCTGCAGGAGGAAGCCGGCTTCAGCAGCTCGGACGCCGACCTGCTGGTCATCTTCGGACAGATCGCGATGCTGGTCTTCCTGCCGATCGCCGGTGCGCTCTCGGACAAGGTCGGCCGCAAACCGATGTGGGGCGGCTCCTTCATCGGCCTGATCGTGCTGTCGGTGCCGATGTTCCTCCTGATCGGTCAGGGCTTCTGGCCCGCGGTCCTCGGGTTCACCGTGCTGGGCATCGTCTACGTCGCCCAACTCGCGACGATCTCGGCGACCTTCCCGGCGATGTTCCCCTCGCAGGTGCGCTACGGCGGCATGGCGATCGGCTACAACATCTCCACCGCTGCCTTCGGTGGCACTGCCCTGTACGTCAACAACGCCCTGATCGGCGCGACTGGCGACGTGCTGATGCCGGCGTACTACATGATCGCCGGATCCGTGGTCGGCCTGATCGCGCTCTTCTTCGTCGTCGAGACGGCGGGCAAGTCGATCCGAGGCACCGAGATCCCGGGTACGCCGGAGTCCGAGGCGGAGCTCGCCGAGCTCGACAAGGCCCAGACCCTCTGACCGGCAGCTGCTGACGAGCGGGCCGAGCGCGTCACTCGTGCCCGGCCCGCTCGCTGGTCTTTCCGTCCCGCGACCCTGGCCACATGCAATGATTGTCAACAATCAAACTCTTTCTCGGTGACCTATCGGAGACCACGTTGACAGTGACATCGAGCTTCGAACCCGTGCACAGAGAGTCGACGGCCTCGGTCATCGCTCGCCAGCTGCGCACGGCGATCATGGAGCGCACCCTGCAGCCCGGTGCACAGCTGAGCGAGACCGCGCTCTCGGCGCAGTTCGGCGTCAGCCGCGGCCCGCTGCGCGAGGCGATGCAGCGCCTCGTCCAGGAGGGCCTGCTCCGCAGTGAGCCCAACCGCGGGCTCTTCGTGATCGAGCTCGACGAGGCCGACATCCGAGACATCTACGTGGCCAGGGCAGCCGTCGAAGGTGCCGCCGCCACGATGATCGCTAAGGCGCGGATCCCCGCGGCGCTGCGTGAGCTGCGCGCCGCCTGCGACGCGATGTCCAAGTCCCTCGAGCTGGGCGACCCGGCGAAGCTGAGCGATGCCGACTTCCGCTTCCACGACGTACTCGTACAGTGCTCCGGAAGCCGGCGCCTGGCCCGGATGCACCAGACCCTGATCGTCGAGACGCGGATGTGCCTGACCGCACTGGAGGGCACCTACCAGCAGCCTCTCGAGCTGGTCGAGGAGCACATCCAGATCGTCGACGCCATCGAGGCCGGCGACGTCAAGCTGACCCTCAAGCGCGTCGAGCTGCACATGGACGAAGCGCTGCGGCGCCTGATCCACGCCGAGGACAACGACGAGGGCTACGTCTAGACCGGATCACGCCTGGGTCACATCGCGATCCCGACGTACTTGGTCTCGAGGAACTCCTCGATCCCGGTACGCCCGCCCTCCCGCCCCAGTCCCGAGGCCTTGACGCCGCCGAAGGGGGCGGCGGGGTTGGAGACCACGCCCTGGTTGAGTCCGACCATGCCGGACTCGAGCGCCTCGGCGACCCGTAGGCCGCGGCGCAGGTCGTTGGTGAAGACGTAGTTGACCAGGCCGTACTCGGTGTCATTGACCGCCTCGACCACCTCGTCCTCGGTGTCGAACGGGGTCAGCGGCGCGACCGGGCCGAAGATCTCCTCGCTGCCCATCTTCGCGGACGCGGGGACTCCGGTGAGCACGGTCGGCGGGTAGAAGTAGCCGGGCCCGTCGGGGGCGGTGCCGCCGGTCAGCACCCGCGCGCCGCCGGCCACGGCGTCGTCCACAAGGGTCTGCACCTTCTCCCTGGCCGCCTCGTCGATGAGCGGCCCGACGCGTACGCCCTCCTCTACGCCACGACCCACGGGCAGCTCGGACATCGCCTTGGCGAGCCGCTCGCCGAACGCCTCGATGACCGAGCGCTGGACGTAGATCCGGTTGGCGGCCGTGCACGCCTCCCCCGTGTTGCGCATCTTCGCGGCCATCGCGCCCGCGACCGCCTCGTCGATGTCGGCGTCCTCGAAGACGACGAAGCCGGCGTTGCCGCCGAGCTCCATGGAGGTACGCAGCACCTTCTCCGCGCTCTGGCCGAGCAGCACCCGCCCGACCGCGGTGGAACCGGTGAAGGAGAGCTTGCGGATCACGCCGGAGCGCAGCAGCGGCTCGGTCAGCTCACCCGGCCGGGTCGTCGGCAGAATGTTGACAACCCCGTCGGGCACGCCGGCCTCGCGAAGGATCTCCCCCAGCGCCAGCATCGAGAGCGGCGTCTGCTGGGCGGGTTTGATGATGCTCGTGCAGCCGGCCGCGATCGCCGGCCCGATCTTGCGGGTCCCCATCGCCATCGGGAAGTTCCACGGCGTGATCAGCAGCGCGGGGCCGACCGGCTGCTTCGTGATGAGGAACCGGGAGCCGCCGGCGGGCGCGGTCTGGTAGCCGCCCTCGATCCGCACCGCCTCCTCGGCGAAGTGACGGAAGAACTCCGCGGCGTACGCGATCTCGCCGCGCGCCTCGGCCAGCGGCTTGCCCATCTCGAGCGTCATCAGCAGCGCGAGGTCCTCGATCCGCTCGTGCAGGAGGTCGAACGCGGCCATGAGCATGTCGGCCCGGGCGCGCGGCGCAGTCGCGGCGAACTCCTTCTGCGCGCCCGCCGCGGCATCGAGCGCACGGCGGCCGTCCTCGGGGGTCGCGTCGGCGACCGCGCACAGCGTCTCCCCCGTCGACGGGTCGAGCACGTCGAAGGTCGCGCCGTCGCTCGCATCCACCCACTGACCTGCGACAAGGAGCCCCTTCGGCACCTCCGCCACGACCCGTGCCTCGTTCGGTTCTCCGCCCATCCCGCATCAGCCTCCAAGGTCAGCATTCGACTGTCCTACTGACAGCCGTCGAACGCTCGCCTACTGTAGTAGCCAGTCGGATTGTCGACAATCAACAGGAGTCCACGGTGGCCAAGCTCTCCCCCATCCTCAAGCAGGCAACCCCGGTCGTGGCGGCTCGCGGCGAAGGCGTCCAGCTCTTCGACGAGGACGACCGCCGCTATCTCGACTTCACCGCCGGCATCGGCGTGACGAGCACCGGCCACAGCCATCCGAAGGTCGTCGAGGCCACCCAGCGCCAGATCGCCAACCTGGTCCATGGGCAGTACACGACGGTCAGGCACCGCCCTCTCCTCGACCTGGTCGACCGGCTGGGACCCGTGCTCCCCGAAGGACTCGACAGTCTCTTCTTCGCCAACTCCGGCTCCGAGGCCGCCGAGGCCGCGATCCGCCTTGCCCGGCAGGCCACCGGTCGCCCCAACATCGTCGTCTTCCACGGCGGCTTCCACGGTCGGACCGTCGCGGCCGCCTCGATGACCACCTCGGGCACCAAGTTCCGCGCCGGCTTCAGTCCGCTGATGGCCGGCGTCGTGGTCTCCCCCTTCCCCGACGCACCCCACTTCGGCTGGCCGCAGGAGCAGGCGACCGAGTTCGCGCTGCGCCAGCTCGACTACACGCTGCAGACCCAGAGCGCCCCAGCCGACACGGCCGCGTTCCTCGTCGAGCCGGTCCTCGGCGAGGGCGGCTACGTACCCGCCGACGAGACCTTCCTCGCCGGCCTGCGCGAGCGTGCCGACAGGCACGGCATCCTGCTCATCATCGACGAGGTGCAGACCGGCTTCGGCCGCACCGGCGAGTTCTGGGGACACGACCACTTCGGCGTACGTCCCGACATCATCATGACCGCCAAGGGCCTCGCCTCCGGGTTCCCGCTATCCGCGATCGCGGCGAGCGAGGCGCTGATGTCGAAGGCCTGGCCCGGCTCGCAGGGCGGCACCTACGGCGCCAACGCCGTCGCCTGCGCCGCAGCCCTGGCGACCCTCGACGTCATCGAGGAGGAGGGTCTGGTGAAGAACGCCGCCGAGCGCGGCGCCGAGCTCCGCTCCGCCCTCGAGCAGGTCGCGAGCAAGCACGAGGCGATCACCGACGTACGCGGCCTCGGGCTCATGCTCGGCAACGAGTTCCGCACCCCTGACGGCGAGCCGGACGGCGCGACCGCCGCCGCGGCCCAGCAGGAGGCTGCTCGGCGCGGCCTGCTGCTGCTCACCTGCGGCGCCTGGGGCCAGGTCGTGCGGTTCATCCCCGCCCTCGTCGTCGACTCCGCGTCCATCGACGAGGCGGCCGGCCTCTGGGACCAGTCCGTCGACGCCGTCCTCGGCTGACCGCACGGATCACGCGATGACGTACGACCTCGAGCGACTGCTCCGCTGGGAGGAGGCCGGCGCGACCTGGGAGGCGATCTGGCCGCGCGCCGGTGAGGTGACCATCGTGCTGTGCACCTGCGACAGCGGCGAGGAGGTCGACCGCTACACCTCGGCAGCGCCCGACCTCCTCGAGCACGTGCGGACCCAGGGCAGCACCGAGTCCTGATAACTGGTTGCCCGCGGCGTACGCGCTCTCGAATGATGGGCGGATGACTCCCACCGAGGTGTGGCCGCTGTTCGGCCTGGTGATCCGGACCCCGCGCCTGGAGCTGCGGCTGCCGACCGACCTCGAGCTCGCGCAGCTGGCACAGGTCGCTGCCGACGGCGTCCACGAGCCGACACAGCGGCCGTTCCTGACCCCGTGGGCCGAGCGGCCACCGCTGGAGCGGGCCCGCCACGTGATGCGCGGCGCCTGGTCCAGCCGGGGCGAGTGGAAGCCCGACGACTGGAGCCTGGGGCTGGCCGCCTTCCTCGACGACGACCCGATCGGGGTCGTATGGGTCTCGGCGACCGAGTTCGCCACCCGACGCGAGGTCACCACCGCGTCCTGGCTCGGCCTGCGACACCACCGCCGCGGCTTCGGCACCGAGGCCCGCCTCGGCGCCCTCACCCTGGTCTTCGACCATCTCGGCGGCGCCTACGCCACCTCCGAGGCCTTCCCCGACAATGCCGCCTCCGTCGGGGTGTCGACCAGGCTCGGCTACGAGCCCGACGGCATCTCCCGCGACGTACGGGACGGTGAGGTGCTCGTCTCCCACCGCCTCCGGCTCGGCCGGGAACGGTGGGAGCTCAACGATCGCAGCGAGATCGAGGTCAGCGGCCTGGAGCCGTGCCTGCCCCTGTTCGGCGCGTCATAGGAACCGCTCAGCTCAGGAAGCAGAAGACGAAGACGGCCGCGCACAGGACCAGCGACAACGTGGCGTTGAGGGCGAGGTTGCGGCCGAAATCGCGGGCCCGGATGTGGGCCGAGACGGCGAGCACGAAGTAGACCACCAGCGCCGCGCTGGTCAGCGCCCCGACGTACGGCACCCACAGCCCGGCGATCAGGCCGGCGGTGGCGGCGACCTTGACCCACGGCATCACCGGCCACAGGGCCCGCGGCAGCCCGACGTCGGTGAAGCACTGGGCGATGAAGCTGACCGGCTTGAAGCACATCGCCGCGTCGCCGATCTGGATCACCGCGAGCAGCACGACCGGCCACCACGGGTCCGGACGTTCGTTGACGTACGCCGCGACGACCCCTCCAAGATCCGACTGCGCCGCCGCGTACATCCCGGTGGCGACGAGCGTGGCCAGTGAGAGCGCGAGACCACCGGCCGCGCGGCCCAGGCTCCGGTCCCCCGCCCGCAGGTGCGCCCCGATCGCGAGCACGAAGAAGACGACGAACCCGGCGGCCGCGACGATCCCGACCGCCGGGACCGCGAGACCGACGAGCAGCCCCAGGAAGCCCAGCGCGTAGGACGCCCCGATCGGGAACCTCAGCCATTCCAGCGGCACCGAGAGCCGTTGGGCCTCGGTCACCGGTATCCGATGACCGGTCAGGTTGAGCACCGCCCCGCCGAGCGCGGCGATCGAGGCGATGAGCGTCAGGGTGAGATAGGTAGCCGTCATGGTCATCCAGACACCAGCGGCCCCGCGGCTGTGACGCCTACCTGCTCAGCAGCCCCGCGATCGCGCCGAGCCCCGCGAGCCCGGCATCACGGACCGCCACCACGGGGCCGTTCTCGACCTGGCCGAGCACGCCGACCAGCCGGGACGCCCGCACCAGCCGAGAGGTCGCGGGCCGCCGGGTCCGGTCGTACGCCACCAGCGCACTCTCGACGCGAGCATGGCCGGCGAGCTGCGCGGCCAGAACGGCGGCGTCCTCGATCGCGGCACAGGCGCCCTGACCGAGGTTGGGGGTCGTCGCGTGCGCGGCGTCGCCGAGGAGCACGACCCGCCCGTGGTCGAACCGCTTCAGCGGCAGCCGCAGGTCACAGATGTCCCCACGGAGAACGGCGCTCGGCGGCGTCGCCGCCAACAGCTGCGGGATCGGGTCGTGCCAGTCGCCCACGAGCGCGGTGACGTCGGCGTGATGGTTCCCGCCGGTCTCCCCCTCCGGCCGGTTGGCGGTGACGAACCAGTAGGTCCGGCCATCCACCAGCGGCGCGTAGCCGACGCGCACCCCGGTCCCCCAGGTCTCCCCGCCCGTCGTCGACGCATTACCCGGCACCGGCTCCGCGGTGACGCCGCGGTAGGCGGTGTAGCCGGCATAACGTACGTCCTCGCGCTGGTGCAGCTCGTTCCTGATCGTGCTGCGGATCCCGTCGGCGGCGACCACCACGTCGGCCGGGCCGCGGGCGTCGACGTCGTCGAGATCAGCCAGGCAGGTGACGGTCACCCCGGTGCGTACCTCGACCTCGTCGCGCGTCTCCAGCTCGCCCACCAGCGCCTCGTGCAGCCGGGCCCGATGCACCATCACCGGTGTCCGTTCGACGGCGTCGGCACCCACCTTCGCCAACCAGCGCCCGTCGGGCCGCCGCAGTCCCGCCTGGATCGCCGGCCGGGTCCCGTCCACGAGGCGATCCGCGACCCCGAGGTCGGCAAGGATCTTCCACGCCCGCGGCCAGATCGAGAGTCCGGCGCCGACCTCGCCCAGCTCCGGCGCGCGTTCCAGTACGGTCACCTGCCATCCCACCCGGGACAGCGCGAGCGCCGCGGTGAGCCCTCCGATCCCCGCACCGACCACCAGGGCACTCCGCCTGCTCGTCGATCCATTCACGACGCGCAATCTAGCCGACGTCGCCGACCTGGCCCGGGCCGACGAGGTCGTACGTCACCACCGCACCCTCGGCGTCCAGTCTGCGCCCGGGATGCCGCCCTGCGGCAGGGTGAAGGTGTATCCCTCGGCAAGCTTCTCCGGGAGCACCGTCTCGACCGCGTCGACGGTGTTCTCGCGGTTGCCACCACCGTCGTGGGCCAGGGCCACCGCGCCGGGCTGGATCGCCGCGCGGAGGTTGCTCGCCAGCGTCTCCTCGGACAGGTCGTTGCCGTCCCAGTCGAAGATCACGTTGCCCAGCCCGAGCGGCTGCATGCCGAGGGACGCGGCGACCTCTCCGGTGTTGCCCCAGCTGCCGTTGGGAGCCCGGAAGTAGGGCACCTTCTGAGCCGGGTCTCCCAGCACCTCTCGGATCGTCGCGAGGTTGGCCTTGAGATCCCGCTCGACCTGGGCGTGCGACCAGCTGCCCATGTCGGCGTAGGAAGTGGAGTGGTTACACAGCGTGTGGCCCGCGGCGACGATGCGGCTGAGGATCTCGGCGCCGCCGGGGGCAGTGATGTTCTGGCCGATGACACAGAACACCGCGGTGACCTGGTGAGTCGCCAGAATCTCCAGCAGGCGATCCGTCTCGCCGGGGTTTGGGCCGTCGTCGAAGGTGAGGGCGGCAACGTTGCCCGTGCCCCTGGCGGCGGCGAGCGGCGTCGACGTCGGACGGACCGCGCCTCCCGGCTGCCAGCCGCTGCTCCGTACAGTCATGGCGGCTCCTTCGAAATCGTTATCGAACACGATCGAGGCGTGGCTCATCCGTGTCAAGGGTCAAGTCGTTCCCGCAAGGCTGAGTACTCGCACTCATGCGCCCCGCAGCACGATCAGCGAGGCTGGAGACATGAAGCTCCTCGTACGCCTCGCCGTGATCCTCGGCGGCAGCCTCCTGTTCTCGATCGTGATGACCAAC